>NZ_CAUPZM010000001.1:0-157116 GCF_963515975.1 Campylobacter showae
AATGCCGCCCTGTCACGGCGGAGGTCGCGGGTTCGAGCCCCGTCCGCTGCGCCATTTGCCTCGTTAGCTCAGTTGGTAGAGCATATCACTCTTAATGATGGGGTCGTAGGTTCGAGCCCTACACGGGGCACCACGATTTATTTTATCATTGTTGGCCCTTTCGTCTAGCGGTTAGGACACCAGCCTCTCACGTTGGTAACACGAGTTCGATTCTCGTAAGGGTCACCAATCCGCTTTTAAATTTACTACTTCGCTTTTTAAGTTGCCTTGCATAAAAACCATATTTCAATATGAGCGCAAATTAGTAATCTCTAGCTTTTATAAAAAGTCACAACCGCAAGCATTTAATTTCATGCCAATTCTCTTTTTAATAATCCGCAAAAAAGCAATAATAAACCATGCAATCACGGGAGCTTTAATTGGGTTAAAAACACTCCAAAAAACTATCTGTAAATTTGTTTCAAGTAAATTTTAAAAATCATAAAATTCTGAACGCAATTTTTTACCGATTTTATTTCAAATTTAAAAATAAACAGAGAAATACTCAAGCAAGCAGCCAAATTTTGCCGACTCAACGGCAAATTTAGCTAAATCCCAAGCCTATCCTTCGCCGCTTGCGTGATCTCCTCTTCGTAGTCGTAGTATTCAAACGTCGCGCCGTGCTGAAACGCGCCGTTTAGGATGTCGCCGCTTTGGCGATTTTTGAGGTCTATCTCAGCGATCTTAAAGCCGTCCAGCGTCTCGCAAAACTCCCTCAGGCGCGACGGCGGATTTTTGAGCTTTGTAAATAAAAAGCAAAATCCGCTCCCGCCGTTTCGCCCTACTCGTCCGCGCAGCTGATGCAGGCTCGCTAGTCCTAGCCTTTCCGCGCCCACTATCACGATCGTGCTAAGCCTTGGCAGCGAGATACCGACCTCGACCACCGTAGTCGACAGTAGCACGTCGCCGCACTCGCGAAATTCGCGCAGTACTTGCTCTTTTTCTTTGTCCTTGCCGTGCGTTACGTAGACGTTGGCAAAATTTGCCCGCCAAAACCCCTGTGCTTCCTCTAGCCCCTGATAGTTCGAGCTTTCGCTGACCTCCACGAGTGGATATATCACGGCGACTTGCTTGCCTTTAGCGATTTGCGATTTGATATGTGCCAGTAACTCGCCAAAATCCGCACTTTGTAAAATTTGCGTATGGATGTGCTTTTCAAAAGGCATTTGCCGCAGGAAACTAAACTCCGCGAAGCTGCTTTGTATCATGCTTAGCGTGCGCGGGATCGGCGTCGCCGAAAACTGCACGACGTGAGCCTTGGTCTCATCCGCTATTTTTGCTTGCCGGTTTTTTGGCACTTTTACAGTCAAATTTGCATGCTCGCCGCCATCAAATTTAACCTCAAATTCACCGTCTGCTTCGTCAAGCTGCGGGTCTCGCCCAAGTCCTCCGCTAGCTAGAGCATTGATTTTCTCACGTTGATTCGAGCCGAAACGGTGCTGCTCGTCTATCATCACCAAAGGAGCAGATGGCAAGCTTTGATATAGCAAAACATGCGTACCGATAATGAGATTTACGCCGTCAAATTCGGGCTTGTCGCCGCTTTTAACAAGCAAAACACGCATAAAATCAGGTAGCAAACGCTCTGCCTCGGCGTAAATTTGCTCGGCTAGTATCGATGTCGGCACCATGATAAGCGCAGGGCCGGGATAGACGCTAAGCGCGGCGGCTAGCATCACAAGAGTCTTGCCGCTGCCGACATCACCCATCACGACGCGCCGCACCGCCTCCTCGCCGCTAAAGTCCGCGCGCAAATCGGCGATAGCGTTTAGCTGGTCGGAAGTCGGCGCAAACGGCAAATTTTTAAGCCACTCCGAGATATCAAAAAGATTGATTTTAGGCGCTTTAAAGTGAGTTTTTTTGGCGTTTAGCTTTTTTAGGTAGTTGTAAATTTCTACGAATTTTAGCACCTCTTCGCCCGCTTTTTCTCGCACGAGTGCGTCCAGCATCGCCACGCTTTTTTCGTCTCCTCGGTGTAGGCCTAGCAAAAACTCAGCCTCCTTAGGCGCGAGTCCCGCCTCAAGTAAATTGGGCAAATTTACGTATTTTTGGACCAAATTTTTAAACGAATCGTCTCTGAGAGAGAGCTTGTATTTGGGTATGATTTCGTTTATTTTCGTGACGATTTTGGGATTGGTTAGCTGCCACGAGCCGTAGGCGTAGGCGCATTTGCCGCTCACAAACACGCTTTTGCCGACCTTAAATGCGCCGTGATGCCAAGGCTTGGCGTTAAAAATCACGATTTTGACGTTTTGCTCCCACGCCTCACACCAGCATACGGCATGCAGCATTCCGCCTTGGCGATACGCGCTTTTTATCTCTACGGCGACGCTCACGTGTCCGTCTTTTGGCGCGGCGGCCAGGCTTGTATCCTCGAAACTTTTAGGAAGCTTTAACGCTAGATCGAGCAGAGTGGTTACGCCGATTTTTTTTAGATTTATTCTGTCTTTTTCATCAAATTTCATTGTAAAGCACGGCAAAACTGAGCTTTTCTATCTCTGCGTGCTCCGCGATAAACGCGTTTAGCTCGGCAAGCTTTAGCTTCGAGATTTTTTCTAGCTCGTCTTTAAAATTTCCTAGTTTAAAGCCGTTATAAAACTCGCTCTGAGCGATGTTTAAGCGGTTAAAAAGCGTCTCTTGACGTAGCGGCTGCGAGCCTAGCAAAAATCTTTTAGCCTGCGCTAGCTCGCCTGCCTTTACGCCGTTTTTGACGAATTTTGCAAATTCGTCTTTCACGACCGCGACCGCCTCGCTCCTGCTTTCGTTTTTGGTTTGTAGGTAGCCCCAAATTTGCGAGTGGCTGAGCGCAAATTCACTCCTAGCATATGCCGAATACGCCAGCCCTCGCTTCACGCGGATCTCCTCCATCAGCCTACTGCCAAAGCCGCCTTCGCCCAAAATAAACGTCGCGACCTTGGCCTTATATCGCTCTTTGCTGGAAACGTCAAAAGGCGCGCCAAAGTAGATATAGGCTTGCTCGCTAGGTTTGATGATGGCTTTTTCGCCGCATTTTTCATCGGTTTTTAAAAGCCTTAGCTCGCGCGGCTCGCCAGCCTTTAGCGAGCTTAAAATCTCGTCTAAATTTAGCTCCCCAGGCGTCACTTCGCCGCCCAGCACTAAGAATAAATTTGCCAGATCAAGCTTGCTAGCGATAAAATTTTTAACGTCCTCTAGCGTGATACTCTCCACGCTTTGCTTCGTGCCGATACTTGGGCGCGCTAGATTCGTACCGGGATATAGCAGCCCGTTTAGCGCGACCCTAGCTAGATAGTCGTAGTCGCTCTCGTTGCTAGATATCTCGCCCAGAGTCAGAGTTCGCACCTTCTCAAAGCTTTTTTGGCTTAAATTCGGCTCCTCTAAAAGCTCTTTTAGCTTGGCGAGCGCAAAAGAAAAGTGCTCCTTTAGGCAGTTTAGCTCAAACGCAAAGGTCTCAAATCCAGCGCTCGCGTAAAGGCTAATCGCTCGCGTTTCAAGCTCTTTGGCAAAGCCCGCCGCGCCCTTGCTTAGCGTTCCTTCGTCAAAAATTTTAGCGACGAATTTAGCAAGCCCCGCTTTTTCCTCCGCACAAGCTCCGGCAACCTTGAAAATAAGCTTTAGGCTCACCGCTGGCAGGGTTTTGCTAGCCTCGTAAACGGTAGGGATTTGTAAATTTGCGGCTTTTAAATTTATGATTTTCATCAATAAAACCTTTCTAAAATGTCATAATTGGTATTGCGTTTGGCGGGTTTTTCCCCGATGTCTTTGATGAGGCGTATCATCTCGTCTTGATTCATACGGTAGCTAGCGCCCGCGGCCTTGACGACGTTTTCCTCCATCATCGTGCTGCCTAGGTCGTTTGCGCCAAACAGCAACGCCAACTGCCCGATGTAGCTGCCCTGCGTGACCCAGCTGCTTTGGATGTTCGGTACGTTGTCTAAAAACAGCCTAGAAACCGCAAGCAGGCGCAGATAGCGATTCGAGCTTTGCTTTTTGATCTCGGGACATTCGGCGGCTAGGCGCGTGTTTAGCCCCTGAAAACTCCACAAGATAAACGCTCTAAAGCCGCCTGTCTCATCCTGCAAGCTCCTGATATGATCCCAGTGCTCCACGATCTCGCGCGTGGTTTCGACGGTACCAAACATCATCGTAGCCGTCGTCTTTAGCCCCTCCTCGTGCGCCTCGCGGTGGATGCGCAGCCAAGTCTCTACGTCGCATTTTTTAGGCGCGATCATGTCGCGGACGCGGTCGCTAAGTATCTCGGCTCCGGCTCCTGGCATAGAGTAGAGCCCTTTTTCTCGCAGACGGCGTAGCGCCTCCCTGGTGCTGATGCGCGAGATCCTCGCGATATAGTCAATCTCGACCGCTGAAAATCCGTGAATCGTGATGCTTGGGTATTTTTTCGCGATAAACTCCACGAGATCCTCGTACCACTCGATTTTTAGTTTCGGATGTACGCCGCCTTGAAATAAAATTTGCGTCCCACCGATAACGATGAGCTCCTCGATCTTTTGCCCGATCTCCTCAAAGCTAAGAACGTAGGCATCCTCGTCTTTATGATCGCGGTAAAACGCGCAAAATTTACAGTCCACCCAGCACGCATTCGTGTAGTTGATGTTTCTATCCACGATAAATGTCGTGACGCCCTGTGGATGCAGCTCGCGTTTGCGCGTTAGAGCCATCGCTCCAAGCTCGTTTAGCTCGGCGTTCTCTATCAAATTTACCGCCTCGTCCACGCTTAGTCTATTCAAGTTTTTCCTTTAAATTTTTTACGCGAGTTTAGCGAAAAACGCTTTTATCTTTGATAAATTCACGTTTTTTAACGTCTTGCGGATATCGTTTCGCGCCTCAAAAAAGGAAAAGAAATAATTTTAAAATCCGCAAAAGACGCTTTCAAGCTAAAATTTAGCCTTTTGGCGCTAGCTGCGACGCTCCGCACTGTCACAGATAGTCGATCGCATAAAACCTAGAGTCAAATTTGCCGCAACCTTTAAATTTAACCCATTTTGTCGCCCGCTCAAATTTAACCCGATTTATAAAGCTTAAATTTGATAAAATCGCGAGACATTTTACCAAAGGAGAAAAGATGAAAAATTTAGTTTTAGCTGCGATTTTGGCGCTAGTTTTTGCAGGCTGCGCAGCAAACAAACCCGCTCCCGCCGAGCAAAACGCGCATGAGTACCGCCACGCTACGCAGACAAAAGACGCAAGCTGCCCGCATCACGGCATGGCAAACGCTAGCTGCGCCCAGTCTCACGGTGCAATGAAAGAGTGTCCTCATCACAGAAATCACGGAGCGGACAAAAATCTCGGCTGTAGCGGCGACTGCGCCAAATCAAAGCCGTGCCCAAAATGCGACGCAAAAGCGCAAGGCTGCGCGCAACATAAGGAGTGTGCCCATCACGACAAAAGCTGCGCAAGCGACGAAGCACACACCTGTCCTCATCACAAACACTAAAATTTAATGCGGTCAAGGTCAAATTTGATCGCATTTTCGCTCAAATTTACGCCTGCCGGCAGCATCAAAATCAAGTTAAATTTCGCTGCAAAGTAGTTAAATTTCGGTTTTAGTCTCGTCGTCTAAAATTTTAAGCAAGCTAGGCATCCTAAACTCGCCGCTCATCCCCTTTACTAGCCGCGCCGCTTCGTCTACATCCATACCGATCGCGCTAACAAAAAGCGGCCTTTTGCTACCGCCTCTGCAAATTTCTCTTACAAATTTGCAGCTACCTTTAAAAGGCGATTTGGCTACGCCCACGATCTGCACTCTGCGCTCCAAGCACTCGTATAAATGCCCGCCCAGACCGTATCCGCCCTCGTCGTCAAGGTAAACGAAACCGTCGATCACGATGAGCGAGATATCCCGCACATCCAAGTCTTGCAAAAGCGAGACGATGCACGGTAGCTCCCTTTTATAAAAGCTTCCGCTCTCATAGGGCGCTACGCCGTCCACTACTTTTGAGATGATTTTGAGCGGCTTTTCGTCGCTAAAGTTTTCAAACAAAACCCCTACGACTTTAGCCTTGTTTCCAGTATAGTACGCATCTACGGCAAGTTTCATCGTTATCTTTAAATTTGAGCGGCAAAAGGCGGCTTAGATTTAAAACACTCGGCCGCCTCAAAAGCTTAAATTTAATCCCTCTCCAAAACGACTTTATTGCCTTTGGTGCCAAGCACGCGCACCTTTGCGCCTTCGGCTAAATTTCCGTCGTAGCGCCACAAAGTACCTTTAAAATAAACCATGCCCTCTCTGATCTCGCCCTCGCCGCTCTCGTTTAAAAAATCATCCTTAACTTCGCTTTCATGCTGGTTAAATTTAGCCTTTAGCGGCTTTCTGAGCGCAAAAAGCAGGACTAGCGAGATGATAGCGATAAGTAAAATTTGATACTCCCAAGCAATATCGACGAAAAATCCCAAAAATCCGACCGCCAAAAATCCAAGCCCGAAAAATAGCACGAAAAAGCTGCCCAGCATAAACTCGAGCATGATTAACCCCACGCCCGCAGCCAGCATCAAGTACGCGGGTATCATTTCGCCGCCCTAGCGCCCAAAAAGTCCTTCAAGACGCTTAGAGAGCCGATGAGCTCGGTCGCTTCGTAAGGGACTAAAATTTTATCTTTCGAGCCGTTTTTAGCTAGCTCGTTAAAGGCTCCTACGCGGTCGCGCGCGAGCAGGAACTCGGCTGCTTTGGCGTTTTGCGCCATGCTTTCGTTTATCATATCCATCGCCTCTTTTTGAGCCGTCGCTAGCGCGATTTGCTCGTATTTTTTCGCATCGGCCATACGCTCGATGGCTTCGGCTTGCAATACTTTTTCTTGTTTTAACGCCTCGGCGTTGCGGATGAGCGCCTCTTTTTCAGCCTGAGCCTTTAGCTCGATCGCGCGTTTTTCGCGTTCGGCTTTCATTTGTAGATTCATCGCCTCTTCGATGCCGTGCGGGACGGAGATCTCGGAAATTTCGACGCGCATGATCTTTACGCCCCAGTTATCGGCGGCGTCTCCGAGCGCTCTTTGTAGTGCGGAGTTTAGGCGGTCGCGCGAGCTAAGCGTGTCATCGAGATTCATCGCGCCGATCTCGCCCCTTAGCGTGGTCATGGCCAAATTTGCGATCGCGCGCTTATAGCTATCGACGTTATACAGAGCCATTTTGCCGTCGACGACCTTTAAAAACACGATGCCGTCGACGCTGATATTTACGTTATCTTTGGTGATGACTTGCTGTTTCGTGATATCTACTAGCTGCTCTCTCACGGTGATCACGGCGCGGATCTGATCGACAAAAGGGATGATGATGTGAAATCCGCCGTCAAGCACCTTGTGAAATTTACCCAAACGCTCGACGATGTAAATATCCGACTGCGAGATAATCTTGATACCGGCTTTTAAAAACAAGACCGCAAAGGCCAGCACGACCACGGCAAATACGATAAACGGGATGCTCTCTTCCATAACTACTCCTTAAAATATTTTTCATAATTTTAGCCGCTTTTTGCTAAAATTTCGCCATTTTAGCGGAAATTTTTTAGTATAATTAGCCAAAATTTTAAGGATAAATCATGAAAAATATTTTATTTTTAGCCGCGGCTGCGATGATATTTGCGGGCTGTGTGACAGGCGGAAGCGCCGTAAATAACAAAAAATGCGGCGGCACGGAGGTTTTTGAAACGTGTGGTGCTGAAATAGATAAGGAAAATTTGATCGGAGTTTACGAGGCCAAGATACTTTGCGACGGATGTAGCGAAAACTCAAAAAGCACGCTAACGCTCAACACGGACGGGACGTTTAAAATCGACACCGTTTATCAAAAAAAGATCGCGCAAAGAGAGCTGCAAAATGGCAAATACGAGATAGAAGGCAACACTCTAAGCGTGACAAATCAATACCGCGAAAAGCTAAATTTCGAGATTAACGGCGATACGCTGCGCCAGATAAGCAACCAAAACAGCTTTATCAAAGAAAATTTCGCCCAGGAGCGCATCTACAAAAAGCTAGAAGCCAACTAAGCGGCGAATTTAGCGCTCAAATTTGACCCGAAGCTAAAATGAATAAATTTATCGATCTGCTAAAAACGCAGCCCGTTTTCGCGCGCCTCTCGCTCATACAACTGATTTGCTATTTCGGCGTTTGGTTCTCGCACACGGGCATTTTTACGCTACTTATCGAGCTTGACGCGCCCGTTTGGGCTATCACGGCGGCGGCTGCGTTAGCTTTCGTGCCGGGCGTGCTGCTATCGCCTTTTAGCGGTATCGTGGTGGATAAATTTAGCCCCAAACCTATGCTAATAGCGCTCACGGTCGTAGAGATGGTGACGGTTTTTATGCTCGTTTTTATCGACAAACTCTCCTTGATGTGGCTGCTATTTGCGATAATATTTATCAGAGTCGGGGCCGGTGGAACGTATTTTCAGGTCGAGATGAGCCTGTTTCCCAAAATTTTAAACAAAGACGAGATAAAAACCGCAAACGAGATCCACTCG
This sequence comes from Campylobacter showae, assembly GCF_963515975.1. GTDB lineage: Bacteria > Campylobacterota > Campylobacteria > Campylobacterales > Campylobacteraceae > Campylobacter_A > Campylobacter_A showae_F. The sequence continues at coordinate 8,491 of NZ_CAUPZM010000001.1, forward strand.
CTCATCTGGGCCTTTTCATACACCGCAGGCATGGGGCTAGCTGGCATTTATATCCATTTTTTCGGGATCAAAAGTGCCTTTTTGCTTGACTGCGCTCTTTACGCAGTAGCGCTTATCGTCCTGCTTAAAACGGATATCGCTGTGCGTGCCAAAAAAGGCGGCGAAAAAGTCCGCGAGATGCTAAAAAACGGCCTAAAATACGTAAAACAAAGTCCCCTCATCGCGCATCTCATCATGCTACACGCGGTGGTGGGCGCGACTAGTTACGACGCGCTCGTGGCTCTGCTAGCCGACTATCCGTACGCGGGTCTGCTCTCGGCATCGCTCATCATCGGCTATATAAACGCCTGCCGCGCCGTCGCCCTTATCATAGGCCCGCTCGTGCTTAGCAAATTCGTCTCAAACTCCAACCTAGTCTATATCTACGTCGGCCACGGGCTTGGCGTCATCGCGTGGAGCGCGCTTCAGTTCAACTTCTATATCGGATTTATCGGGATTTTCTGCGCGGGATTTTTTACCTCGACGCTTTGGAGCTACACCTACACGCTCATCCAGCAAAAGTGCGATCCTGCATTTTACGGCCGCATCATCGCCTATAACGATATGGTTTATCTGGGCGTCGCGGCGGTGATTTCTAGCGGTATAGGTTTGCTTTTTGAGCTTGGGCTTAGCCTCTCGCTGATCACGGCGCTGATAGGCTGTATATTTTTTGCCGGAGCGATTTATTGGATATTCGTGCGTAAAATTTATAAAGACGAACTAGCGTAATTTTACTCTACGGCGCGGGTTTGGCAAGGCAAATTTAAACGCACAAATTTACCGTCCGCGGTCAAAAACATAGCCGTCCGCTCGCGTCAAATTTAAGCAAATTTGAGCCGAATTTGATCTCAAATTTATCTCGCTCAGGCCTTAGCGTAATAAGTCGTTCCGTTTGAAATATGCTTTTTATAAAGCGTCGTAAACGGCACCAAATCGGCGTGTCCGACGTAGAGCCTGCCGTGATCGCTCAAAATTTTATGAAAGCGCTCGACCGTTTTTAGCTTAAATTCCTCGTTAAAATAAATCATCATATTTCGCGAGAAAATGATGTCGAATTTGCCGAGCTTAAAGATCGCGTCGTCAAAGATATTTGCCACGCTAAACTCGCATCTAGGCAGCATCTCGCGCTTGATTTCGTACTTGCCGTCGCGTTTTGTGAAGTAGATATTTTTTTGATTGTCGTTTAAGCGGTGCAAGGAGCGCTCGTTATAAACGCCCTTTTTACAGCTATCGATAGCCTCTGAGTTTATGTCGATACCCACGATGCTCACGCGGTTTACGTCAAGCAAATTTGAGTGCGCGAGCATACCTAGCGAGTACGCCTCATCGCCCGTCGAGCACGGCGCGCACAGTATCCGCACGCTATCAAGCTCCTCTCTGGCGTAGTAGATCGCGGCTTGTAGCTGCGGCAACTCTCTATAAAAATAAGTCTCGTTCGTGGTGATCAAATTTACGATTTCTTGCCTCATAAAGCGGTCTACGACGACTTTTGAACTTAGGGCTTCAAAGCTTGAAATTCGGTTTGCTTGGCAGAAATTTATTAGGCGCTGCTTTATCATGTCCTTTTTGGACTCCAGGTCCACGCCGCACATATTTTTGATGACTTCGACGAATTTATTCAGCCCCGCCGCATCGCTAGGAGCGGGCGTCAAATTTGCATTTTCAAGCATGTAAAAACCTTTCTAGTTCCGCTCTTATACCGCCGATGGGTAGCGACCTTAAATTTGCGTTGATTTCTTTCGCGCGCTTTGGCATGCCGTAGACGATCGCGCTCTCCTCGTTTTCGGCGACGCATTTAGCGCCCGCTTTGTATAGCTCGTTTAGTCCGCGCGCGCCGTCGTCGCCGATGCCAGTTAGCAGGATCGCCATGACGTCGGCAAACTTACAAGCCTGCACGCCGGAGTGAAAAAGCACGTCTACGTTGGGGTTGTACGTGGTCTCCTTTGCCGGCGAGCACATGCCGGCCATGAGGGGGCTAGCAGAGATTATCTCCGAGTTTTTTTCGCAGATATATATCGCGCTTTTTAGCTGCGTGGGCGCGCCAAGCATCAACACCTCCGCCGCGCACTCCTTGTCAAACTGCGAGATAAAACTGGGGATAAAAGCCAGGCTCATATGCTGCGCGATAACGACGCTAGCTCCGTTTAGCTCAAGCCCTTTAAAAAGCCTTTTTAAATGTCCCGGACCGCCCGTCGAGGCGCCGACTAAGACCAGTTTTTGTTTCAAAATTTATTCCGTTTTTTGAGTTAATTTTACGGCTATTTTATCTTTATTTATATTAAATTTAGCTATAAGGCAAAATACATAAAATAGTGCAAATAATTTTATGATAACTGGATGCTGCGGTAAATTTTGGATGATATTTTAATGCCTGCGGCGGCGGCGGAATAGTCGTCAAATTTTACTTTAAACTCGGCGTTTATATCTAAATTTTATGCGTTTTATTGTATTTATCTTCAAATTTACGGCTTTTTGCTACGAGATTTCCGCCAAATTTTACTTGATAGCAGGCGGTTTTATCTTCTTTAGATGAGGCTCTTTTTTATGGTGCGTTACCGCTTTTTCTAGCGCGTGTTTCGGATAGTTTGCGCCTTTTGAGCCGTTACCGCTAGCAAAAACTAGAGCCGAAAATAAGATCAACAAAGGCAAGGCTAAAATCGCTATTATCCCGACCGTCTTTTTCATTTAAATTTCCTAGTTCGCGCTCAAATTTACGCTTGCAATCAGCCTGCTCTCGCTTCTATTTTGCCGCAGGCGCCCTACTTTTTATTCGTCATTTGATACAAAAAGCTAAAGATTTCGGCGACTGCTTTATAGAGATTTGGCGGGACTTCCTCGTTTAGATCGACCTTACTTAGAACCTCGACCAGATCGGCGTCCTCTTTGATCGGGATATCGTGAGATTTGGCTAGGTTTATGATATTTTTCGCCACTTCGCCCGAACCCGTCGCCAGCACTTTTGGGGCATTATCTTTTTGGCGGTTGTAGCCAAGAGCCACGGCTTTTTTAGTTTTTTGCACTTTTGCCAAATTTACGCCTTTTTATCAAAGCCCATATCAAGCTTATCCAGACCGCCGTAAACGCCGCCAAGGCGCAGTTTAGGCATAGTTTTTAGACTAAAATTCGACACTATCAAGCCCTGTTCGCCGATAGCCCTTTTTAGCTCCTTCGCGCCGCTTAAGATGAGCTCCTTAAACTCCTCTTTTTGCGTCGCGATCGCAAGGTCGATGTATTTGTTTTCGCTAAGCGCTACCATGATATTGATTTGCCCGAAATTTTGAAAATTTAGATCGATTTGCGCGTAGTGTTTTTGCTTTTTGCCCTGTTTAAACCTGATATTTCCGCCCTCAACGCCCTCCCAGACGTACGGCAGATAGGTCTGCACGCCGCCTGCTACTGCGGAGGCTAGCTGGTGCATCTCGATTTGGGCTAGCAGCTTTGAGGCGGCGTCTTTTACAGGGCTAGCGTCGGGAGACTTTGACTGTATGTTTAAAAGCGCGCTTTTTACGTCGTTTTGCAGCAGCTTTGCCGTCTCTTCGGCACTTTTTGGCGTCACGGCGCCAAGCTCGGCGCGAGCGATGTTTTGCTGTTTTATCAGCTTGCTGACTTCATCTAAGCTATTTTTTGCTTCAAAGCCCGCTTTATCGGCGATTTGCAGGGCAAAATTTAGCTTTCTAGCCGCATTTTGCAGCTTGTCTTGCAAAGTCGTACCTTCGCTTCCATCCGCGCCGTCTCGGACGATTTTTTGCGCGAAATCGTTAAATTTATCCTGCGAGCCTGCAAGCGCGCTAAGCTCGTCCGTTAGCTCTTTTACCGCGCTTTTTAGCTCGGCCAAATTTAGAGCAAAGCCCCTGTTTTGACTTAGCTTTTCGCTGTTTAAATTTTGCATTTTTTCGCCCGCGCTTGCCAGCAGCTGCGAGATTTTATTTAGCTCGTTGTTTAGCGTTTTTTCGTTTAGGCTTAGTCCGCTGCTACTCATCGCGTTTGCCTGTTTATCCATAAATTTAGCTGCGTTTTCGAGTTTATCCGCGATCTCAAAAAGCTGTTTAAAAGGCGAGCCGGCTAGCGTATCCTTGGCTGCGGTTTTAGCGTTTTGTAAAATTTGATCAAGCTTAGCAAAGCTTTCGTTCGTACTTAGGCTGTCATCCTTAGTAAGTGTTGAAATTTGCTCCAAAAGCTGCTGATTCGAGAGATTTTTTATATCGCCAAACAGCTTATTTATCGCGCTGGGTAGGTTAAATTTGCCGTTTAGCGCCTCTTTTAAATTTGCCTCTAGCATGATGCCCGAGCTTTTTATCTGTTCGTTTAGAGGCGCGTTTTTTAGATCGGCGACCGGTTTTAAAAACTCCTTTAGCTTGAGTGCAAATTCCTTTAGATCGGGCTCGTTTTCGGCAAGCGCGACGAGGCTTTTCATGTCTTTTGCGAGATTTGGCGAAAGTTGCAGATTTTTTGCCTGAGCGGCTAGCTCTTTGGCCTGCGCCGGACTTGATTTTAGCTCGTTTAAAAGCTTATTTACGAGCTTATCTAGATCCTTTACGGCGTTATCTGCGGCCTCGGAGTCCAAATTTTGCGCAGGCGCGGGCTGATTTTTAAAAAGATTTTTGGTTTCGCCCGCCTGACCCGTCTGTCCGGCGCCTGGGCCGCCGGGTCCGCCCGTTTTAGGCAGAGCGCCGCTGACTGCGGCCTGGGTTGCGATTTGCGAACTTACTGAGTTGCTTACTGATTCCATACGGCTATATCGTCAAATTTGAGATTTTCATTAGCTATTTGCCATCGTGCCGGGACTATGTTCAAAGTCGCTTCTGCTTTCAAGCGGAACGGTTTTTTGCGTGAAGCAAAACGCAATGAGAAACGCAAGCAGCGCCACGTAAACCCACATAAAGCCGTCAAAGCCTAAAATTTGCATGCTAGCGCCCATTATCACGGACGAAAGAAGCGAGCCGAAAGAGTAGCTAAAAAGTACGGCGCGCCCTACTTCGATGCCTTGATTTTTGTGCTTTAAAACGTCGTTGGCGCGAGCAAGCGATAACGCGTAGAGGCAAAAAGCGCCAGAACCCAAAAAAAACGACAAAACGTACTGTGCGTAGATAGAGGGCTTAAGCGCCAAAAAACAAATAGCCGCAAATAGCGACACGCCCGCGCAGCACATTATCGCGGGGCGGCGACCGAATTTATCCGAAAAACCGCCGATGAGAGAGTGGGCGATAAAGCCGCCCGCCATCGCGACGGTCATAAAAAACGAAACCTCCCTCGCGCCGTATCCTTGCAGCAGGATATAAACGCTAGCCATCGTAAAAAAGCCGTTTATGAGGATGCCCGCTACGATGCTGGTAATGAGCGCCAAAGGCACGAGCGCAAAGACCCTCGGGATCGAGACGCTCTTTTTTTCGGGGATAGGCGGCTCTTTGATGCGGATTAAATTTAAAGGAATACTCGAAAACAAAATAAACGCCGCACTAAGCAAAAGCACGTGCGAAGTGGATAAATTTAGCGATAGCACGAGGATGCCCAGCCCAAAACATACGTAAAACGTGATCTCGTAAAATGCCAGTACTCGCGAGCGCACTTCGTTTCTAGCGCGCGCGTTGAGCCAGCTTTCGATTATCATTAAAATCGAGTAGTAGCAAAAACCCAAACACCCGCGCAAAAAGGCCCAAAAGTAGAGATTTTGGCTAAGGTCGTGAAACATCGCCGCGATACCAAAAAGCGACGCAAATATCCCAAAGCTTCTTATGTGGCCGACTTTTGAGACGATTTTATGTGAAAATATCGTAGCTATCATAGCTCCAACGAAAAATACCGCGATGACAAATCCCGTTTCTAGCTCGTCCGCGCCCATTTTTTTTAGCTCGACGCCCGCAGAGCTGATGATGAGGCCGTTTCCCACAAACAAAAACGCCATCCCCACAAATAGTGCAAACATCGATCTGATCGTTAGTATCGAGCTATTTCTCATTGCTTTTTACTCCATATATCAAAGCGCCCGCAGGCATCGCCGCAAGCGCGATCAAAAACGCGGCGATATCGAGGTTGTCGTGCCTTTTTAGCACTAAAAATCCGACGACCAAAACCGCATACGCGATCAGCCGAAAAGGCACGAATGCGGTAAAATAGTTGGGCGAATTTTGCTTTAAATTACGCGCGAAATTTTGCTTTTTTGAGGGCTTAGTTTCGTTATTTTGATTTGATTCGTTTAAATTTGACTCGTTTGCCCGGCTTAAATTTGACCCACCGCTTTGGCCTGCGTCGTTTAAATTTTGCTCGTCAAATTTAGCCCGCTCGTTTTCGTCGTTTAAATTTAACCCATCCAGACGCTTAGCATCTTCGCGGTGCGGGTCATGCCTGTAAAATTTAGCCTCCGCAGGACGATCGGGAAACTCCTCGTGATTTTCGCCCCATTCGTCTATGTCGTCCTCTGCGGAGGCGTCATAGTCTCGCACTCCGTTTTCTACGCGTTTTTTGTATGCTCTAAATGTCGCGGCCAGCACCAAAAGCGAGCCCGCAAACGCGACCTGCGAGCTGTAAAACCACGCGCGGCCGAATACCGCCGAGCCCAGCAATAGCAAAGCCTCAAACGCACCGTAAACGGCAAGGAGCTTGAAATTCACTCATCGTCCTCGTCGTCGTCTTTCGCGAGTTTAAATTTACCTTTGTCTTTTAGCTCGTCAAGGCTTTTTATCTGCGCGTCGTAGGCCTTTTTGACGTTTAGCGCGGCTGCAGCGATACCGACGGCGACGCCCGCAAAAAGCGTCCACGTCCAGCCCGTTTCCCTCATCGCCCAGTAGCCAAACCCGGCCCCGATAGCAAGCGCTACGACGATAGATATGCCCAGGCTTAGCTGCTCGGCGCCCTTTACGACGTCGCCCAAATTTATCTTTGCCATTAGGCAAATCCCCAGCTATTTTTCATGCGCTCTTGTATCGCTTCGCGCTCTTTTCTAGCCTCTTTTAGACGCTCTTCCAGATCGGCGATCCTTGCTTTTACCTCGCGCATCTCCTCGTTCTCGCTAGCGCTCTCCGCAGCTATCTCGGCAAAGCTCTCGTCTGCGGCCTTAACGGCAAATTTGATATCGTCCTCGCTCATCGTGTCGCAGATAAAGCCCGTCTCAAACTGGCTAGGCGCTAGATAAACGCCTTTTTTAAGCATTTTGGCGTGAAATTTAGCGTAAAGCTTAACGTCGCTTTTTAGCGCGTCGTCGTAGTTTTTGACCTCGTTTGCCGTAAAGAAAAATCCAAACATCGAGCCTCTCACCGTCGTTTGCAGCGCGATGCCGTGCTTAACGGCGACGCTTTTTAGTCCGTGAGCAAATAGCACGGCTAGCTTATTTAGGCGGTCATAAAGCTCGTTGTCGGCAAAAATTTTACTTAGGCTTGCGATGCCTGCAGCCATAGCTACGGGATTGCCGCTTAGCGTACCGGCCTGATATACGGCGCCTTCGGGACTTAGGCAGTCCATGATAGCAGCCTTACCGCCAAACGCAGCCGCCGGGCAACCGCCGCCGATAACTTTACCAAACGTCACTAGATCGGCCTCGATACCGTTAAATTCGAACGATCCGTGTCTGCTCGCTCGAAATCCGCTCATAACTTCGTCAAATATCAGCACCGCGCCGTTTTCGTCGCAAAGACGTCTAAGCTCGCTCAAAAACTCGTTATCGGCAGGCACTAGACCCATATTTCCAGCGATCGGCTCGATTATCAGCGCGCCGATTTTGCCTCTATTTGCCTCAAATATCGCCCTCACGCTTTCTATATCGTTATAACGCGCCAGATACGTGTTTTTCACAACGTCCGCGGGTACTCCGCCGCTTGAAGCATTGCCGTACGTCGTCGCGCCGCTACCTGCTTTTACCAAAAGCGCGTCGCTGTGTCCGTGGTAGCAGCCTTCAAATTTTATCAGTCCGTCCTTGCCGCTAAAGCCCCGCGCTACGCGTATCGCGCTCATCGTGGCTTCGGTGCCCGAGCTTACGAAGCGCACCTTTTCTACGTTTTTAAACTCGTCGCAGATTAGTTTGGCTAGCTTCGTTTCCAAATTTGACGGAGCGCCAAAGCTTAGTCCCTTTTTAGCCGTCGCTATCACCGCGCTCTCGATATCAGGGTCGCAATGCCCGAAAATGAGCGGCCCCCAGCTCTGGATAAAGTCTAGATAGCGATTTCCCTCGATATCGACTAGATACGCGCCCTCGCCGCGGTCCACCACAAACGGCTCGCCGCCTACGCTGCCAAACGCGCGAACGGGCGAATCTACGCCGCCCGGGATATATTTTTTAGCCAGCCCGAAAGCTTCTTTGTTAGTCATTTTTTATCCTTGTTGAAATTTATAACGTATTCGTAAAGCAAATTTATCTCTTCGTCGGTTAGAAAGTAACTAGGCATCACGCTTCTAGCGCTTAGCACGCCCTCTTTAAACGTTTCAAAATCAAGATTATTTATCCTGGGCGCTCTTAGCTCGTCGTCGATGACCTGCTTGGTTTTTTTATCGAAATGTCTATATTTTGATATGAGCGAGCCCTCGCCGCCCTTGCCGTGACACTTGTCGCAGCCGATGCCGCGCGGGTTTTGATAGAGCATCTTTGCGTATTCGTTTTTTGTGATAAAATCGCTCGCAAACACCGCACCGCAAAGTAGCCCTGAAATCAGCCAAATTTTCATAAAATCTTTCGCTTTTTCGTAAATTTAATCTAAAATTAGCTATCATACAATCTTTGCGATTAAAAAGTAATAAAGGACGAAAATGACGATATTAGACGGCAAAAACGTAAGCGCGCAGGTGAAAGAAAGAGTAAAAAACGAGGCGCTAAATTTGAAAAATCAAGGCATAGAGCCTGCGCTTGCGGTGATACTAGTGGGCGAGGATAAAGCCAGCCAAACCTACGTCGCGGCAAAAGAAAAAGCCTGCATAGCCTGCGAGATAAAAAGCGTGATGCACCGCCTGAGCGAATCCACGACGCAAAGCGAGCTAATCGCGCTAATAGACGTGCTAAATTTAGACGACGGCATCGACGGCATCCTAGTTCAGCTGCCGCTACCAAAGCATATAGATACGAATAAAATTTTAGAAACCATTAGCCCCGCAAAAGACGTGGACGGCTTTGCCGCGATAAACGTCGGCAAGCTAGCTAGCGGACTTGACGGCTTCGTACCGTGCACGCCGCTAGGCATAATGGAAATTTTTAAAGCATACGATATAAATTTAGAGGGCAAAAACGCCGTCGTGATCGGACGCAGCAACATCGTGGGCAAACCTATGGCAAATCTACTGCTAAACTCCAACGCGACCGTAACCGTGACGCATAGCAAAACGCGAAATTTAAAGGAAATTTGCGCGGGTGCCGATATCCTCGTAGCTGCTATCGGTAGGGCTGATTTCGTAACGGCTGATATGGTAAAAGAGGGCGCAGTCGTGATCGACGTAGGCATAAACCGCATGGACGACGGCAAGCTAAAAGGCGACGTCAAATTTGATGAGGTAGCTCCAAAATGCTCGTTTATAACTCCGGTTCCGGGAGGCGTAGGCCCGATGACTATCGCGATGCTGCTGTCAAACACCATAAAATCAGCCAAAAACCGCGTGAAAAAGGCATAAATTTTGAAAAAAGCGTTTAATAAATTTTTAGATTTTTCAAACAGCTGGACGGGCACGGTCGTCATCGTCCTGCTCGTGATTTTCTTTGTCGCGCAGGCCTTCGTGATACCGTCTGGTTCGATGAAGGACACGCTTTTAGTCGGCGATCATCTTTTCGTTAAAAAATTTAGCTACGGCATCTCGACACCGCGCATTCCGTGGATAGAGGTCAAGGTTTTGCCCGATTTTAACGGCAACGGCCACCTCATCGAGGGAGCCAAACCGCAGCGCGGCGATATCGTGGTTTTTCGCTATCCGCACGATGAAAAGATCCACTACGTCAAGCGAAATTTCGCAGTCGGCGGCGATGAAGTGATATTTACGGAAAAGGCGCTATTTTTGCATCCGCACGAGGGCGAGGAGTTTATAAAGGCAAATTTTGACGAAAAAGATATCGTTAAACTAGGAGGCAAACTTTTCGTCAAAGAGCCTTATAAATTCGGCGGCATCCACTACGACGAGAAGGTAAATTTATTTGAACTAGCCGTAAACTACCTAAACGCGAGCAAATTCGCCATGCAACCCGTTATCGTAAACGAACTACCCAGCGTAGGCAACTATCCGTTTAACGCATTTTATTTTCAGGTCCCTGAAGGCGAGTTTTTCATGATCGGCGATAACCGCGACCACTCAAACGACAGCCGATTTTGGGGGCCCGTGGCCTACAAAAACATCGTCGGCAAGCCTTGGTTTGTCTATTTTAGCTGGGACGACGAATACAAAATCAGATGGAACAGAGTCGGCAAGAGCGTGGATTTTATACAAAACTCGCCCGAGCTGCTAGAAGCCGCCAGAACCGAAGCTAAAAACGACGGAAATAAGATCGAATGAACCTTGACAACATCGACTTCGCTCAGGTAGCGATCCTGGTCGCCGTGCTCGTTATCTCCGTCGTCGGGCACGAGATCGCGCATGGATATGCAGCGTATAGATACGGCGACTTGACCGCTAAAAATTTGGGGCGGCTCAGCATAAATCCTATAAAACACGTCGATCCGCTAGGCACTATCGTCGTGCCCGCACTCATGTTTCTTAGCACGGGAGTGACGTTTGGCTGGGCTAAACCCGTACCCATAAATTTACGCACGGTGCTTTACAACGGCGGCTACAAGGCTACTATAATCGTCGCGCTTGCGGGTATCGCATACAACCTTGCTCTTTTTGCGCTAGCGTTTTGCGCGTTTAAATTGATCGGTTTTGAAGGGTTTTTTGATAGCTCGGTAGCGGAGTTTGTTTTCATGCTCGCCGCCGTAAATTTAGTCCTAGCCCTCTTTAACCTCTACCCTATCCCGCCTCTTGACGGCTCGAAAGCGCTTGAGTATCTTTTACGCATTTTCGGGCTTCACGGCGCTGCAAACTGGCTAAACAGCATGCAAAGATACGGTTTTATCGCGCTAGTTATCATCGTGATCTCGCCGCTAAAAGATTACTTTTTCGAGCCGATACGATATGCTGTGGCGATCATGAGGATGTTTTTGTAAACGGCAAATTTTAAAATTTAGCCCAAATTTCGCTCCTAAAGGCTCGCGGCGAAATTTTACTTTAATGCTTTTTTGCTATAATTAAGCATTTTTTAGCTTATGGAAATTTCATGAAAATAGACAAAATTTTTATCGCGAGCGACCACGCGGGCTTTGATTTTAAGGCGCAAATTTGCGAGCTTTTAAAAAACGAAGGTTTTGACGTATGCGACCTAGGAACGCATAGTAAAGATAGCGTTGATTATCCCGATTTTGCCGAGCTTCTAGCGCAAAATTTACGCGGCAGTAACGAATACGGCGTACTAATCTGCGGCACGGGTATCGGCATCAGTATCGCGGCCAACCGCCATTCGCACGTTCGCTGCGCGCTTTGTCACGACGTCACAACGGCAAAACTAGCGCGCGAGCATAACGACGCAAACGTGCTAGCTATGGGCGCTAGAACGATCGGCGACGCGGTCGCGGTAGATATGATAAAGGCCTTTTTCGCTACCGAATTTGCAGGCGGCAGGCACGAAAGACGCGTGAAAAAGTTAGGAGGCGAGAAATGACCGATTGGCTCGTACTTACAGTTTTGATCTGCATTTGTATCTATCTCACCGTTATGGTGTTTTACTTTAAAACCTTGCTTAAAAAAGAGCGCACGACGCGCGATTTTATGAAAAATAATCTCCAAGATACCGAAGTCGTAATTCGCAAGTTACAAATCCAGCTCCAGCGCGGCCTTGGCAACATCGACATACTCACCGACGAACTAAACAAAGTCAAAAACGATGCCAACGCTCTTCGCACCAGAAACTCGCAGTACCGCCTGGAAAACGACAAACTCCGCCAGCGCATCCGCGAGCTAGAGGGCAAAATCGAAGCGCTACTATAAATCAAATTTAAAGGCAAAAAATGAAAGAACTAGACAAAGCGGGGAAGGAATTTTTATTAAATTCTATCCGTTGCATAAACGATTTTCCAAAACCTGGCATAGTATTTCGCGACATCACGACGCTGCTAAACAACAAAGAGGCATTTAATTTTCTAATCGATCACCTCGCAGCTCGCTACGAGAACGCTAATATCGACTTTATCGCGGGTATCGAATCGCGCGGATTTATATTCGCAGCGGCTTTGGCGGCTAGACTGAGACTGCCTTTCGTGCCGATTAGAAAGCCTAAAAAACTGCCTTACATCACGATCTCGCAAAAATACAGCCTAGAGTACGGCGTAGACGAAGTGCAAATTCACGTCGACGCATTCGGCGAAAAAGCGGGCGCAAAGGTGCTTTTAATCGACGATCTAATCGCTACGGGCGGAACCGCAAAAGCAAGCGTAGAGCTAATCAATCAAACAAACGCCGTTTGCGTAGAGGCCTGCTTTTTAATCGATTTAAAGGATCTTGGCGGTAGCGCAAATTTACGCCCGCTAACTAAAATTTACAGCATACTAGAGATCTGAGATGGAAGAATTTTTCATAAAACTGCTCACCGAATACGGCTACATAATACTTTTTTTATGGTGCATAATGGAAGGCGAAATGGCGCTCATAATGGCCGGTATCCTCGCTCACACGACGCACATGCATATAGTGCCGGCCATCTTTATCGCGGGTCTTGGCGGCTTCGTCGGAGATCAAATTTACTTTTATCTAGGCCGCTACAACAAAAAATATATCGCTAAAAAGCTTCACACGCAGCGCCGTAAATTCGCCATCGCGCACATAATGCTGAAAAAATACGGCTGGCCGATCATCTTTATCCAGCGCTATATGTACGGCTTTCGCGTCATCATCCCGATGTGTATCGGCCTAACCGGCTATAGCGCGAAAAAATACGCCTTCATAAATCTCATAAGCGCGTGGTGCTGGGCTGCGATCACGGTAATTCCTGCGTGGATTTTAGGCGAACACATACTCGATATCCTGCACAAGGCAAAAGAGCACTGGTACGTCGCCGTGCCGGTAGTAGCGCTATTTTTGGGCATATTGCTCTACGGCTTTAGGCGCATAGAAAATAAAATTTTAAACGATAGGAGACACAGAAGTGCAGTTTCAACTCACTAATAAAAAACTAAGCGAAATCAAGGCTGATTTGGAGCTGATTTTCGTCGTAGATAAAAACCTGAAACATAAATTTATAAAAGACGAAAAGGCGTTTAAATTTGCCAACTACAAAGGCGAGAGCGTCTTGCTTTTGCTAGAAAGCGGCAGGATCTACGTACCGCTAAATAAGCTTGGCTACGACGAGCTTCGCATAGCTGCGGCAAAGGCCTATAACGCCGTAAAATCGCTAAACGTCAAAAGCCTAAAACTAGCCTCATACGTCGCAGGCTGCCAAAAAATGAGCTTTCAGGCTCTAACCGAGGGCTTTTTGCTAGGCGCATATGAATTTAACAAATACAAAGAAAAAAAAGAAAAATACGCGCTAAAAGATATTATTTTTAGCAGCGAAGAATTTAGCGGCGAGATCGTGCGCGAAAACGATGCGCAAGACGGCTTTGCCCACGGCGAGATAATCGCTTCGGCGACAAATTTCACCAAAGACGTCGTAAACGAAATACCTGAAATCTACACCCCGCAAAAGATGGCGGAAGAGGCTCAAAATCTAGCTAAAAATTATCCAAATTTAAGCTGCAAAATTTACGACGAAAAATTCCTCGAAAAAGAAAAGATGAACGCATTTTTAGCAGTAAACAAAGCCAGCGTCCATCCGCCTCGCCTCATCCATCTTATCTATAAGCCAAAAGAGGCGAAAAAGCGCATAATCTTCGTCGGCAAAGGGCTAACCTACGATAGCGGCGGACTTAGCTTAAAGCCGGCTGATTATATGCTAACTATGAAAGCCGACAAAAGCGGCGCAGCTGCGGCGATGGGTATAATTAAAGGCGCGGCGGAGCTAAATTTGCCGTTTGAAATTCATGCTATTTTAGGCGCGACCGAAAATATGATCGGCGGCAACGCCTATAAGCCCGACGACGTGCTGATCTCTCGCAGCGGCGTTAGTATCGAGGTGCGAAACACAGACGCCGAGGGCCGTTTGGTACTAGCCGACTGCCTTAGCTATGCGCAGGATTTTAAGCCCGATATCCTCATCGACATGGCGACGCTAACGGGCGCTTGCGTGGTCGGACTTGGAGAATACACGAGCGGCATAATGGGCAACAACGAGGAGCTAAAGGCGGAATTTAAAGCAAAAGCGGCAAAAAGCGGCGAACTAAATACGATTTTAGAGTTTAACCCGCACCTACGCGAGCTGATCAAAAGCCAGATCGCAGACGTCAGCAACACGGCGTCTAGCCGCTACGGAGGCGCGATCACGGCGGGCATCTTCCTAGATAAATTTATAAAAGACGAATTTAAAGACAAGTGGATACACCAAGATATCGCAGGCCCCGCATACACCGAAAAAGCTTGGGGATATAACCAGGCAGGCGCGACTGGAGCGGGCGTGCGAATGAATCTTTATTATCTATGCGCTATGGCAAAGGAGCTGTAATGGGACTAGCAGTAGGTATCGTAGGCTTGCCAAACGTCGGCAAATCAACCACATTTAACGCGCTAACAAAAGCGCAAAACGCCGAGAGCGCGAACTATCCGTTCTGCACGATCGAGCCCAATAAAGCCGTCGTGCCAGTGCCCGATAAGCGCCTAGGCGAGCTAGCAAAAATCGTAAATCCAAACAAAATCCAATACTCCACGATCGAATTCGTCGATATAGCGGGACTCGTAAAGGGCGCAAGCGCTGGCGAGGGGCTGGGAAATAAATTTCTCTCAAACATCCGCGAAACCGAGGTGATACTGCACATCGTGCGCTGCTTTGAGGACGAAAACATCACGCACGTAGAGGGCGGCGTCGATCCCGTGCGAGACGTCGAGATCATCGAGACCGAGCTCATCCTCGCCGACATCGAGCAGCTAAATAAAAAAATCGAGCGCCTAACCCGCGAAGCCAAAGCAAACGCAAAAGGCGCGAAAGAGGCGCTAGAGACGGCAAACGCGCTGCTAGCTCACCTAAACGACGGCAAAAGTGCGAGCAGCTTCGGCGGCAAGGACGACGACGCGTTTATAAATTTAAACAAAGAACTAAGACTACTCAGCGCAAAAGAGGTCGTCTACGGCGCAAATGTGGGTGAGGACGGTATCTCGGAGGATAACAAATACGTACAGGCGCTTCGCGAATTTGCCGCGCGCTCGGGGCACGAGGTCATCAAGCTTTGCGCCAAGATCGAAGAGGAGCTAGTAGGCCTTAGCGACGAAGAGGCGCATGAGTTTTTAAGCTCGCTAGGCACGAACGAGAGTGGCCTAGAAAAGATCATCAAAACGGCGTTTGCGAAGCTAAATTTGATAAGCTATTTTACCGCGGGCGTCGTCGAGGTGCGCGCATGGACGATCGTAAAAGGCTGGAAAGCGCCAAAAGCCGCCAGCGTCATCCACAACGACTTTGAGCGAGGATTTATCAGAGCCGAGGTCATCGGCTACGAGGACTACATCGCGTGCGGCGGCGAAAACCCGGCCAAAGAGGCGGGCAAAATGCGCCTAGAAGGCAAGGACTACGTCGTTCAAGACGGCGACGTGATGCATTTTAGATTTAACGTTTAAGCGCAAATCGGTCAAATTTGGCTTTGCTAGCCGAGCGGTTCTTGGCTAAATTTGACCGCCTTTTCTTTATTGACGCGCGATTTACAAACCTAAGCGCAGGCAAGATAAATTTTTGCGTCGGAGTCTTGGCTACTCTAATAACCGCTCCATAAAATTTTAGTCTTTAAAGATGCGGTTAAATTTGGCTCGGCGCGGGTTTTGTAGCTCAAATTTGACTCGCGCTAAATTTAAGGAAAAATTTGAAAAAGATCATAGCCGTTTGCGTAACTGTATCAAATTTACTCCATACACAAATAATATTCAAGGACACCAAGATTGCGTAGTTTTAGCGCATCGTCGCACTACTTAGGCATCGCGCCCAGATGTTACCGACCTATCGACAGCAGTATGCAAACTCTACAAAGAAACAAAATAGGTTAAATTTGAGAAAAATAAAGCTAGTAAAATTTAACAAAGGAGCGCGATGATAAAACAGCTCTTGCTACTGCTTCTTGCTCTAAATTTCGCCCTCGCAAATTTGACGAACGAAGCTCAAACCGCCTACGACGCGGGCGATGAACAAACGGCGGCAAAAATTTGGCAAAAAGCGTGCGAATCAGGCGAGGCGCGCGGATGCGTAAGGCTTGGATTTTTATACCAAAGCGGCAGAGGCGTAAAGCAAGATGACGCAAAAGCCGGTAAATTTTACCAAAAAGCTTGCGACGCGGGCGAGCTAAGAGGCTGCGACAGCCTAGCCTTGCTACACCAAAACAGCGGCGAACATGCTAAAGCCGCCGCGATTTTTGAGCAAGCCTGCGAAAAAGGATTTGGTTTAAGCTGCTATAATCTGGCTCAAATTTACGAAGCGGGCAGCGGCGTCGCGCCGGATGAAAGCAAAGCGCTAGATCTCTACGTAAAGGCCTGCGAGCGCGGATACGCCGTAGTTTGCTACTATCTAGGCGGCATATACGCGGACGGTGCAATGGGCGCAAACGACGAAGCCGCGAAAAACTCGAAAAACGCACTCAAATTTTACTCGCTTGCGTGCGATGGTAAAATTTACGAAGCGTGCGAAGCTTTGGGCAGGTTTTACGAGGACGGCGAGGCGGGTTTTGCGCAGGATATCAAGGCCGCTAGATCCTACTACGACAAGGCCTGCGCCGCAAATGCCTACAAATGCAGCGGCAGCGAGCGTCTAGACGAGCTACAGGGCGGCTGGACGCAGTATCAAAGCGGGCAGTTTGAGTCGGCCTACGAGCTCGGCAAAGAGGCGTGCGATAGAGGCGTAGTAAACGGCTGCGCGGCGCTAGGAGAGCTCTACGCAAAGGGGCTCGGCGGAGCGCGGCAAGATAGCGAGCTGGCGGTCAAATTTCACGAGAAAGCCTGCGAAGGCGGCTTTGGAGCTTCTTGCGCCGAGCTTGGCGAGATGCTATCTCAGGGACGCGGCGCAAAAAAGGACGTTCCGCGCGCGCTAGAGCTTTTTGAAAAGGCCTGCTTGCTTTGGCGGTTGGATGCCTGCGAGAGCCTAGCGGACGCGTATTTTGAGGGCACGAACGCGCCGCAAGATGTAGCAAAAGCCTTTAGTTTTTACGGGATCGCCTGCTACAATGGGCTAAAACCGGCCTGCACGAATCTAGGCGCGATCTACGAAAGAGGCGTAGGCGAAGTGGTAAAAGCGGACGAAAACGAAGCCGATAGCCTTTTTAGCGAGGCTTGCGAAGCCGGCGATGCGCGCGGGTGCCTAAATCTAGCGCGCCGTCTTGAAAGTAGCGACAAAAAACAAGCCGCCGTGCTACGCCAAAAGGCGCAAAAGCTGCACGAAAAAGAGTGCGAGGCGGGGCTAGCTAAAAAGTGCATGGAGTTTAAAAAATCAACTAATAAAGGAGAAAAACATGAGTTTTAAAAAAGTTTCATTTGCCGCCGTTGCGGCCGTTTGTCTATTTTTAGGCGGCTGCACCCAGCCTAGAACCACGCAGATAGAGCTACCAAAAAGCGCGCTAGATAGCGTAAATCTACCAAACGAAGTGGCCATAGACGGCGAAAAATTCGTCTTAAAGCAAAAAAACGCAAGAACGGCGGAATTTTATCTACCCAATGAAAAAGTAGGCTTTAAATGGAGCAAGCTAGTAAGCGTCACCGTCGATGAAAACGCCGACATCAACGAATACCAAAAGACTTTTATGACCGCGCTAAAAAGCGGGCAGTTTGGCAAAGCGGAGTATGATTTTAAGTCTATAAACGATAAAGAGTATCAAGCTTACACGATCTACTATCCGATCGCGGGCAACCCCGATTTTGACAACTACGAGATCAATCTAATCCACGTCAAGAGCCTTAACTGCGGGCTTAGAGTCACGCACTACGCGCTAAAGTTTCTAAATATCGCGGATAGAAGCAAATTTTACACGCTAATCAAGCAAAAAATGCCGATATTTTTAGCACAACTGCCGCAAGTCGAGTGCAAATAATTTTACCTTCGGGCGTTATTTTTAGTTTTTGCTAAATTTAACGCCACTTTTACGGACTAATTTTTAAAATTTAGCCCATAAACTGCAACAAATTTGACGCTTTGCTTGCGCAGGCGGTCAAATTTGACGAGCGTAACGGCTGCAAATTTAACGCCGCCTGGTTTTAGGCGACAAATTCACGATTCATGCCTGCTTAAAGGCTAGATAAAACTACCCAAAGGAAAAATATGGAAAACGGCGGACTGGCGGTATATTTCGGAGAAAATTTAGCGCAAATTTTATCGCAAAAGATAAAGGCGGTTTATCCTAAATTTGACGCGCAGAGCTACTGTGGGCAAATCGCGGAGAGTACGCCGAGTCTCGGTTATTCGCAAAGGATTTTGGCGCACGCAAATGCGCTAAATGAACTTTTGCCCCCGGATTTTAAGCGCGCGGCGGATATTTTGGTCGCGATTTTGGGCGAGGAAAACCCGAACGAAACGGGCATGTTTAAGCGCTTTTACTGGACTTTGCCGCTGGCAAAATACGTCGAAATCTACGGCATAGACGACTTTGAAACCTCAATGGGCGCGATCGAGGAAATCACGAAGCGCGGCACGGGCGAGTACGCGGTGCGCGCCTTTATCAAAAAATATCCCCAAGACTCGCTCAAAACCATGACGCAGTGGGCGCGCTCGTCAAATTTCCACCTACGTAGGCTCGCATCCGAGGGTCTGCGACCAAAGCTGCCGTGGGCTAGTAAATTGGAGCTTTTCGTGAGTGACCCAAGCCCTGTTTTTGCGGTACTGGAGGTGCTTAAAGAGGACGAGGTGCGCTTCGTGCAGCGCTCGGTCGCAAACAACGTCGCGGACTATCTAAAGGTAAATTTCGCCGCCGCAAAGGAGCTGCTCGTGTGCTGGCAAAGCTCACAAAACAAAAACACGCAGCAAATCATCCGTCACGCGACGAGGAAGATAAAAATTTAGTCTTGGCGCAGATACGCAAGCTAGCGGCGAGCAAATTTAGGCTTTAAGTTTTTATAAAATTTAAGAAGCAAACGCGCTTGACGTAATGCGCAAAAAGTAGATGCAAGCTTAATGGTCGGCGCGCCAAAATATAAGATCAAATTTACTAACGCCGCCAGAGATCAAATTTGACCCAACCACGTAACGATACGCAAATTTTACAAGCGGTCGCGCTTAAATTTGAAGCCAGGCGCCCAAATTTAGCGCAGCATAAAAACGGGTCGGCGCGCAGGCATCGCAAGCGGCCGAGCCTAAAACCAAATCTATCCCGCAAAAATCCTAAACGCTATCCAAACCGCCAAAGCGCCGATCAAAACGCCGCCCGCAAAGGCTGAAACGACGTAGATTTTCTGCTTTTTTCTGATCTGCTCAAATTTCTTTTCGTGATGCTTTTTTACGCCTTCAAAGGTCAAATTTAAGATCTTTTCGTTCGTTTGATTTAGCGCATCGGCAAAGCTCTTTATCTGCTCGTCGTTGATATATCGCATGGTCTTGCGCGTCGCGTTGGCCAGGCGCTCGTAGTCCTCGCTGTTTTCCCAGAGCTCGACGACGGTGTTGTTTTCGATGCGCTCTTTTAGCTCTAGCGTCTCTTTTAGCTCGTTTTGTTCGACTAGCTGCGTTCCCATTGCGCCTCCTTAGTTGATAGTTCCTATTTTGTCGCCGTATTTTAGCTTTTGCTCGGCCGCTAGATCAAATTTGACCGCGCCCTGCTCGCTAAGGATTAGGATCGTGGAGCCCAGCTCAAACATCCCTAGCTGCTCGCCCTTTTTCGCACTTAAATTTTCGTATTCGTAGAGCGCGACGTTACCGGCGCAGGCGTTAGTCTGTATGCGCGCGTCAAAGCCAAACTTCATCTTACCCACGTTTAGCGCGCCGACGAAGACCAGCCACATCTTTTTGCCGCTTGCAAGCTCGCATTTTAGCACCACGCGCTCGTTTTTGGCGTATAGATTTGGCACCTTTAGCAGCGCGCTAACGGCCACGCTATATAGCTCGCCAGGCACGTAAAGCGCGGATAAAATCCTCATATCGCAAGGCGCGTGATAGCGGTGATAGTCGCGCGGGCTCAGATAAATATTTACGTACTCTAGCTCGGCGTCTCGCTCACTGCGGTCCATACTATCGCCCAGAAGCTCTGCTATACCGTACTCGTGGCCCTTGACGCTGATCGCTTTTAGCTCCTTGCTAACTCCGCGCTCCAGGCACGTGCCGTCGCTAGGACTGATGAAAGCCTGCGGCGAAACGTCAAAATTTCGCGGACGCTGTAGCTCGCGGGTAAAAAGCGCCGTCAAGCTCTCGTACTCACTTGGCTGCTTAAACTCGCTCATGTCGATTTTAAAGCCGCTTACGTATTTTTCATTGATAAATGTTTGAAAAAATCTCGGAAATTTAACCGCCGCTACAAACCCGAATATCCTAGAAATAAGTCCCCTCATACAACTCCTTTTAGTCTTAATAACGAAATCTCGCTAGGCGCCATCACGCGCACCGGCGGCCCCCAAAATCCGGCGCCGCGGCTAACGTAAATTTGCGTATTTTTGTTCGCGCGGTATACCCCGGCGACGTATTTTTGATCGAGCCTTACCAGCAGCGAAAACGGGAAAATCTGCCCGCCGTGCGTGTGTCCACTCACCACTAGATCCACGGGCGCGCTTTCGTCCATGTATTTTAAAAATTTAGGCTGATGAGCGAGCAAAACGGTAGGCAAATTTACGTCGCGACCGTCCAGGGCCGCGACCAGATCGGGCTCGTACGCCTTAAATCTAAGACCGATGATATCATAAACGCCGGCTAAATTTACCCCGCCCACTCGCGCGTTTTCATTGCCTAAAATTTTAAAATTCGTCGTCTCTCGGATAACTTTTATCGTGCCGTCGATACCGCTATAGTACTCGTGGTTGCCAGGCACGTAAAAGGTGCCGTATTTGCTCTTTAGCTCGTTAAATGGCGCGATAAACTCGGCCAAACGGTGCGGCTTCACATCCGCGATATCGCCCACGATCGCGACCGCGTCGGCATCCAGCTCGTTTACGCGTCTAGTCACCGCCCGCGCAAAGTCCGCTCCTAAAAAATCGCCCAGATGGATATCCGTTAAAACCGCGATTTTTAGCTCACCCTTTAACCCCTTTAGCTCGATATCTTGGGCTTTTACTTCGGGTAATTTTACGGCGTTAAAGATACCTTTAAAAAAGTAGCTAAACGCCAAAATAAGTATCGTGACGTCGAGGTAAAGGCGCAAAAATTTACGCCTGCTCTCGCTAAACGCGCGATTGGTTACGGGACGGGCGATGAAGGCTACGACGTTCGTAAAAAGCACGAACAAAAAGATAATAAACGTCAGCGCCAACATCAGCGAGCAGGCGATACGAAGGCTAGGCCCCAAAAAGTTAAACCGCAGCGAAAAAGCAAGCGCGACGCCGCCAATAGCAAGCGTCAGGAAAAACAGCCCAAGCGCCCTTTTATGCACAGCAAGCGGCCTGAGCGCGGCATCCGCAAAAAGCCCGCGGTAAGAAACGTAATTCATAAAAATAATGATTAAAGACGATAAAAGATAAAACATTTCGTAAATTTAGCCAAAATTATTAAATATCTAACCACTGCACGCGGCAAATTTGAGGAAATTTAACCGCGGCAGCAAAGCGTGTGCTAGAAACGTCTTTTTTACGCGGCGATATCCGTGCGGACGGAGGGTAAATTTGATAGCTTGTTTGGATAAATTTAGCGCGTAACTCCGCGTTGATTCACGACGCCGAAATGCAAATTTGATTTTACGGGCTGCTTAAAACGCATTGTAGCAGGCATGAAATAATCCAAATTTTATCGCCGCTCTTAGTTTTACGCTCGGCACAACCCGCGCCTTTACGAAGCTATCGAGATTTCGTCTATTCTTCGCCCGCATCCTCCGTTCGCACGATGAGGCTCTTTGGCAGGTTAAATTTCTCGATCACCTCGCACTCTTTGGCCCTCATCTCGCCCGCGTCGCTCTCGTGATCGCAGCCTAGCACGTGAAGCAACCCGTGCGTAAAAAGCAGCGCCGTCTCGTCATCCTCGCTGTGCCCTAGCTCGGCGGCTTTGGCGGCGACTAGCTCGGTGTTTATCACGATACAGCCAAGCGGCGCGTGCAGCTGCATCTCAAGCGGGAAACTAAGCACGTCCGTAGTCTCG
The DNA here is from genome assembly GCF_963515975.1 of Campylobacter showae. GTDB lineage: Bacteria > Campylobacterota > Campylobacteria > Campylobacterales > Campylobacteraceae > Campylobacter_A > Campylobacter_A showae_F. Next base: position 30,836 of record NZ_CAUPZM010000001.1, read on the forward strand.
TAGATGCCGCGCTGGCGGACGTTTATCTCCTTCATCTCCTCGGCGTCAACAAAGCTAAGCTCCACCTCGCCCGCGGTCAAATAGTCGCAAATTTGATCCAAAATCCTCGGATAATCGTCCTCGCAAAGTATCATTTTTGGCTTTCCTTTAGTAAAATTTGAGTATGATTTTAGCGAAAATTCGGGTTGATTTTAATAAAACTAGCTTTTGTTTGTTAAGGGGGAAGGGGCTTGAATTACGAAGTCGCTCCCTTTCCCCTTAACAATCCCCCAGCCCCTACGACGTGAGAGGTGGCGACACGGCTTTGCTGGCGCAAAGCGTCGCGGGTTTTAGTTAAATTTGAGTATAACGAATTTACATTTTCAGGGTGCGGGTCTCGGTGAGTCAAATTTGAGGTTGAAATTTATAAATTTGAACGTAAGACGATAAGGCGAAGTATCGTGAGATGATTTTTCGAGTTTTGAAGCAAAATTGAGCGTGCGCTAGGCATATAGCCTGCGGAGCGAAAATTTTGCGAAATCTCGGAAAAGCGCTCGCGAGACAAGCCGTTAAAAAAGGAGAAAAAGTGAAAAAAGCGGTTTGCATAATGAGCGGCGGCATGGACAGCACGCTGTGCGCCGTCCTCGCCAAACGCGCAGGCTACGAGATCATCGCGCTGCATTTTGACTACGGACAGCGCACGATGAAGCGCGAAAAGCTGGCGTTTGAGCAGATCTGCGAGCGTATCGGCGCGCTAAAAAAGGTAAATTTAGACGCTAGTTTCATAGCAAGTATCGGTGGCAACGCGCTAACGGACGAGAGCCTAGCCATCCGCAAGGACGGCGCCAAGCCCGACGCCCCTAGCACCTACGTGCCGTTTCGCAACGGCATCTTTATCTCTATCGCCGCCGCGCTAGCCGAAAAAGAATGCGCGCAGGCGCTATATATCGGCATCGTCGAGGAGGACGGCTCGGGCTACCCCGACTGCACGGCGGATTTTATCGCTAAGATAGAAAGCGCCGTAAACGCCGGCACCTCAAAGGACTTTAGCCTGCGCATCGTCACTCCGCTAGTAAATTTAAGCAAAGCTGACATCGTGCGAAAGTCGCTCGAGGCGGGCTCGCCGCTGGAGCTAACGTGGAGCTGCTACGAGCGCGAGGACGAGGCTTGCGGCGAATGCGACAGCTGCCGCCTAAGACTACGAGGATTTGAGCTTGCAGGCGAAAAAGATAGGATAAAATACGTAAATTTAAAATAAAATTTCTAAAAATCGGCATGAGCCCGTCCGCAAAATTTAGCGCAAAATAAAATTTATCTGCCAAAATGCTACGAACGTTCTACCGCCGTTTTTGTTTGGCAAATTTGATCGCGGCTGCTATTTTTAAGGATTTTAGACGTAATGTGTTTTTGGCAATATCCGCTTTAAGGACGGAAAACAAAACGCCTACTTTAAATTCTCTCGCATCTGCACCGCTACGCGAACCACCTAAGCAAAGCGACCGCGGCATGCCTCGCAATGGAAGCACTATTTGGACGCTTTACTTAAAAACTCGCAGGGCAAGCTCTGCCGATTTACGCATTTTCCCGTCAAATTTATCGGCAAATTTGCGGCAGATAAAGGCAATAATACGCGCCAAATTTGAGATTATTATAAAATTTCGCCAAACAAATCAGGCTCGGGCGAGCTCGAATTTAACATCGCTTCAAGATCCTCTTTTTGGCATTTAACGAGAGCGTAGTGAAAATTTGAAAGATTTTTTAGCTCGGCAAGCTCCTTAAATCTCATCGTAGCCGCGCTTCCGGCAAAATCCTCCGGCACGCAGATCTCGATACCGCCGCTAAAATTTCGCGCTAAAAACGCCACCTCCATATCAAAAAGCTCATCGTCGCTCTCTGCGATAAAAGCCTGAGAGCTCGCACCAAAAGGCACGACGCGAAAATTTTTATTTATAAAAATAGGCTCGAAATGCCCCAAATTTCGCGTGTCACCAAGCTTGAAAGAAAAGCCAGCGCGGATCAGATACTTTAAAAGTCCGCAAAGATAGTGCGTGAAAACTTTTGGAAAATTTAAGTTTGGATAGTAAATGCCATCGCAAACGACGCTAGAGGCAAATAGCGAACCGCCCTGCGAGCAAACCGCGTCCACGTCGCTAAAAACGGTGTCGTATAGCGGCGCGATCTTGGATAAAATTTTAAGATCGTCGGTGAAAAACAGATCCCCCGCGCCCGCCTTCATTATCTTTATAAAAAGTCGCGTCGCATCCTCTGGCAGCAAGCTAGCTGCGTTGCCCTCAGCATTTTTACCCAGACTCATGCGCGCGATCAAGGCCTTTTGCACGGGATTAACGGAGCAAAATTTGAGATTTTTATAGCTGGCCTCAAAGCGCATCAGCCGCATCAGCGCGGCGCTCAGGCTATCGACCTTGATAAAAGCGACTTCAGGGTCGATAACCTCGCATCTTTGCTCGACGAGCACGGCATAGGCGCCGTTTGCGACGGCTGCGGCTATCTCGTCCGCGCCTGCGCCAAGCCCGATGTAGGCGTAGCCTTGGCGCACGTTTTTACTCTCAAACGCAAAGCCCTCCACGGCGCTGACGCTCGGTTTATTTAGCGCTTCGCCGTTGATGAGGCGCCTTAGGTTTTCGATATTCACGCCGTTTTAGCCTATTTCTGATCCGTTTTTGACTGCAGCCATCGGCGCGATGAGACACAGCGATCCGTCCTCTGCGCTAAGGATCATGCCCTCGGATATATGGCCGAAAATTTTAGCAGGTTTTAGGTTTGCTAGCACGCAGACTTGCTTGCCGACGAGACCCTCAGGAGCGTAAAATTTGGCGATCCCCGATAAAATTTGACGCGGCTGCTCTTCGCCAAGATCGATCTTAAATTTAAGCAGCTTCTCGCTGCCTTCGATATTTGAGCACTCAAGCACGGTACCTACTTTTATGACGCATTTTTTAAAGTCGTCGATTTTTATTTTCGCGTCCGATTTTTCTTGCAGCGCGGCGGCGGTTTTAGCAGGTTCGCTTACGCTTGGCACTGCAGTCGCCATCAGCTCTTTTTCTATTTTTGGGAAAAGCGTCTGCGTTTTTTGCGCTTTAAAGTCCAAAATTTCGTTGTTTAAGATGATTATTTCATAAGTAGCCGTCGAGATCTCAAAGCCAAGCGTCTGCGCGATCTTTTCGCAGGTTCTCGGCATCGCGGGGCTTAACAGGACGGCCACGCGAGCCAGCAGGTTAGCGCATAGCGATACGAGCGCGTTTGCTTCGTCTTTTTTGCCGTTTTTTATTAGATTCCACGGCTCAAATTTAGCTATACTCGCGTTTGCAAGCGTTAGCACCTTAAAGAGCTCCTCGAGGTAGCGGTTCGTGGCAAAACACTCTAAATTTTTGATAGCGTTTTGCAGGTATTCGTTGCCGCTATCTAAAACCTCGCCGTAAAATTTACGTAAATTTTCGCCCTTTATCTCAAAGTCCGAGTATTTTTCGCTCATGCCGACTATGCGGCTTAAAAGATTTCCCAGATCGTTGCTAAGCTCGGAGTTTATGCGCTCGATCATAGCTTTTTGCGAGAAGTCTCCGTCCTGCCCAAACGGCACTTCGCGTAGCATAAAGTAGCGGAAATTTTCCAGTCCGTACGCGTCTGCGACCTCGCTTGGATTGATGACGTTGCCCTTGCTTTTACTCATCTTTTCGCCGTCTCTCGTCCACCAGCCGTGAGCTGCGACGCAGCGAGGTAGCGGCAGATCAAGGCTCATCAAAAACGCCGGCCAGTACACCGCGTGAAAGCGCAAAATATCCTTGCCGACGATATGCGTCGCGCCCTTCCAGTAGTTCATCTTGTCATCGCCGCGCGTGTAGCCAAGCGTGCTTAGGTAGTTTATGAGCGCGTCTAGCCAGACGTACATCACATGCCTTGGCTCGTTTAGGCTCGCGGGCAGCTTGATGCCCCACTCAAAGCTCGTACGAGTGATCGAGAGGTCGCGCAGGCCGCCTTTTACGAAGCTCACGACCTCGTTTTTCTTGCCGCGCGGCACGATACAGTCCTCGTTCTCCTCGTACCATTTTAGCAGCGCGTCTTGGTATTTCGAAAGCTTGAAAAAATAGCTCTCCTCTTTCACCAAATTCGTCGGTCTGCCGCAGTCAGGACACCTCTCGTCCTCCAAAAGCTGCGTCTGCGTAAAAAAGCTCTCGCAGCTAACGCAGTAGTATCCCTCGTATTCGCCCTTGTAGATATCGCCTTTTTGATACATTTTAAGAAATGCGTTTTGCGCCGTGAGCTTGTGATAGTCGTCGGTCGTGCGGATAAAATGATCGTAGCTAATCTCAAATTTATCCCACAACTCCCTAAATTTCGCGCTTATCTCATCGGCGTAGGCTTGCGGCGTGTAGCCCTTTTTTGCGGCGGCTTGCTCGATCTTTTGCCCGTGCTCGTCGGTGCCGGTCATAAAGTACGTATCATCGCCCTTTAGTCTCGCAAATCTCGCTACCGTATCGGCGATCACGGTCGTGTAGGCGTGTCCTATGTGCGGCACGTCGTTTACGTAATAAATCGGAGTCGTAATATAAGTCGTGTTCATATCTTTCCTTTTTAAATTTAAAAATCAAATCCGCCGCCGTCGCCTTTAGACATCGAGCTGTATACGGCGTCTACGTAGTTTTTGCGGGTTTTGCATTCAAACATCGCCTCGCAGGCAAAGCACGAGTTTAGTCCCTTTTCGCGCTGGCAAGCTTGTAAAATTTCTCTTTGGCGATCAAGCTCCAGCTCAAATTCGTCCTTTTGAGCCGTTTGCGCTGCGTGCTCGCTCATTTCGCGCTTCCGTAAAATTTATGCAGTAAATTTATCTCGTCTTTGGAGCCGAAAAAGCAAGGCGTGGTTTGGTGGATTTTTTCCACTTTCATATCAAAAAGCGTTGCCGAGTATCCGTCGCTAGTAGCGCCGCCGGCACGCTCGTAGATGAAGGCAAACGGCAGCACCTCAAACAGCGCTCTTAGCTTGCCGTTTGGCGCGTCGGTCGTGGCAGGATAGCTAAAAAGCCCGCCGCCTTTTAGCAAAATTTGATGCAGGTCGCTCACCATGGCGCCCGAGTATCTGAGGCGATACCCCTGCAAAAACAGCTCGCGGATAAATTTAGCATGAGTTTCGCTCCAGCCCTTTTGCGTCGCGCCCGTGGCGTTTAGCTTGCCTTTTTGCGCGAGCGCTAGATTTTTGATAAATTTAAACTCGCCGTCCCTGCCTAGGCGGTAAAGCGCGGGAGCCGTCTCGCCCTCGCAAAGCACGAGCTCTAAGCGCGGGCCGTAAACGACGTAGGCGGCGGCTTTTAGATTTTGCGGAGTTAGTTCGTTTTCGTAAATGCCGAAAATCGAGCCGATAGAAAAATTTACGTCCACTAGGCTAGAGCCGTCTAACGGATCGTAGGCGACGATAAATTTTGCGTCCTCGTTTAGCGCCAGCATATCCTCTTTTTCTTCGCTAACGAGCGCTTTTACGCAGGCTAAATTTGCAAACTCGGCCGTGATGATCTCGTCGCTTCTCACGTCTAATTTTAGCTGCGTGTCGCCCGTGGCGTTGGCGTGATCCGTGTAGCCTAGGTCGGCATACTTTATCTCCTCGCCGATTTTTACGGCGATCTTTTTAATCGTTTCGAAAATTTCGTTCATTTTAAAACCTTTGCGTTTTTTAGTATCCACTCGCAGATAGCCTGCGTATCGTCTAGATCGAAATTTGGCTTATCGATCTCGTAGTCTTTTTTATAGCTTGCGATCGCGTTTGAAAAGCTAAGATAATCCTCGTTTATCTCGTCCTTAAATACGCTAATGCGCGGCAGCGGTAGGGTCTTTAGCCCCTCTACTAGCAGAAGGTCAAATTCGCCCGCCATCGCTACGACGTCCTCCACGCTCTTGCTCTCTTGCGAGAAAAAGGTCGTACGCGTCGGACTCATGACCGCTACCTCGGCGCCTATTTGGCTAAATTTATAGCTATCCTTGCCCTCGACGTCAAATCTCGCCTTGTCGCCCGGGTCGTGCTTGATGATCACGACTTTTAGCCCGTCATCGATAAATTTTTTGGCGACCTTTAAAATAAGCGTGGTTTTGCCGCTATTTGAAGGTCCTGAAAACGCCATCGCCGCTTTCTTCATTTTTCTCCGAATTTTTGAAATTTACGCGGATTATAGCAAATTTAGGCTTTTTAAAAGCAAAATTTATCTAAAATAAGGCCAAATTTAGCGAGGTTTTAAAATGAAAAAGAGCGTATTTTTTTTAAGTTTTATTTTGGCGCTAGCCGGATGCGCGGATAAAAAATATATCCACGAACCGCTAAAAAACGAGCTTTTAGCCTACACGAGCAAGTCTGAGATCATAGATGCCGATACGAATATCCTAATCGTCGCGACCTATCTAAACCCAATCTATAGCGAGCTAATCGATGAACAAAAAAGAGAGAAATTCGTCGTGGCCGTACATCCCAAAGAAGCTAAAATTTTAGAGGAAAGCTTCACGGCAAACGGCTCGCAGCGAGGCATCCTAGTTAGACGCCTAGCCGCAGACGATCCGCTTTTAGAAAAAGTTAGCTTTGAGGTTCCGTGGGCGCAGTACTTTGAGGTCAGCACCCCGGAAATCTCAGACGATAAAATCAATCTTGATTTCGAAATTTATCCGTCAAAGAAGGCGTCTTTAAGCTTTCAAAAAGTGTCGAAATCGATGTACTGGAATGGACAATCCCTAGGTAAATAACATAGTTTGCGAGTACTTTTTTGCCATAGTCGCGACTCTCGGCAAAGGGCACGAGCTCCATGGATAAAAACGGCTCATACTCGCCTTCGTTAAAAAGGTCGCCTCGCTGAAGCATTTTCTTAGTAAAGCCGATACCGCCGTTATACGCATAAGCGACGAAAAGCGGGTGATAGAGGTATTTCTCCAAATAATTTAGATGATGATCCGCAAATTTTAACGCAAGACGCGGGTCAAACATATCGTCCTGATCGAAATTTGGGATTTGCAGCTCTTTTTTGCCGATATGGTTAGCCAAAAACGGCATAAACTGCATCATACCAAGCGCATAAGAAGTCGAGATGACGGCCGGGATAAAGCGGCTCTCTTGTCTGCCGATCGCGTAAAGAAGCGCTTTTCTAGTCGCATTTATATCATCCAGCTCATCTACAAACGGCATGACGAAGTAACTATCCTTGTAACCGCTTGCTTTTTCCATCAAGTATGCGTAGTGACCGAGCGTCTCTTTGGTGTTAAAAGTCTCGGAGTGCTTTGCGGCGTCCTGCGCGCTCATCTCTTTTATCATTTTAAAGGTTTTTTGCCACAAAAACGGATCTTTTATATCGTAGTCCGCCACCTTTTCTTTCGTAGGCGTCGGCGTGACGATGTTTACGGCGGGACTTGCTCCCGTTAGCTCGTTTGCGTAGAGCGTATAGATATTTACGTCGCGGCTTTGATTTAGCTTCTCAAGATAGCTTCTGTCATTGCTTAGCAGATATAGCCAAAAAAGGGCATTATCCTTGCGGTCTTGCCTCTCAAAGGCGGCCTGCGCTCTAGTAAAAAATCTAGCCGCGTCTTTTGGAGAATTTAACAAAACTGCATTAACGCCGAGCATAAAGGCGTCCTTGCCGGTAAGCTCGGTTTCTTTTATCGCGAGAAAATTTTGCCTAAATTTGGCCGATTTCTTATCGATTATCAAATCGTTTGCTAGAGCGTGAAACTCCTTTTTCGTCGCGAGCAAATTTATAAAATTTACGTCAAATATCTTATCAAATTTATCCTTGTGCGAGGACTGATTAAAATAAACCAAAAACGCGTCCGTATCGTTAAATTTGGCAAATTCGTCCTCGGGATGCTTCTCGTTTAGCGAGCCAAGGCGGCGATAAAGAAGCGGATCGGAGTCTTTAAATTTATCCGCCAGCTTTTGCCTCGTTTCCTTTTTTAGCTTCATCATAAAAGGCACTCTGAGGCGCTGTTTTTGGCAGGTTACGTTTGCGTCTAGGATATTTTTCGCGCTTACGCCGTCGCACTCGCTTTTTACTTTTTTGGGCGGCAAAATTTCAGCCAGTTTCTTTGCTAGCACGCCCGCTCGGCGAAAGACGTCTTTGCTTAAAATTTGCGCCTGCTCCTTGGTGTAGTCGCCTTCGGTTAAAAGACGGTAAAAGTAGTAATCCTTAGCAAGCCCCTTAGGCTCGTCTTTTATCTCCTCAAAGCTCTTAACTCCGCCAAACGCCGCCGCCGCAAAAATCGCAGGCAGGATAAATTTAAGCAGCGTACGCAAACATGAGCCTTACAAAAAATATATCTATAAACTGAAGCGACAAAAGCACGATAATAGGCGCTATATCTATACCGCCGAAAACCGTCGGTATCACGCGGCGGATAGCGCCGTAAACGGGCTCGGTGAGGCGGTAGAGCAGCTGCACGATAGGGTTATATGGATCGGGGCGCACCCAGCTTATGATCGCCGCGCCTATGATGATCCACGTGTAGGTGCTGATAACGATATGCAGGATACTGCCGACTGCTTCTAAAAATACCGAAAATATCATCGTAAAATTTCCTTTAGATACGGTTTGATGAGCGGATATAGCTCGCTAAGCTCGGGGCCGTGCTCGGCCCCCGTGAGTAAAATCCTAAGCGGCATAAAAAAGCCTTTGCCTTTTAGCCCCGTAGCATCCATGAGAGCCTTTTTTAGCTCGTTAAATTCGCCAAATTCGCTCAAATTTAACGAAGCTGCGGCGGCTTTTATAGCCTCGCAGCCCGCCTTAAACTCATCAGGTATAAATTTGGTTGCAAAAATCGCATCGACCTTAGCCTTTATCTCGGTTAGTAGGCTGCTTTCTTGCGTGTAAAATCTAGCAAGCGCGGCAAATTCCGGTTTTATACCAATTAGCACGGCCAGCCTTGCATCGCTTGCTCTTTTGATGTGTTCGCGGTTGATGTGCTCAAGCTGCTTGACGTCAAATTTGGCCGGAGACGCCGAAACCTTCGAGATATCAAACCACTGCGCGGCTTCTTCTATCGTAAAGATTTCAACCGGCGCCTTGTAGCCTAGCGAGACGATGTAGTTTGCGATGGCTTCTGGCATAAAGCCTTGCGAGAGCAGCCATTTTACGCTACTTTCGTTCTCGCGTTTGCTCATTTTTTTGCCCTCGACGTTTAGGATGATAGGTAGGTGGGCGTAGTTTATCTTTTGCGTATAGCCTAGTCCTTCGCGGATGAGGTCTTGTTTTGGCGTGTTGCTGACGTGATCTTCGCCGCGGATGACGAAGGTAACGCCCTCTAGCATATCATCGACCGCGCAGGCGAAGTTATAAGTCGGCGTAAAATCAGCCCGCATAATCACAAAGCTATCGACGTTTTCGGGCTCGAAGCTGATCTCGCCCTTTATCGCGTCTTTAAATTTCATCGTGTCTAACGGCTTTTTCATGCGCACGACGAAAGGTTTTTGGTTATTTAGCACTTCATTGTCGCTTAGATGCTCGCACGTCCCGTCGTAGCGGTAGGCTTCGCCTCTAGCCTTGGCGGCTTCTTTTTTAGCCTCTAGCTCGCTTTCGGTGCAAAAGCACGAAAACGCCTTTTTGTCTATCAAAAGCTTTGCCGCAAATTCGCGGTGAAATTTCAAATTTTTACTTTGATAATAAAGCGTGTCCCATTTTATACCGAAAAGCTCTAAAATTTCTAAAATTTCCTTGTCTTTTCCGGGGATATTGCGCTCCTTGTCGGTATCCTCGATACGGATGATAAAGCCGCTTTTATCCTGAAGCGAACAGACGTAGTTTAGGATCGCAACCCTTAAATTTCCCAGATGCATATCGCCTGTCGGCGACGGCGCAAAACGATACATTTTTGTTTCCTTATTGATTTTTAGGGGCGATTATAGCATTTTAAGCATTTAACTTGGCTTTTTTATCTTTTGTGAAGCTAAAATAAATATAATTGATATCTAATTTTAAAATGCAAAGGAAAAACATGAGTTTTGTTAAGGAATTTAAAGAATTCGCGATGCGCGGTAACGTCATCGACATGGCCGTGGGCGTCGTGATCGGAGGGGCTTTCGGTAAGATCGTTAGCTCGCTAGTGGGCGACGTGATCATGCCGATAGTCGGCGTACTGACGGGCGGCGTAAATTTTACGGATTTAAAATTTACGCTAAAAGACGCGGTCGGTGATACGGCTGCCGTAACCGTAAACTACGGCTCGTTTATACAAACGATGGTCGATTTTACGATTATCGCGTTTTGTATTTTCTGCGTCGTTAAGGCTATAAATTCGCTCAAAAAACCAAAAGCGGAGGAGCCAAAAGCCGAAGAGCCTGCGCCGGTGCCTGAGGATATAGCGCTTCTAACCGAAATCAGAGATCTTTTAAAAAATAAATAAGAACGCAAATGCTAGAGCAAATCCCGTTTTTTCAGGAGCTAAACGAGGCTGAACTAAAAAGACTAGAAAATATCAGCATCCTAAAAAAATATAAAAAAGGCGAGTTTTTATTTATGGAGGGCGAGGAGTCAAAGTGGCTCCACCTCCTCATAAAAGGCTCTCTCAAGCTCTATAAAATCGGCCCTAAAGGCAAAGAGATTTTTATGCATCAGTTTAACGGGATTAGCTTCGTAGCCGAGCTTGCCAACTTTGAAAATATCAAATTTCCGGCGACGGCGATATTTTTAACCGGCGGCGAGGTACTAAAAATCGACTACGATAAATTTTACGCCGAGTTTTTATCAAACCCGCGCGTATCGCTACAAATAATCAAATCGCTCTCGCAAAAGCTAAAAATCGCAAGCGAGCTGATACACCAAGAACTTGTGCTAAACTCCGAGGCCAAGGTCGCGAGCTTTCTCGTTAACCACGCCGATCTTTTTAACGAGCTAAAACACATCAAAATCGCTTCCATCCTCAACATCACTCCGGAAACGTTTTCAAGGATATTGGCGAAATTTAAAACCCAAAATTTGATTGAACTAGACGCAAATAATAAAATCGTAAATATCGCTACAAGCGAACTTTTGGAGATGTTTGAGGGATAAATTCGGCTTGCCGATTTCATAAATTTAACTCAAATTTTACTTCGCAACCAATCCGCTAGAATTTTAGAAATTTGATCAAATTTGACGGCATTTAACGCCGAATTTAAACGCGGAATTTTAATTTTTCTTCTTTTGTGCAGCCTCGGTATCTGCTAGCGAGGTGATTTCGTATTTTTTATCGATATAGCCCATTTCTAGTAGCTTATTAAAGATTTTAGCCGTGAGAGGTCCGGCAGCCAGACCGCCGTGTCCGCCGTGCTCGATGATAACGGTAACGGCATAACGAGGCTCCTCGTATGGCCCGTAAGTCGTGACCCATGCGTGCGAGCGGCGTAGATACTCCATATCCTCTTCTTTCATACGCTTTTTTTCAGCCTGTGAGATGCCCACGACCTGCGCGGTACCCGTTTTTGCCGCTAGCGTTATCTTTGCCTCTTTAAAATATTTATGCGCGGTGCCTTTTTTATGATTTACGACCTCATACATCGCCTTTTGGATGTACGGGAGTTGCTTTTTCTCAAACGGCGTAAGGATATCGTCCTCCGGCTCAAATTTAACCTCCTCGCCGTTTACGCTGCGTAAAAAATGCGGGACGATATTTTTCCCCGTAGCCAGGATGCCCGTATAGCGCACCACCTGCATCGGCGTCACGAGGAAGTTGCCCTGTCCGATCGAGGTGATTAGCGTCTCGCCCTGATACCACGGCTGAGCGTATTTTTGCATCTTCCACTCGCGTCCTGGCACGATACCGACAAATTCGTTAGGTAGATCCACTCCGCTTTTTTGCCCAAAACCCAACCGCTCTAAAACCGGGGTTATAGCGTCGATACCGACCTTTAAGCTGCCTTTATAAAAATAATCGTCGCAGCTCTCTCGGATGGCCGAGTTCATATCCATAAAACCGTGTCCATAGACGTTCCAGCAGCGGAAATTTCGTCCTCCAAGCTCAAATGAGCCAGAGCAAAAATACCCATCGGAGCGGCTCATCTTGCCGGTGTCTAAAAACGCCATCGCCACGCCCATTTTTATAACCGAGCCCGGCGGATAAAGGCCGTTTACGAGCTTGTTCGTAAAGGGATGATCGATACTTTTAACAAGCTCGTCCCATTTAGCCTGCGATAACCCCGTAACAAACGGATTTAGATCATACTCGGGGAAGCTGCCAGCAGCCAGTATCGAGCCGTCTTTCACGTCCATAACGATGATGACGCCCGCGTTATCGCCGAAAATTTCCTCGATGTATTTTTGCATCTCAAGGTCGATCGTAAGCGATATATCCGAGCTTTGCGGGTAGCTCACGGATATCTCCTCGACCTCCTGATTTAGCGCGTTTACTTTTACCTTTCGCACGCCCTCTTGCCCCTGCAAGACGGAGTTATAAAAGCGCTCCGTGCCGCTTCTGCCCGTGTGATTGGTCAGCTTTGCGACGGGATCGGACTCGACGTCTTGCTGGTTTGCCCGGCCGACGTAGCCGATGATGTGTGAAGCTAGGTTATTGTAGGGATAGTGGCGCTTGGATGCCGGCTTAACCTCTAAATTTTCTCGCAACGAGAGCTCGGCTATACGCGGTATCATCTTGTCATAATCCATAAAATCTATAATCTGAATAAAATCTTGATTATAAGGGGAGTCGGCCTTGACGTATTCGCGCTTTAGTTTCGTGACGTTTAAGTCCTCGAACAAATTTTGCAAATTTGCAAGCTCGGCGTCTAAAATTTCCGCCCTCTTGCCGCTTAGATGCGGCTTTAGCGCGACGGAAAAGCCGAGGCGATTTACTGCCATAGGACGACCCTTGGCATCTAAAATAAGCCCCCTGACGGGAGCTAGGTACTGCGTTTTTACCGCATTTTGCTCGGCGATCTCCTCATAAAAATCGTTTGACTTGACGCTAAGGTAATAAACGCGCACCAGCAAAAGCACCCAGACGCTAAATATGATGCCAAACACTATGCGCATCCTCATAAGCGCCCCCTAAATAAAATCACCGCCAAAACAGACTCCACGCCGACGTAGATCAGGTATTCGTAATCAAATTTTAGCATGGGTAAATTTGCCGCGTATGAGATAAAAGAGCTCGTCGCGCAGGTCCAAACGTAGCCGCTAGCGACGAATCCGACAGTCAAAAGCTCTCTTGATTTTAGCGTAACGATGAGCCAATCAGACATCAAATAATAAAAAAGCATAAACGCAATCACCGCCGAAAACAGCGCAAACCCGTGCGCCTGCTCGGCAAAAGTAAGGTAAAATAGACAAAAATACCACTCCTTGCCAAACTCCTTGAGCGTCTTTTGTTTTTGCAAGGTTAGCGTGATCATATAAGTAAAAAATATCCCGATAAGAGGCGGCAGATACGTAAATACGGTCGTTATACTCTGATAAAACACAAGAAAAGCAACCCAAGCAAGCTGCTTTAAAAATCGCTTCTCCGCGCCAAGTCTTCGCATCGCAGCACTCGTTCGCATAGTTATAGGTTTTTAGCTAAATTTGCAAATTTAGCCTTGGCGCCGCTTAAATTTGTAAATTTGGCTAGAAAATTTGATGGTAAAAATGCCAAAATTTGCCTGCGGCTTTTTGATTTCATTACAGTCCCAGCGCGTTAAAATATATAAGCTCGTTTGCCTTTTCTACGCCCGTTTTTTTAAGCGCCGAAACGAAATGCGCGCCCGGATAGACTTTTAAAACCGCGCTTTTTTGGCTTTGATTTAGCTTGTCTGATTTTGTGAGAAAATTTAAAATTTTTTGATCGGGGCGCAGGAAGCTTTGCAAATAGTCGTTTACGTCCCTATCGATTTGCATATCAAACTGGCGCGAGTCGATGAGATGCACGAAAAGCTTGATGTTGGCTCTAAATTTTAAATATTCGTCAAGATTTTTTTTCCACTGCGCGTGCATGCTTTTAGCCACTTTGGCGTATCCAAAGCCCGGCAGATCGACGAAGGTCAAATTTGCCCTCTCCTCGCTTAGTTCGCCTTGCTCGTTTTTGATACCGCGCGCATACTCGACCTCGAAAAAATTTATGAGGCGCGTTTTGCCCGGCGTCGAGCTGCTTTTGGCTAGGCCTTTTTGATTAACCAGGGCGTTTATGAGGCTGCTTTTACCGACGTTTGAGCGCCCCAAAAACGCTACTTCGCTAGAATTTGCAGGCGGAGCCAGCGAGATGTCGGGCGCTGAAACGAGAAATTTTGCGTTTAAAACGCGGATCACTTTTTGTCCTCGACCTGGAATATAAATTTAACCGGCTCTTTTTTGCCGCTGTTTACGTTATACGTTCCGCTGTTTTGATTGACGGTGATCTTTTCGCCGTAGACTTTTTTATCGGTTTCTATCTCGTGTAAAAATCCGTTGCCGTTTATCGTATATAAATTCGGCGCAGGCTCGTAAATAAGCTCGCTACCGCTACCGTCGTATGTTTTATTTTTGATAAATACTCTAAATTTGGCGTTGCCCGAGGCTACGTATTTGGTTGGATTTTTCTTGGAATCAAAATAAATAATAACCTTGTCCGCCGTCAATACGTCTTTACCTTTGGTGATTTTTACTTTGCCGCTAAATTCGCCCATAAATTTACTCTCGTCGGCAAAAAAATTATCGGCATTAACCTCTATCTGCTCGGCAAATAACGGCAGAAAGCAAAATACCAGCAGAGTTCCTATCGCCTTTCTTGCTCTATCCATCCTTGAAATCCTTTTATTTTAGTTGTTTTTAAATTCAAATCATAAATTAAACTATTGCCGGTAATTTTATCCCCGTTTTGAGTCATAACGAACGGGGTATTACTGATGGCTATTTTTTTCTTTATATCATAAGTGGCTTCATTAGACACAAATTTAAGGTTTTCGTTGTTTATATATCTAACATTATTTTTAAATTTTAATAAATCTTCTTGATAAATCGCCTCATCCGAACTGATATTGTGCTCCTTGTCGCCCATTATCGCCACGCCTTTAAATTTTAAACACTCGTCTCTATCTTTATATCTATTGCACGTATCGGCTTCATATCTGGCGTTTACTGCAGTGGCGTTCATCTCGTAGTCCGTGACCACGCTCATCTGCATGCTCGCGCTCACCTCGCCGCCGCTTAAAAGATCGCTATAGTAAGGCTCCTCAATCGCCAAATAAACCATCGCCACGCTAAAAACGCTAACGACTAGGTAAAAAATCCTTATAACCAACGTTTAGCCCACTCTTGCATTAGGCCCTCGCTACGGATAAGTATCTCTATCATCTCGCGCACCGCGCCGTTGCCGCCTTTGTAGTTTAGTTTCGTTCTTACTTCAAGCTCTTTGATTGCGTTTTTTGGCTTAAAGCTCCATCCGACGCTTTTTAGCAGCTTGTAGTCGTTATAATCATCGCCTATAGCTGCAGCGCTTTCAAACTCCAGCCCTTCAAATTCTAGTATCTGTTTTGCGACTTCAAGCTTATCGCTAACGCCTTGATAGACGTGCGTTATCTTTAAATCCTGCGCCCTTTTTTCGACGATAGGCGAGCTTCTGCCCGTGATGATCGCGACTTTTTTCCCGAGCTTTAGCCAGCTCTCGATAGCATATCCGTCCTTGACGTCAAAAAATTTAAGCTCGTCGCCGTTTGGGCTATAGACGATCTTGCCGTCGGTTAGGCAACCATCGACGTCTAAAAATATAATCTCTATCATAGCACGCCTTTCGTGCTAGGTACGCCGACTCTGGAGTTTTTGGCCAGAGCCCTTCTTAGCGCGACGGCACAGGCTTTAAAACTGGCCTCCAAAATATGATGAGAGTTTCGTCCGCGGATTTTAGCGATATGCAGCGTAATCGCGGCATTAAAAGCCAGAGCCTGGAAAAATTCATTCGCCAGCTCTACGTCAAATTCGCCAACCTTGCCTTCGTTTATACTCTCATAGACTAAAAACGGGCGATTTGAAAGATCAAGCGCGCAGTTTACCGCAGCCTCGTCCATAACTACCGTCGCCTCGCCAAATCTCTCGACTCCGCTAAGCGGATAAATTTTCTCGCGCAAAGCCTGCCCAATAACGATACCCACATCCTCTACGCTATGATGAAAATCTACGTGCAAATCGCCCTTGCAGACAAGCTTCATATCAAAAAGCGCATGTTTGCAAAAAGCCTCGAGCATATGATCGAAAAATCCTATGCCCGTGTTTGTCTCGGCTTTACCGCTACCGTAAATTTCAAGCTCTAGGCTAATATCCGTCTCTTTTGTCTTTCTTTGCATTTTATTCCCTCACAAAAAATGCGCCAGAGATGTGCCCTGCGCTTATGAAATCCTTGGCTTCCTCTTCGCTTCTAAAGCCGCTTATAAATACTCTGTAAATTTTACCGCCGTCAAGCTCGTAGGACTTTATAACGGTATCATAAGCGCCGTTGCCGTATTGTCCCGCATGCTGCTGCTTAAAGGCATTTGCGCCGCTTAAATTTTTAAATGCACCGATTTGTACCATGAAAACACCGCCAACAAAAGTTTGTTGCTGCTGTTGTTGCGGCTGCGGTTTGGTCTGGGCACTCGGTTTTTGCGAGCTAGGTTGTTTTGAGCTAGGCTGCGAGGATGCTACGACCGCTGCTCCGCCGACATTGCCGTTAAAGCCGACGACCTCTAACAAAACAGGAGCCGTACCGGCGTTAAATACGTCAAGTTTCACCGCGCCCGTTTTTGACAGGTCTATCACGCGCCCTGCAACGAAAGGTCCGCGGTCATTGATGCGTACGATGATATTTTTACCGTTTTTTATATTCGTCACGCGCACCATCGTATTCATCGGTAGAGTCTTATGCGCCGCCGTCATAGCATGCATATCATATGTCTCGCCGTTTGACGTTTTTTTACCGTGAAAATCCGGACCGTACCAGCTAGCTATACCGCTAGCTCTATCGCCGACTTTTACGACGGTTGGATAGTATGTTTTACCGTTTATGGTGTAAGGGCGCATAGTTGCTTCATGCATGCCCTTTGAGCTATTTATCTTGCCGCTTTTTTTTGAACCGCCGCTACCGGTGATGCCGCCAAACGGCGATGTCAAAAACGAACAGCCGCTCATAAAAAATACGAAAAATAGACTAAAAAATATAAATTTAGCCCTACTCGGTTGCGGCAAGTTTGGCTCCGATCGAGCTGTTTGAGCTCATAAGCGTATTAGCTTCTTTTAAATCCTCAAGCGCTACGTCAAATTTCTGCGAAACCTCCCCGAGCGTATCGCCGCTTTTAACCATGTACTCGGCTAGGTAGTTGACGTTTTGCTCGCTTGGTATGACTAGCTTTTGATTAGGCTTGATCTCATTTGAGGCAAGGTCGTTATACTCTTTTATGATTTTATGATTTACGCCAGTTTTTTTAGCTATAGTTAGCAACGTGTCGCTTTCTTTGACGGTATAAATCTCAAATTTTCTATTTTGCGCCGCCTCGAAGTTATCGCTAAACATTTTCTTTTTGTTTGATGGGATATAAAGATAATAAGGCTTTTCCGTCGGCGGAGTGTAGACGAATTTTAGATGCATATTGTATTCTTTCATCTTTTTTAGGCTAAGCCCTATGCTGTCTCCGACCTCCATTAGCGTTGTGCCGCCCGGAACGTCTATTTTTGATAATTCTATGCCATTCGTACCGCTTAGAGCCTGCGTTTTAGCTAGTAAATTTTCCTGCTCTTTGGCTATGTGCGCGATAGTTAAAATTTTCTTTACGAATCTTTTCGTCTCTTTTG
Organism: Campylobacter showae; assembly: GCF_963515975.1. Taxonomy (GTDB): domain Bacteria; phylum Campylobacterota; class Campylobacteria; order Campylobacterales; family Campylobacteraceae; genus Campylobacter_A; species Campylobacter_A showae_F. Next base: position 48,528 of record NZ_CAUPZM010000001.1, read on the forward strand.
GGATGTAGCTTTTTTTATCGTCTAGCAATGTAGCTAGATCAGTGGTTCCGGCTTTTCTGATGCCCTCTCTTAACCTTGCTTCGCCGCAGTTATAGGCCATCATCGCAAGATACCATTTGCCAAAGTCGTTTTTTAGGCTTTGTAGATATTTTGTAGCTGCGGCGGTGGCTGCCATCGGGTCTTTTCGCTCGTCGGTGTACTTATCGACTCTAAGGCCGTAAAGCTTCGCCGTAGACTCCATAAACTGCCAAATTCCGATAGCTTTTTTACTGGAAACTATATTATTTGAAAACCCGGACTCAGTCATAGCAAGATATAAAAACGACTCCGGTATACCTGAGTCTTTTATGATCTTTTGAAGCATCGGGATGTGTTTGTAGCCGTTTTTGACGGTATCGGTAAACTCTTTTCTCTTACCGTCCTTGATGGAATTTTTTATAGAAGCGTAGTGAGAGCTTTGTAAAAATTTAGCGTCTATGTCGAATTCTTTTAATATCATCTTTTGGGTTTGCTCTGCGTCGTTGCTAGCCGCGGTCGCGAAAAGCCACCCCGTACATGCTAGACACAGCATTATTACTCTAAAGATTTTCATTTTTCTCCTTGATTACGTGTTAAATTTCATAAAGATTTTCTTCGCGTTTTTCGTTGTTATTTCCATTACCTCTTCTTCTTTTAAATTTAAAATCTCGGCCATCTTTGTCGCGACAAGACGCGCAAAGGCAGGCTCGTTTCTACGGCCCCCCCTAAAGGGCTCAGGCGTCAGATACGGCGCGTCGGTTTCAAGTAGCAACCTATCTCGCGGAATTTGGGGCAAAATTTGAACCAAATTTTTCGCGTTTTTAAAGGTCAAAACCCCGCCGATACCAAAGTAAAACTCGCCCATCTTTGCAAGCTCTAGAAGCAAAGGCGAAGCGTTATAGCAATGCAAAACCGCTCCGACCAGCCTGCTTGCATACTCTTTTAAGATATTAAAACTATCTTCGTTTGCATCTCTAATATGCAAAATGACCGGCAAATTTAACTCTACCGCCATATCAAGCTGCGCTCTAAACACGCGCTTTTGTTCCGCTTTTTCAAGCTCTTTTTCATTTTCGTCTTTAGGCAAGCGGAAGTAATCAAGCCCGCACTCGCCCACGGCAACGCACTTTTCGTCTTTTGCAAATTTATAAAGAACGTCCTTGTTAAATCCATCCTTATCATACGGATGAACTCCGACGGCAAAAAATACATTTTCAAATTCGCGGGTTATTTTAGCCGCTTTTGGTAAATCATTAATATCAGCACCAGGTATCAGCACCCCGCCGACGCCGTTTTCTCGGGCATTTGCTATAACTTTTACCAGATCGCTATCAAAGCTTTCATCGTCCAAATGACAGTGAGTGTCTATTATCATCAGGCTATTTCTACCCTATTTCGCCCGTTTTCTTTTGCTCTATAAAGAGCCTCGTCGGCAAGCTCTAAAAGCTCATCTAATCTATAATCGCTTCTACTAAAGGCCACTCCGATAGAGACGGTAAATTTTATCTGCTCTTTTTTTAGTCGCACTTTGCAGTTTGCGATGCTAGCTCTTAAATTTACGAAAAATTTAACCGCCTCTTCGTTTGAGACGTTTTTTAGTACGATACAAAATTCTTCCCCGCCGAATCTCGCTACCAAATCGCCTTTTTTGGTCTCGTCGATCAGCTTTTTAGCTAACGTCTTTAACGCCCTGTCGCCGCCGTCGTGACCGTAAGTATCGTTTATCTGTTTAAAATGATCGATATCCAGCATCGCCACCGCATAAGGCTCGGCACGCTCCTCGGCATAGGCCAAGTATTCGTTCATATCGTCGTAAAAATACCTTCTATTATAAACGCCCGTCAGGAAGTCCTTGTTCGCAAAATCGGCGATTTGATTTATGTTTTCCATCGCTTCGATTAGATTATTTACCCTACAAATAAGCTCTTCTTTTACAAAGGGCTTAGCGATAAAATCATTCGCTCCGTTTTTCAAAAATATCGCGCCGTTTACGTTTTCGCTCGGACTCGTCATCATTAAAACGCCGATTTGATTTTTATCGCCCGCAGCTCTTATCTCTTTTAGCACCTCAAGGCCGTCTTTTACGGGCATCCTATAGTCGCAAACGACAAGTTTCATGTCGGGGTTATCGGCAAAATAACTCATCGCCTCCTCGCCGTGAGCGGCGGTAAACACCTGAAACTGAAGGCTAGTTAGGATTTTTTTAAGATTATTTCTAAAAGGCGCCGAGTCCTCGGCAACCATTACCTTATATTGTCTATTTTTGCTTAGGCGATTTATGATCTTAAATATATAATTTATATCGTCCATATTGCCTTTATAGACGTAGTCTACGATGTCTTTATGGATGAAGCTCTCTCTGGTGGCATCATCCATACTACCCGTTAGCACGATGCTAGGCAGTCCTTTTGAGATGACGTAGTCCACGATTTCGCCGTTTGGAGCGTCGGGTAAATTTAGATCAAGCAGCGCGATAAAATACTCTTTTGGATCGCTTAAAAAAGCTTGCGCTTCAGCCATAGTGTACGCCACATCGATCTCCATCTCGACCTTATCTTCCATCTTTTTGGCGATCAGTCTAGCCAGCGCTTTGTTGTCTTCTACTATTAAAATTTTATTTTTTTCCATCTATTCTCGTTCAAAATTTTTTTCAAATATACCATTACTTTTCTTTTTTCAACCTAAATTTTAAGCCAAACTTAAACAACCAAAAGTTGACGGGCGAAATTTATCGCTTCCTCAGTTATGCGTTCGCCGCTTATCATACGGGCCAGCTCGTTTACGCGCTCCTCGTTTTTTAGCTCCCTTACGTTCGAGGTTTCGCCGCGCTTTTCGACTAGAAAATGCGAATCGGCTTTAGAGCTTAACTGCGGCTGATGCGAGATAGCGAAAATTTGATAAAATTTGGCCAAGCTTAGCAGCACGTTTGCGATACTCATCGCCTCTTTTCCGCTTAGATTCGCGTCTATTTCATCTAGGATTATGACGCCCTCGCCGCCTCCGGTGATCTTGCTTTCGCTCGCTATAAAAGCTAGCCTTAAGCGGTTTAGCTCGCCCGAGCTTAGATTTTTTAGCGCCGTCTCGTTTAGGCTCAAATTTACCTCGTCCCTGCCGGCGGCGTCTAGGGTTTTACTATTTATCTTTAATGAAATCTCGCTCATATAAAGCTCTTTTAGAAACGAATTTATGAGCGCTTCAAGCTCCTTTAAATTTGCCACGCGAGCTTGGCTGATTTTGTCCGCCAGCGCATTTACCGCGGCTTCGTTTTGCTTAAATTTACGCTCCAGCTCGCTCTTTTCAAAGCTTATATTTTCGTATCTTGCTAGCTCGGCTTTGCGCGTTTTTAGCGTCTGGAGCGCCTCCTCCTCGCCGCCATAGCGACGCACGAGCGAGTTTATCGCCTCGATGCGGTCTAGCACGCCCTCGATATCTACGTCTTCTAGCTCGTCCATGTCTAGATTTTCGCGCGCTACTCGTAGCTCGTTCATCGCCTCCTCAAAAAAACTGCTATCGACGTCGCTGATATTTAGCGCGTCCACTACGGATTGCTCGAAATTAAAAATTTGCTCCGCCCTATTCCACGCTTCTAAAATTTTATCCTTTTTACTCAGGCGCTTTTTTAGCTCCATTAGCTCGTCAAATTCCCCGATTTTCGGGCTCACGCTTTCTATTTTGTTGATTTCAAAAGAAGCAAATTCCTTTAGCTCCTCCACTCTTTTTTCTTCGTCGATTATTTTTTTTAGCTCGCGCGAGATCTGACTAAATTCGTCAAATTTGAGCCTAAATTCGCTCAAAATTTCGTTAAATTTAGCGTCTTTTTTCGCTTGCAAGCTATCTAGCAAATTTAAAAACCTCTCGTTTTCAAATTCGTTTATTTCCTTTGCGGACAGGTATTTGACGTGCTCTTTTGCGATGCTAGCGAGATTTTTTTTGGAAACGGCTTGAGAGTTTATAAAGTAGCGCGTCGTTTTGTCGCGAAAAAGCTTAAAGGTATTTATCTCCTCGCTCTCAAGGCCGAATTCCTCAAGGTTAAATTTATGCGAGACGTCGGCCTCTATCAGCTTCGCTTCGCTATCTTTTAGCCCCAAAACCGCCATTATCGAGCCCATCAAGACCGATTTGCCCGCGCCGCTAACGCCCGTAAATACGCTAAGTCCGCGCCCGAAATTTAACTCGACGTTTTCAAAACTCAAATTTTGCTTTATCAAAATCCGCTCAATCATTATAACCCCAATGCAGCTTTTCTTTTAAAATTTGAAAATAATCTCTCCCGACGTGGCGGATTAGCCGCGCCGTGCTCGTGCTTAGCGTCATGCTCACGCTCTCAAGCTCGCTCATCTTATACCTATCCTGCCCGTCGATAACCAGCACTGCCGCGCTTGCGGTTTTAAATTTGATCTCAAATCCGCGCGGAAGTACGACTGGGCGCTGCGTGAGCGAGTGCGAGCAAACGGGCGTAACCAAAAACACCTCGCTCAAAGGATAGGTTATCGCCCCGCCCGCGCTCATGTTGTATCCGGTAGAGCCCACGGGCGTAGAGACGATGACTCCGTCGCCAAAATACGCGTTAAAGTATTTTTCGTTCCAAAAAGCCTCCACGTGCGTCATGGAGCCAACCTTTTCGCCCACGATTACCGCGTCGTTAAATGCGATTTTGCGTAAAATTTCCCCGCTTTTTTTGTGCAAAAAAACGTCAAGCATAAAAGGGGTCTCGACCTCAAATTTACCCGCAAAAAACTCGGCGAAAAATTTCTCGCATTCATTCATCGTGATATCTGTTAAAAACCCTAGCCTGCCCGCATGAATGCCTAGCACAAAGGGCGAAATCTCGGCCGCGCTTCTACAAAGCGAGATGATCGTGCCGTCGCCTCCGAGCGAGATCAAAAAATCGCACTCCGTAGCCAGCTCGCGCACCTCAAATCCTTGCAAATTTGAGCCATCTTTTAAATTTAAATGTTTAGCGAGCGCGTTTTCAAACAAAATTTGAACGCCGTACCTAGCCAAAATCTCGCGCAAGATTCGCGCATTTTTAGCTAAATTTACATTGATTTTTGCGACTAGGCCGACTTTTTTTACCTTAGCCGGAAGTAATAAATTCTCTTTTTTCATAGAGCGGATTTTATCACATTTTGTTTTAAAAAAGCTGGGAAAAAGCAAATTTCTAGTATAATGGGCGCGTTAAAAACAGCAAAAGGAGTGAAAATGCGTAGCCATTACTGCACTGATTTAAGCAGTGCCGACATAGGCAAAGAAGTTACGCTTTGCGGCTGGGTAAACACCTACCGCGACCACGGCGGCGTTATATTTTTGGACCTGCGCGATCGCACGGGGCTGATCCAGATCGTCTGCGATCCGGCAGATAGCAAGAGCTCTCACGAGGCCGCGTCGCACGTTCGCGACGAGTACGTGTTAAGGATAAAAGGCAAGGTCCGCGCTCGCGGCGAAGGCCTGGTAAATCCGCGCCTAAAAACGGGCGAGATCGAAGTAGTCGCAGACGAAGTGATCGTCGAAAACCCGAGTGAGCCGCTGCCTTTCGTTATCGGCGACGAGAGCGTAAATGAGGACATCAGACTAAAATACAGATTTTTGGACCTTAGAAACGAGAAACTTCAAAATATCTTTAAAATGCGCTCAAAAGCGGCGATCGCAGCTAGAAACAGCCTAGACAAAATGGGTTTTATCGAGTTTGAAACGCCAATTTTAACTCGCGCGACGCCGGAAGGCGCCAGAGACTATCTAGTGCCTAGCCGCGTATATCCGGGCCAGTTTTACGCCCTGCCGCAAAGCCCGCAACTTTTTAAACAGCTTTTGATGTGCTCTGGCTTTGATAAATATTTCCAGATCGCAAAATGCTTCCGTGACGAGGATTTACGCGCGGACAGACAGCCTGAATTTACGCAGATAGATATCGAGATGAGCTTCATCGAGCAAGAAGACATCCTAAATATGGCTGAAAATATGCTAAAAGACGTCTTTGCCGCCTGCGGATACGATATCCAAATCCCTTTCCGCCGTATGAGCTACAAAGAGGCGACCGAGAGCTACGGCAGCGATAAGCCCGATCTGCGCTACGATCTAAAGATGATCGACGTTATCGACATTTTCGCGCGCTCTAGCAATGAAATCTTTAGCAAGATCGCAATCGAGCCTAAGAAAAACCGCGTCAAAGCGCTAAAAGTGCCAAACGGCGATAATATCTTTAGTAAGCGCGAGATGAACCGTTTTGAGGAATTCGTCCGCAAATTCGGCGCTCAGGGCCTTGGCTACTTCCAGATGAAAGAAGACGGGCTAAAAGGACCGCTTTGCAAATTTTTCGAGCAAAGCGACCTTGACGAGATCGTAGAGCGCTGCGAGCTAAAAGTCGGCGACGTCGTATTTTTCGGCGCAGGCAAGAAAAAAGTCGTGCTTGACTACATGGGTCGATTTAGGATTTTCCTCGCCGAGCAAATGGGCATCATAGACCAAAGCAAAATGGAGTTTTTATGGGTACTTGACTTCCCGATGTTTGAGCAAAACGACGACGGCAGCTACTCAGCCATGCACCATCCGTTTACCATGCCTAAAAACATCGACGAGCCCGATCTCGAGGACATCCTTTCGGTCGCTCACGACGTAGTGCTTAACGGCTATGAGCTTGGCGGCGGTAGCGTGAGGATACACAAAAACGACGTTCAGCAAAAGGTATTTAAGCTACTAGGCATCGACGAGGCCGAGCAACGCGAGAAATTCGGCTTCTTGCTTGACGCGTTAAGCTTCGGTGCGCCTCCGCACGGCGGTATCGCGATCGGCTTTGACAGGCTAAATATGCTAGTAAACAAAACCGGCTCGATCCGCGACGTCATCGCCTTCCCTAAAACCCAGCGCGCTCAGTGCCCGCTAACTAAGGCGCCTAGCGAAGCTAGCGGCGAGCAGCTAAGGGAGTTGGGGTTAAGGCTGCGAGAAAAAGAAAAATAAGCTTGAAAGCGTCGTCTCGCCGCGCTATACGTCGTTGGTTTTAAAATTTGGCGCTCCGCAGGCTATACGCCTAGCGCACGCTTAAATTTTAAAACCGCCTAGTCTAGCTTGGCGATACTTCCGCTACAAATTTAGTTGATTTTATTTTTTATTGAAAGAAAAAGCAAAGCATTAAAATCGTCGTACGATATTTCTGCTTTAACTTTTTATAACAAAAATGAAGGTGAAGTATTTTTCGCTTAGACGAGGCGGATTTTAATTTTTAAGCGCAGATAGAACATATAGTTCATCGAGCTTAAAAATTAAAATTCAACGAAGTATAGGTAGAAAAAGACAAGCCGTTTTAAAGGAAATTTTATGAAAAAACTATTTTTAATCATCGGCGCTCCAGGCTCCGGCAAAACCACTGACGCATCGCTAATCGCGCAAGAAGATGCTAAATTTGCACACTTCTCGACCGGCGACTTGCTTCGCGCAGAGGTTGCTAGCGACTCAGAGCTTGGCAAACTAATCGACGGCTTTATCTCAAAGGGCAACTTAGTCCCGCTTGACGTCGTCGTAAACGCGATCGTCTCGGCGATCAAAAGCTCGGACAAATCAAACGTCATCATCGACGGTTACCCGCGCAGTGTCGAGCAGATGACCGAGCTAGACAAAGTGCTAGCCGCGCAAAACGAGATCGCGTTAAAAGGCGTGATCGAAGTGGACGTTAGCGAAGCCGTCGCACGCGAGAGAGTACTCGGACGAGCGCGCGGAGCCGACGATAACAACGAGGTTTTCAACAACCGCATGAAGGTTTATCTAGAGCCGATCGAGGCGATACGTAAATTTTACAAAGAAAAAGGCCTTCTCCACGTCGTAAACGGCGAGCGCGCGATAGAACCTATCGTAGCCGACGTCAAGGCCCTCGTAAATAGCCTATAAACATTATTTTTAGAGCCTCAAGCTAGGCTCTAAATTTAAGCTTTCCATAAATCCAAATTAACAAAAAATTCACGAAATATCATTAAAATCCGTTCTATGATTTCACGAAAATCACATCAAATTTAAAGGATACGTAATGTTTAAAAAAATAGTTTTATCAGCGACTCTTGCAAGCGCTATGTTTGCGGCAGGCGGATTTACGGGTGCAAGCTCAAATGCGCAAGGCGCAACAAATCAAGGCGGCTTCGTCGGCAAAGGCGCTCTGAGCGCAAGCACAGTAAAACAAGCCCTAGCGCTACCGGATGACGCTCGCGTCGTGCTTGAGGGCAAGATCGTCTCCGAGTTTCGCCCTGAGCACTACCAGTTCGTCGATAAAAACGGCGACACGATCGAAGTCGAGATCGATCACAAAGGCTGGAGAGGCGTAACCGTCGATGAAAACACGCCCGTGCGTGTCTACGGCGAGGTTGATAAGGACTTTATGAAAACCTCTATCGACGTAAAAAGTATCGAAATAATCAAATAATTTTAGGGCGGTTTGCCGCCTTAAATTTCCTCTAATTTTAAGTTTTTCAACCCTACCTTGCCGATAAGCGAATTTTGCGCTCTAGCTTCAAATTTGCTGTAGTAAGACCCGTTAAAATTTAGCTCGCAAAAGTTCTCGTTTTACTCCAAATTTAGCCGAGATTTTATATAATCCCTTACTTAAATTTCAAGGCAATTATCTCAAAATCTTTTGGCGAGATAGGAGCTTTACAAAGGATTAAAATGGACGTTTCAAAAATCAAAGTAGGCTCAAACCCGGACAAAATCAACGCCGTGATCGAGATCCCATACGGCTCGAACATCAAATACGAAATCGACAAAGATAGCGGCGCGGTCGTAGTCGATCGCGTGCTCTACTCGGCGATGTTCTACCCGGCAAACTACGGCTTCGTACCAAACACGCTCGCAGCAGACGGCGATCCTGCCGATATCTTGGTGCTAAACGAATATCCGCTGCAAGCAGGTAGCGTGATCCCGTGCCGCCTGATCGGCGTGCTCGTGATGGAGGACGAAGCGGGTATGGACGAGAAGCTACTAGCCGTACCGGTCACTAAGATCGACCCAAGATTTGACGGGATCAAGAGCTACAAAGACCTGCCTGAGGCCACTTTAAATAAGATCAAAAACTTCTTTGAAACTTATAAAATTTTAGAGCCTAACAAATGGGTCAAGGTTAAAGAATTTAAAGACGCCGACGCCGCGAAAGAGATCCTAGACGCGGCAATCAAAAACTACAAATAAGCCGCTTATGCTTGCTTGACCGTCGTTTCGTTCAACTCAAACAAGCGGCGGCCGAATCTAAACTCGCGAAAAAATCAAAAGGATAAAAATGGATATATTAAAGTTACTTTTGGGCAACTCTAGCGGTATGATAGACGCGATGTCGCAAAAAAGCGGACTGGCGGCAAACGACGTAGAGGCCGTAGTTTCTAAGATTGCGCCGATTTTCATGCAAAGAGCGAACGAAAATTTTAAATCAGACGCGGATTCGTCGAATTTCCTAGAGATGATCCGCCGCTCAAACCTCGACGAGATGGCTGACGCCCCGCAAAACATCAGCGTCGCCGATGGCAACGAGCTGCTTGGCGTACTAACGGGCTCAAAAGAAAACAGCAGGGCTCTAGCTAGCGACGTGGGTTCGCAGCTAGGCATCAGCGCGGACTCTATCAAAGCCTTGCTACCGATGATCGCGCCGATGATCGCAGGCATGCTAAACAATCAGCTAAAAGCCTCAAATTTGCAAGGCTCTGCAGATAACGACTCTATGATGTCGATGCTTACGCAGTTTTTAGATCAAAACAAAGACGGCTCGATCGTGGACGATATTTTTAGGATCGCAGACAACTTTTTCGGTAAAAAATAGGCGAATCTCGCCTATTTTAGCCGTTTTGACTTTTGGCCGCTCGTCTAAATTTGAGCTTTATCTATACTATGCTTTTGCGCCGCAATGCGCATTTTTTCTACTCTTAACAATTTTTGATACACGCCAAGAAACGGCACTCATGCTACTTTAACTAGAAGGACTAAATTTATAAAAAATAAAATTTGATCAATACTCGCCGCTGCCTCAAATTTATGCCGAATTTGGCGCAAAACAAATAACGTAAAATCAGACTTTAAAATCCAATTTTATGCCTACTTTAGCCCTTTTTTAAGTTTCCTAACGAGAAATCTCGCCAAATGAAGCTCGTCAAAAAGCGATTTTTCGATACAAAGTGGACGGTCAAAAACGAGGTCGCAGATGAGCTCGGCGCCAAGCACAGCCGTACAAAGCCCGCGCGAGCCGTGAGCGGTGCTAACGTAGACGTTTGGTACGTATTTTGGATGCGGATTGGACTTACCTTTCGTCCAAAGCAGCGACTTGTAGGTATCTTTATAAAAATCCTCGTCGTAAAGCCGCCCAATGAGCGGAAAACGGTCGCCGCTATAGCTGCGGTAGCCCACTTTCGAACCGATTATTCGGACGTTTTGCGGAGTTTTTATCGTGTCGTTTGAGAGATTTTCGGATGCAGTCAAATTTGATGCATCTTGCGTCAGAGCCGAATCATCAGTAGTCTCGGCACGCAAATCCATATTTTTACTCAAATTTATATCGTTCCTACTCGTTTCTAAACGATTTAAATTTTCAGCGTCGCCGTCTCGGCCAATATTCAAATTTAGCCGCTCTTTTTCTGCAAATTTGCCGTCCAAAAACTCGGCGACGTCGGCTAAGTTTTTCTCGTCGTCGCTAGAACGCGGCTCGTCTAAAAAAAGATTTCTATCATAGGTCGCGCCGATCACCTGCACGCCTTGGGCAGGCGGGCAAACGTAGCCTTTGGCGCTAAAGGGCGCAGGCGTCAAAACGGCGGGCGCGATATGCGTTACCTGACCGCGAACGGAGCTGAGCCTAATGTCGTAGTCCGCAAAAAAATCCATGCTCTCGCCGCCGATAGCAAGTACGAGCACGTCGGCGTCGATAATTTGTCCGTCCTTAAAATGAGCCCTAACCGCACCGCCCTCAAGCGTCTCAAAGCCCGTAAATTCGCAGTTTAAAAGCGTTTTTATGCCAGCACTTGCCGCCTTGCACATTTTTCTAGGGCGAGCTTTTGCGCCCTTAAAAATAAACGCGCTAGCGTAAGGCTCGTCATCAAATTTTAGCTCAAAAATGCCGTTGTCCGAGTCAAATTCTCGCCACTCGTAAAAGCGCTCCAGCGTCTTTTGCTCGTATGCGTAGTCTGTCGCGCCGCAAAACTCTATCTCCTCGGCGCCGAGGTTTCGCTCATAAAAGCGAGCCGCCTGCAAAAACGCGTTCATATGCATGCGGCCTAAATTTACGGTTGGTTTTGTAATAAGCGGCATCAAGATCCCGCAGTGATTTCCAGAGCCGTTTAGTGCGATGTCGCCCCGCTTTTCGGCGATCGTGACCTTTAAACCGCGCTTGCGCAACTTAAACGCGCAAACGCAGCCAGCCACGCCGCCGCCGATAACTAGCGCCGTCTTTGGAGCGATCGTGGCGGCGGGATCAAATCTGCTAAACCAAATTTCGCTCCCGGCTTGCCGTTCGCCGATAAATTTAGCGCGCAACATCTCTCGCTTTTTGCCGTAACCCTTTAGCAAATTTACTTCAAAACCGCTATTTTGCAGGGCTCTTTTTAGCGCGCCCGATGCAGAATACGTACAAACAGCGGCGCCGGGAGCGCATAAATTTGCGATTTTAGCACAAACCCGCTCGCTCCACATAGCTTCGTTTTTAGCGGGAGCAAAACCGTCCATAAAAACAGCATCCGCGATAAAGCTAAGCTCGTCCAAAACCTCGTCCACGTCGCCAAAGCACAATGTAAGCGTGACATTTGGGGACAAATTTAGCCTATGAAATCCGCAAATAAGCGGCGGATAGGCATCTAAAAGCTTGCTAGAAACATCCTCAAGCTCGCTAAAATTTGCGTAAATTTTAGCTAGATCGTCTCTATCGATCGGCGTTTTTTCGATACTGACGAAATTTAAAAATTTATCCGAGTTTTTAAATCTTTTAAAAGCGCAGAGGAAATTTAACCCCGCGCCAAATCCAGTCTCAAGTACGTTAAATTCGCTTTTTTTCTCCCAAATTTCATCAAAAACGGAGTTAAAAACGTACTCGCTCTGGGCTATGGGACCATCTGCGTTAAAGTAAATGTCGTCAAATTCGGGACTAAATGGAATGCCGTCCTTAAAAACGACTCTCGCGCTTTTCATTGCTGGTTTGAAAAATAGACGTCTATGCCGTCCGCAAGCCCCTTGGCTAGGGCGTCTTGGTATTTTGAGTTATTTATGAGCTCGCCCTCGTCTGGGTGAGTGATGTAGCCGACCTCAAGCAGCACCGCTGGCATCAGCGCGCCTACTAGCACCCAAAAAGGCGCCTCGCGAACGCCGCCGTCGGATGCCTTTGAGCTCACCGATTTAGCTCGCGCTAAAACTTCGCGCTGAACGTCGATGGCGAGCTTGTTTGAGGCAATGATTTTCTCGCGGTTAAGGAAATTTAAAAATGTCTGCTTGGAAAAATAGTTCATCTCTTCGATGTCGGATTTGTTTTCCAGCGCCGCGGCGTTTTTGCTACGCTCGGAACGAGCCGGCGAGAGGAAAAATGTCTCGATACCGTGCATGGTCGCTGCCTTAGTCTTGTTTGGCGCGGCGTTTGCATGGATGGAGATAAAGAGATCTGCAGCCTTGTCGTTGGCGTATTTCGTGCGGTCGCGAAGGTTGATAAATTTATCCTTGCTACGCGTGTAATAAACCTTGTAACCGCGTCCTTGCAGCTCCTTGCCAGCCTTTTGCGCGATACTTAGTACGACGTTTTTTTCTTTTAAAGATCCGTTTATAGCGCCCGGATCATCGCCTCCGTGCCCAGCGTCAAGGACGATAACCTTGCCTTTAGCGCTTGTAATTTTTTTGGCGCTTGTCGTTTTTACGGGCGCCAGCACAATTTCTTGCTCGTCTTTTTTAGTAGTACTTTGAGTGCTTTTTGCATCCGTCTTGGTCTGTGCGGCAACTTTTTCTTGCTTTTGCTGAGCGAGCTTTTGATTTTGAGATTGCGATTGAGCGGTTTTTTGCTGTTGCGGCATTTGCGCTATTTCAGGCTTTGGCTTGGCTGCAATTTTTTGGGCTTCTTGCTTTTGTTCTAGCTTAGCTTGTTCGATTTTTTTCTTTTCGGCCATCTGCCTAGCTTGTATTTGAGCCTGCTTTAGGTCGATCGTTTTTTCTACGTTTTGTTTTTGCGAGATTTGCGACTTTTGATGATTATCTTTTGCGGCGGCTTGTTTAGAGTTTAAATTTTCATTTTTTACGGATTTTTGCTCTTGCGTGGGAGAGGCCTTTTTAAAAACTAGCGACCGATCTTCGGCTCTTAGTTTTAAATTTATCTCAAATTTGTTCACGAAAACCACCCTCACGGTGCTCGCGTCAAACTGACTTATACGGACCTCATCTACCAAAAATCCTTTTATACTCTCCACAGTTCCAGCGCTCCAAACACCCTTAAACTGGTATATATCCCTATATAAGCCTTTTTGATTTAGTGTAAATTTATTGATATCGCTGCCGCTTAGCTGCCTGTTAAATTTTAACTCCAAGCTATCGCTACCCCTGATCACGGAAACTAGCGTCAGCTTGTCCTGTTCGGACGGGTTTTTCTTGTTTACCGGCGCAGAGAGTTGTTTTAGCTCGGCGGGTTTTTGCTTGACCTCTTTTTGATCTTTTACCTCGGGCTGCTTAGGCTTTGGCGCCTCTTTTTCTTTTTTAGGCGCAGGCCCGGCTTTTGGCTGCGGCAAGCCTTTTAGCTCTTTTTCGTACGATTTCGTATCTAGCCCCAAGGCTTTTGCGCTTTTTATCAGACGCTGCAGCGACTTTGCGGTTAGTTCCTTGTCGTTGTGCATGATGGATCTAACATATAGTACGCGCAGTTCTTGATGAAATTCTGTCTTTTTCTTGCTGTTTGCACCGTCAAATTCGCGGTCGAATTTATCAAAAAAGTCGTCGTTTGCAAACGTCGCCGCCAATAAAAATAAAATTACAAAAACTTTTTTAATTATCTTCGCCATTTATCAGTTTTTCAAATAGTTCTTTCACGCTTATTATCTCGTTTAGCTTGTAGCCGTTTGCGCCCGTGAAAAACAGCCCCGTCTCCTTACGCCCCTCAAAGGCGTCATAAAGGCGGTCTGCGATACAGTAACCTACCTCTTTAGCTTCTTTGCCGCGCTGGCACGGGCTTACGCAGTTACTTACGCAGCTGATTTTTGGACCCTGGCGCTTATCGACTAGATTTATCAAATTCGTCCTAACGCCGCGTGCAGGGTAGCCTACCGGGCTTTTGATCAGCTCGATGTCCTCTTTTTTGGCCCCCAGCAGCACTTGCTTAAACTCCTCGCTAGCGTCGCACTCGTGCGTACCGATAAAGCGAGTACCCATCTGCACGCCGTTTGCCCCTAGCGAAATCGCCTTCTCGATGTCGTTTTTATCCCAGATGCCGCCCGCGGCAAATAGCGGAAAATCGCCCCACTGCTTTATCTCTTCGCTAACTGGCGTTATCAAATTTTCCAGCTGATATGCGGGATCGATACACTGCTCGTAGGTAAATCCCTGGTGCCCGCCGCTAAGAGGCCCTTCGAGTACTACCGCATCCGGAAGCCTACCGTATCGCCCCTGCCAGCGTTTGCAGATGATTTTTAGCGCCTTTGCCGAGGATACGATAGGAACTAAAGCCACGTCCGGGTAATCTACCGTAAATTCAGGCAAATTCGTAGGTAGCCCCGCGCCTGTAATGATCACGTTTATGCCGTGGTCGCAGGCGTCTTTTACGATACGCTCGTAGTCGTTGCTTGCATACAGGATATTTACCCCAAGAGGCCTGTCGCCGCAAATTTTACGCGCGTTATCGATGACGGCTTTTAGCCCCTCTCGCGAGTAGAAATTTCCGCTACCGTAGGGCTTAGCGTTTAGCTCTTTGGTGATATATTTTCGCCCTTCGTAGTAGCCCGTCCCAACAGAGCTTATGACGCCTAGGCCGCCTTCTAGGCTGACGTTTCCGGCGAGCCTATCCCAGCTGATACCAAGCCCCATTCCGCCTTGGATTATCGGGTATTTTATATCGTATTTTCCGATTTTTACGGGTTGCATCAGCTTACCTTTAGTTTTGCAAATTTACGCTTGCCGACCTGCAAGACGTATTCGCCAGCGCCCAGCTTTAGCTGCTCGTCGGCGATCTTTTCTTGATTTAAGCTCACGGCGTTTGCCGCGATGTCTCGGCGCGCCTGGGAGCTGCTGGCGCATAGACCGCAGTGAGTGAGCGCCTGCACGATCCAAACCGGAGCAGCTAGCTCAAACTCGTCCATCTCGGTCGGGATCAAATTTTGCGAGTGCACGCGGTCAAATTCGGCCTTCGCCTCTTTTGCCGCCGCTTCGCCGTTATATCTAGCCGTGATTTCTAGCGCTAGAGCCTCTTTTACGGCTTTTGGGTGAGCTTTGCCGCTAGCTACGTCCGCTTTCAAATTTGCGATTCCTTCCGCGCTTTTGTCGCTTAGTAGCTCGTACCAGCGCCACATCAGCTCGTCGCTCACGCTTAAAATTTTAGCAAACATATCGTTTGGCTCATCGGTAACGCCGATGTAGTTTCCTAGGCTCTTGCTCATTTTATTTACGCCGTCAAGCCCCTCTAAAAGCGGCATCATTATGACGGCTTGTTCTTTGCCGACATTGTAAACTCGCTGCAAAGTTCGCCCCATTAGGAGGTTAAATTTCTGATCCGTGCCGCCCATCTCGATATCGCATTTCATCGCGACGCTATCGTAGCCCTGAAGCAGCGGGTACAAAAATTCGCTTATCGAGATCGAGGCGCCGCTCTTGTATCTTTTCTCAAAATCATCACGCTCAAGCATCCTAGCCACGGCAAAGGTGCTGGTTAGCTCCACGATACCTGCAGCCCCCAGCTCGTTTAGCCACTTGGAGTTAAACATTATCTTTGTTTTTTGCGGGTCTAAGATTTTAAAAACTTGCTCCTCGTAGGTTTTGGCGTTTGCCACCACGGTCTCGCGGTCTAGCTTTTTTCGCGTCTGGCTTTTGCCGCTTGGATCGCCGATTTGCCCCGTGAAATCGCCTATCAAAAACTGCACTATCGCGCCGTGCTTTTGCAAAAGAGCCATCTTTTGAAGCACTACGGTGTGACCCAGGTGCAGATCGGGAGCCGTCGGGTCAAAGCCTGCCTTAACGTAGAAATTTTCGCCCTTTTCATAGTAATTTTTTACTAAATTTTCGACGCGCTCCTCGTCTATCATCTCGGCGACGCCTTTTTTTATATCGCTCATTATTTTGCTTAAATTTTCGCCCATTTTCTCTCCTAAATTTATTAATGTCCGTATGCGTCGTCAAGCGACACAAAGTCGATGATCTTGTAGCGATCTCTTAGTCGTTCTTTTATCTCATTCACGTTCAAATTTTCGCCAAGCTCGATCGTCAGCTCGAAAAAGTCCGCCGTCGCCTCTCTGGTCTCGGTAAGGCTGATGGTTACGAGATCGACTTGCATTTTCGCCATATACGTCAAAAACTCGGCTAGCGACCCGCGCCTGTTTTCAAGACTTAGGATGATCTTAAATCTATGCGGAGCAACCCGCGTCCATTTGACGAAAATCATCTCGTTTTTCTCTTCGGCCAGTTTCATAAACCGCTCGCAAAGCTTGTGATGGACGGTGACGTGGTGATAGTTTCTAAAGCCCACGATATCGTCTCCGCGCTTTGGATTGCAGCAATAATCAAACTCGATGCTGTTTATTTTATGGTTCGAGTAGATCACGATATTTTCAAATTTTTGCTTTTTTACGTTATATTTATCCGTTAGCGCGATGGCAAACGGACGATCTTTTTTTACGTATTTTTTTAGCGCGTTTACGATGTCTTGTAAGTAAACCGAGTCAAATGCGGCCTTAAAAATTTTCTTTGTTAAATTTTCGCTATCCACCCACTGCGATATAGTTTCGGAAGGAACGCCGAAAATCCCGCTTAAAATCTCAAGCGCGACCATATTATTTATATCTCTTATCTTTTGCTTGCAGTATGAGCGTATCGTAGCTCTAGCCTTGCCAGTTTTTACGCTGCCTAGCCACGAACAACGGTATTTTGGCTCATCGCCCGTTACGATGCTTACTATGTCGCCATTTTTTAGCTCCGTTAGTAGCGGCACTCGCATACGGTTTACGTAGGCCTCTTTTGCATACAGTCCTACTTGCGTATGTATCTCGTAAGCATAATCAAGCGCGGTCGCGCCGCGAGGAAGCGTAAATATATCTCCCTTTGGCGAATAAACCGCGACGTCTTCTACATAGAGGCTATCTTTTGCGTATTCGTAGAGCTCTTCCGGATTTTCGTTCGCCTCTTCTATGCCGTTTTCTATACCGCTGATGTCGCTTAGCCAGTCTAGTTTTGGGTTTAAAAAGCCGCCCGTTTTATATTTCCAGTGCGCCGCGACGCCGTACTCTGCGGTTTTATGCATATCAAAGGTACGAATTTGCACCTCAAAGATGCTTTTGTTATCAAATATCGTCGTGTGTATGGTTTGGTAACCGTTTTGCTTAGGAAGCGCGATATAGTCTTTAAAACGCGAGATTAGAGGATTAAAATTTATATGTAAATTTCCAAGCACCAAATAGCAATCCTGCGGCTCTTTAACCAGCACGCGAGCGGCTAGCAGATCTAGCACCTCCTCTATAGAGATACCTTTTCGCTGCATTTTTAAGTAGATCGAGTAGTGGTGCTTGATGCGCTTTTGTATCTCAAAGTCGTTTTCGCTAAAGCCGTTTTTGAGTAAAATTTGAAAAATTTTATCGGTAAACGCGTTTAGCTTTAGTACGAGCTGTTGCTTATGCTCGTTTAGATAGTCGTCTATTTTTTTGTATTCTTCCGGTAAAGCGTATTTAAAACTAAGATCGTCAAGTACGTTCTTTATGGACGAGATACCTAATCTATGCGCGATAGGAGCATAAACCATCAGCGTCTCTTCGGCGATTCGTTTTTGCTTTTCGGGGCGCAAAGCTTGTAGCGTGAGCATATTGTGCAGTCTATCGCAGAGCTTCACCACGAGCACCCTCACGTCCTCGATCGATATAAGCAGCATCTTACGAAATGTCATAGCTGACGCCGCCAGACGTTCGTTTGACTCTGAGCTTGCGAGCTTATCCTCTCTGATAGCTACGATTTTAGTTAGTCCTTCGACTAGCTTTGCTACCTCTTCGCCAAAGTCCTCACGTACGCTTTCTATCGATCTATCCGTATCCTCGACCACGTCGTGCAGTAAGGCGGCGATAATCATATCCTCATCCCCGCCCATATGCGCTACGATGCAGGCTACTAGGATAGGGTGTATCGCGTAGGGTTCGCCGCTTTTTCTAAACTGTCCGGTATGAGAGATGACGCAGCACTCGACGGCGCGCTCTAAATTCGGAGTAAAGCACACTAGCGAGCTAAGTAGCGTACGTGCCTGTGATACGTCTTTGCATGCAAGTACGTCGTCTATTAGCTGCTCTAGTAAAAATCCGCTATTTGGCTGCTTCAACTATACCCTCTAAAGCTATTTTGCCCTCGGCTATCTCGCGCAATGCGATATCGGCAAATTTCATCTTGCTAACGTCGATATCAAGCAGGCTTTTTGCTCCGCCGGCTAGTGCCTCGGCTCTTTTGGCTACGACTAGAGCGAGCTTATATCTATCGTCTCCGACGAGTTTTAAAGCCCTTGCCGCTACTTCTTCAGATCTCATTTATTCTCCTTAAATTTAATTTCTCACGATAGAGCAAAACGCGCTCTCGTCGCCTTGTATGATTTTAAGCAAATTCCCGTCTTTAAACATATTACAGACTAAAATCGGTAGCGAGTTGTCTTTGGCTAGCGCTATGGCCGTATCATCCATCACTTTGATATCGTCGCTCATAGCAAGCTCGTAATTTAGCTCTTTTAGCAGCGTCGCATCGTCGAATTTATTCGGATCTTTATCGTAAACGCCGTCTACTTTAGTGGCCTTGATGATCATATCCGAGCCGATCTCGATAGCGCGCAAAGTCGCCGCCGTATCGGTAGTGAAAAACGGATTTCCCGTACCTGCAGCAAATATCACCACGCGGCCTTTTTCAAGGTGTCTGTTCGCACGTCCGACGATGAAAGTTTCACAGATAGCTTCCATCTTTATCGCGCTTTGTACGCGCACATCCAGACCCACGCTCTCTAGCGCCTCTCTCATCGCGATAGAGTTTATCACGGTAGCTAGCATGCCCATGTGATCGCCGCTGGTACGCTTTATGATGCCGTCTCTAGCCGCGCTAACGCCGCGTATGATGTTGCCTCCGCCGATAACGATACCCACTTGGATACCGTTTTCTACCAGCTCTTTTATCTGTTTTGCGATAAATTTAAGCACCGCGTTATCTATACCAAAGCCGCTATCTCCGGCTAATGCCTCGCCCGAAAATTTAACTAAAATTCGCTTCTTTTTCTCCATTTTTCATCTCCTTAAAATTTTGCGATTTTAACTAAATTTGCTTTAAATTTTGCTAATCCGCCCGAAAAACGGCTATTTTAAGCCGATTATCTCAAGTGGATCTATATGATAGTTTTTTTGCGTAACTTCAAAGGTGAGGTCTCGCTGAACGCGGCCGATGACATAGCCTTTTTGTACTTTAGCGCCCACTTTTACGGTAGGGGCTATCTGGCTAAGGTGAGCGTAGATAGTGTGGATGCCGTTTGGATTTTCGATAATTACGACTTTATCTAACATCGCGGTTTCTTTGGCAAAGACCACTTTGCCGTTAAACACGCTCTTTACCTTCGCATCGGCCGAATTTGCGCTAAGCACGACTGATTCGTTAAAAATTTTGATGTTATAGATAGGATCGACGTAGTTGCCGAATTTTTGCTTGACCGTAAAGCCGTCAAGCGGCGTGATCGTCTTTTCGCCGCTATATTTTTTCACGAGGCTAGTTTGATAGCTCGAGCCAAACTGCTTCACGTCGCCATCAGACGCGCTTGCGGCAACCTCGCCCTTTTTATCTTTCTTATTTTTTTGAGCTTTGGCTTCGGCCGCTTTTTGCGCGGCTAGGGCCTTTTTAGCCTCCTCGCTCTCCCTTTTTGCGACGATTTTTAGCTCTTCTAGCGTCTTTCTGATCTCATCTTGTTGGGCTTGTAGGCGCGAGAGTTGTTTTTGATAAATTTCCTTATCCCGCTTTAAATTTGCCAAAGTTTTCATCTGCTTATCTTGCAGAGAAACGAGCTCGGCTTGCTTAAATTTAAAGGTTTTTAAATTTGACTTTATCCCGTCGATCTTATCGTTTTGAGTTTTTATCAAATTTTGCGTGCTTTCATACTGCTTGGCTAGCTCGTTAAAGTCATCTTTTAGCACCGAGTTTAGCTTGCTCAAAATCTCGGTCGCGATGATGCTATCCACGCCCTCCTCGTACTCTTTTGGCATTATGAGATCGAAAGAAAACTCGTCCGAGATGATACGCACGATACTTTTTTGGATATCTTTTTGGCTTTGCGTGAGGTCCTTGTTTTGCTTTACCAGCTCGTCAAGCTCGCCGCTAGCGCTTTTAGCGCTGTTTTCTAGCTGCGCTATTTGCATGATGAGCTCTTTCATTTTATCGTCGGTTTGCTTGACGCTTTTTTCGCCGCCGAGTATGTCGCCGGCTAGGTCGTCGAGCTTTTTATTTAGCTGCTTTTCAAGCTCTTTTGAGGACTCAAGATAGGTCGTTTGATTTTTTATCTTTTCGCCCGTGCTTGCATTTAAGCAAAGCGCAACAGCCAGCAAAACGCAAATTTTTCTCATATCGCCCTTGCTTTTCTCATCACTAGATAAACGGCAAAAAAGCTAATCGCAAGCGAAACGCCCAGCAGCACTCCACCCTCGCAAAACAGATCTATTGCCGGCAAATTTATATTTAGGTCGGTAGCGACTTCTTTAACGGGCTGTAAATCCGGCAAGATAATATAAAAAACCGCCACCAAAACGGTTGCGATAAAAGAATCAAACAGCGCGGTTTTGTATAAAGCACCCGATTTTAGCCACGACGGAGCGCCAAGCAGCGTCATTATCTCGATACGCTCTTTGTGCTCATAAAGCCAAATTCGCATCTGCTTTGAGATGAGCATGAGCCCGATTAGACCGATTAGACCCGAAAATATCGCGGATATATTTTTAATCAGCTGCATGATTTTATAAATTTTATCGTGCGTTTTTGAAAAGGTCTCAACCCTGCTCACGCCATTAATCTTTGAAATTTTATCCTTTATCTCTTGCATATATTGGGTGCTCGGAAAGGCATTTAGCTTTAGCGAGTAAAATTTAGGCAAGGCATTTTGCAAAACGGCGATATTTTTAGACGATATGTCCTTAGCAAGCCTCTCTAGCACGGGCTTTGAGCTAAGCGGTTCAAGCGACTCGAAGGTATAAATAAGCGGCTTTACGTCGGTAGCATTTAGCTCGTTTTGGCTAACGATGATGATGCTATAGTCTTTGTTCATCACGGACTCGTACTCGTCCACCACTCGCCCGACTAGCAATATAAACTGAATGCCCACGAGCAGCGCCACGAGCGGGATTATCACGCTTAGATGAGTTTTAAAGGATTTCATGTAAATGTCCGTCTTCTATAACAAAATGTCTATAAGGCACTCTTAGCGAGCTTGGCACCTTGTGCGTGACGACCACGATGCAAGTGCCCAAAAACTCCTTTGCTGAGCGCAAAAGCCCCCAGATAACGTCGCTTGAATATTCATCGAGGCTACCCGTAGGCTCGTCGCAAAGCAGCAAATTTGGATTATGCGCTAGCGCTCTAGCCATCGCAGCTCGCTGCTGTTCGCCACCGCTTAGCTCGTTTGGATACTTGTGCGCTCTGTGGAGCAAATTTACGTGCTTTAAAAGCTTGGTCGCTTGATTTTTACAAACATTAGCGCTAAGGCCTTTTATCATTAGCGGCAACATCACGTTTTTTTCGATATTCCACTCGCTTATCAGGCGGTAGTTTTGAAAAACCACGCCGATGCGCTGTCTTAGTTTGTCTAGATTTTGCCCGCCAAGATTCATCATATCGGTTAGGCAGACGTTTAGCGAGCCAGCACTCGGCTTTATCTCGCCGTAAAAGGATTTTAAAAGCGTCGATTTGCCGCTACCGCTTTGCCCGGTGATAAAAACGAAATCATTAGCGTAAATGTCGAATTTCGCGTCCGTTATGAGCTTTTCGCAGCCCTCGTATCCTAGGCAAAGCCCGCTTGCGCTAATTATTTTTTGCATCCGCTAAATACTCCTTAAACGCAAGATGCGCCTTTAAATTTTCAGCCGTAACGAGCGGCTTTTTTATAAAATATTCCGCGCCTTTTTCGCCGAGCAAAACATAGCAATGCTCGGGCGCGTTAAATGCGCCAAACGCCGCACGAATCAAAATTTCGCCTTCTTTTTCGTATTTTTCCTCTAAATGCAAGAAAAAATCATCCTCTTTTATCGTTTGGTTGCTAAATTTAGCCGAGATCTTGCTCGTGTCGTAGCCGTTTTCAAATTTTAGCTCGCCCTGATCAGCTCTTGGCTCGCTTTGCTTTTCGCAGGTAAAGATAACGTCGTAAATATCTTTTTGATGCCTTTTCCAGCGGTCTTCGTACTTGCTGCTTACTTTTAGGTCGCGGTTTTTGTAAATTTGCACGTCGGCGTCTCTTAGATTTAAAATTTGAGCCAAAGTAAAGTCCGCATACTCGCGGCTATCGGTTCTTAGCTCAAATTTACCGCCCGCCTTTAGCGTTCGTTCGCACTCTAGAGCAAATTTCGCCGAGGCCACGCGCCTATGAGGAGCGTCGTCCCAAGGTACGGGAAAATGCAAGAAAATCTTATCTATAAAATTTGACTCCACAAGCGACAAAAGCAGTCTCGCGTCGCAGTTTACGAGCATGACGTTGTTTAGATTTTTGGCTTTAGCCAGCTTTGCGACCTGCTCGAGCGAGGGCTTGTAGACCTCGATACCGACGACTAGCGTATTTGGATTATTTTCCGCCTGAAATAGCAAGTGCCTGCCCGAACCAAATCCGATCTCGATAAATTTGCTCTCAAATTCGCTCTGATTTAAATTCTCAAGCAACTCGCCCACGCTAAAGATCGCCGAGTCTTTTTGCGTGAGACGCGTGTTTTTTACCGCGATGGCTTCACTTAAAATTTGATCGCAGTAAAGCTCTTTAAATTTAACCAAAGCATTTTGTAAAAGCCCTATTTTAGCAGGCTTTGTTAGCTTTTCGCCCTTTACGACCCAGCCCCCTTCGCGCTTTTTTAGCGTGATAAAAAACTCCTCGCTAGAGCTTTTGGTATAGATAAGGCTAACGCCCTGCCTGCCGCGAGCCTCCCACAAAAAGCTTATCTCGCCGCAGTCTTTTGACGTAAAATTTACGTTTTTAGCTATAAAATTGGGCATTATTCGACGGCTATCTCGGCTTTTTGAGAAGCGTCGGAGCTTATGCCGTATTCATCTACGGCGATCACTTTATAGCTGTATTTTAGCCCGTATGCTACGCTATTATCGACAAATTCGTTGCCCGTTATATTTGTAAATTTCTGCTCGCTTCCGCCACCGTCTCTTATAACGGTAAAGCTTCTAGCCTTATCAGAGGCGTTCCACGTGAGCTTAACCGCCGTACTGTCGGCTACGATAGATGATACGACCGGCGCGTCGATAGCTCCCAGCGTCATACCGATTATAGGCTCGCTAGGCTTTTTAGACTCCAGGCCGTCTTTATCGACGATGGTGATTTTATAGTATCTAGTCGCGCCGTTTTCGTTTATGAGATCCTCGTAGCTATTAGACGTAGTTTTGACGAGGTAGGTATAGGGCATATATTTGCTTGACGCGCTGTAAATTTTATAGTAGCCAAAATCGTCGCTAGCCACGCTATCCCACGTCAAAATAATCTTTTTAGGCACGTTTTGAGTAGCCTGCGCATTTACGACTTCGCTTGGTAGCTGCTTCGTCGTAGAGTCCACGATCTCGCTAGGTTTTGAGATCGTGCCGCTAGTAGTTTTTACGAAAACTCTATACTTGTAGCTTCTGCCCGACTTCACGTCGTCATCGATATACTCGGCGTTTAGTCTGCCTTTTACCTCGGCGATTTGTCTCCAGTTTTCTTTATTTATATCGGCCTTTTCGACGACGTAAGATGCCACGCGAAGGTCCGGATGCGGTCTCCAGATGAGCTTCACGCGCTCAGGTAAATTCGTAAGCGCTCTAACAAAAGGCACGGAGTCCATAAGAGGCTTGGTCGTGGTGCTAACGATCATGCCCGGGCCCGAGATTTGCTTACTCTCGTTATACGTTCTCATCTCATAAGAGTAGGTCGTCTCTGGAGCTAAATTTGCATCCACGTAGTGGCTAGCGAAGCGGTCTTTTATGTCGGCTACGACTTTCATTTTGCCGTTATTTTCGTTTGGATTTGAGCGGTATAGATAGTAGCCTGCGACGTTTGAGGTCGGAGTCGGCGTCCACTCAAAGCCCACTTCGGTCATATCGCTGATGGTTTTTAGGCTCTGGACGGTCGGCAAATTCGGATTTACTTGCGCAGGCCCGCTAGAGGATACGCATCCACTCATCACAATGGCCAAAGAGCTCGCTAAGCCCCATAAAATCAATCTTTTCATCTATATTCTCCTTGCTAAATTTGCTAAGTAAAATTTCACTAAAATCATCCCAGACGGGCGCTACGAAGCTCATTTGCCCGCCCGTGCACGGATGCGTGAAATACAGCCCGTAGGCGTGAAGCATTACTCGGCCGATTTTATCCTTTTCGCTCTTAAAACCGTATAAAGCATCGCCCAAAATATGGCGGTTTAGGCTAGCTAGATGGACTCTTATCTGATGAGTTCTACCCGTAAAAAGCTTTGCCGCGATCAAATTTACGCCCGCGTTTTTACCATGCGCCGAGCCGTCAAATTCGCTAAAAAGTAGATTTGCAAAGGCGCTTTTTGCCGCGCGACCATCCGATATGATCGCCTTTTTTAGACGGTTAGCGGGGTTTCGTCCGATAGCTCGCTCGACGGTGCAGTTTTGCTTGAGCGGCAGATCGGTTAGCGCTAGATATATGCGTCCCATGCTTTTATCGCTTAGCTGGCTTGAAAGCGCGGCGTGGGCGGCGTTATTTTTGGCTACGACGATAGCTCCGCTGGTGCCCTTATCTAGCCTGTGAACGATGCCCGCCCTACTTTGTCCGCTTAAATTTGATAGCAAAAACCCCTTTGCGCCGAGCCAGTCCACGAGTGTGGGTTCCTTAACGCTAGGAGCGGGATGGACGACCAAATTTGCCGGTTTATTTAGCACGAGCAAATCCTCGTCCTCGTAAATGATCGGCACTTCAAATTCGGCTTCAAATTTAGCCGTATCAGGCTCGCTTTGCTCAAATTTGACCCTCAAAACGTCGCCCAAATTTAACTTAGCTGATGGCTTAGTTAGCGGCTTGTCGTTTAGGCTAACCAGCCCACTTTTTATCAAATTTAGTGCTTGGTTTCTAGCGACGTTTAGCTCGGCCGCCAAAAACGCGTCAGCCCTAGCCTGCGCATCCTCTAAAATTTTGATCTCTTTTTCCGTCATTTTTAGATTTGTTTCCTTTAAAATGCTATAATCGCTTAAAAAAGGCAAATTTTTGATAAGACTCGATAGGCGAATTTTAACCCATTTTGACTTCGTTCAGCCGTTTTTGACACTTCCTATTATTATTTTATCATACATTTTGGTTTCTGAGGCAAATTCTATCCTAGCCGGCAAGCAGCTTGTCTATTTTGGCGTCGGTCTAGCGGCGTTTTTATTTTTCTTTTTACTTCCTATTCGCAAGATCTCCTGGCTCATACCGCTATTTTACTGGATTTGCATCGTTTTGCTTATTAGCGTAGATTTGTTCGGTACGAGCAAACTGGGCGCAAAAAGATGGCTCGAGTTTCCCTTTATCCACTTTACGCTTCAGCCCTCAGAGATCATGAAGCCGGCGCTTCTTTTGATGTTAGGCTACCTAATCAAACAACGCCCGCCAGAGGAAAACGGCTACGGTCTCAAGGACTTTTTGCGCCTTAGTTTTTATATCCTTTTGCCTTTCGTGCTGATTTTAAAAGAGCCTGATCTGGGCACCGCGCTGATACTACTCATCGTCGGTTACGCCGTGCTTTTTATCATCGGAGTAAATAAAAAAATTTGGGTCGCGATATTTGCCGGGATTTTGCTCTCTGTACCCGTGATCTACGAAAATTTGCACGATTATCAAAAAAAGCGCATTACCGATTTTTTAAGCGAGGAGTCCAACTATCACGTGCGCCAGAGCATCATCGCTATCGGCAGCGGCGGACTAAAAGGCAAGCCAAAAGACGAGGCGACGCAGACGCACTTTAAATTTTTACCGATTTCGACTAGCGATTTTATTTTCGCATACACGATCGAGCGATATGGATTTTACGGCGGGCTTGCGCTACTTAGCTTTTACGGCGCGCTGATAGCTCATCTGCTCAGCCTAAACTACGGGCTAAAGGATGATTATTTTACTCAGACGATGGCGTCGGGGATCGGGGTGCTTATTTTTATTTACGTGAGTATAAATATCATGATGACGATCGGCTTTGCGCCGGTGGTGGGCATTCCGCTGCCCTTTTACAGTTACGGCGGTAGCAGCTTCGTTACTTTTATGTGCCTTTTTGGGATTTTACAAAATTTGCTCGCGTTTAGGTTTGATTCGACGTATAAATTAGTACAATTTAAATTTTAGGTATTCAAATTGTACTAAATAATAATTACCCCTTAAGCTTGCTTGTGTTAGTATCGGCAAAATTTAGTACGGGAAAAAGATGCAAGATTACTCTATTTTAGATGTTTTATCCAACAAAAAAGTCCTTTGTTTAGAGGATGAACCATATATATTAAAAAACATGATCGACTCCCTCGAGCTCTTTTTTGCCGAAGTAAAAGGCGTAAGCGACGGCATAGAGGCGCTAGACGAGGCTATGAGCGGCTCATACGACGCGCTCGTCCTAGATGTCAGCGTCCCGCACATGGACGGTTTAGAGGTAGCTAAAAAGATCCGCTGTGCAAACCGCAAAATCCCGATCGTAATCATCTCAAGCCACACCGAGCAGGAGTATTTGTGGCGCGCGGTCGAGCTAAAGATCACGAGATATCTCTCAAAGCCTTACGATAAAGATACGTTTATAAAAGCGCTAGAAGACGTTGCGATGGAGCTCATCGACCATACGCCGATGTTTAGTATCAACAACGACCTCAAATACGACTTTAGTAAAAAAATCATATATATAAAGGAAGAGGCCTGTCGCCTCTCCAAAAGCGAAAGCAAGCTTTTGGAGTATTTTTTAAACAACAAAAACCAAACTATCACTTACGAGCAGCTGTTTGACTACATGTGGGAATTTGAACAGCCGACCAAAGAAGCCATCAAAACTATCGTAAAAGAGCTGCGCCGCAAGATCGGCAAGGATACAATTAGAAATTTATACGGCGTAGGATATCTATGTGAAGTCCAAATTTAAATTTATCGTCCTACTGCTCGTAGTTTTGTACGGCGCCATTACCGTTTTGGTTTTTAACTTTTACCGCGATCTTGCGTTAAAAGACGCCAGACAGGAGGCATTTTACGTACTTGATGCGATGAACGGCATACGCGACTACATCTCTACCGTCCAGCGCCCGCTCATAGATGAGTTAAAAGATCACGGCGCGATTGACAAAGACCTTTTTGATCCAAGGCTCATGTCCTCATCCTATATAACTCGTCAAATTTACAAAATCCAGCTCGCCAAAAAAAACATAAACTACGACTACAGACTAACGGCGACGAACCCGTTAAACCCCGAACACGAAGGAACAGAATTTGAAAACGAAATTTTAGAAGGATTTAAAGAGGGCAAATACGAGGTCTACTCAGACATCATCAAAGATCAAAACGCCTCGTACTTTTTCGTCGGCCTTCCGGTCAAAAACTCCCACCCGTCCTGCGTCGAGTGCCACAACATAAACAGCGCGCCTAAAAAAATGCTCGAACAATACGGAAATTTAAATAATTTCGAGGGCAAAGTCGGCGACACGATAGCGATGGTGAGCTTTAAAATTCCGGTAAAAAGTATTTTGCTTTATCATAAACAAGAATTTATCGTTAGCGGCGTGGCGATCACGGCGATATTTGCGGCGTTTTTATTTTTCGTTTATAAAATCCACAAAAGCAACGAAAAAACCAAGATGCAAAACGAGCTTTTGATGATAAATCAAAGCCGCCTAGCCTCGATGGGCGAGATGATCGGCAATATCTCGCATCAGTGGCGCCAACCTCTAGCCCAGATCAGCTCGACTTTGGTAAATTTGGAGCTTTACTCCGAGCGAGGCAAGCTAAGCGAGCAGAGGCTAAAAGAGGCCATCGAGGAGGCGAATGAGCAGGTCAAATTTATGTCCGGCACTATCGAGGATTTTAAAAATTTCTTTAATCCAAATATGCCAAAAAGCGAATTTGAGGTAAAACAGGCCATAGAACAAGCTTGTAAAATTTTAAATGCGGCGCTCAAAAGGCACGTCATAGACGTAAAAGTCGAGATAAAAGAAAATTTTACGCTTTACGGAAATATAAACGAGCTCATTCAAATTTTAATCAACGTTATGAATAACGCCAAAGAAGCATTTTTAAATGCGCCGCAAGATCGAGCGCAAGCAAATCGAATGCAAATTTTAATAATGGCCTTTTTGCAAAACGGCGAACGCACGATAACGCTTGAAAATAACGCCGGCAATATAGATAAAGCGGCGATAAATAAAATTTTTAAGCCGCATTTTACTACGAAAAAATCAGGTAGCGGGCTTGGACTATATATGAGTAAGGTAATAGCCGAAAAAAATAACGCCCGAATTTACGCGCAAAATATAAATAACGGCGTAGTATTTACTATTAAATTTAAAAATTCATAATTTATTAAATTTCCCCTTTTTTTGCCCCCTTTTTACGATAGGATTATCAGTATGAAATCTTTTTGATTTTAGATCCAAAATTTATAAGGAGGGCGCAATGAGGAATTTAAGTAAAACCTTATTAGGTTTGCTTATGGGCGTTAGCGTCTTCGCATCGCAAGCCTGTTGCGAAGAACACAACATGCAGATGTCTCAACAAGCGCGAGACGTCATAGCAAACCCAAAAGGTACGCTTCAAAGTAGAGGCGTAATATCCTTGCAAGACTACATCGTAGAAGAGCAAGAGATGTATGAGTGGCTGTTTAAAAACCACCCGATTTTCACAAAATACGGCGGTAAAACAGTCGGTAAACTGGACGTTCACGACCGTGGACTTGAGTGGCTTGCCGAAGGTCACGGCTTTGACATGTCAAAAGCCAGTAAAAGAGACGGCGGTAAAGGCTACAGCTCTATGATGTATAGGATACCTGCGGGTTCGTCTTTGCAGTTTCCTAACAAATTCGTAGGATCAGAAAAGTGCGGCGAGTGCCACCCTGCGCAGTACGAAGTATGGAGCAGATCACGCCACGCCACTACTATCCGCTTCCCCGGCGAGCACCCAGAGGTCAACAACAACCTAACCGATCCGGTATTTAGCCCAGATACTGCGTCTATCTTGCCTCAAGGTATTACTCCGGACGTTATTTACGCGACCGTAGGACACCTAAGAACGAAATTCGGCTTCGTCGATGCATGGCTACTACGCGGTACTTATCACATCGAAGGCGGTAAACTAAAAGACGGCACGGGTCAAGTCGTAGCCGGCGGTAACCAGTTCCAAAGAACTTGGGCGTTAAATTTAACCCCTGAAACAGTTAAGAAAATCAAAGATTTCGTTCCTGATTTTCCGGAAACTCTAGCTGATTACGGCGATAACGGCGGATACGTCAGAGGTCTAGCCTCATACGCCGCTAAATACAAAAAGTCAATGTTCTTCCAAGCAAACGGCTCCTACTGCGAAGTTTGCCACCCGTTCAAATTTGACTTTAAAACCAAGAAAGAGTTCTATGCCGCTCTAGGTAATGCTAAAGAGCTTCAAAAACACACTATCTCTAAAGGTGTAAGCTGTGAGGAGTGTCACGGAGCCGGCGGTCACCTTGACGGAGCTACAAACTTTAGAACATCAAACTGCGAACGCTGTCACCAAAGATTTAACTATAGCCCAGACCTAGCTCGCGCTAATCCTCTAAACCAAGGCAAGCTTGACCTATCTCTAAGCTCTAAATTTAAATCAATGGGACCAGGATGCGGATCTGAGGGTTCACAATCATACTTTACCGCTCACTACGATAAAGGTATGCGCTGCACCACTTGCCACGATCCACACGATAACACAGGTCCGGTTGTAGGCGATAAGACTATCAAGGGCGTAAACTATAACTCAGAGCAAGGCTACCTAAGTGCGCTTTACACTAAACCAAAAATCAGAAAAGATTGTCAAGATTGCCACAAAGAGCAAGCATATATCGCTTCTAGAGCCGATACGCATAAAGACAACACTTGCGCATCTTGCCATATGCCGTTCATGATGAGCTGCGAGAACTTCTACGCTATCCAGTTCCAAGATAACGCTGGATTCGATACACAAAGAAGATCTCACATCTGGAAGATCGACGTAGATCCTGCTAGAAAATCTCTAGTTGCGGGCGACGCTGCCAAAGGACCAAGAGACACTAAAGATTGGCACTTCCAAAGAGATAAAAACGGACACAACTTCGTTGACCTAATGTGGGCGTGCGCTAGAACGTCTTGGGCCGATAAAGATATGCAAGATACTAAAGGCTGCCACAGCCCTGTTCTATCTGAGCTAAAACCTACCCTACACTTCAAGAACCAAAAACAGGTTTACGATGAGGTTATGGGCTGGCAAACCCCTGTTAAAAACGACTTCTCTCAAGTCAAAATCGGTATCGAGGGACTTTACGCTATCTTAGAAACTAAGAAACTAAGCCCTAGCGATAAGACAAGAGTTTATGAGCTAATCGAAAAAGCGCAAGACACAGTTGACTTGCTACAAAAAGACGGCTCATGGGGTATGCACGGCTTTAAATACACAAAACAAAGACTCGATGCTTCTAAAGAGTACATCAAAGAAGCCCAAAGAATCATAAACAACAATTTATGATGAGATTATGGACGCCGCGATTTTGCGGCGTCCAAATTTAATAAGGTAAAATTTATGCGTTTTAAACTTAGCAAAAACCCGCTTTTAGCTCTCTGCCTAACGGCCGGCTGCGTTTTGTGCGCTAGCGCGGCGGATAAAGAGGCGATGACGCAAGAGCAAAAAGAATCATACAGCATCGGAATTTCAACCGGAACCTATATATCCGCACAACTAAAAAAACAAGAAAGCCTAGGCGTTAAATTTGACAGCAAGGCTCTTTTAGACGGCTTTGCCGACGCCTTTAAAAACGAAAAAAAACTAACCGACGAAGAGATTATCTCTCTACTAAACCAAAGAGACGAAAAACTAAATAAGCTAACCCAAGACGCGCTAAAAAAAGCGCTTGAAAAAAATTTAAAAGAGGGTGAAGAATTTATGGCGAAAAACGCCAAAAACAAAAAGGTCAAAACGACTAAATCAGGGCTTCAGTACGAAGTCATGGCCGTCGGCGACGGCGATAAGCCAAGACCCGAGAGCGTCGTAGCGCTAAACTACAAAGCCTACCTCATAAACGGCAAAGTTTTTGACGATACGTACTCTAGAAACGAGCCTGCGATTCTTTCTATGGTAAATTTAATAGACGGCCTACAAGAGGGCCTCATGATGATGAACGGTAACTCAAAATATAAATTCGTCATCCCGTCTCACCTAGCTTACGGAGACGAGGGCGCGGACGAGATACCGGGCGGCTCGACGCTGATTTTTGAAGTCGAGCTAGTAAAGGCGCTAAAACCTGGCGAGCTAGCCGGCGCAGCCAAAAAACTAAGCGAAACTCAGCCGCGAAATTTCCATGGCGCGCATAGCCACGGAAGTAGCGTTGTTAGATAAATTTAGGATATTTAATCCATACGGATGGAGAAGAATATGAAAGAGCAAAATACAAGAAGGACGTTTTTTAAATTCCTTGCTTCTGGTGCGGCGGTTGCGGGAGCGACTAGCGTACTGGGCAAGAGTATAAATTTAGACGCCCCTACGGAAAACGGCAAAAAGCCGCACTACGGCATGATCTTCGATCAGAACAAATGCGTCGGCTGTACCGACTGCGAGGTCGCCTGCCAAAAGGTAAATTTGGTCCCAAAAGGCCAAATGAGGCTTTTTATCCAGGATAAAACCGATCCGCTCAATTTGAAAGAAAAGCGCTATGTTAGAGTATCTTGTCAGCAGTGCGAGGACGCGCCGTGCGTGACCGTTTGCCCGACCAAAGCCTGTCACAAGGACGAAAAAACTGGCATCACGACGATGAACACCGACGATTGCATCGCCTGTAAATACTGCATCGTAGCCTGTCCTTACGACGTGCGCTTTATAAACCACGAAACGAGAGCCGCAGAGAGCTGCAACTTCTGCTTGGATACGAATTTAAAAGACGGCCACGAGCCTGCCTGCATCGAGGCGTGCAGATACGAGGCGATCGTGTTCGGCGATCTAAACGACGAAGAGTCACACATCAGCAAGCTACTTCGCGTAAAAGATAGCCTGCGAATGCATCCTGAGTGCGGCACGAAGCCGAGCCTGCGTTATATTCCTGCGGTTAAATTGGGGGTGTGATATGAACGGAGCTATAAATTTCACTGCGACCTTCTCGCACGGCGTTGAGTGGGGCTGGCCGATCGCGGTTTATCTTTTGCTAGCGGGTATGAGCGGCGGCGCTTTGATAGTCGCGATCCTCGTTAAGCTTTATAAAAAGCAAACCGAAAGCACGCCGCTGTTTAAGGCTGCGTCGTTGTTATCTTTCGTAACGATCCTTCTAGGTATGGTTTGTCTGGTGGCCGACCTTGAGAGGCCGCTACTTTTTTGGAAAATTTTGATTAATTATAACTTCACATCGGTTATGTCCGTGGGCGTGGCAGCGCTTTGCGTCTATATCCCGCTTACTTTCGTAGCCTGCCTTTATGCGTTTAAAGCTGATCTTAGCGGATTTTTATCGCACAGACTTACTTTTTTAAAAGGGCTTTTCACGCTGGTAATGAAAATTTTAAACGCGCTTCGCCCGCTGCTTCTTGCGCTTACTCTTGTTTTTGCGGTTGCGATCTGCGCCTATACGGGCTTTTTGATCTCGGTTTTAGTTAGATTTCCTATCCTTAATACCGCCGTTTTACCTGCGCTTTTCGTGGCGTCTGGACTATCTGCGGGTATCGCGGGCTCAAGCCTGATAGCCGCGCTTTTCTTTAAAGCAGACCCACACGGCGGCGATCTAAAAACCTTGCACGCGGTCGAGTGGCCGGTTTTAGCGATGGAAATTTTACTAATCGGCATGATTTTCGTCTCGCTAATCACCGGAAGCGACGTACAAAAAGCTGCAAGCGTTGCCTTTAGCGAGGGAATTTACGCTCAGCTATTTTGGCTAGGCGTCGTGGGCATAGGATTTTGCGTACCGCTAGTTTTAAATTTCGCACTGGGCAAAAAGATCGCTCACACCGCATTTGCGTTCTACGTTAGCGCGCTTGCTAGCGTGGTCGGAGTATTACTTCTTAGAATGTTTATACTATACGCAGGTCAAACTTACGATATAATAATGTAAAAAACTCGGAGAGGCGATTTTGGGCGTAAATTTATTTAGATTTTTCACTTCTTACAAATTTGCGCTCTGCCTCCTCTTTATCCTTGCCGCAGGTGCCGGCGTCGCAACCTTCTTAGAGAGCATTTACGATACGCAAACGGCTAAAATTTTAGTCTATGAGGCGCGCTGGTACGAGTGCGTCATGAGCGTGCTCTCGCTTTGCTTACTCGCTATCATCGTAAAAACCAAAATGTGGCGCCGCTTCGGTTCATTCGTACTTCACGCGGCATTTATCGTCATCTTTATCGGCGCGGCTTTGACGCGGTATCTGGGCGCCGAGGGCGTGCTGCACGTAAGAGCGGGCGAGAGCGGAAACGAGATGGTGAGCGTCAAGCCGTTTTTGCAAATACGCACAAAAGACGCATTTTTCGAGTATCCGCTAAATTTATCCCAAATCGGCGATAATAATTTTAGCTTCACGCAAAGTATAAATTCCAAAAATTTCACCGTCAAATTTGACTCGTATAAACCCGCGCCCAAAGGCGAGCGAGGCACTCTCGTAGTAAAAGCCAGCTTTGAAGGGCAGCGCGAGCAAACGGCTAAAATCCACGGCGGCGCAGGCTGGCTGGGCGAGCCTAGCACGCTAAATTTTGACGGCGAGGAGATAATGCTAACTTGGGGTTCAAAGCTAGTTAGCTTGCCGTTTTCGATAAAGCTTATTAAATTTGAGCTTGAACGCTACCCCGGCTCGCAAAGCCCGTCCTCCTACTCTAGCGACGTAGAGGCGCTCTCAGACGCTGGCGAGGTTTTAACGAGATATAAAATTTACATGAATCATCCGCTAAATTTGCAAGGCTTTAAGCTCTTTCAGTCATCCTACGACGCGGACGAGCAAGGCACGGTGCTGGAGGTCAACCGCGATCCTGGTAAAATTCCTACCTACGTCGGATATTTCTTGCTTTGCGTCGGCGTCATCGGCAACTTTTTTACCAAAAAAAGCCGCTTTTTAAAACTCATAAATTTCATCAAAAATACCCGATTTTCGCTCGTTGCGGCCTTTGTCGCGCTTGGTTTTTTAAATTTTAACGCAAACGCGGCCGAACAAAACGAGAGTGAGATTTTAAAAACTTTCGCCGCAAATACCGCCGCTCACGCTAACGGCGAATTTGCAAAGCTTCTCGTACAAGACTACGCGGGCAGGATAAAGCCGCTTAGCACCGAAGCGGGCGAAATCGTAAATAAAATCTCGGGCACGGACTCGCTTTACGGCCTAAGCGCAGAGCAAATCGTGCTTGGGATGAATCTAAATCCCGCGCTATGGCAAGAGATCAAAATCGTAAAGATAAAAAACGACGAAATCAAAAAAATGCTAAATTTGAGCGGAGATTACGCGAGCTTTAGGGATGCGTTCGACGCAAACGGCGAGTACAAACTAGCCGCGCAGGTCGAAGCCGCGAACGAAAAACCGCTCTCCAAACGAGGCACGCTCGATAACGACCTCATAAAATTCGACGAGCGGCTAAACATCGCCTATCTCACGTTTAAGGGCACGTTTTTTAAATTTATCCCGGCGGCGAACGACCCGCAACACGCGTGGCTCTCGCCAAACGACGCCTTTAACGACGAGCGAGTCGCTCTAGAAGCAAAAAACATGCTAAATGACTATCTCATGGGTCTGCAAGAGGGCATCGCGGATAACGACTGGAGCAAGGCGGACTCCGCGTTAGCCGCGCTAAGAAACTATCAGCGAGCCGCTTCGGGCGAAATTTTACCTAGCGTTAGCAGGGTTGATGCCGAGGTCTTTTATAACCGCGCTTCGGTGTTTAAAAAGCTCGTTTATTTCTACTGGATTTTGGGCTTTGCCGCGCTTTTGCTAGGGCTTGCTTCGGTATTTTTATCTAGAAGGATTTTGCCGCTTGAGCGAGCGATTTTAGCGGCGTTCGTGCTAGGTTTTGCGGTGCATACGGCGGCCTTGGCGCTACGCTGGTACGTCTCGGGGCATGCGCCTTGGAGCGATAGCTACGAATCGATGATCTACATCGGCTGGTCGGGAGCGCTAGCGGGGATGATATTTTTTAGGCGTTCGCTGCTTGCGCTTGCGGCGGCTGCGCTACTAGCGGGTATCGTGATGCTGGTAGCTCACATGAGCTTCGTAAATCCGCAGATAACGAATTTGGTCCCGGTGCTAAAGTCTTATTGGCTCAGTATCCACGTCTCAGTCATCACGGCTAGCTACGGATTTTTGGGCCTTGGCTGCGTGCTTGGGCTTATCGCGCTAGGACTCATGGCGTTCAAAAACAAAGCCAACGAAACGCACCTAAACGAACAGATCAGATATATCGCAGCCATAAATGAAGCAAGCCTCATCATCGGTCTTTGCTTGCTAACGCTTGGAAATTTCTTCGGCGGAATCTGGGCGAACGAGAGCTGGGGGCGCTACTGGGGCTGGGATAGCAAGGAGACTTGGTCGTACGTATCGATCCTAGTTTATGCTATCGCGCTGCACCTGCGCTTTATCCCGAAGCTAAATTCACTCTACGTATTTTTGATCGCATCGGTGTTTTCTTACGCTTCGATCGCGATGACTTATTTTGGCGTAAATTTTTACCTAACGGGCATGCACTCTTATGCCAGCGGAGATTTGCCGCCGGTGCACATTAGCGTCTATATCGCGCTTAGCTGCATGCTTTTGATAGCTGCGCTAGCCTTTAGAGGGCGCGACGTAAAAACGATTTAAAAGGAGAAAAAATGTATAAAAAACTACTAATGGCGGCGGTTTTATGCGCTAGCGCAAACGCGGGCTTTATCCAAGAAGGCATGCAGGCCCAGCAAAGCGGCGACCATAAAAAGCTCATAGAAATCTACGAAAAAGCCTGCCGCGAAGAGAACAAGGCTTCGGGCTGCTATAATCTTGCCGTGGTGTATTTCGAAGGTACTGGCGGCGTGGAGAAAAACTACGAAAAATCTATAAATTTATACCAAAAAGCTTGCAACGCTAAATTTGCGCTTGCTTGCAACAACCTAGGCTACATCTACGAAAGCGGCAGCGGAGCGACGCAGGACTTCGCCAAGGCCGCTGCATACTACGAAAAAGCCTGCGAAGATAACGAAGGCTGCACTTCGCTAGGACTTCTTTACGCAAACGGCGCGGGCGTCAAAACCGATATCAAAAAGGCAATCTCGCTCTACACCAAAGCCTGCGACTACGGCGATATGATGGGCTGCAATAATCTAGGCTACCTACACCTTGAAGGCATGGGCGTAGAAAAAGACTACGTCAAAGCAAAAGCCTTTTATGAAAAGGCCTGCGCGGGCGGCGTGGGTATCGGCTGCGACAACCTCGGCTTTTTGTATGCATTCGGCCAAGGTACGGAGCAAGACTACGCCAAAGCTAAAGAATTTTACGAAAAATCCTGCGCCCTAAACTACGACAAAGGCTGCAACAACCTAGCCATAATGTACGCCGAGGGCAAAGGCGTCGCGGCCGATGTCGCCAAGGCTAAAGAGCTCTTTGACAAAAGCTGCGCAAAAGGCCTAAAAGTCGCGTGCGAGAATGCGGAGTTTTTAAAACCGGAAACAAATAAAACTAAATAATTTAAGGAGATAATATGATTTTACGTTCTATTTTGGGTTCGGCGCTATTAGCGGCGCTACTTTTCGGAGCCGAAGCAAACGAGCAGGCCGGCAAGATGAAGCCGATGTTTCAAAGCGTAGATCCAAGCAAAGCTACGCTAGTAGGAAGCGGCGAGGATAAAGAGTACTGCGCCGTTTGCGGCATGAATTTGGTTAAATTTTATAAAACTAACCATGTTGTAAACGGCAAGCAAGTAGCTTCTCTGCACTGCTTGTACGAGCTAACGGAGGGAAAAATCCCAAGCGACGCGCAGGTTGTTGATACGAAAAATCTAAATTTGATCGATGCGAATAAAGCCTTTTACGTAGTCGGCAGCAAGATCGGCGGTACGATGACTAGAAATAGCAAATACGCCTTTTCAACCGAGGCCGACGCAAAAGAGTTCCAAGCCGAAAACGGCGGCGAGATAATGGACTTTGCCAAAGCATACGAGATCGCTGGACAGGACTTTGAGGGCGATAACAAGATGATCAAAGCCAAACGCGAAGGCGGCGTTTACGCGCACGGCAAGGAATTTTACGAAGCAAACTGCGAGAAAACGGATCCAAAAAGCTTTAAAGCCATCTCCGAGCTAAAAGCCCACCTCAAAAAAACATGCGACGCAAAGGGCGCTAGCAAAGCCCCTGAATACGACAAACACCTGCAAGCCGCCGCTTTGTATCTATGGGACGCTCCGGCAAATTTAGGCTCGAGCGATCAAGCCTCAAAATCTAAGCAAAAAACGCAAAAAGCCGAGAGAATCGTCGTGCCAAAAGGCGCTCGCTGCCCAGTTTGCGGTATGCTAATCGGCAAAAACCCGCAGTGGGCGACGATGATGAAGACGGACAAAGAGGAGCTTTACTTTGACGGCGTCAAGGACATGATGAAGTATTATTTCGAAAAAGGCAAAAAAGACGATCAAATTTTCGTTAGCGACTACTATAAGCTCAACAAAATCGACGCTAGAACCGCCTACTACGTAACCGGCTCAAACGTACTCGGACCTATGGGCAACGAGCTCATACCGTTTGCCAGCGAAGAGGACGCTAAGACCTTCGCCAAAGACCACGGCGGTAAACAGATAGTCAAATTTGACGAGATCACGACTCTTTTAGTAGAGAGGTTGATGTGAGGCTCATCTGCGTTTTAGCGGGCTTTTTTGCGATCCTTTACGTTTGTATCGGGGCGCATTATCTAGGTTACGATAGAGCGGACAAGGAAGCTCAGCTAAATTTGATCCAAAAATCCGTCAAAGACGCGCAAATTTCAACGAATTTTATTTCAAGAGAGTACGGGAAGTTTGTCTATGCCGAGTAAAAATTTTATCGATTACGCAGTTACGCTGCTCTATAAAGACCGCGCCGATCACGCTTTTAGCTTTTTTATCTTCGCTTTTATCGTGTTTATCTTAAGCGCGGTTCTTTTCGTCTCAAGCTCCATCCAAAGCGACCTTACGAATTTGATCCGCTCAAAACCGGAAGTCGTCGTCGAAGCTCTGCGCGCGGGCAAGCGCGACCTCATGCACGACGGCTACATCTACGACGTCTCAAAGATCGCGGGCGTAGCTAGCGTAGAGGGCGCGGTCGAGGGAGAGTACTATTTCGCGCAAAAAAGAGTCTGGTTTCACATCGTCGGCGACGAAAATTTAGACGAAAACGAGATGATCGTGGGCGAAGGCGTGAAAAAAGAGATGGCGGAGCTTTATTACGAGGACGTTTTTAACTTTTTAACCGAAGAAAAAATGATCCCGATAAAGATCAACAAAACCGCGCCGCATGAAACGGGTATCGTCTCAAACGACGTCATCTATATGAATCCCACCACCGCGCGCGAAGTGCTAAGCCTTAAAGAGGGCGAATACACAAGACTCTACGTCGAAGTGCCAAACGTAAACGAGATCAGCGAAGTGGCCCTAAAGATCCAAAACGTCTATCCAAACACCGAGGTTACGAGCATCGAGGACGGAGTAGCCAAAATAAGGCACCTTTACTACTACAAAGGCGGCATTTTCATGGTGCTTTACGTCGTGGCGATGGTTTCGTTTTTCATCCTACTGAAAAATCAAATTTCGCTCGCTTACGGCGAGAAGAAAAAGGAGATCGCGATATTGCGCAGTATCGGTTTTAGCGTTAGAAATATCATCGCGCTTAAATTTATCCAAAACATCGTCGTTTCTTTTAGCGCCTATTTGCTAGGCGTCGCGGGAGCGTATCTCTACGTGTTTTTATTCGGCGCGCCGTTTTTACGCGATATATTTTTAGGCAGCGAGGTGGCGAATTTTACCGATTTCACGCCGATCATCGACTTTAACATGCTGTTTTTGATCTTCGTTTTTAGCGTGATTCCGTTTTTGGCATTCGTCATCATCCCGTCGTGGCGCATAGCCGTTAGCGACATGAGCGAGGCGGTAAAATGAACGCGATAGAAGTAAAAAATCTATGTAAAATTTACAATCAAAACAAACCCAACGAATTTCACGCTCTTAAAAATATAAATTTGACGGTAAAAAGCGGCGACCTAGTTATCCTAAAAGGCGTCAGCGGTAGCGGCAAAAGCACGCTGCTAGGCATTCTAGGAGCACTTAGCAAACCAAGTAGCGGAGAAGCGCTGATCAACGGTCGCAACGTCTCAAAACTACCAGACATCATGAGTTCAAATTTTAGACATAGCGAGGTTGGGTTTATATTTCAGTCCTTTAACCTGATCGAAGGCCTTAGCGTCTATCAAAACGTACTAGCGCCGCTAAGCCTAACCAGTCTTAAAAAAGCCGAGCTAAATTCGCAAATCGATCGCGCGCTAAATCTCGCCAACATCGCGCACAAAAAAGATCAAATCATCTCAAAACTAAGTGGCGGCGAGAAGCAGCGATGTGCGATAGCAAGGGCTCTAGCGATGGATCCTAGCGTCATACTGGCCGACGAACCAACGGCAAATTTGGACAAACAAAACTCACTCATCTTCATCGAAATGCTGAAAAAATTTAAAGAGCTAAAAAAGACCGTCGTCGTTGCCACGCACGACATTTTGTTTGACGATCTGGACTTCGTGGACGGCTACGTGAGGATGCAGGACGGAGAGATGCTGTGAGCGTATTTTTATCGGACGTTGTCATCGCGTTTTTACTGATCGAGCTTATAATCATTGTTTTAATGGGTATTTCGCAGTATTTCGTCGTGCGCATCATGCGCCTGTGGGACTTTAACTCGACGTCAAATTTACAATACGACCTCGAAAAACGCAACTACCTCGTAAATACGATTTTATTTTTCGCCGTAGTTTGCAAGATCGTTTTGTTCGTATTTTTCGCGCTATCTCTAAACGAGCTAGCAGACGTAGTGCCGGGCGCCATGTGCTCGGCGGGCGTCATCGGATCAAACGAATTTGGCGGCATTTTGCTACTGCTAAAACTGCTACTTATCTTTGGCTTTGGACTGTGGCTCATCATAAATTCGCTTGATTTAAAGGCGACGAATTTTCCGTATTTAAAGCGAAAATACGTCATCTTTACCGCGCTTTTCATCGGCGTTTTGGTTGAATTTACCGCTGAGATTTTGTTTTTTAGCAACGTACCCTTAAAGGTGCCCGTCTTTTGCTGCTCGGTCGTATTTCAGGCGCCAAAACTGCCGTTTGGCTACACAAAGTTAAATTTGGTCGTCTTTTACTACGCCGTTTTTGCGGTCATTTTGACGCTAAATTTGCTCAAACAGACGATGGCGAGCTTTGTTTGCAACCTGCTGTTTTTATTTATCGCATACTACGCAATTACTTATTTTTTCGGGCTTTACGTCTACGAACAGCCAAATCACAAATGCCCGTACTGCATGCTAAAGGGCGAGTATTTTTACGTCGGCTACCTTATCTGGGGTTCGCTGTTTTTGGGCATTTTCTACGGCATATCGGCGTTTTTGGTCGAGCTAATCGTGAAAAAACCTTACGAGCATTTGCTCAAAATTTCCTCTTTTTGGCTGATCGTAAATGCTCTTGTTTGCAGCTTTTTCGTCGCTAAATACTACCTTTTGCGAGGAGTTTTATTATGATAAGGCAAATTTTCGCCGCCGTGCTACTTATCGGCGTGGTGGCGCTGCTCGCGTTTTCAGTGGATACTAGCGAGGGCAAAATCGTAGTTCGCCACGGCAATGTAGAAAAAAAGCCGCTAGAAATCGAGCTTGGCAAATACCTCTGCTTTGAGAGCAAGGTGCTCATCAGCGACCTAAACAACACGGCTCAGGCGGTGATGCCAAACGGCGATACGTACTTTTTCTACGACATCTCAAACTCATTTACGTGGCTCATGCGGCAAAAGAACAAAGACGACGTCGTGCTGTGGGTCTATTCGCAAGATACAAGCCGCTATATCCTGGCTAAAAACGCCTGGTACTCGCGCGTAGATATCACTCCGATGGGATACGGCATCGGCGCGTACGAATACCACGTTTACGGCATCAACGATAACTATTTCGAGGACGTCATGCTCTATGCCGCACGCGGCGAAACGCTGATAAATCCGCTCATCTTTATCTTACTTTCGGAGAATAAAATTTAGCCTTAAGCCAGTTGGCTATTTGATTCTCCGAGGTGCACAATATGACTGCATTTATGCACCTTAAGCTACTAATACAACAATCTAGACCCTGCTTAAAAATAAATTTTTTCTATTTATTGTCAAAAAATACAGACAACAAGCACACAAAATATCTAGTAGTCGCCGTACGATATTATTTATTTTTAATATCCATCAAAAACATAGTGATTTAAAATTGATTGCTAAAGTAAAAAGAAATTTAAGAAAAAATCGGTGGCGGACAGAGAGGGATTTGAACCCTCGAGCCCCGGTTAGAAGCTGCACCCTTAGCAGGGGTGTGGTTTCGGCCACTCACCCATCTGTCCCAAAAAAGAAACCGCATTATAATTAAATACCGCTGATATCTTGCTTAAATTTGCGTTTTCGCGCCTGCCGCCCTCCCGCAGAAAAATAGCCGCGCAAAATTTGATCGAGTTTAAACAGCTCGCGCGTATCAAATTTGCAAATTTAATCCTTCCAGAGCCACCATTTTAGCTTGGCATTGTCGGGATGGGGCGTGCTGGCGTAGTAACAGACCATGCGGTAAACATAGAGGATGCACCTGTCGCTGCCGCGCCCGGTCGTCGTTCAGGTCGCGTTTTTGCGATGATTTAATTAAAATTTATTGCACGCAAAAACCAGACCAAAATCATTTGAGACTAAAATTTATGCAAGCTTTGACTCTAAATTTGATCCAAAATCCGCTTGCAAATTTCGCGCGGATCGGCGCTTTGATAGATCGGACGACCGACTACGATAAAATCCGCCCCCGCCTCGCGCGCGACGCTCAGATCCGCCACTCGTTTTTGATCCCCCGCACTCTCGCCAAACGGCCTCACGCCAGGGCAGAGCGTGATAAAATTTGCGCTTGTGGCGTCCTTTATCAGGCGGCTCTCGAACGCCGAGCAGACCATGCCGTCAAGCCCCGCTTCGTAGCTCATCACGCTAAATTTGCGCACGGCGTCGTCCAAATTTTGCTCGTAAACCGCGCTAAATTCGGTCTCGTCAAAGCTAGTTAGCGCAGAGACCGCGAGCACTAGCGGACGCGAAGCTAGCCTATCCAGTCGCTCCATCACCATAGCCATCGCGCGCTTGCCGCTACTTGCGTGCACATTTATCATATCTACGCCGATTTTAGCGATCTCCTCGGCGGCGTCCGCCATCGTATTTGGGATGTCGTAGAGCTTTAGATCGAGGAAAATTTTAAAATTTCTGAGCTTTTTTAGCTCCTCGATAAAGCCCGCTCCGTCGCGCAAATAGGCTCGCAAGCCCACTTTTAGCCAAATTTTATCCGCAAAGTCCGCAAGCCCCTCCGCTAGCTGCAAACACTCCTGCTTCGAGCCCAGATCAAGCGCGACGCAGAGCTTCACAGATCGGCCTTTAGCGCGTCTAGCACGCCGTTTATAAATTTCGGTGCCGAGTCGCCGCCCAGCTCCTTGCCAAGCTCGATACCCTCGTTTATGATGACGGCCTTATCGGTCGGGGTAAATTTCATCTCGTACGCCCCCAGCCTAAGCACGGCGCGCTCGATACTGCCGATCTCGTTTATTTTCCACTCTTTTAGGCGCGCGTTTAGTAGCCCGTCAAGCTCATCCGCATGCTCCAAAATGCCGTGAAAAAGCGACAGTGCGAGGCTTCGCTGATCGTTTCTGATCTTTTTTTCTTCTAAAAACTCCTCGACGAACTCCTCGCTGCAACTACCCATTTCGCGTGCGTATAGTAGCGAAACGACGGCTTGTCTGACCTGATGACGAGTCGCCATTTTACGCCTCCAAATTTTTATACAAGCTTAGCATCTCGATCACGCCGGTCATCGCTTCAAAGCCCTTGTTTCCGGCCTTTGAGCCCGCTCGCTCGATGGCTTGCTCGATGCTATCTACCGTTAGTACGCCAAAGGTCACCGGTTTGCCGTACTTTAGCGTGACGTTTGCGATGCCCTTGGTGGTCTCGGCGCTAACATAGTCAAAATGAGGCGTAGAGCCGCGGATAACCGCTCCCACGCAGCAAACGGCGTCAAATTTGCCGCTAGCTAGCGCCTTTTCAAGCGCCATCGGTATCTCAAACGCGCCCGGCACCAAAATGAGGCTCAAATTCGCCTCGTCGCCACCGTGACGCAAAAACGCATCCCTCGCGCCCTCTACCAAGCGGTCTGTGATGATGTGGTTAAATCTCGCGTTAATGATAGCGATCTTCTCGCCGCCTTTTAGAGCCAAATTTCCTTCGATTATTTTCATGTCTGCTCCTTAAATTTCTATCCGTTGTAGTCCGTGTCACGCGTGATGATGACCTTGTAGCTAGGGTAGGCGCTGCTTA
This sequence comes from Campylobacter showae, assembly GCF_963515975.1. GTDB lineage: Bacteria > Campylobacterota > Campylobacteria > Campylobacterales > Campylobacteraceae > Campylobacter_A > Campylobacter_A showae_F. The sequence goes on from NZ_CAUPZM010000001.1 coordinate 92,614, forward strand.
CTTGCGATAAAATTTCGCGGTAGAGTGCCGAGCTATCTGGCGCGTTAAAGTCTATGACGATATCAAACGTGATCGTATTTGTCTCTTTATTTATGTAAAATCCATGCATTTGCTTGATAAATTTATGCCCAAAAACTATCTTTTCGACGTTTAGCCTTGTTGCGTTATCCTCTTTGTTAAATGCATAGATGCCAATGGTATCTAAAACAATGTTAAATTTCGCAAAAATTTCATTTTGTATTCGCCTAGTAAGCGCGTCTATCTGCGCGGCATTCATATCGTGCGCCACCTCTATATGCACGCTGCCTAGCTTCTTGTCTGGGCCGTAATCGTTAAATATAAGATCATACGCCCCAAGCACGCCGTCAAACGAGCCTATGCACTCATAAATTTGCGAGCTGTCGCTGTTAGGCATCCTCGCGCCTAAAATTTTATCTATCGCGTCACGTAAAATTTCAAGTGCCGCCTTGATAAGAAGTAGCGATATGATCACGCCAAGATATGCCTCAAGGCTAACGTCAAAAAACACAAAGACCAACGCCGCCAAAAGCGTACCAAGCGAGATAAGAGCGTCAAATTTCGCATCCACTCCGCTTGCTATGAGCGAGTCGGAATTTACGCTTTGTCCGACTCTTTGCGTGTAAAGACCAAGCGCAAATTTGACCGCAACCAAAACGGCGATCAAAACAAGCGAGATAGTATCGTAGTTTGGGGTGCTTGGCGAGATGATTTTTTTAGCCGACTCGACCACTGAAGTGCCGCCCGTATAAAGTATGATCACGCCTATAACGATAGCCGTTAGATACTCCACTCTGCCGTAGCCAAACGGATGCTCTTTGTCAGGGCTTTTCCCGGCTATTTTTATGCCGACAATGGTAATGACCGACGAGAGCGCGTCGCTTAGGTTATTTACCGCATCTAAGATGATAGCGATCGAGCCGCTAGCAAAGCCCACTACCGCCTTTATAGCCGCTAAAATGGCATTTGTCACTATGCCTATGAGGCCTGTTTTTACGATGGTTTTATCTCGCGACGTGACCTGCTCTACTACCTCCAAATTTGCCCCTTAGATTATTTTTAACATTATCGCGCTTAGCGTTATTAGCGATAGATAAAACGCCTTTTGCGCGCTCATTTTTTCTTTATCGAATACTATCCCGACGCCCACGGCTCCGACCGCTCCCATACCCGTCCAGATCGCGTACGCCACCGACATCGGCATCGCCTGCATCGCGTAGCTCAAAAGCCAAAGAGAAATGGCGAAATTTGCGACCAAAATCAAAAAATTCGCCGCCTTTTTCACGCCGAAGCTTTTTTGAAATTTGGTTAGAAAAAACACGCCCGAGACCTCGCAGCACCCGGCCGCCAAAAGAGCTAAAACGTGCGTCAAGATTTTAGCCTCTTTAGCCCCAGTACGCCCGCGATCAGCGTCGCTATGAAAAATAGCCGCAATAAATCGGGCGTCTGACCGCTCGCGCGAAATTCGCTCACGATCTCGGCGATCACCACAAAAAACGCTCCAAGCCCGACAAACACGGTATACGTGATGCTAATAGGCAGGTATTTCATAGCGATTATAAACGACGTAAAGCTAACGCAAACGAGCATCGCAGTTAGCGCGATCTCCGGCGCGCTCGATGCGTGTTTTAGCCCGTACGCCCAGCCGCACTCGGCGACCGCGCCGCCTAGCACCCACAAAAAGCCCTTAGTTTGCATCGCCTAGGGCGTCTTTTATCTTAAAAATTTGAGCGATATTTGCGTCCAGCTCGTCCAAATTTAGCATATTCGGTCCGTCGCAAAGCGCCTCGCAAGGATTTACGTGCGTCTCGTAAAAAAATCCGTCCACGCCCGCAGCCGCCGCAGCTCGCGCTAGATACGGCACGAATCTCGCGTCACCGCCGCTTTTCTCACCCAAAGCCGACGGCATCTGCACGCTGTGCGTCGCGTCGAAAATCACGGGCGCAAATTCTCTCATCAGCACCAAATTTCTCATATCTACGACTAAATTTCCGTAGCCAAAGGTGCTTCCTCGCTCTGTTAGCCACACTCCGTTTTGTTTAGCAACCTCGTATCCCTCGCCGCTAATGCCCCTTGCTTCTAGCACTTTTTTGACCGAGTGCTTCATCGCAGAGGCTGCTAAAAACTGTCCTTTTTTGATGTTTACCACAGCTTTTGTCTTGGCCGCAGCCACGAGCAAATCGGTCTGGCGGCACAAAAACGCGGGGATTTGCAGCACGTCGGCTACTTCGCCTACGGGCGCGGCCTGGTAGCTCTCGTGGATATCGGTTAAAATTTTAAAGCCAAATTCCTTTTTTACCTTGGCTAAAATTTCGCACCCTTTTTCAAGTCCGGGCCCACGAAACGAGCTTATACTCGTGCGATTTGCCTTGTCAAAGCTTGATTTGAAATAAAAATCTATCCGCTTATCTTCGTTAAATTTAACTAGCCTTTTTGCCACGTCAAAAACGAGCTGCTCGCTTTCTATGACGCAAGGCCCTGCTATTAGTATCATATTTCTCCTTTATTTATCTCTATATTTTTTGATCCAGTCGATTAGGTAGGGTCTATCATCGTTTGCCGCCCCTTCATACCAATCATTACAAAGTTTATAATATACACCATTTATGAATACAGGATCCACATAATATCGCCTCGTATCATATTCATTGTTCGCTATTACAAGCGCAGGGTAATTTAATCCAAGACTATCCTTACTATATCTTTCGCTTTGAAGCCTGTTTATCTCGTCGGCATCTACTTTACCGCTTTCCAAAATTTCCCTCATAATTATTCGTGCTATTTGCCCTACTTTTAACTCGGCGTAATCGTCTTGATTATTTTTGATATTAACGCAGTCTTTAGAAAGTTGGTAGTTATGTATACCTACTTTCAGCTTTTGTTTTTCTATGTTTTTCGTATCTTTTAGGCTTTTTTTATCAAACAAGGATAGCATCTGGTAAGAACGCATAAAAAGCTCCGCCGTATCGGCCACATTACCACTTACCTCCAAAATAGGTTCTAAAACCAAATTTGAAAAATCGCTATTTGCTATTATTCTAAAGTCAAATTCAAACCCCATCTCTTGCATTATGTTGTTTATATCAACAAAACAAGGGCGCAAGGCATCTAAAATTTGTCTATTTATTTTAGGGGATACAAAGATAATTTCTGCTTTTTTAACACCAAAATATCCATAAATACACATGGCGGTTCTAAGACATTTTTTTACTACTCTAGCTACCGTCTCATCAAGACCGCCGTAGTTTAGTCCGGACTCATGAAAGGCAACATCAACCGCATAAATTTCATTTATACCATCATTGGCGCAAATACCCAAAGCATCACATTCAGCCTGTTGTAAAATCTGTTTTAAAGAGGTATTTTGCTTGTAAATTTTATATCCGTATTTATTAGAAAAAAAACCATCTGTTTTCGACATAATTTTTTCTAGTTCGTCCGAAAATTTTAGTTCCCATTTTGGAGAAATTTTCCAATTAGTTTGCACTATTTGACACTCTTTGACATGGCGAAGCCAGGAGTAAAATAAAGATTCGCCTATTTCTATTTTCATAAAATTTATCTCTCCCTTGCTACGATTATTCCGCTGATAACGACCAGCATTATACCAAAAAACGCCGCCGCATTAGGTAGCGTATCGCCCATAAAAAAGCCCACTACTAGCGAAAACACGACGTCCATGTAGCTTATCGCGGCGACTGAGCCTGCCTTTTTGCTCGCCGCATACGCCTTCGTCATATAAAGCTGGAAAAAATAGCCCGCAAGCCCCATCAGCACGATTAAGATTACGCCTTTAAAATTCGGCGCCACAAAAGGCGAAAGCAAAAAATCTAAAGGCTCAAATTTGACCCACTCCGCAACGCCCATCAAAAGCATCGGCAGAGCCGTTCCCCACGCCATAAAGCTAAGCACGATGACGCTCGTATCGTAGCTTTTTCGCAGAGTTCTGACGCTAAGCATCGCAAGCGCCGCCCCTACGCCGCTCCAAAGCCCCAGCCAGTCGGTTTTGCTGATGCCTAAATTTGGCTGGATGATAAAAAGTATGCCGATAAAGCCTAGAAATATCGCGCCCCAGCCCTTTTTGCTAAGCGCTTCTTTTAAGAAAATCGCCGCAAAAATCGCCGTGAAAATGGGGCTGGTTTTTTGAAAAGTATAAGCCGCGCCCAAATTTATATGAGCGATGTTGTAAAAAAGAGCAAAAAGCGCGATCGTGCCAATAAATCCGCGAAACATCAGCACAAAAAGCTGCCCGCCCTTTTGGTGCGTCGGCGGCCTTTTGTAAATAGCGTAAAGCACGATAGCAAGGCCGACGGCATTTCTAAAAAATACGACCTCGATACTAGACATCTGCTCGCTCAAAACTTTCGCAAAGCCTCCGACGGCGGCAAAAAACATACACGCGATGATCATATAATAAGCGCCCAAATGGTGCAAAACGTATCTACGAAACAAAATTTTCCTTTGAATTTAAAACAAGCATTTTAATAAAAAATGACTTAAAATTTGTCTACTTAAGTGTTATTTTATGTTATAAATTGTATAAACCGATTTCAAATATGTAAGGTTGGTTTTATATTTATATAAAATTTATCTTTTAAAGTCACAAAAAAGGAAGTTTTTATGGGCGAATTTGTATCTAAATTATTTAGATCTAAAAAATTTCAAATGTTTTTAGTCGTTTTATGTATAGTTTTAATGCCTGCGCTCGGTATTATTTTTATCAACATCCAAAGTATCTCAAGCCAGCTAGAAAATGCTTCAGTCAGACAACTAAACTCATACAAGCTAGCAGATGAGCTCAGACAAAGCTCCGACGATCTAACGAAGCTTGTGAGATCATACGTGGCGACGGCTGGGAAAAATCCTGGCTTTGAGGAGCAATATAACGCCATTTTGGATATCAGAAACGGCAAAAGTCCACGTCCGGAGGAATATAGCAGAATTTATTGGGACTTTGTCGCAGGCGGGATCAAAAAGCCAAGACCGGACTCAAATATAAAAATCGCGCTAAAAGATCTGATGAAACAAGAGGGCTTTACGGAAGCCGAGTTTAAAAAAATAGAAGAGACAGAAGCAAGATCAAACGTTCTTGTAAATCTTGAGGTAAAAGCTTTTGATATGATCAAAAATTTAAACAAAGCCGAGCCTGAAAAAAGGGATGAAATTTTAAAAACGGCACTCGATCTGGTTAACGGCAAGGACTATCACGACCAAAAAGCCTACATCATGAAGCCGCTTGACGAATTTTTCGTTTTGGTTTCGGACAGAACGCACAATGAAGTAAAAAATCTACATGAAAGCTTAATCCTGCAGCAAAATATCTTTAAAATTTTGCTCGGTATTACTATATTTTGCTCCATCATCTTATCAATCGTAAATAGCAAAGTGATACAAGGAATTTTAGGCGCAAAACCAGCTCAAATAGAAAACGTCATATCAGAAATTTCAAATGGAAATTTAGCCGTCGATATCAAAACAGACAGTCCAAAAAGCGCAATGGGTCTTTTGCAAGCCGTCGCGCAAAATTTAAGAAATTTAATCAGCGAAGCAAAGCAACTCTCTCGCGAAAACTCCTCGACTGCATACGAGCTAAGCTCGACATCGCTGATCGCAGGCCAAAATGCCGAAAAAACATCTCAAATAGTTGACGAAGCAGCCCAAAAAGCAAATCAGATAAAAGATCAGCTTTTAGATTTTATAGAAGAGGCCAAAAAAGGCGCAGGCGATATGAAACAAGCAAGCACCGTCATCGAGAGCGCAAATAAAGCCATATCAGATCTCACATTAAAGATAGAAAACAGCGTAGAATCAGAGCTTGGTCTGTCGGATAAAATTTCAAGACTTAGCGGCGAGGCCGAGCAAGTCAAAAACGTACTCTCCGTGATAAACGACATAGCAGATCAGACAAATTTACTAGCCCTAAACGCCGCTATCGAAGCCGCACGCGCAGGCGAGCACGGCAGGGGATTTGCGGTGGTCGCAGACGAGGTTAGAAAACTAGCCGAAAGGACGCAAAAAAGCCTAGTCGAGATAAATGCGACGATAAATATAATCGTTCAAGGAATAAATCAGGCTAGCGAGCAAATGCATATCAACTCAGCTCAGATAAAAGATCTAAATTTGGTAGCGGACGACGTAAAAGACAAGATCGCCATACTAGCCGATAGTATGCATCAAGCCATAAATTTATCCGATAAAAACGTAAGCGACTATGTAAAAACAGGCGAAAACGTAACTGAAATTTTAAACAATACAAATAACATAAACGCCATCTCTTCTCAAAATGCAAAAAGCATCGAGGAGATAGCGGCAGCCGCCGAACATCTAAGCAAAATGACCGAAACTCTAAACAACAGTCTAGACAAATTTAAGGTTTAACTTCAAATTTTACTCCAAAAGCTCTTTGACGAAAGATCAAAGAGCTTTGCATTATGCTATTTTAAGCCGCATTTTATACTTTGTATAAGTGAAAAATTTGTATAATCAGGCATCATAAAAAGGACAAATTTTGCAAAAGATAATTTTAGTCGGCAAGCCAAACGTCGGCAAAAGCTCGCTCTTTAATCGCCTAGCCGGCAGACGTATAGCTATCACCAGCGACGTCAGCGGCACGACGCGAGATACAAACAAAACGATTATAGAAATCTACGACAAAAGCTGCGTTTTGATCGACAGCGGCGGACTGGACGATAGTAGCGAGCTTTTTAAAAATGTCAAGGCAAAAACCCTAGCCGAAGCTAGAAGCTCGGACGCCATAATCTTTATGGTCGACGGCAAAATGATGCCTAGCGACGAGGATAAAGCCCTATACTACGCGCTTTTAAAGCTAAATTTACCGACCGCGCTCGTAATCAACAAAATAGACAGCAAAAAAGACGAGCTGCGAAGCTACGAGTTTGCAAATTTCGGTGCAAAAACGAGCTTTGCTATCTCGGTCAGCCACAACGCGGGCATAGACGAGCTGGCAGACTGGATCTATAAACAGCTAAAAGACGAGATCAGACCCGACGACGGCGAAGATCTGGACGAGTTTTTGGAAAATTTCGGCGACGACGGCGAGGTGGTTAGGGAGATATCGGCTCGCGAGGATTATGAACGCAAAAATATCCAAGTAGGCATCATCGGACGCGTAAACGTCGGCAAAAGCTCGCTTCTAAACGCGCTCGTAAAAGAATCTCGCGCGGTCGTGAGCGACATAGCCGGCACGACGATAGATCCGGTAAACGAGACTTTCCTTTATGAGGATAGGATTTTTGAGTTCGTCGATACAGCGGGCATCAGAAAACGAGGCAAGATAGAAGGCATCGAAAGATACGCGCTAAACCGCACCGAGTCCGCGCTCGAGCTAGCCGACATCGCGCTTTTGGTGCTTGATAGCTCCGAACCGCTAACCGAGCTTGACGAGCGTATCGCGGGCCTTGCGGCCAAATTTGAGCTCGGCGTCATAATCGTGCTAAACAAATGGGACAAAAGCGAGGAAGATTTTGATAAATTTAGCCGCGAGATCAGGGATAAATTTAAATTTCTCGCCTACGCGCCGATCATCAGCGTTTCGGCTCTGGGCGGCAAAAGGGTGCATAAAATTTACCCGCTTATTTTAGAAGTTTATAAAAACTACACGCAAAAAATCCAAACCGCAAGGCTAAACGAAGCTATCGAAGAGGCTGTAAAAGCACACCCGATACCGCGCGAAAAGGGCAAAAGCGTGAAAATTTACTACGCGGTGCAGTTTGGTTTCGCACCGCCTAAGATCGCGCTAGTGATGAACCGTCCGCGCGCCCTGCACTTTAGCTACAAACGCTACCTAACAAACAAACTGCGCGAGAAATTCGAGCTATCGGGCACTCCAATCGTGCTGATACCTAAAAATCGCAGCGGCTCGGACGAGGAAAACAAGGGAAAAAGTGAGTAAAAATTTAGTTTTTATCGGCTTTATGGGTGTCGGCAAAGGTACGGTAGCAAGGCATATCGCGAAAAAAACGGGCAAGCTGTTTTTAGACACCGACGAGCTGATCGAAAGCGAGCAAAATTTAAAAGTCCGAGAAATTTTCGAGACTAAGGGCGAGGAGTATTTTAGAAAATGCGAGGCAAAACTCGCTAAAAAGCTATCTAAAAACGTAAAATCCTCGGTGATCGCGGCAGGCGGCGGCTTTGCAAAGGTTAAAGGCCTTAAAAAAATCGGCAAAATCATCTATCTAAAATCAAGTTTCGAGGCGATTTTAAAACGAATAGATAAAAGCGGCGAAGCGCAGATGCACTACGCCAAACGCCCGCTTTTAAAGGATTTAAACGCGGCTAAAAAGCTTTTTAGCGAGAGAAAAAAAATGTATAAAAGCGTCGCCGATCTCACAATCGACGTCGAAGGCAAAGGGCTAGAGCAAGTCGCGAAAGAGATTTTAGAAAAATAAAAAAGGATTAAGTAAAATTTGGGTTGAAATTTGAGCGTAAATTTTAAAATTTGCGGCTTTAAATTTCTTTTTTAAATTTGAGCGGTTTAAATTTAATGCGATTAGCGTTTGACCGTATCGGCGTGAAAATTCGGCGCGGTTCGTATCGCTGAAATTTGAGCGGTAAACGTCAAATTTTAAGCGAGTTAAAAATTTGAGTTCAAATTTGATGGATTTCAAAAGTTTAATGCAACAAAAATAAGCGGCAATATTGTCAAATAGCCGTGCAAATTTTATAAAAACAAAAATAAGGCGCGATATTTTTTCGCTAGACGCGGCAGATTTTGCTTTGCGAATGAGGCGCACTTGCCGTGCATCGCAGTGAAGCGAAGCAAAATCTAACAAAGTAAAGCGGAAAAAGATAAGCCGCAAAAAGGATAAAATTTGAGAGTACTAACAGGTTTGCAACCAAGCGGCAAACTACACCTAGGCAACTACTTCGCCTCGATCAAACAAATGGTTGAGGCGCAGGGGCAAAGCGAGATGTTTATGTTTATCGCAAACTACCACGCCATGACCTCGGTCGCCGACGCGGGAAAACTAAAACAAAATACCTATGAGGCGGCGAGTGCGTTTTTGTCGCTAGGTATCGATCCGCAAAAGAGCGTATTTTGGGTGCAAAGCGACGTCAAAGAGGTTTTAGAGCTCTACTGGATACTGAGCCAATACACGCCTATGGGCCTGCTCGAGCGCGCACACAGCTACAAGGACAAGGTCGCAAAGGGTCTAACATCGCATCACGGGCTTTTTAGCTATCCGGTTTTGATGGCGGCCGATATCCTGCTATACGGCGCGCAGGTCGTGCCCGTGGGCAAGGATCAGATCCAGCACGTCGAGATCGCGCGCGACATCGCGATCAAATTTAACAACGAGCACGGCGACATCTTCGTCCTGCCGGAGTACAAAGTCGATGAAAACGTCGCTACTGTGCCCGGAACAGACGGCGCGAAAATGAGCAAAAGCTACGGCAACACGATAGATATTTTCGCCGGCGCCAAAGAGCTAAAAAAGCAAATCTCAAGCATCGTGACGACATCTGAGCCGCTTGAAGCGCCTAAGCAGTGGCAAAATTGCAACGTCTATAATATCGCTAAATTATTCCTAGACGAGGACGGACAAAAATCCCTGCAAGCGCGGTACGAGCGAGGCGGCGAAGGACACGGACACTTTAAGATGTATCTAAACGAGCTGGTTTGGGACTATTTTGCGGACGCGAGAGGCAAATTTGATTATTATCTAAATCACGCAGGCGAAGTGGATGAAATTTTAAACGAAGGCGCGAAAAAAGCGCGAGCCGTCGCAGCGCCGATAATGGAAAAAATACGCGCCGCAACCGGCATATACAAATAAATTTAAAGGAAAAAAGTGCAAGCAATCTACCCTTACGCGCAGCTTATTCACCTGATCTGCGCTATTATTTTCGTTGGATTTTTATTTTTCGACGTGATTATTTTTTCAAGGGCTAAAAAGAAACTGCCCGCGGAAATAGCGCAAAAAGCGCAACAGGCTATCTCAAGCGTCGCGATAAAGATCATGCCGCTTTGCGTGCTGATTTTGATTTTAACGGGCGGCATGATGATGAGCAGCTGGGTCGGCTCGAAGGCTGGCGGATATTTCGCGTCAAATTTACAAACCGCCTTGATGATAAAGGTTGTTTTGGCGATGCTGATATTTGCGGCCGTAGCGACCAATCTCACGTGCAAATTTATACTAAAGCGCCCTAGCCCGTTAGGCAATATTCATCCGTTTGCATTTGCGGCGGCCGCAGTCGTCGTGATACTTGCTAAAGTTATGTTTATGGTGTAAATTTAGAGGCTATCTTTATAGCCTCTATCCTATAAATACCGCTTGATAATCTCCAAAATTTCATCATTCTCAAACTGCGTTTCAAATCTCACATCAAAACCGCCTCTACTAAATAGTTCTTGTGCATGCTTAATCTTTTGTTTTTCGCTTAAAGCAAGCTCCTCTTTGGGCTTATTTTTGGTTTCGATGATAAAATTTAGCTTACTTTTACCGTTTTTTTGATTGATTATATAAGCAAAATCGGGCGAGTATGTGCCGCCGCCTGCTACCGGGATTTTTATAGAGTTTTTAGGAATTTTAGTAAAAACTACTACGTCCGTTATTTCTTAAGCTATATTTTCTCTCTCAAGCTCGGAATCAAAAAATATTTCATCAAACAAATACTCCCTAGTAGCTTTGCCTGCGATACTTTGCACTCCAAGATCGCTAGAACTCACTTCTTTTATATTACCGTTTTTATCGGTAAATTTCGTAGGATGGACGCTACTTTTTATATTTTTATACGAAATACTAAATTTACTTAGTGCATTTTCGAGCAAATAACGGTTAAATTCGCTCTTAACGGCATAAACAGTCGAAAGATTTAAATACTCCTTTATATCTATCGCCCCCTTACATCTTATAAATGCTTGATGTAACGTATCTATCCGCATACTCGTCTCATCGCTTAACTTTATTAAAAATTCTTTATAGCTCAGCGTATTTATAGGCTCTATTTTATCTTCTACGCTACTTATATTTACGACACACATACCGCTTTTCGTTGCTTTTACGCCGAATTTTCGCACTTCAAGTCCGCTTGGTTTAAATATCTCTTTTCTGGCGAATAAAAAATCGCTAAAAATTTTGCGGAACTCTTCCTCGTTTTTTATGTCGTATTCTAGGATTGCTCGCTCATTTAGCCTCTCCCAAAGCTCTTTTAGCTCAGCAAACATAGCGGGTCTTATCTTTATACCCTTTTTCCTATCTTCGACGTTTCTTATCTTTTGCGATAAATTTCCGTTTCGTATCGGATAAATCTCTTTAAATTTTTCATATCCGCCTTCTAAAAATTTACCGTTCTCGTCGCACGCTCCAACCTCAACTAAACTACTTAGAATTTTGAGCTTACTAATATTAAATTTTTGCTTTACTCTTTCGTATATTTCTTCGGTAAGCTCCTCTTTATTTACTTCGACTTCAGCATCTTTATTTATCTCGTTTATCAGGCTATTTGCGAAGTCCTTTTCGCTAAAATCGACGATATAATTAAGCATAAATTTATCGTCCTTGACGCGAGACATATACTCGTTTACAGGCAGTCTTAGTCCGCGCCCTACTTCTTGCAGCTTACTCGTATTCGAACCGCTGCTTCGTAGCTTGCAAATACTAAAGACGTTCGGATTATCCCAGCCTTCGCGCAAAGTCCATTTCGAAAATATAAAACGCCTAGTGTTTTCTAAGCTTAGCAAACTCTCCTTATCGCGCAAAATTTCATTTATCTCTTTTTGAATCTCTTCATCCTTATCGCTATTATCTTTCGAGAAATATCCGCCGTGAGTTAAAGATATATCTTCAAGCGATTTTTTTAGATAATCTTTATAAAATCCAGGCTCTTCTTCTTTATAAATTTGCTCCATTTTTGCTTTTATCAGCGTTTCAAATTCGGTCCTAAACGCTCCGTCCTTTTCGCGGTAGCTCTCTATATCGTTTATAAAAAATAACGCAAGCGGTTTTATGCGAGGCGATCGCTTCATCATCTCGCGCTCGTTTTTAAAGTGCGCATCTACGGCCGTTTGCAACATCTTTTGTTGAAGCGTTTGCGAGTAGCTAAAAGGATTTATCGCGTCGCCTCTTTTCATCTCTACGCCGTTATTTAATAACGCCGTTTTCGTATTTATCTTTTCTATCTTTATACCGCTTAAATTTTCGTCTATGGAACCCAAATCGTTATCTCTCGCAAGATCGTAAAATTTACTTTTCCTATCGATTTTATATTCGAATTTGGCGATCGCTCCGTCCGTCGACACCAGTCTCACGCTCGCGTCAGCCGCCTCGTCGAATTTGGCCACGTAAACCTCAACGCCCTTTACCAGATCCGCATTAAAAGCATCAAGCGCGTTTAGCTCGTAAATTTTATTTTCGAATTTGCTAAAAGTAGCTCCGTATCTAAAAACGAGTTGCGCGTTAAATTTCTCCAAATTTTCCCACGTTTTATTCTCTTTATCGAATTTATGCGGTTCGTCTATTACCAAGATAGGTCTTGTATGCGAGATAACTTCAAATGGTTTTGAAAATGCATCAAAAAGAGTCGCGTCAAATTCTTTTTCCATAGTTTTAGAATTTATCATACCTTGATTTATTACAAGTACGTGTACGGCATTATTCTCACTCGCTCTTGCAAATTCGCTTATAGCGCTTGGCATACGTTCTTTTTTATCTTTTCGGCTTGTGCTTTCGACTAAATATATTTTGATATTTTTAGAGTAAATATCTCTAAAATGCTCTCTAGTAGTATCGGAGTTTAAAAAACTCATCGTTCCGGCCTTTATAGAAAGCGTCGGCACCGCGATTATAAATTTAAAAACGCCTGCGATTTTATTTAGCTCAAACATCATTTTCGTAAACGTATACGTTTTGCCGGTGCCGGTTTGCATGCAGATATCAAAAATTTTATCTTTGCTTTCTATTAGCGGATTTTGCTCCGCGTTTAGGTTCGTTTTTATCTCGCGCCCGATTAAAGCTTTTATTACCGCATTTATCGCTTCGTTTTGATGAGGCAAGTCTCTTTCGTAGTTAAATCCGGCCATCTTAGTGCCTTACGATTAAGCTTATTTGCAAATTCTTTTTATTTGCGTAATTTTCAATAGCTTCGTCTAATTCGCGCCACCTCGAGCTTTCGAAATTCGGCTCGTAAATCACTATCTTCTCAGGCGCAAATTCCTCATCGCTATCTATCTTCTCGATTAATGCTTTTAAATTTTTACTGCTAAAATTCGTATTTATAAGATAAAGCTTTTTATTGCCGTAATATGCCTCGTATCCGTCTAAATTTAAGCTTTTTAACTCGTCCGTTAATTTTATACCGTCATAAGCTGCAAACGTAGTTAAAAGCGCTATAAGATCGTCTTTTGAAAGCTCGTTTGTAGAAAATAAATTCGGTTCTTTCGTACCAAAGTCGCCGTCTAAGTCTTCGTCTAAATACGATTTTAAAAGTGGGACGATCGAAAAGATTTTAAATTTAAGCCGCGCGTCGTCTCGAGAGAGAGAGAGAGAGAGACTGCGCTGCGCGCAAGATACGCTCTTTCGTGATGTCAAAGATAGTCGGATTTTTACTTTTTAGCTCGTTTTTACAAAAATCGTAAGCCATTTTGCTCTTTTTCTCATCTATTTTTTCATCAAGCTGGACTAATATAAATTTACGGTTGCCGCTGTCTTCTAAATTTTGAGCCATTACGGCGTGAGCGGTAGTGCCGGAACCAGCAAAGAAGTCTAGAATGATGTCGTCATAATCAGTACCAACTTGCATTAATTTTTTAAGTAAGTTCGTAGGTTTTGGAGTATCAAAAACTTTTTTGTTATTAAATAAATTTTGTATTTCCTTTGTGGCATCTGTAGTAGTTCCAAAATCTGTAAACATAGTTCTAGTTTTTATAATTTTTTCTTTTTCTATTTCATCAAAATATATAATCTCGTACGGAGTCAGGCGGCCTCTAGAATTTTTCTGCCAAAAAATATGATCTTTATCCAAATTTTCAGGTTTTTTTCGCCATCGTCTATCTTCGCCATTTGGCACTATAGGGTAAAAATCATTGCCATTTGGATCTTTTATAGGATATTAAAGCGTTGGTGCTTCAATTCTCAAAGCACCGGCACCCCATTTTTCCAATTTTATAATATTGGCTTTTTTATTATTAATTGTTTTATTAAAGTCATCTTCGGTAAATTCTTCTGTTTCATCGTAAATTCGCCAATCTTTTTTCTTGTAGCATAAAATATATTCGTGTTCTTTTGAAAAATCTTGGCTATCTTGTGAGCCACCTTTTTTCTTTTGCCATATTAAGTTGGCAACAAAATTCTCCTCCCCAAAAATTTCATCGCATAAAATTTTAAGTTGTGCCTGTTCGTTATCGTCGATACTTATAAATATCACGCCGTCTTCGCGGAGTAGCTCCCTAGCGATATAAAGACGCGGATAGATAAAACTTAACCACGCAGAGTGCGAGTTTGAGCCTTTTGCGGTAAATTCAAGCACGCGTTTAGCCTCATCCTCAGAGATGCCGGCAAGCTTTGCAAGCTCATCGGCGCTAAATTTTCTATCGTCGCTATATACGAACCCATCGCTACCCGTGTTATAAGGCGGATCGATGTAAATCATTTTAATACTCTCAAAATAAGCGTTTTTAAGGTGTTTTAGCACTTCGAGATTATCGCCCTTTATGAGTAAATTTTGGGCGTCTTTGTTTTTAGCGTTATGAGCGATATCGGGCATTAGAAGCGTTTTGGGATTTAAATTCGCCGTTAATCTCGCATAAGATTTGCCTAAAAATCTTAACTCAAAACCCTCCTTTTTGATATTTTCCGAGCCTAAAATTCGGCTTAACGTTTCTAAGTCGAATTTGCCGCTTTTATCAAAACATTGCGGGAAATTTCGTTTTAAAACAGCGAGCGACTCGCTGTTTGCCGAGATATCTTTATCGTCGAAAATGTTTTGCACCTGCATCTTTCCTCCTTTTAAGTTTTAGTCAAAATTATACTAACATTCGCTAAAATACGCCATAAATTCAACGAGGACGAAATAAAATGATAAATCTAAGACTACTTGAAAGCAACTACGACGAGTTCGTAAAAAAATTGCAAGGAAAAAACGTAAAGCCCGAGATTTTAAACGAGCTTTTGACGACCTTTAACGAACTAAAAGCCAAACGCCAAGCGCTAGAAAATTTCCAAGCGATCCAAAACGCTAAGAGCAAGGAACTGGGCATAAAGGCTAGAAACGGCGAGAACACCGACGAGCTAAAAAACGAGCTAAATTTGAACAAAGCCGCGATGGGCGATGCCGCCGATATCGTGCGCGCATACGAGGAAAAGCTAGAAAACATCGCAAGCTGCGTGCCTAATATCACCGACGACGACGTGCCGTTTGGCGCCGATGAGGACGACAACGTATGCGTAAAAACGGTACTGGAGCCGACTAAATTTGACTTCGCGCCGAAGGAACACTACGAACTTGGCGAGAGCTTAGGCTGGCTTGATTTCGAGCGCGGAGTTAAGCTTTCAGGCTCGCGCTTTTGCGTGCTAAAGGGCATGGGGGCGCGCCTATCAAGAGCTCTGGTTAACTACATGATCGACTTTAACAACGCGCGCGGCTTCGAGCTGGTTAACGTACCGTTTTTGGTAAACGCAAACACGCTTTACGGCACCGGACAGCTGCCTAAATTTGAAGACGATCTATACAAAGCTCAGGGCGAGGATTTGTATCTGATCCCTACTAGCGAAGTGCCGGTGACGAATCTTTACAACGACGAAATTTTACCCGTAGAGAGCTTACCGATAAAGATGACTTGTTACTCAGCGTGCTTTCGCAAAGAAGCGGGCTCCGCAGGACGCGACACGCGCGGCATGATACGCCAACATCAGTTTGAAAAGGTCGAGCTCGTAGCTATCACGACTCCCGAGCAAAGCGCGCAGATGCTAGACGAGATGGTAGCGTGCGCCAGCGACTTGCTAACGAGCCTTGGGCTGCCGCACCGCCATATGTTGCTTTGTAGCGGAGATCTGGGCTTTAGCGCGGCAAAGACGATAGACCTCGAGGTCTGGCTGCCTGGACAAAACAAATACCGCGAGATAAGCTCGGTATCAAATACCCGCGACTTCCAAGCTCGCAGAGCTAAAATCCGCTACAAAGACGGCAAGAAAAACGCTCTGGTAAACACCCTAAACGGCTCGAGCCTAGCCGTAGGCAGAACGCTCATAGCGATAATGGAAAACTACCAAAAAGCAGACGGCAGCATCGATATCCCGGAAGTTCTTAAAAGGTATATGTAGTGGCGCAAAACGACGACGAAAACGTAGTAATCCTCGAAGAGGCCGATTTTGATCAAGACGAAGAAACGGAATCGCTAGACGAGCAAGAAGACGGCGACGGCGACGGTCTGGTCTCGCTTGACGAGCTAGAGCCCGTAGCCGTCGAACAGCTCGTAGACGCGCGAGAAGAGGCTAAAAAAAGCAAGAAAAAGCTTTTTATCTTCGGCGGAGCGGCGGGTGCGTTCGTCATTATACTGGCCATAGTTTTGTTTTTCGTTTTTAGAGGCGAGAAAAAGCCGCCGATAGATGAAAAACAGATCGTAAAAGACATCGAGGAACACTACGAGTCGCAAAAATTCGGCAGCTCAAAGATCGACGACATGATCGCTAAGGCAAATTTGCTCTACGAAAAAGGCAATAAATTTGAAGCGCTGAAAATCTACGAAAACATCGCCGTTTACAACCAAAGCCTCTCAAACTACAATCTGGGCGTCTCGCAGATGAGGCAAGGTAAATTTGAAGATGCGTTAGCGAGCTTTAAAAAAGCGATCGCAAACGATGAAAACGTCGCCGTTAGCGCCATAAATGCCGCGGTTAGCTCGCTGGAGCTAAAAAACGAGCAAAATTTCGACTACTATATAAATCTCGCAAACTCGTTTTTGTACAAGGAGGCGGGCACTCCGCTATACAACTACTACTACGCCCTCATAAACTACTATAAAGGCCAGTACGTCGAAGCTCTAGCGGCTCTCTCGCACGCCGAAAACGGCTACTATAAAGACCGATACGACTACCTCGCGGCTAAAATTTTAAGCTTTATCGGCGACGATACCGAAGCGATAAAAAAACTCGAAGCACAAAAAGAATTTAACGCAGATCTGGCGCTTGGCATGCTTTACGCGAGGCTCGGGCAATATGAAAGAGCCAGAAATAGGCTAAATTTAGCACTAAAAAGAGACGGCGACTCAAATAAAATCAACGCGATGATAGCCATCATAAACCTAAAAGACGGCAAATTTGAGGCTGCGACCGACGAGATAAAGGCCGTATTTCACGAGGATCCGTTGTTTTTAAACACGAATTTCCCGATCAAAACGATACTAAAACCCGAGCTTTTCGACGTAAATTTAGCTCAAGCGCACTTTAGAAACGACCTATTTTTCGATAAAACTAAACGCTACGAGACGCTGTTTTACTTCGCGCCTTACAAGGTTTTTGACCCAAACCAAACGATAAACTACATAAGAAAAGGCGGCGTGAGCCTGTTTTTGGACGACGCAAGCGCAGCGGGCAACTACCTAAACGCTAGCGGTGCGCTCTCAAAGGTAAATTTAGAGCTCTCATCAGCCATCGCAAACGCCCTAAATTACAAGCTAAAGCAGGCCAACGCACAGCTTGCCTCGCTCATCTCGTTCTATCCCGAGCACTCGGTTTTACACTACGACCTAGCTCTTAGCTACGCTCAGCTGGGCAACTTTAGCATGGCGGCGAAGCACTTTATCACGAGCTATCACTTAGATCCGACAAATCACATAGCGGGCGTGCTGGGCGCTATCGCAAACGATATAAACGCAGTGGATAATACCAAACTACTACAAGAAATTTCAGAAAATCTCGACCACGACTCTAGCTCGAAAGACGCGTCCATTAGCCAGGCTCTGATGGCGCTCATCGCAAATAATAGCGGCGCTTTAATGCGTTGGCTAGAAGAAGATAAGGAGGAGAGTGCGCTAAATTTAGCCTTTGACGCGATAATCGCAAAGATGACCGACAAGGGCGCAGAGTTTGCTAAAAAGACGCAAATTTTAAAGGCCAAGCTACCTGAAGATATCGTAGCGAACATTCTTGATTTTATCGCAAACTATAAAGATGAAGGCATCAAAAAATACGTCGAGCAAATCCAAATTTACTTCCACAACAAACAGCTAAACGACGCGGCGTTTTATCACGGCGCAAACATCATCAAAGAGCAATACATCAAGCTTTTGCAAATCTCGGGCCTACTAAACTACGAACGCCAGAAGTTAAAAGCGCTACTAAAACAAGGCGCCGATAACGCCGACTTGCTCCAGACGCTAGCTTATATCGACATTTTCACGAACGATTTTGAGGAGAGCTATCAGATCTACAACCGCATAATCGACGAATTTAAGATAAACGACGCTGGCACGCTGTTTCTAGCGGCCGTAGCCGCCATCGGCTCAAATCACCCGCAAAACGCAACCGCGCTTTTGGAGCTATCTAAACTCACCGATCCAAACGCGATGGAAAGCCGCGTGGCGCTCGGGCACCTATACCAAGAGATCGATAATATCGAAGCTGCGACGATACAATACGGGCTGATAAAAGATCCGAATTTTAAAAGTAAATTCGTTGATTTTATGATTGATTACGAGAAGCTGAAAAAGTAGTTTTATGCGGGCGATACGGCGATAAATTCGTCGCAAAGTCGCCCGAATAATTTTTATAGATTTACAGAGCCGAAGCAAAACGACTTTGTCAAATTTGACGAGAAGCAAAAATAACTCGCCTCGTCAAATTTGATCGCCCTGCTCCGCTTTGCGCTACGACTAGCGATTTAAAAAACAACCGCAAATTTACAAAAGCACGGCGCTAAGCTGCGCCTAAGTTAAATTTTACTTATCCTCAAGCACCTTTTCGCGCCACTTCGAGCTTGATTTTTTATCCATCGCCATATCTTTAGACATCTCGGCAGCAGCCTCAAAGTTTTTCTGTACGCCCTCGCTGCTGTTTTTGTATTTCACCGCGTTCGTGCCCTTTATACCTAGGCTCTGCGCCTCGCTAACAGCGTCGATGTTAGCTCCCAAAAATATAAACTCCCAGTCGTATTTTTCCTGCTTATCGCTTATCATTTTTTTGATCTGAGCCTTTGAATACTCTTTGCTCGAGTTTTCTTGCCCGTCAGTGATGATTACGAAAAGCACGGCTCTGTTTTTAGCGTAGATGTCCTCGACTTTTGAGATTTTATTTATCGTATCGCCGACCGCATCTAGTAGAGCGGTATTGCCGCCCGCAACATAGTCTTTGTTTGTTAGCTTCTCGACCTTTTTGATATCTGTTCTATCGTGCAATGTCCTGAAATTTGTATCAAAGAGTACCGTAGTTACCTTTGCGTCCACGCCCGCTTCTTTTTGCTTGTCGATCATCGAGTTAAAGCCGCCGATCGTATCGCTCTCAAGCCCGCTCATGGAGCCCGATTTATCTAGGATCAGCACCATCTCAAGCTGCTTTGGCGTAGATTTTTGTGGCGCTTCCTCGCTTTTAGCAAACGCAAACGCCCCGATAATCATCAACAAAAACGCGATTTTTTTCATATTTTCTCCTTTGAAAAATTTGGCTTGATTATAGCAAATTTTGACGATACGGCGGTAAATGCGAGGAGATTTAAATTGGAGTTTTGTATTTTTTTATTTGCCCCAAAACCCGGTCAAATTTACTTCAAAAATTACGGCCGAATTTAAAGGCTAAATTTAGAAATTTAAGGCCCCAATCCGAGCCTTAAATTTGTCAAGCGGCACGCGGTCAAACCGCTCAAATTTTACTTTGTAGCGGTGATTTTTACGTAGCTATTTAGCGCGCCCACATACGCTCTAGCGCTCGCCGTCATCGTATCGATATCAAGTCCGTGACCGATGATGGTCTTGCCGTCAAATTCGACCTTCACGACGACGTTTGCCAGCGCGTCCTTGCCCTGCGAAACGGCGCTAACCTTGTAATCCTTGAGCACGCCGTGGATACCGCTTAAGCGGTCGATTACCTTAAATATCGCGTCCACCGTACCGTTGCCTAGCGCCGCATCGCTCTTGATCTCGTCGGCGTGACGAAGCGTGATCGCTGCGCTGCTTAGGCCTTTGTTGCAGCTGCTTTGCGTAAGCGTCAAGAACTCGAAAACCTCAGGGATCTTGATAATCTCGCTCGTAACTAGCGCGCGCAAGTCGTCGTCAAAGATCTCTTTTTTCTTATCCGCTAGCGCCTTAAATTTCTCAAACGCCTCGTTTAGTGCGCTATCTTCGAGCTCAAAGCCAAGGCTTATTAGCTTATCTTTAAAGGCATGGCGACCCGAGTGTTTGCCAAGCACCAGCGAGTTTTTATCCAGCCCGATACTCTCGGCGCTGATGATCTCGTAGGTCTCTTTGTGTTTTAGCACGCCGTCTTGATGGATGCCGCTTTCGTGAGCGAAGGCGTTTTTGCCGACGATGGCTTTGTTTGGCTGAGGCTCGATACCGATGATGCCCGATAGCAGGCGCGAGCTAGGGTAGATTTCCTTACAAACGATATCGGTGTAAAGCGGCGCAAAGATGTCTTGGCGCGTTTTTATCGCCATCACAATCTCTTCAAGCGCGGCATTTCCCGCGCGCTCGCCGATGCCGTTTAGCGTGCACTCGACCTGTCTGGCGCCCGCTTTTATCGCAGCTAGCGAGTTTGCGACGGCCAGGCCTAGGTCGTTATGATTATGCACCGAAACGACTGCGCGACCATTTATAAATTTAACTATCTCTCCTATGCGAGCGGTAATCTCCTCGGGATATAGATACCCCACGGTGTCTGGGATGTTGATGGTTTTTGCTCCGGCGTTTATAGCGGCGTCGCAAATTTCTTTTAAAAAGCCCATCTCGCTTCGTCCCGCATCCTCGCAGCTAAACTCTACGTCGTCGCAAAACGTTTTGGCGTATTCCACGGCTTTTACGGCGCGCCTGATTACTTCGTCGGGAGCCATCTTTAGCTTAAACTCCATATGGATCGGGCTTGTGGCGATAAAGGTGTGGATGCGCCTATTTTTTGCCGGAGCGATAGCCTCTCCCGCAGCCTTTATATCGCCGTCTACGGCGCGGGCGAGCGAACAGATAGATGCGTTTGAGGCTTGCTTGGCGATCTGATGTATCGCGTCGAAATCGCCCCTACTAGCCGCGGCAAAACCGACCTCCATAACGTCCACGTTTAGACGCTCTAGCTGTCGCGCGATGCGGATTTTCTCCTCGGTATTCATCGAGGCACCGGGGCTTTGCTCACCGTCTCGTAAAGTCGTATCAAATATTATTATTTTATCATTGTTCATTTTTTATCCTTTTTTTGGAGTTTTAGTTTGCGTGGTTAAATTTGATTATTAGGGTGTGAAAGAGTCGCTGCTTAGCGCAGCAGCAGAAGTAGAGAGAAAAATGCGTTAAATTTGACGTTGCCGTTCATTCGCTCTCCTTTTGGATTTTTTTGTTTTTACATCTCATAAAAATATACCTGATTATACCGTAAGAAACATAAACACTCATTAAAGCCGTGACAGCCTCGATCGGATAGATATAGATTACCGAAAATGCAACCGTAAGACCGACTAATATGCGAAGAAAATCGGCTTTTTTTAGATCGATTTTTTTGAAGCTAGGGTAGCGGATATTGCTCACCATCAAGACGGAGAGCAAAATTTGCAAAAACATCAAAAACCACTCGGCGCTTCTGGTGAAGTCGTATTCTAAGCTTAGCCCGACCCAAAATGCCGAAACGATGGCGGCCGTAGGTATCGGAAGACCGATAAAAACGGACGGCTCGTAGGTGCCGGTCATTACGTTAAACCGAGCAAGTCTAATAGCACCAAAAACTACAAACAGTGCAGCGACTAGCGAACCCAAACGCCCAAAGCTGTGTCCGACCGTAAAGTAAAAAAGCATCGCGGGCGCGACGCCGAAAGCTATAATATCGGCAAGACTGTCAAACTCCACGCCGAATTTTGACGTAGTTTTGGTTAGCCTCGCTACTCGCCCATCAAGTCCGTCCAGAAAAAGAGACAAAACGATGTAAATAATAGCCTTAAAAAAGTAGCCGTTAGCCTCCTCGACTAGTCCTGCGCTGGCCGCGATGTAGCCGCGGACGGAAGCGATGATACTGATGATACCCAAAAAGGCCGAAGCCGCCGTGAATAAATTCGGCAAAATATACATTAACTGAAGTTTATGCTGATTGTCTTGCATCTTTTTCCTCGTAGCTAAAAAACCCTAAAATGCCCGCGCTTGCCACTTTTTCGCCAACGCTAACGCTTATTCTCGTATTTGCGGGTAGTATCAGAACCACCTCGCCGCTACCTAAAAAGCCAAATCTCCTGCCCGTCTTTAGACGGCTAAAATTTTCAAAAGAAATACCCTTACTAAGAGATCCGGCGATGACGCGGATCGCAAATTTATTATCTAAATTTTTACATACGAACAAGGCTCGTTCGTTTAAATTTTTAGAAGGCTCCATAGCGTTGCACAAAAACAGGCCGTGCCTCCGCCTGACTTCCAAAAGCTCCATATCGCAAGGAGCCCTGAGCGCACCTGCGTCAAACACGCCCTTACGGATAGTTATGGCTACACACTGAGTATCAAAATAGTAAATTTTATCTATGCTTTTTATCTTACCGTCGATCGGGCTAAGCACGGCGTACGCATCGTCGCTACCTAGCGCTCGCTCCGGGTTTCTAAACCAAAATACGCAAAGCGCAAAAAGCGCGAAAAATAAAATTTGACATACGCCCAAAACCAGCGCAAGCAAAAGCAAAAGCCCTAAAACGAAGACGTATTTGTAGCCCTGTTTTGCGATTAGCCCGATGTTTTGCATATCTTTACGCTTGTTCCTCTTTGTTTTCTTCTAAATTTACGAGCCTGCTAGGCATCCCGCGCTCTTTTTCATAGTTTGCGATAATCTCTCTAACCTTCGCTCCCTCGATAGTTTCCTCTTCGTAAAGCGCCTCAACCATCTTTTCTATCGCATCGCCGTAGGTTCGCAGCGTCTCAAGCACGTGTTTATAGCGCTCATCAAGCGTGGTTTTAATAAATTCATCTACCTTTTCCGCCGTCCTGTCACTATAGTCTCTATCGGCCTGACCGCCGGCCAGGAAAGTACTGCGGCGCTTTTCAAGCACCATAAGTCCAGCGATATCACTCATGCCGTATATCGAGATCATCGAGCGAAGTATATCGGTCGCGCGCTCTAGGTCGTTGCCCGCACCGGTTGAAATCTCTTTTATAAAGACCTCTTCCGCCGCGCGTCCGGCTAGAAGCACGTCTACTTCGGCCATAAGCTCGTGACGCTGCATCATAAATTTATTCTCTTCAGGCGTATGGAGCGTGTATCCCAGTGCCGCAAGCCCGCGCGGTATTATCGATACTTTGGTGACTCTGTTTGCGCCTTTGGTGGTCTCTGCTATGAGTGCGTGTCCGCTCTCGTGATAGGCCACGATGCGCTTTTCTTTCGGATTTATGCGGCGAGATTTTTTCTCAAGACCAGCGATCGCTCTCTCAACGGCCTCGAGCAAATCAGCCTGCTCGACTTTGCCTTTTTCTTTTCTGCCCGCTAGTAGCGCGGCTTCGTTTATGATGTTGGCTAGATCCGCTCCCGCAAGGCCCGCCGTCATGCGCGCGATATCCTCGATACTAACGCTATGATCTAGCTTAATATCTTTTATATGTACGCGTAAAATTTCGATCCTGCCTTTAAAATCAGGCTTATCGACGAGCACCTGCCTGTCAAATCTACCCGGCCTTAAAAGCGCGGCGTCAAGCACCTCTGGACGGTTCGTCGCGGCAAGTACTATAACCGGCGACGCATCCGAGCTAAAGCCGTCCATCTCGGCTAGAAGCTGGTTTAGCGTTTGCTCGCGCTCGTCGTTTCCGCCGATCATTCCGCTAGCTGCGCGGCTCTTGCCGATGGCGTCGATCTCGTCTATAAAGACGATCGCCGGAGCTTCTTTTTTTGCATTTTCAAAAAGATCCCTCACGCGGCTAGCGCCCACGCCGACAAACATCTCGATAAAGCTTGATCCGGAAACCGAGAAAAACGGTACGTCAGCTTCGCCCGCGACGGCTTTTGCCAGCAATGTTTTACCCGTACCCGGAGGTCCAACTAAAAGCACGCCTTTTGGGATTTTTGCGCCCAAATTTATATATCTATCAGGATGCTTTAGAAAATCCACGATTTCCTTGACTTCCTCTTTAGCCTCCTGCACGCCCGCTACGTCGGTAAATTTAACCTTCGGTTTTTCCGAGTTTACGAGCTTTTTGGAGCTTCCCATTCCAAGGATTCCGCTACCCATATTTCGCTGCATACGGCTAGCCAAAAACATCCAAATTCCAAAGAAAATAAAAATAGGAAGCACCCACGAGAAAATCATCTCGGTAAACCAATTCGTCTCGCTATACGCTCCGTAAGGGATCTTTTGCTCCTCTAAAAGAGGAACCAAAGTAGAGTCGCCCACCCTCTTTGCCGTATAGACCGCACCACCGTTATCAACGGCTTTTATCGAGGTTTCAGAGATGCCGACCTTTGCGACTTGCTTATTTTTTATCATCTCTTTTATATCAGAATACGATAAATTTTTAGCAGTTACCGCGCTTTGTCCGGTTATCGGCATACCGTCTACGTCGCCGTTTAGCCCCTTAAACACCAGCACGACAACTACCGCGAAAATTGCGAAAATCATAATCGGATTTTTATTAAAAAAGCCGTTTCCGCCGTTATTTAAATTTTTATCATCGTTTTTTCTGTTATCCATTATGTTCCTTAAATTATTTTACGCTTTTTGAAATACGAAGCTTTTCCACTCGTTTTTGGTTTGGCTCTCTACCAGCTTAAGCGACGAAAAAGCCTCTAAAATTCGCGTTTCGTATTTATCCAAAACGCCTGCTAAAACGAGATACGAGCCCTCTTTTAGCAAATTTATCAAATCGTTTTTTAGCATTAGTATCACGTCGGCGATGATGTTTGCGACGACGACGTCGTATTTTTTATCCAGATTCGCCACAGAACCGGTCCAAATTTGATTAAATTTAACCCCGTTTAGCTCGGCATTTTTCTGCGAGCTTTGCACGGCCTGCTCATCCGTATCGCAGGCATCCGTGACGCAGCCTAGTTTTGCTAGAGCGATGCTTAGTATCCCGCTTCCGCAACCCACGTCAAGCGCGCTCATGCCGTTTGCGGCGTATTTTTGCAGATACTCTATACAGGCACTCGTGCTCTCGTGGTGACCCGAGCCAAAGGCAAGCGCAGGATCGATGATAATGTTTTCAAACCCGTCTTTAGACTCTTCCCAGCTTGGGTGGATGTAAAATTTACCTATCTCTATCGGTCTTACGTTTTTTTTGTATTCGTTTAGCCAGTCTTTATTTTCTTTTTGGCTTTTCGTTATCTTAAATTCGATCTCGCGACCAAGCGCGTCTTGTAAAGATTTTGCGTATTCTTGCAGGCCAAATTCCACTTCGTCTAGCTCGTCTTCGTCTCGGATGATAAACCCGCCATGAGTCTCTTGCGTGCAAGTAACACCCAAAGAAAAAACGAGATCCTCAAAAAGCTCGCGAAGCTCCTGCGAACAAAGAACTTCAAGCTCGTAAAATTTATCTTTCAAATTTACGCTCTTTTAGCCCAAAACGTCTTCAAGTTTTTCTTTTAAAACTTGCGGCGTAAACGGCTTTACGATGTAGTTATTGACGCCTGCTTTTAGCGCAGTGATGACCTCGGCTTTACCGCCCTCGGTCGTTACCATGATGATAGGCATATCGACGTATTTTGCCTCGGCGCGGACCTTTTTTACGAGCTCAAGGCCGTTCATTTCAGGCATATTCCAGTCGGTGATAAGCACGTTTATATCACTGTGCTGACTCAAAATTTGCCACGCTTCGACTCCGTGCTCGGCCTCTAAAATTTCCTGATGTCCAAGCCTTTGTAGGGTGTTTTTTATAATTCTTCTCATAGTAGAGCTGTCGTCGACTACTAGTATTTTCACAATCGCATCCTTTTTTAAAAAATGTCCAATTCTAGCAAATTTTATATTTAAATTTACTTTAAAAATTTATCGGCCCAGCTTAAAGGCCTCTTTTAGATCGAGCGTCCCCTCGTAGTGTGCCTTGCCCACGATCGCGCCGTAAACGTCTCCAGCGCGTATTAGTGCCCGGATATCCTCTATATCTTTTACGCCGCCGCTTGCGATCGTATTTATACCGCTTGCTTTTGCGATCTGCGAGGTAAACTCAATGTTCACGCCGCTAAGGGTGCCGTCTTTTGAGATGTCGGTGCAGATGATTGCTTCGACTCCGGCTCCGGCAAATTTGCGCGCTAGCTCGGTCGCCCTCATCTGCGACACCTCCGCCCAGCCCTGCACGGCGACGAAGCCGTCTTTGGCGTCTATGCCGACGGCGACGCGGTATTTTTGCGCCATTTCTTTAGTAAAATTTGGATCCTTTAGAGCTACCGAGCCCAAGATAACGCGCGTTATACCGCTATCAAGGTAGCTTTTGATGCGCGCTTCATCGCGTATCCCGCCGCCGATTTGGATTTGCAAATTTGCGGCTTTTGCGATCTTTTCTACGGTTTTTAGATTTACCGCTTCTCCCGCAAACGCTCCGTCAAGATCTACGACGTGAAGCCACTTTGCGCCCATATCTTCAAACCTTTTGGCTAGCTCCCACGGCGTATCCGAGTAGATTTTGGCGCTACTCATTTCGCCTTTAAAAAGCCGAACCGCCTTGCCCTCTTTTAAATCTATCGCAGGGAAAATTTCCATCACATCTCTCCGAAATTTCGTAAAATTTTTAGTCCCGTTTCGTGGCTCTTTTCGGGGTGCGGCTGAAAGCCCCAAATGTTATCTTTATGCACCGCGCTTACGAATTTATAGCCGTATTCGCTAAAGCCAAGCGCCGCATCGTCCTCGCAAACTACATGATAAGAGTGCACGAAGTACAAATACTCGCTAGCCGCCAGATCCTTATTTATCGGCGTTTGCTTGGTAAAATTTATCGTATTCCACCCTGTGTGAGGCACTTTTAGCGGCATATCGAATTTAGACGGGTCAAATTTAACCACTCGCCCTTTTACGAGCCCCAGCCCCTCGTTTACGCCAAACTCCTCGCTTTGCTCAAAAAGCAGCTGCATACCCAGGCAAATGCCTAAAAACGGCTTTCCGTCAACTACGGCTTCTTTTATCGCGGGGATAAAGTCTCTATCTTTTAGCTTTTGCATCGCTTCGCCAAAAGCTCCGACGCCGGGCAAGATTATCTTGTCAAATTTACCCAGCTCTTCGCCGCGAACCGCCAGCTGCGCCTTTAAATTTAAACTCTCAAACGCGTTTAGCACGCTTCTTAAATTTCCCGCGCCGTAGTCGATGATGCCGATCAATGCGAGCTCCTTTGCTTGGTTGCAAAAAGATAGACGCTAAGCGCGATCATCAGCATCGCAACGCCGCCGATCAGATAGATCGCGTTTATGATGTGATCGGGCGCCGTGATGGCAAATTTAAACACGAGCATCAAAGCCTCGATCGCAAGCGCGATGATGATCGAGCCGATAAAACGCACCATCGTCTTGTTTTCGCCATTATCGCTATGTTTTCCTTTTCCGAGCACTTCTTCTTCAAATATCGCTTTAACTAGGTCAAAGATCGCCAGAGCCAGCGTCAGCACGATCGTGGTCTCAAACATCTCCTCGACGTTAATGTTCATAAAATCTTTAGACAAAAATCTCTTTAGCCCGTCTACGAAAAGAAATGCCGCTACCATAAAAAGCGCGACCGAAAACGCGGCGTAAACGACCTTTAGAAATTTGCCGAAGTAGCTCTCTAACTTACCGTGAGAGACGATGGCTAGGATATTTTCTAGCGAAACGTCGATACACGCGACGAATTTTAGCTCCCCTTTGTCGTCATATATCGGAGTGGACGCCGTCACGCACAGCTCGCCCGTGAGCGAGGACGGGTACGGGTCGCTTAGCACGCAGCGCTTCTCGCGCACCGCGGTGTAATAATATGACTTATTGCTGCAGTTTTCGCCGCCGCCGGCTTTGTATTTTTCGTTTAGGCTCACGGCGTCGCCTATCTGCACGCCGTTTGCGTCAAGCACGTAAAACGCGTCAAAGCCCTCTATCTCGTGCGCCATTTTATCAAAGCCGCTTTTTATCGACTCGGCGTTTACCCCCGGCAGCCTGTTTGGCAAATTTTTACTAAAAAGATAGCATATATAGGCTCTAGCCTTGTATCTTAGCTCCGAAAACCTCTGTATATCTTGCAGCGTCAAATTTATTCCTTATTTAGCGCGTGATTAAACTCGGGCACGATCTCTTTGAGCGCCGCCGCGACGTCGTCCGCTTGCGTTAAATTTTTAATTTGCTCGTTTAGTTTGGCTACGTCGTATTCGCCCGAGTGCGTCACGAAAATAGACTGAAACTCGGTTTTTACGTCGTCTTTGTTTATTAAAAGCTCCTCGTAAAGCTTCTCTCCAGGACGAAGGCCGACGAATTCGACGCCCAGATGCTCCTTGTTTGATAAAATCAGCATCTTTTTGGCTAGATCGGCGATCTTTATCGGCTCGCCCATATCAAGCACGAAAAGCTCGCCGCCCTTTGCGATCGAGGCAGCCTGAAGCACGAGCTGACAGGCCTCGGAAACCAGCATAAAATACCTCGTGATATCAGGATGCGTGACTGTTAGCGGTTTATTATTTTCGATTTGCTCTTTAAATTTCGGTATTACGCTGCCGCTTGATCCTAGAACGTTACCGAAGCGCACTGCGACGATCTCGGTTTTAGCCGGCAAATTCGAGTTTAGCGCGTAAAGCTCGCACACGCGTTTAGTCGCGCCCATGATATTCGTCGGGCGTACGGCCTTATCGGAGGATATCATCACGACCTTGCTAACGCCGTATTCGATAGATAAATCGATCAAAATTTTAGTGCCGATTATATTATTTACAACCGCGGCTTTAGGGTTTGCTTCGCAAAGCGGCACGTGCTTATAGGCTGCGGCGTGGATCGCGATCTGCGGTTTAAACTCCTCAAAAACCGCGCGCAAATCCGCTTCGTTTACGATATTTATCATCTTGCTCACGGTTTTGTCGCTGTGGGTTATCTCGCCGATTTTATATAGATTAAACTCGCTGTGATCGATCATGATTAGCTTGCTAACGCCAAATTTAAGGCACTGCTTGCAAATTTCGCTACCGATGCTACCGCCTGCGCCCGTAACCAAAACGACCTTACCGCCTAAAAATTTCTCCACCGCGCTACTATCTAGGTCCTTTGGCTTTCTAGCTAGCAGATCCTCGATCGAGATATCTTTGATCGCGTCCTTGCCGGTACCAAACATCGAGAAGATCTTGATATCGCGGATACCGTAGGCCGTAAGCTCGTCAAAAAGCTCGGCTAGCTCGTCTTGACCGAGTGCTAGCGCGATGATAGCGGTTTTTACGTTGTACTCTTTGATCAAATTTGCGATTTCGCTCTTTGGCTGCACTAAAAATCCGTCGCAGTAAGTGCCGACTAGATCACTCCTGCCGTCTACCACGCCCACGGCATATAGATCGATATAGCCCTGCCTAAGCCCCTTTAAAACGTGAAGCGCCTTTGACGTAGCACCGATAACGACGCAAGGCTCGCCCGTGTGCGGCTTTTTAGAAAAGTCTAAAAACATACGCTTGGCGATCCTTAAATTTCCGATTAG
The DNA here is from genome assembly GCF_963515975.1 of Campylobacter showae. Lineage (GTDB taxonomy): Bacteria > Campylobacterota > Campylobacteria > Campylobacterales > Campylobacteraceae > Campylobacter_A > Campylobacter_A showae_F. Next base: position 122,359 of record NZ_CAUPZM010000001.1, read on the forward strand.
CAAGCACGAGATGATAAAGTCTATAAAAACCACGCTTCGAGGAAACGGGTTAAAAACCGCGGGCATCGCAAAATAAACGATCCAAAAGCAGACGATCGCGCAAAGATGAACGAGGAAAATTTTCCTCGCTTCGTTTAGTCCGAAAAATCTCCACGGCACCTTGTAAATTTTAAAAAGCCACATGAAAAATAGCTTTAAAACCACCATCGTAGCGCAGCCCGCGACCAGTCCGCCTCTAAAATAATCAGGCAGCACGCCGCTAAATCTAAGCAGATACGCCAGATAAAACGACGCGACAAATATCACGATGTCAAAGGTTAGAAAAAACGCAAGCCGCTTTAGCTTCGTCGCCTTAAACATTTATAAATTTTCCTTTACGATTTTTACTACTCGCGCGAACTCCTCGTCCTGCATCGCCGTGCCGCTAGGCAGGCAGATACCGCGCGCAAACATCTCCTCGCTAGTACCGTCCGTAAACGCTAGCGCCCCCTCAAACACCGGCTGCATATGCATCGGCTTCCAAAGCGGACGGCTTTCTATATTTTCCTTCGCAAGCGCCTCAATCACGCGTAGATGCGCGCCTTTTTCTTTAAACAGCGCGGTCGTTAGCCAGCGGTTGCCGCGGGAATTTGGGATCTCGGGCATAAATTCAAGCTCGGGAAGCTCTTTTTTGTACTTTTCAAAAATTTCGCGTTTTTTTATCACGCGCTGCTCGAGCACCTCCATCTGCGCCGTTCCGATCGCGCCTAGGACGTTGCTTAGGCGGTAGTTATAGCCGTAGTCTTTGTGCTCGTAGTGCAAAAACGGCTCTCTAGCTTGAGTGCTATAAAATCTCGCCTTCTCGACGAGCTCTTTTTCGCCCACCAGCATGCCGCCGCCGCTTGTGGTGATGATTTTGTTACCGTTAAAGCTATACGCGCCCAGCCGTCCAAACGTACCCAGCGCTTTGCCGTTCAAAAAACCGCCCAGCGCCTCGGCCGCGTCCTCGACGACGGCGATATTTTCCCGCTCGCAGATCTCGCAGATCTCTTTCATCTTGGCCGCCTGACCGTAAAGGTGCGTGACGACGAGCGCTTTTGGCTTTTTAGGCAAATTTGCGATCGCCTTTTTTAGTAGCTCGGGGCTTAGATTCCAGCTTTCGTCGCTATCAACGAAAACAGGCGTAGCGCCTTGATAAAGTATCGGACTAACGGACGCCATAAAGGTAAACGTAGAGGCTAGCACCGCGTCACCCGCCCCGATACCAAGCACCCTTAGCGCCAAGTGGATCGCCGACGTGCCGGAATTTAGCGCCAATGCATCTGGCGCGCCCGCGTAGCTTGAGACGCTCGCTTCAAATTTATTCACGTATTCACCAAGCGGCGCGATATAGTTGCTCTTAAAAACCTCGTTTATGTACTCTTGCTCTTTGCCGCTCATGTGCGGCGGACTTAGGAAAATTCTTTGCATTATTATTCCTTAAAGAAATTTACGCATTGTAGCACTTAAAATCTAAATATTTTTATAAAAACTCGTTTAAAGTCGCTTTTAGAGCGTAGAAAATGGGGATTTTGTTAAATTTTGCGTCAAAATTCGTTTTAAACGGCAAATTTGACGCGGCATGGGACTTGGCTAAATTTTATCTATTTTCTAGTTTGCGACGATTTTTGTCGTTGCGAGCGCAAATTTGACGAGCGATATTTTGGCTCTCAAATTTAGCTTACGCTTCGCCTGACTTTAGCGGGATTACCATAGGCGACGCTACCGTCCGCGATATCTCTTACCACGACGCTACCCGCTCCGATGATGCAGTTTGCGCCGATTTTTACGCATTGGATGACGCAAGCGCCGATACCCACGTGCGTATTTGCGCCCACGATTACGCCGCCTGCTAGCGCCGCGTTTGGGCTAACGTGGGCAAAATCACTGATCTCGCAGTCATGCTCTATGATCGCGCCCGTGTTTATTATCGCGCCCTCGCCTATTACAGCGCGCGCGTTTATGACGGCATTTGGCATCACGACCGCACCCTCGCCTATTTGCGCGCTAGCGCTTACCGCCGCGCTTGGATGGATCAAATTTACTACGCCAAAGCCCGCGTTTTTTACTCTTTCTTGCAGGATGCGTCTGATTTTATTATCTCCGATAGCAACGATCACGTCCGCTTTTTCTAAGCTCGGGTCAAATTTGAGCACGTTTTTGCCGTCGAATTTAGCGTCGTCCAAAAACACGACCTCGCCGTATCCGCACGCTCTAGCTACGTCCGCCACTACCGCTCCGTGCCCGCTAAAGCCGTAAACGTAAATTTTAGTTGCGGCCATTAAATTTCTCCGTCGTAGCCATGCCCTCTTTGCTCACGCCGCTTCGTTTTAGCACCTTTTGCACCGTTAAAATCGCGATTTTCACATCCAGCGCAAAGCTAAGCTCGCGGACGTACCTAGCGTCAAATTTAAACTTCTCCGCCCAGCTGATCGCGTTGCGGCCGTTTACCTGCGCTAGCCCCGTGATACCGGGCCTCACGTCGTGGCGGGTCGCCTGCTCGGCGTCGTAAAGAGGCAGGTATTCGACCAAAAGCGGACGCGGCCCGATGAAGCTCATATCGCCTTTTAGCACGTTAAAAAGCTGCGGTAGCTCATCAAGGCTGAGGCTTCGGATAGTCTTGCCGATACCGCTTAGGCGCATCTCGTCGGGCAACAGCTCGCCGTCCGCGCCGCGCTCGTCGCTCATCGTTTTAAATTTGTAAATTTTAAAAATTTTAGCATGCAAGCCCGGGCGCGCCTGCGTAAAAATGACGTCCTTACTAACCTTAAAATAGATCAAAACCGCGACGACCGCCATGATCGGCAGCGTCAAAACTATGAGAAAAATCGCGCCGCAAATATCCAGTAATCTCTTAAAAAACGCCCTATACATCGATAAATTTCCTATAAATTTCTATATATTTCCTAGCGACCGCTCGCTCGTCAAACTCGCGCACCGCAAGCTCCCGCCCGTTTCGCCCCATCTGTGCGGCCAAATTTTCGTCGTTTAGTAAAATTTCTATCTTTGCGGCTAGATCGGCCGAGTTTTTCGCCTCGCAAAGCAGGCCGTTAAAGCCGTTCGTCACGGCCTCGTTGCAGCCGGCCACGTCGCTAGCCACGACTGCTCTGCCCATACTCATCGCCTCTAAAACCGTGCGCGGAAAGCCCTCTTTGTAGCTTGGAAGCGCGAGTAGATAGCTAGCCTTTAAAAGCTGCGGCACGTCGTCTCTAGCGCCCAGATACCGCACGGCGCCGCCAGTTAGAAACTTAGCGTCCGCCGTACTTTTGTTTCCCTCAAACCCTTCGCCCGCAAAGACGAACGCGCAGTCCTCGCGCCCGCGTAAAAGCTCTGCCGCCTCGTAAAACTCGCGCACGCCCTTGTGCCACATCGCGCGCGCTATCATCAGTACGATCTTTTTGCCGCGCAGATCCTCGCCCAAATTTGCGGCCGGCACGCTGCTTTCGTCAAATTTGAGCGTATCTACGCCCACGCTTTTTATCTTAAAAATTTTCTCTTCGGCAATCAGCCCGCGAGCTAGAAAATATGCAGGATCGGCCTCGTTTACGAATACGCAGCCGTCGCTCATCTTTAACGCTTTTTTATAAAGCGTCTCGATCGCGGCGCGCACCAGACGGGTTTTTAAGTCGTTATCGATATAAAAGCTGCCAAGCCCCTCGACTAAATTTATCACGCGCTTTATGCCCGCTTTTTTAGCCGCAAAGGTGCCAAACACGTTTGATTTGTGCGCCGAGGTTTGTAGCAGGTCTAAATTTAGTCCGCGCAAAATCTCGGCTAGCTTTTTTGAGTTTTCAAGCACGGTTAGAGGATTTAGGCTCGCGCGGTCAAGCTCGTATGTCACGCAGTTAAACTCGCTTTTTAGCCTATCTGTATACTCGCCCTGCGGAGCGATAGCAAAAACCTCGTGCCCGAGCCGCTTTAGCTCGCGCATAATCGGAGCGCGGAAAAAGTAAATGCTCATATCGGCGTGACTCAAAAATCCAAATTTAGCCATTTAAAAAACCTCTATCGCAAATTTAGCGGACGTCCGCACCTTGATCAAATTTACCGCCCTCATCTTAGCAACCTATAAATTTTAACCGCACCGTTTAAAACAACCGGCTCAAACAGCTCTTTGTCGTAGTTTTCGAGCACGAAAAGCTGTATATACGCCGAGTTTAGCACCGCTTCGTCAAGTACCAAAAACCGCCTGTAATCCTTCATAAAAATGAGATAAATTTTACCGTCCGCGTTCATCTCGTGCTTTTTGACGACTAGTTTATCTTTCTCGTCGTAGCTTGTTTCAAAGTACGTATTCACGGATATTTCGCGCTCGCCGATATAGACTTTAGACGCGTCGCCCGATACGCCAAAACCTCCGCCGATATTTATCGTATCGCCGTCCACCGAGTAAGGTTTGCCCGGATAAAATATCGCCCCGTACTCCTCGCCGCTGTTTAGATCGAGGTTTGAAAAGCGCAAAACCGCGTTAAAGATATCAAGCATGGAGTCTGGTAGATAATAGTAAATCTCGCGCGTTTTTTGCGGCGGGCGGAAATCCTTGCCGTTTAGCGAATACAAAAACGAATTTACGCTCGTGGCGTTGTAGTCCTTCATCATTTGGTTCAAATTTAGCCCGAATCTCTCGCTAAAATTTCGCTCGGTGTACTCGACCTCTAGACGCGCCATATTTGCCGACATGCGCTGGTTGCTAGCTAGAGCAAAGCTCACGGCGAAGTTATCCCTGCCTAGGTGTTTGCCACCGTCGATGAGGGTTTTGACGTCCGCGTAGTAGCGGATCGGGTAGCCATAGTCCCACCACGCCAGCACGTAGTCCTCGCGTCCCGCGATCTTGTGTAGTTTATCTAGGCTCTCGACCTCGCTTTTGGCAAAAACCGTGCCGACCTTGTAGCCGTAAATGTGCTCAAGACACGGCATCAAGGATAGCGCAGCGATACAAAAGACGCAAATTTTTTCTAAAAGCGCGTGTTTTTTGAGCGAGCTTAACCCCGAAACCATAAAATAAGCCGCCCCGCAAACGAGCGCTGCCGCCGCAAGCGTAGCTAGATATACGCCAAGGCTAGCCTCGCCGTCGAAATTTGGAGCGAAAACCGGAGATTTGCCGTGCAAGAGGCTGTAGTATTTATCAAAATACAAAAAGAAAAACGCGAAAAACGCCGCAACGCAAACGATGCAAAATTTGTCTAAAATTTTATCTTTTTTGAAAAAACCCACGCAAAGGACGGCAAAATACCCAAACCCTATCGCCATCGCTGGCACGGAATAGATCGTAAATCTAAGCCCGCCTTTTAGCGCCAAAAATCCAAGTAGCAACATCGGAAGCGCGAGCAAAAAGGAGCGAAATTTGACGCACAGCGCGGCGATACCTACAAGCGATAAGGCAAATGTAACGATATGCCCGCTGATACGCTTAGCAAAGGCGTTTATAGAATTAAATTCAAACGAAAAATTATCCATTTCCATTATCGTTTTATTTACGTTGTAAAAATGAAAAACAGGCTCGCTACTCTCCGAAACCCCGCGAAATACGTAAAATTTAAGCTGAAATAAAATTTGATTTAGTCCGCCGCTATAACCCAGAAGCGCGACGGCTAAAGCAAGACAAGCCGCGACAGCGCGCTTATCCCAGATCTGCGGACGAAATCTCATCACTAGATAAAGCGCGACCGCAAGCGCGGTTTTAGCGTAAAAATCGATATAGGTAAGCGCGACTATCATCAAAATAGCCGCTTCGTAATTTAGCGCGTTTTTCCTATCAAAAACCAAAGTGTAGAGCAAAAATGCGCCCAGCATCGCAAAATTTAGCGAGTACGAGCTCGGATACCACCAGTCGTTTATCAGGATAAAAATCGGGATAAAAATAAGGTCGTTTACGTTTTTTTTCTGCACGAGGCGTATCATCGCCCAGACGCTAAACGCTGGCAGCACGATCGTGAGCATATCGGTGTCGTAGTAGCCGGCCATAGTGCGGTTGTAGTAACTGTTTGCGATGCTAGCTAGCAGCGCCGCCGCAAAGCCCATGCCCGGCATCTCGTACTCTTTGGCTATCAAAATCACGGGAATAACGATAAGCGAGCTAAAAAACACGCTCATATAAAGCAAAATGCTCTCGAAGCTAAAAGGCAAAATTTGATACAAAAAATACGTAAGCGTCGGCATCGAACGGCCGTAGTAGCTAAGGTCGTTTGGCTGATGAAAGCCCGCTATCATATCGCGCGCGCCCTCGGCGAAGGCGTAGCCGTCGTTTGTGCTGATCATGAGCTGATCGTTCCAGAAAAAGTGCTGGTATTCGCCCGCCCAGTACACCCAGTACAGCCTGCAAACCACGCTAAAAATAAACGCCGCAAGCATCAAAAAACAAGTTTGCTTTGAAAATTTAAATTTGCCGGGGAAGTCTAAAATTTTACTCGCCATTTTCACCCTCTAAATATCCTATGAGCTGCGCCGCGACGGCGTTTTTATCAAATTTTACTACGCGGCCGTACGCTTTTTTTTCATAATCTTGCCTTAAATTTTCATCCTCAAGCGCTCGCCTCATCGCAGTCTCCATCGCTTTTTCGTCATCAACGGGCGTTAAAATACCGTATTCATCGTCGCCCAGAAGCTCCCTAGCGCCGCTTTTGTGATCGGTGGAGATGATAAATCTCTCGCAAGCAAGCGCCTCTAAAAGCACGTTTGAAAAGCCCTCAAACCGCGAAGCGCAGACGAAACACTGCGCGTTTTTGATAAATTTAAACGGATTTTTATCTGTGCCTAACAGTTTTACGCGCGAGCTTACGCCAAGCTCATCGATCAAATTTTGAAGCTCGCCTTGCAAAGGCCCTTTGCCAAGGATCCCAAGCGTCGCGCGCTCGTCGTTTAAATTTGCGATTATTCTTATTAGCATCGCTTGATTTTTACCGCTATCAAGCCGGCCGATATTTAGAAAAAACGGCTTAAATTTATCCTCTAGCGGCTCGTTTGCGAGAGTTTTTATCGCAGCCAAATCGACCGCGTTATATAGCACCTTAGTTTTTGCGGCGTTGCAGCCGAAATTTCGCACGAGATCATCGGCGTTTCCCTGCGCGTTAGCTAGGATGAGATCGGCTTTTGGGTAAAGCGCCTTAACCAAAATTCTATTGGCAAGACCGCTAAGGCCGCTTTTATAGATGACCGACGGACAGCTACGCTCGCTTATCACCATCCGTCCTTTTACTCCGGCGATCCTTGCTAAAAGCGCGATATAACAAGGCCGGTTCATTAAGACAAAATGCAGGTCGATAGCCAAATCGTCGCAAAGTTTTTTGTAATTTAAGGCTAAAAACGGAAACAAAAGTCCCAAGCGAAATAGCTTTTTTACGCCGCTTTCATAGGGATCCGAGCGCTCGAGGAAGTGAATTTTTACCGCGCTTGGTATCTCGTAGGCTACGACCTCACTCATTAAAACGAGATGAACTTCGTATTTTTCGCACAAAGCCGGGAGCAAATTTGAAACTACGCGCTCTGCGCCGCCCGGCCCCATAGAGTAGAGAAAAACGGCTAATTTTTTCATTCGCCGTGCGTTTTTTTGTATATCCAAACGCGAATTTTAGTTAAAAACAAAATCATCGACTTTGGAAACGGGCTTAAAATCAGCATCGCAAGCGCTTCTTTTGTAAATTTAAATTTGAGACTTTTAAAAAGATATTCGTACATTTTTTTGTATTCGCCGCCAAATTTTGCATAGTACGCCGCCATTTTATATAGGATCGCGATGTGAGCGTCGTTTACGCGAAATTTCGGCTCGGCCGAATTTGCCCCGTTTGCGCTAGCTTGAGCGTTTTTCTCGGCGATCTTTTGCAAAATGAGCTCCGCAGTCATCGCGTAACCTTTCATTATGCAAAGCGGGCGCTTAAACGAGTTTATCGTGACGCTGTCGCTGCGGTGAAAGCGGTAAATACGCACTGCATCGTGCAGATAGTAAGCAGGAAGGTCAAAAAGATATATCCAAAGCGTATTTTCGCTACCGTAAAGCCCCTTTTCAAAGCGCCTCTGACCGATCGCGTCGCGGCGAAACATTATCAAAAACTCGCCCGTTATCTTGCCGTCGTAGTAGTCTTGCGGCAAAATTTCCCCGCTTTTACTCAGTCCAAATCCCGAAAATTTCGTCGTCGGCTCGCCGTCGATCTCAAAATAACAGTTCGCCCAGACGCTGGCATACCCCTGCTCTAGTACGGCCGCCATCTTGCTTATGGCGCCTTCTATCAGCAAGTCATCGTCGTCTAGTATCACGAAAGCATCGCCGCTAGCGTGATCAAAGCCGTTATTTTTATTACCGTTTGGGCCGCGGTCGTAAGTTTGGTTTAAGACGTATTTTACGTTGTCAAATTTAGCGACGTAACTTTGCGCAAGCTCGCGCGTGCCGTCGTTTGAGTTATCGTCGCTGATTATGATTTCTTTATTTTCGTAGTCTTGAGCCAGCGCGCTTTTTAGGGCGGCTTCAAAAAGCTCTTTGCGGTTGTAGGTTGGGATTATTATGCTTACTTTTAGCATTTCAGTTCTTTATGTTTTGCGTGATAAAATCCATCCACTTTTGATAAATTTGATCGGTTTTAAAGGCGTTTTTGCGCTCGTTGGCGTTTTTTACCAGCTCTTGTCTAAGCTCCTCGTCGCGCATCAAGAGTTCGATTTTGCTTCCGAGCGCTTTTACGTCGTCTATCGGCACTAAAAATCCGTCCTTGCCGTCCTCGATGAGCTCTTTTGCGCCGCTTGTAGCAGTCGCCACCCTGGCGCAGTTAAAAAATACGCTCTCGATTAAAACGTTTGGCAAGCCTTCGGTTTTGGAGCTTGAGACTAAAATTTTAGACCTTTCGTAAAGCGAAGCGACATCGCTCGTTTGCCCGATAAATTCGGCATCCAGATGCAGCTGCTCGTGTGCGATAAGCTCTAGTCTTTGCCTCTCTTCGCCCGCGCCCGCTATCACTATTTTCCAGTTTTTTAAAAGCTCTTTATCGACTAAACTCATGGCTTTTAAAAATACGTCGCAGCCCTTAAGCGAGATGAGACGACCGACGAAAAGGATGATATTTTCCTTCGGCAAGCCCTGTTTTTTGGCTTCAAACATCGGATTATACATCACGGTTTTATTTTTTACGAAGCTATAGTACTCGTAGTCCTCCTTCGTAAGCACCGTAAGTCCGCTAGCTAGCGGATAGAGCATTCGGCGTAAAAACAGCCAGCCGCGCCCCTTGAAAAAATCGGCGCTTGAATGCTCGCTGATAAAAAGCGGCTTGTTTATAAATAAATTCGACAAAATTACGTTGATATTGGTGCTATCCATCGAGGAGATAACGACGTCAAATCCGCCGTTTTTGATCAAATTTCGCTGATAAAAAAACTTTTTCACGCGCCTTATTAAATTTGCGAAAAAGCCCTTTTTCACCATCGGAAAAGGCAGATCGATCAGCTTTATCCTCTCGTCTAGCTCGTAAAACGGCGGTTTGGTGTCAAATTTTAAAAGCGTTACGTCGTGAAATTTCGCAAAATAGCTTGCCAGCAAGCTCATCACGCGCTCGGCGCCGCCTGCTTGCAGGGTCGAAATTATAAATAAAACCTTCATTCTCTCTCCAAATTTTAATCGATGCGCGAAAATTTAATAAATCTTCAAAATTATTGATTTTATAAATTTTGAGCTTTATAATCGCTTAGTTTCTTATCTTTTAAATATCCGCTCATAGCCCAAAATTGCCGCTTCAAAGCGCGTTGCGGCGACATATTTTAAGCTATTTAGGCGAGCTAGCGGCGAGACTTTTGCCTGCGCTCTTTGCACCCGCTCGGCTTGGATATTTGAGTCTGCTAGATCGGTTGGATGCGCGAAAATATCGCTAAAATACATCTTTAAGCCGTTTTGTAAAAGCAAAATCCGCCAAAAATCAGCCACGCAAAGCGCCCTTTTGTGCGTTTGTAAAATCGCTTCCGCCGCGCGCCTATCAAGCACGTAAGCAGCCGCTCGGTAAATCGTGCCGTAAGAGCGCTTTGAGACTAACCAAAAATCATCTTCTAGTTTTTTACCAAATGCGCTAAATCGCCCCTCTAGCCCGTCTTGCGCGCCGCAAATGAGCGCCGAGCCCGCATCCATCTTAGTAGCCGTTTCAAACGCCTTTTTTACGCCGCTTTCATCTCCGATGACGTCGTCTTCTAAGATGAGCGCAAACCGGGCGTCGCTGTTTAAAAACTCCTCGTAAGCGTGCACGTGAGAGAGCGAGCAACCGACCTCGGACGGGCTTAATAGCCTGCCGTAAGCCTCAAGGCTAGGCAGCGCGTAGCCGTAGTACTCCTTTGCGCTCATTGTCCTGCCGTCGGTCGCCTCAACGAGCTTAAATTCGCCGTAGTTTTTAAACCGCTCTTTTAGTTTTTGCCTGCGCGCCTCGTCGCTTTTTAGCGAAATAACGAATACTAAATTTTTCATCTTTTAAACTTCGATTTGATTTTATTTATCACCACTAGTTGCTCTCTTTTATCAAATATCAAAAACAGGCTCGCGGCGTAACCGAGCGCAAGCAAAACCGCTGAATACGCGGCAAATTCGCTCCAGCTTGAAATTTGCACGAAATTTCGCAGCCAAAAAAACAGTCCGCAAACCGCCGCAAAAACGGCTAAATTTTTAAAATAAACGCCGTAAAAAGTAGTAAGCGGCAAGCTCAAATTTAACGCGGCGTTTATGAGATCAAATCCCAAAATGCGCACCGAATAAAGCGCGGCGCCGACAGCCGTCATGCCGTAAATGCCGTAAGGCGTAAATTTAAGCACGGCAATCTGCGCCAAAATCGTGCCCGCGCCCAAAATCGTGTTTGCTATCGCGGGGCGTTTTAGTTTATTCGTCGCGCCGTCGAGATTAAAAAGCGAAAAAACGTAGCTGATAAATATAATCGGCACTAGAGTTATCATCGAGAGATTATAGATTAGACTTATCTCGTCCGCGCTTTTAAACGGCAACCAAAGCGTGTAAAATTCGCGCCCGAAAGCCACGAAAATGGCCGCCGGTACGCTCATGACAAATGCCGTAACTCGCATCGAAAATTTAGCCTCCGCAACAAGCGCGGCCAAATTTGATTTGGAGTAGTGCTCGACGAATTTGGGCGCAAATATCGCGCTAAGCTGCGCTACGAAGCTCTCTAAAATGATCGGAGCAGCCTTCGAAACGGCCAAAATTCCCGTCGCATTAGCGCTTAAAAATATGTTGCAGATAAACAGATCCATACCGCTCATAAGCACGCGGTTTAGGGCGTTAAAGCTATTATAGACGCCAGATTTCAAAAGCTCTTTTATCCTCGCAAAGTCAAATTCTCGCGGGTTAAATTTAAGCTCGGGCGTGATACGGCGCGAAACCCAAACGCTGGTAAAAAAAACAAATAGCGACGCGACTAGAGCGGAGATCGCGATATATGCGATCATCGGTCTAAAAAAATAAAAAAGCGCTACGATGAGAGCGGCTAAAATGGCGCTAGACGCGGCGTTGCGAACGGAGATGATGTATAGCTTGTTTTTGATAAACATCGAGACGCTGATGACGCCGTTAAAAAGCCCGACGCAAAAATTTATAAAATAAAACGCAAAAGTAAGCCGCACGTCGCCTAGTAGCGCGTCGCTCACGTTTAGCACGCTTTGTAAATTTAAGATAAAAATGCCCGCGCCAAGCAAAATAAGAACGCAAAAAAAGATATTTACGACTAAAACCGACGAGTAGCAGGCGTTTGCCGCGCGGGTGTCGTCTCTGTGCCACTCGTACGCGACGAAGCGGCCGCTAACGGAGTTTATCGCAGCAGTCACGACCAAAGCGTAGGCCACGATAGCGTTAGACAGCCCGACAAAGCCGTAGGCCTCGTTGCCTAGGCTCTTTAAAATGTAGGGCGTGAGGAAAAAATTTATCCCCATCGAGACGATAAAAACGACGATGGAGCTGATCAAATTTACGAGCATTACAGCCTTGCGTCGGCGTTTTCGTAAACGTTTTTGATATCGTAAACGAGAGCTTTGCTAAATTTTAACCCTTTAAATTTATCGTGAGCGACGGCGATCACGACGCAGTCGTAGTCCGCCTCGTCAAAGCTTTTTAGAGGCGTCAAGCCGTATTCGCGCTTCACCTCGGTTTCGTCCGCCCACGGATCGTAGACGTCCACGCGGCATCCAAAATCCCTAAGCTCCTCGATCACGTCTATCACGCGCGAATTGCGGATGTCGGGGCAGTTTTCCTTAAACGTAAGCCCAAGCACCAAAACGCGAGCCGAATTTATCAAAACGCCCCTTTTTATCATTAGTTTTACGACCTGATCGGCGGCGTATTTACCCATATTATCATTTATACGGCGTCCGGCTAGGATCATTTCCGGATGAAAGCCAAGCTCCTGCGCCTTATGCGTGAGATAATAAGGATCCACGCCGATGCAGTGGCCGCCGACTAGTCCAGGACGGAAATTTAAGAAATTCCACTTCGTGCCCGCCGCCTGCAAAACGGCGTTCGTGTCGATGTTCATCTTGTTAAATATCATCGCAAGCTCGTTCATAAAGGCGATGTTTATATCGCGCTGCGTGTTTTCGATGACTTTGGCAGCCTCGGCGACCTTGATAGTAGGCGCTTTGTGCGTGCCCGCCGTTATGATCGAGCGGTAGACCTCGTCGACCTTGTCGGCGATTTCCGGCGTCGAGCCGCTAGTGATTTTTTTGATTTTAGTTACGGTATGCTCTTTATCGCCCGGATTTATGCGCTCTGGCGAGTATCCGCAGAAAAAGTCCTCGTTAAATTTAAGCCCGCTTTGCTCAAGTAGCGGCACGCAGATCTCCTCCGTAACGCCCGGATACACAGTGCTTTCATACACGACGATATCGCCCTTTTTTAGCACTTTCGCGACGCTTTGCGTGGCTTTTATAACTGGCGTTAGATCGGGGCGCTTGTTTTTATCTATCGGAGTTGGGACGGTAACGATAAAGAAATTACAATCCTTTATATCGTCCAAATTTAGGCTAAATTTCATGCCATTCTCGATCGCCTTTTTCATCTGCTCAGCACTTAGCTCCAGCGTGCGATCATACCCGCTTTTGAGCTCCTCGATGCGGGCAGCGTTTACGTCAAAGCCCGTGACTTCGTATTTTTCGCTAAACGCCGCCGCCAAAGGCAGCCCGACGTATCCTAGTCCGATAACGGCTATTTTCATTTATTTTTCCTTTTTAATTTTTTTGGTTCTATCGTTTTTACGCGTTCATACACTCTTATTTCCGCGCCTACACCTTGCGGAGTTATGATTTTAACCGGGCTAACGCCGGGTAAAATTTGAGTGAGCTCATAATAAACCCGCCTCTTTTTCTTTCCGTCCTTGCAAAGCATCATCGTTTGCGCCAGCTCGTCCCCGCCGCTAAATTCGTAATAAATCCCGCGCGCATCCTCTTTTTCCTCGAGCTTTCCGCCGAGCAAAAAGGCGAAGTTGCAGTCGATTTCTATCTCTTTAAAAAACGCGACTTCGTATTTAAAATAATCAGGCGGCATCTTTGAGATAGGTAGCTCGAAAATATTTTCCTCGGTTTTTGCCGCATTTTCGCCCGCCAAAAGCGCAAACGGCAACGCGCAAGCTGCGATAAAAAGTAAAATTTTCCTCATGATTTCACTCCTATTTGGAAATACTTAAAGCCTAAATTTGCCAGATTTTTTGCGTCGTATTGATTGCGCCCGTCAAAGATCACGGCGTTTTTTAGCCGCTGCTTCATCTCCATAAAATCAGGCGACCTAAACTCGCTCCACTCGGTCACGAGCGCGAGCGCATCGGCGCCGTTTAGCGCGTCGTATTTGTTTGGGGCGAATTTTAAATTTGAGTTAGGTAGATATTTTTTGGCTTCATTTGCGGCTTTTGGATCGTAGGCGACGACGTTTGCGCCCGCGTTTTCTAGCGCCTTTATAAGCGCTAGCGAGCTAGCTTCGCGCATATCGTCGGTGTTTGGTTTAAACGCTAGCCCCCAAATCGCCACCGTTTTGCCGCTCAAATTTCCGCCGAAAAATGCTGAAATTTTTTCAAAAAGCACCGTTTTTTGCGCCGCGTTTCTAGCTTCCACCGCGCTTAAAACCTTCGGCTCAAAGCCGTTTTGCCTAGCGGTATATATGAGCGCCTCGACGTCTTTTGGAAAGCAGCTGCCGCCATATCCGCAGCCCGGATATATAAAGCTATAACCGATGCGAGAATCGCTGCCGATGCCTTTTCGCACCAAATTTACGTCCGCTCCTACGCGCTCGCAGATACCCGCGATCTCGTTTATGAAGCTGATTTTAGTCGCCAGCATCGCGTTTGCGGCGTATTTGGTCATCTCGGCCGATTTTACGTCCATAGCGATAAAGCGGTCGTGATTTTTCATAAACGGCGCGTAAAGCTCGCGCATGACGCTTTGCCCCCACTCGCTGCTAGCGCCCACTACTACGCGATCGGGTTTTAAAAAGTCCTCGACCGCCGCACCCTCTTTTAAAAACTCGGGGTTTGAGACGACTTCAAATTTGACGTCCAAATTTCTCTTTTTTAGCTCGCTAGCGATCACTTCGCTAACCTTTTCCGCTGTGCCCACGGGTACGGTTGATTTATCCACGACGATTAGCGGCGAGGTTAAATTTTGACCGATGCTTTTTGCGACCTCTAGCACGTAGCGCAGATCCGCCTGCCCGTCCGCGCCCATAGGCGTGCCCACCGCGATAAATAGCACACTAGCGTGCGCCAAGGCTTCTTTTATATCGACGCTAAATTTAAGCGCGCCGTTTGCCCTGCACTCGGCCACGATTTCGCCGAGCCCCGGCTCATAGATCGGTATGACGCCGCTGTTTAGGGCGTTTATCTTTGCTTCGTCCACGTCCACGCATATGACGTCGTTGCCCATTTTAGCTAGGCACGCACCGCTAACTAGCCCCACGTATCCCGTGCCTACGACTGCGATCCTCACAGTCTTTTCTCCCACTCAAGCGCGGTTTTTATGATGAGCGAGAGATCCTCTCTCTTAGGCCGCCAGTTAGTTAAATTTCTTATCTTTTCTGGCTTTGCGATGAGGCGTGCGGGGTCGCCCTCTCTGCGAGGTGCGCTAACTACTTTAAAATCAATCCCGCTTACTTTTTTAGCCGTTTCTATAACCTCTTTTACGCTAAAGCCGCGGCCGTAGCCGACGTTAAAGGTCTCGCTTGTTTCATGCTCGTTTAGGTACTCCAGCGCGCTTAGATGCGCGTCGGCTAGGTCGCTCACGTGGATGTAGTCCCTCACGCAGGTGCCGTCTGCGGTCGGATAGTCGCTACCGAAAATTCCCATGCTTTCGCGTTTGCCTAGAGCCGTCTGCGTCGCGACTTTGATTAAGTGCGTGGCGTTTGGATAGTTTTGCCCGATGAGCCCCTCTTCGTCGGCGCCCGCGACGTTAAAGTACCGCAAAATCGCAAATTTGAAATTTTCATTTGAGGCGGCGTAGTCTTTGATGATCCACTCGCTCATTAGCTTGCTTCGGCCGTACGGGTTTATCGGGTTTGCCGCGGTTTGCTCATCAACCTCTCCGATTTCTGGCTCGCCGTAAACGGCTGCAGTGGAGCTAAATATAAATTTATTTACGCCGTACTCTTTGCAATAGGTTAAAATTTTAGCGACGTTTGCGGTGTTGTTTAGGTAGTATTTTAGCGGATCTTGCGTGCTTTCAAAAACCTCGATAAATGCGGCAAAATGGATAATCGCGTCAAATTTGCCCTCCGCAAAAATCCCGCTCAAATCATCCTCTAAATTTGCCTTTACGAACTTAAATTTTCCGATTTTCTCAAGCGCGTCAAGCGCCTTTGTAGTGCCTTTGCAGAGATTATCTACGACCGTTATCTCGTGTCCGCCTTGCTTTAAAAGCGCTTTTAGCACGTGAGAGCCGATGTATCCCGCTCCGCCTGTTATTAAAATTTTCATTGTTTGCCTTTTTGCTTTTTAGTTTGTGGAATTATATCAAAACAAATAACTGGAGGGGCTTAAAATAAAACTACAATTTAGTATTCACAATAATTATTTCCAAAAAATACGGTATATATTTTATTGTCGCTACCGCGGTAATATCCAACATAACCCATTTGATAACCAACTTGTTCATAGTTGCAGTCTAAAAGCGTTGCATACATTCCATTAATTTGATAAGCATAAATGCTACTTTCAAATCCCAAAAACACCAATAATGGCACTAAAACTTTTTTCATCATCCGCTCCTTAAAAAAATTACTGCTATAGGCATAATCGCCATAGCAAGTTGATAAAGAATTATATGAGAAATAAACTTATAGAAAACTTTTCTATAGGAATGGGCGTGTTAAATTTACCTGAGATAACGACAGATGAGGAAAACGAGCAGTTTTTTGATACCGTAGCTTCAAATGTAAAAAGAATGCGGCAAGAGAAAAATCTAAGCCAGCTCGAGACGGCTCTAAGTATAGGGCAGGCCTCGGGCGGATTTTACGCAAATATGGAAAATAACGCCCACGGCAAACACTTTAATCTACTTCACCTTTTTAAGCTCTCAAAACTTTTTAACTGCAATATAAACGAATTTTTTAAGGAAATTTCTGAGCGAGACGGCGGCGAGTAGAGTTAGATTAAGCATTAAATTTAATTTGAAACGGGCATAGCAAATTTGAATGTAAATTTTTAATGAAACGGTGTTTGTATTTTTTGAGCTGGCAGAGCGCAAATCAAGGCGATAAAAGAAGCCAAATTTAACCAAAAGACCGTCAGAATTCTTAAAATTTGAGTCCAAGCGAGCATCAAAGCGGCAAATTTGCCCGAAACGGCCGAATTTAATCCTCTCTAACCCGCAAAAATACCGGAAACCTCGGCAACCCTTTTGCGGTTAAATTTTGATATTTGTAGGTTATTATAGAGCCGATTTTAGGCGGGTTTGCGCGCTCTTCGTCGCTAAAACCCGAGCCAATCTTAAATTTTACTCCGCTAGCGATTTGCTCGTCCGAGTTTGAGCCCGCAGCGCTAAGCGCCTTACAGGTTACCGAGCCCATGAGCCCGACGTATTTGCCAGTGCCCGCGTTTACCTTCGTCACCTCGCACTCGGCGTCTTTAAATTTTTTGTATTTCAGCGCGTTTTTGCTTCGTTTTCGCTCGTACGGCGCGTTTGGCTCGCGCACGACGGCACCCTCGCCACCTTTTGCGATGACGGCCTCCGCAAATGCCTCAAATTCGGCATTATCTTTTACTTTCACCTGCTTGATTATCTTTAAATTTTGCCCGGCTTGCGGATTTTGCAAGATAAATTTTTCAAGCTCGCTAAGCCGCTCTAAAAGCCCGCCGCTAGCCTCAGGTACGTCAAAAACATAAAATTTAACCTCGCTCCACGCCGTGGCGCTCGGCATTTTATCCATCACGATCGATTGGATTTTTTCAAATTCGCCCCTCGCGGTGTAAAGCTCGCCGTCAAGCGCAAACGGCGGAAAATGCGCGCTCCAGCCCCCTGGCGCGGCTAAAATTTTACCGTTTCTAGAGAGCAAATTTCGCCCGTCCCAGTAGGCGCGCACGCCGTCTAGTTTCTCGCTAGCTAGCCAGCCGCCGACACTTTGACCTTTGTATTCGCTAAGTTTTAAAAGCTCAAATTTAGCCTTTTTAGCGGTATCTGCGCTCGCGGCGCTGCTTATATTTTCGCTCTGCGCCGCCATAGCAAAATTTAAAAAGGCGGCCAAAAATAGCGCGAAAAATCTCAAATTTTAACCCCGTAAAACTCGCAGTACCACTCGATAAACCTAGCCACCCCGTCATTTACGCTAGTGTTTGGCTTGTAGTCAAAGTCCGCTACTAGATCGCCCACGTCCGCATAGGTCGCAGGCACGTCGCCGGCTTGCAGCGGGAGGAAGTTTTTCTCTATCTCGCGGCCGATTTTTAGCTCGACGGCCTTGATGTAGTCCATGAGCTCTACGGGGCTATTATTGCCGATATTATAGACCTTAAACGGCGCGCTTGACGTGGCGGGATCGGGATGCTTCGCGTCCCACGCGGGATTTGGCTTGGCGGGGTTATCGACGCATTTTATGATGCCCTTTACGATGTCGTCCACGTAGGTAAAGTCGCGCTTCATCTTGCCGTAGTTAAAGACGTCGATTTTCTTGCCTTTTAGCGCGGCGTAGACGAACAAAAACAGCGCCATATCGGGGCGTCCCCACGGGCCGTAAACGGTGAAAAATCGCAGCCCCGTAGTCGGCACGCCAAATAAATGCGAGTACGTGTGCGCCATCATTTCGTTGCTTTTTTTAGTCGCGGCATAGAGGCTGATCGGGTGATTTACGCCCTCGTGCGTAGAAAACGGCATATTTTCGTTTAGGCCGTAAACCGAGCTCGAGCTTGCGTAGACTAGATTTTTAGTTTGGTTGTGGCGGCAGCATTCGAGGATATTCATAAAGCCCGTAACGTTGCTGTCGATGTAGGCTTGCGGATTAATTAGCGAATATCTCACGCCCGCCTGCGCGGCTAAATTTACCACTACGTCAAATTTTTCTTTATCAAAAAGTTCTTTCATCGTCTGGGTATCGGCCAAGTCGGCTTTTATAAATTTTAAATTAGGCTGCGTTTTTGAGCTTATCAGCTTACCTCGCTCGATCTCGTTTATATCAAAGCCGGCCGTTTTTAGGCGCGCAAGCTTTAAATTTACGTCGTAGTAGTCGTTTATCACGTCGTATCCGACGACCTCGTCGCCTCTTTTTACGAGGGCGTTTGCCAAGTGAAATCCGATAAATCCCGCCGTTCCGGTTACTAAAATTTTCATGTTTTTTCCTTTGTGATTTGACGCTATTTTAGCGTATTTTTGCGCCCGTTCTCACTGCTCGTCTAAATTTATCTCGGGCATATTTTCTTCGGTATAGTACTCCTCCACCGCGGCCTGCTCGTCGTCATCTCCGAGCTCGGGCTCGTCCTCGTAGTTTTGCGTCTCAAGGCGCGCAAGTTCGCGATCGACCGCCTCGCAAAAAACCGGCGTATAGCCCATCTGCGCACAGTTTGCCGCGAGCCACTCGCTCATCACCGAGATATCGTCCGCGTAATCGTCCAGCGTCAAATTTCCGCGCAAAAGCTCGTATTTTAGGAAAAGCCAGTATGTGTTTAGCACGTCGCTTTCGCAGTATTCGTTGATCTTGTCGATCTTACCGTCAAAAAACAGCTCCATCACCTGATCGCCGTGCACGTCATATTTGCCGGGTAAATTTAGGCTAGCGCAGAGAGTATCGAGCTTTAGCCCGCGCACGGAGCCAAACTCGCTCACGTGATCGAGCAGATCGAAGTGAAATTTGCCGCTATACCTGTCGCGGTAGTTGCCGTCCCATTTGCCTTTACCAAGCTCCTTGTTTTCGACCTCGTAAAAGCTCGGAAACGAGACGTTGTACCTCATCGCGCGAGTTAAAATCATCGGCAGATCAAAACCCCGCCCGTTAAAGCTCACCAGGCGCGGGTTGTGCGAGTTTACGAAACCGATAAATTTATTTAGGATTTCGCGCTCGTTTGCGCCCTTCATCGTGCTTACGCGCAAAAATTTACCGTACTCGTCCGCCATCACCGCAGAGATCGCCACGACGCGGTGAAACATCACGGGCAAAAATTCGCTCCCGCTTGCTGCCTTTTGCGCGGCAAACGCCTGCCTCGCCACCTCCGCGTCGCTTCCCTCAAAGTCGTAAATTTTACGCAAAAGCGCGGTGTCGGGCACCGTCTCGCAGTCAAAAACACAGATATAATTTTTAGCCATTTCAAACCTTTTTTAGCTATTTTTGCCTAAAATGATAGCTAAAAATCTTTATAAAAGCGGTAAATGAGTAAAAATTTAAGCCCAAACATCGCCGTTATCAAGCTCTCCGCCCTGGGCGATATCGTCCATGCGGCTACCGTGCTGCAGTTTATCAAAAAGCACTTACCGCAAGCCAAAATAACATGGTTTGCCGACGCTAAATTTAGCGAGATTTTATTCCTTTGTCCGCAAATTTCGCGCGTCGTATCGCTACCGCTAAAAAACGGCGAATACAAAAAAAGCTTGGAGCTGATCGCGTCTGCAAAACAAGAGGGCGAATTTGACTACGTCATCGACCTGCAAGGGCTGATCAAATCCGCCGCGGTTGCGAAGCTTCTTGGCAAAAACAGTTACGGATTTGACAAATTTAGCGTCAAAGAACCGCTTGCGGCACTGTTTTATAGGCATAAATTTAATTGCGACTACGCAGAAAATATCATCTTGCGAAATTTAAAACTTACGGCTTTTGCCTTGGGCTTTAGTTTTAGCGAGGATGAAATTTTAGCCAAACAGCCTTGTTTTAGCGCCCCGCAAAGTAAATTTAAAAGCTCAAAAAAGAAAATTTTGATCGCGCCTTTTGCTAGCGAGCCGAGTAAAATTTACGATAAATTTAGCGATGTTATCGCTCTGCTAGACGAGCCGCAAAATGAAATTTTCGTCTGCTTTAACGGCGAAAACGAGGAGAAAAAAGCCATAAATTTGATCAAAAACTCAAACGCAAAACCGCTAAGCTTAAACCTAAAAGAGCTCGTAAGCTTTATCTCGTCCTGCGACCTTGTTATCGGCAACGATAGCGGCGTAACGCATATAGCTTGGGCGCAAAACCGCCCCTCTATCACGCTTTTTGGCAACCGCCCCGCAGAGCGAAACGCCTTTGCTAGCCCCGTAAATTTAACGCTAGATGCGGGCAAAAAAATAGACGCGAAAAAGATAGATAAAAGCGACTTTTGCGTGCGAGATATCGCGCCGCAAGCTATCGCAAACGCGGCAAAAAGGCTACTTGATGCGTGATTTATTTTACCTTTGGCTTTATAGATTTTTTAAATTTATCTTTACCGTTACGCCCGCGTTTTTGCTGGATCCTTTTTTAAATTTCATCGCGTTTTTGTTTTATAAATTTGACGCCAAACACACCAAAATCATCAGGGCAAATCTAAATTTCGCCTACGCGGACGAGCTTACGGCCGCGCAAAAAGAGCAGATCGTAAAAGATACTTACCGAAACTACGCCAAATTTGCGGTAAATTTTATAAAAAACCAAAACGCGAGTAAGGAAAAAATCCTAGAAAAGGTCGAATTTAAAAACGAGCAAATCTTTCAAAACGCGCTCGCTTCGGGTCGTCCTATCATCGTGCAAACGGCGCACTACGGACAGTGGGAGCTTTTTTCTCTAGCGATGGCGGCAAAATTCGGCGGCGTTAGCATCGTCGGACGCGCTCTTGATAGCGCGGTCATGCAGCGCATTTTAGCAGCCAACCGCACCCGCTTTGATATCGAGCTCATCGATAAAATGGGCGGCGCCAAGCAAATTTTAAAAGCGGTCAAGGCGCGCCGATTAGTGGGCATCCTAGTCGATCAAAACACCGCCAAAGAGGAAGGAGTAGAGGTCAAATTTTTCGGGCGAAAAGTCCTGCATACGCCCGCAGTTAGCATTTTCGCGCAAAAAACAGACGCGCTCATCGTGCCGGCCTTTATCCGCGAAAAGGGGGCAAACCTCAGCGAAATTTGCTTTTTCCCGCTGATCGACGTTAGGGATTTTGACAAAGACGAAGCCGTGCTAAATGCCACGCAAGCTCAATCAGACGCTACCGAGGCCGCCGTGCGCGAGAAGCCGGACGAGTACTTTTGGTTTCATAAACGCTTTAAACATTTTAACGAGGAAATTTATAAATGCTAAGCGTCGTAATCCTCACGCTTAACAGCGAAAAATACCTCGCCGAAGTGCTAAAAAGCTGCGAATTCGCAGACGAAGTCGTCGTGGTCGATAGCGGCTCGCAGGACGCTACAGAGCAAATTTGCGCAGGGTTTAAAAACGTCAAATTTCACAAGCAAAAATGGCTGGGATTTAGCGCGCAAAAGCAGCTAGGAGTGGATCTAGCGCGCAATCGCTGGGTTTTCGTGCTAGATAGCGACGAGGTGATTTTGGAGCCTTTGCGAGAGGAAATTTTGCAGGTTTTGCAGCGTCCCGAGTTTTGCGCGTACGAGGTGGCTCGCGCAAATATCTTTTTCGGTAAAGAAGTGGGCACTATGGGGCTTTATCCAGACTACACGGTTAGACTTTTTGACAAGACGCGGGCGGAATTTGACGGGCGCGAGATACACGAAAAGGTCGTTTTAAAAAGCGCGGTTAAAACAGACAAACAAACTCCGGCAGGCGGAGCAAATTTAACCGCCGCCAAAAATCAAATCGGCAGGCTAAAAAACCACTTTAAACACTATGCCTACGATAGTATCGAGCAGTTTATCGCCAAGCAAAATCGCTACTCAAGCCTGGGCGCAAAGGGTGCGAAATCAAGTAAATTTAAAGCTATTTTAAACCCCGCATGGACGTTTTTTAAGCTATTTTTCCTAAAAGGCGGCTGGCGCGAGGGCTGGCGCGGCTACGTGATAGCAAGGCTTTACGCGCAATACACATTTTGGAAGTACGTAAAATGAAAGATAAAAAAATCAAAATCCTAGTTATGAAATTTAGAAACATCGGCGACGTGTTGCTCACGACTCCGCTCATCGAAAACCTGCGCCGCATCTACCCTGACGCGCAGATAGATTTCGCGCTAAACAAGGGCACGGAAGCGATGATCGAAGGCAACCCGAACATCCAAAACATCCACGTCTACGACCGCGCAAATATAAAAGAGGTCGGCTTTTTCAAACGACTTTGGCGCGAGCTAAAGTTTATCCGCACCATCAAAAAGCAAAAATACGACATCGCCGTGCAAACCACGACGGGAGACCGCGGTATCATCGTCGCCAAATACGCCAAGATAAAAACCATCGTGGGCTTTGAGGGCAAAAACAAGACCGTAAATAAAATAATAACTCACAAAGCCCCTAAAATAGGCGGCCTACGCCACACCGTGGATAGAAATCTAGACGCCTTAGCCGCGCTCGGGCTTGAGCCTAGCGGCAAAAGAGTGAGCGTGTATTTTGATCCAGAGTGCATCAGTCATCTAAATTTGCCGCCTAAATTTATCCACGTGCATCTAACTAGCCGCTGGATGTTTAAGTGCGCGGACGACGAAACTATGGCTGCGATAATCGACTTTTGCGAAGAGCTTGGCGTGCGCGTAGTGCTGACGGCCGATAACAACGACGCCGAGCTAAAAAAGCTAGACGACGTGCTGGCGCTGTGCTCCTCTAGCCCCGTAAATCTAGGCGGCAAGCTCACCCTAAAGCAAACCGCCGCTCTATCAAAGCGCTCCGCGATGTTTATCGGCGTGGATACGGCGATCATGCACCTAGCTGCGGCTAACGACGTGCCCGTGATCGCGCTGTTTGGGCCTAGCGGGGCGTTTGAGTGGGGGCCGTGGGATAACGAACTAGACGCAAACGGCTACACGCAGCGCAACGGCAACCAAACTATGGGCAAGCACGCGGTATTTCAAAAAGACTGGGACTTCGTGCCGTGCGACAAAGAGGGGATGATAAAGCACGGCGTGGAGCGAACGCTGATGAGATTTGAGGGCGAGGAGCTGGAGGCGATAGAGAGGAAAATCAGGGAAAATTTAAGCCAAAGCTAAGCAGGCTTTGTAAATTTCGGCCGTTTTGGCTAAATTTTACGAGCAAATTTGAGCCTCGAGCGGTAAATTTGGCTGTTTTGGCCAAATTTGACGATCAAATTTATCGGCTCGGCTTTTGCAAAGTCAAATTTTACTTGAACGCTAGCCGTTAAATTTGACCTTCTTGATTTTATAAATTTGGGCGCTTAAATTTGACGCCTAGGCCTTCTTTTCATTAAACATATACGAAATCACGAAAACGATCAGACAAACGGGCGCAACGACAACAAACGCTATACTCCAGACTGCCGCACGCTCGCCCCAAAAATACCCCGCCGCGAGGCATACCAAAAACCCGCCGTAAAAAGCGCCGAGCGATAAATTCTCTATCGCAAAAAGCAGCAAACTAAGATTTGGATTTTTTACAAACAGCTTGCTTAGCTTAAAATTTTTATACCTTTTGAATAAATACCAAAGCAGCGCGCAAGCCAAAATCGCAAATGTTGCCGCAAAAACGGTAATCCTTAGCGCGCCCTCAAAAGGCAAAACCGCCAAAATCAAAGCCGCCGCCCACCAATCAAGCAAGAAAACCATCGGCACCGCTAGCAAATATCTCGCCGCCCTGTAAAATTTATATTTTTGCTCTGCACTCATCATATTTTGCTTTTTTCTAAATTTTACGATCAAAGCTTTTTAGCCACCTTTGCCGATGTATTTTTTGATCTCGTTGAATGATTCTTTTACATTTTAAATTTGAGCCGAATTTACGCAGATCGAACCAAATCCGCCAAAACTCCAAATTTTACTCAAATTTAAGGCAAATCTTACTTTTTTATCTTTGAGTATATCCCGCCCAAAAAGTCGTTTTGATAGATAAAAAGCGTGCGTTTTAGCCACGCAGCGTCCTTTTTAGCGGCGATGCGCTTGATAGCCGACAAGTCGCCGCCTGGTCTATTTATACCTCGCTGCGTCGTAAAAAACGCCTCGTATCCCGCCTGCCTAGCCAGACGGATCAAATTTTCGTCGTATTTGCCCCGCGGCCAACACAAAATTTTGTCCTCGATGCCCAAATTTGCGCGCATAAACTCGCGGCACCGAGCGAAATTTTCCTCAGGCGGGAGCGCGCCGAAATACTCGTCAAAATGCGTGTGCGTATGCGAGTGAAAGTCAAAAACGTCCCGCATCGCAGCTATCTCGTCAAGGTTTAAAAACACGTCCTGCGGGCGCTGGTGGGCTACTTGTTTGTATTCGGAGTGCGTTAGCTCGATAAACTCGCCCTGTCGCAGACTCGCGCGCTCGATCCACTGCGTCACTAAAAATATGCTCGCCCGCAGCCCAAACTCGCGCAAGATAGGGTAGGCGTAGACGTAGTTGTCCTTCCAACCGTCGTCAAAGGTAATAAGGACGCTTTTTTTAGGTACGGCCAGCTCGCTCTTTTTATAGGCGATAAATTCGCTCATCGTGAGCGTTTTGTAGCCAGCCTCGGCGAGAAATCTCATCTGCGAGGCAAAGTCCTCCACGCTAGAAGCGATAAATCCGCCCTTTTTTAAAACGTGATGATACATCAAAACGCTAACGCTCATTTTTTACATCGACCTTCGATTTAAATAAAATAAGAAATCCGATTAAATAAAAAAGGTATAAAATTTTTAAATTATATGTCTCAAATAGTCCTCTTACGCCAAAATACGATATAGCTGAAATAAAAACTCCGGCAAATAATAAATTTTGCGTACTTTTAAAAGAGCTTAAACTTTCTTTTAATAAATAGAAAAATGATAAA
Organism: Campylobacter showae; assembly: GCF_963515975.1. Taxonomy (GTDB): domain Bacteria; phylum Campylobacterota; class Campylobacteria; order Campylobacterales; family Campylobacteraceae; genus Campylobacter_A; species Campylobacter_A showae_F. The sequence goes on from NZ_CAUPZM010000001.1 coordinate 147,640, forward strand.
AATAAAAATGAAACTCCGATAGCTCCGTAATAATATATATTGCCTATAAAAAAAGGCTCATCATTAAACCAATGTCTTTTTCCGTCCCTTATGGACATCATGAAAATTTCAATACCCTTTTCATCCGACTTGTCAGCTAAAAATTTATCATATAAGTGCTCGCCGTGCCCAAGCCCCAATATCCATCTATTAGTTTCAAAAAGCAAGGGTAGCCTTTCTTTTAATATCAAATCCCTGCCCGAACTATGCAATCCTTGCGATAATTTAGAGTTTGCAATGGATGAATTAAAAAATAAAACCCCTATACTTAAAAAGCAAAGCATTCCAATGACAAATAATTTTTTAAAATTTTTCTTTAAAAAATCTCTATGTTTACTGAAAACCAGAAATATAAATAACAAAATAAAAGCAACAAATACGCTAAGCCAGCTCCCCCTAGCTCCGCCTAATATATCCATAGCAATAGCAATACAACAAAAAATAACCATAAAAGCTTTTACAGCATTGCTTTTAAAAAATATTATACCCAACAAAGCAAACACCATAAACCTGTCTACAAATAATGAATATCCCCTATGTACTATTCTTCCAGCCTCCGGATCCGCACTTGAAATTTTGTCCAAATTTTCAAAAATCGGCAATGCATAGTAAACGGTAATAAAAATAAATGCCGCCAATATGGAATAAAAAAGGATTTTTTGTTGTCTTTCTTTGCCGTTTGAACAAACAAGCACTACAAATAAAAATGCAACCCCTCTTCCAAATTCGCTAAAAGCTTTTTTTGCGGAACCAAAAGAATCGTCATATGGAAAACAAGATATCAAAAGTGCATAAGCAGCAAATAAAGCTAAGAATATTAGACTCATTTTAGCATGGCTAAAATTTGATTTAATTCTTTGCAATATTTGATCTTTGCACAAAAATAACGTTGTAAAAGCTAGCAAAACAGCAGTATAGAGCGATATGTTTTTTACAGCAGTAAAGCTTACGTGATGCTCGCAAACTATAAATAAAAAGAGAAGATATATTATTAAATTTTGACAAAAATCAAACGCCTTTTGCTTGGTCATACACTCTCCATTTTATTAAGTGCGCGATTATAACAATATTTAATTAAAAATCATGTAAAATGGCCTATTTGATTAAATCAGAGGATTTATTTTTGATATATTTTTTATTTTATTTAATACTTTGGCCGTACCTTAAAATAACAAGCTGTTTTAAAAAAGCATCCGATAAAATTTTACTCATACAAACCGCTAAAATCGGCGACTACGCAAACTCGACCGTGATCTTTGAAAAGCTGAGCAAATTTGACGTGCTCATAGACGAGATAAATCTAGCTTTCGCAAAACACGACAGCCGAATAGAAAAAATATTTACGATAAATGACGTAAAGCGTAAAAAAACCTCAAAAATAGGACTCGCGCTCGAGCTTTTTTCGCGCAACTACGAGAGCGTCTACGTTCTGATGCCAAACAGCCTAAACCTCTTTTTAGCGCGCTGCACTCTAGCTAAAAACATCATCGCCGTGCATCACTACGCGGCATCTAGCGACTTTGCCCTGCTGTCGCTCGGCATGAAAAAAGTGCCGCACACTTTGCAAGACCTCACGCTGCTAACCTACCTAAAAACGCTGGGCGAGAGCGAGCTAAAATATGAAAAATGCTTGCAAAAACCGCTCTTTATCCCGCAAGAAAATCTAATAAAAAGTGGCAAATTTAAGATCGGCGTGAGCCTGAGCGCGGGCAATAAAATGAAAACGCCGCCAAAAAAAACTTGGGAAAAAATCTTTGAAATTTTCGCTAAATTTGACTGCGAGGTTTACATTTTCGGCGTCGGCGAAGAGGCTGCGCTGCTAAAAAACCTGCTCGCGGAAAATACGGACAAAAAGCAGACGGAAAATCCGAGCGATGGACAAATTTGCGCAAATTTAGCCGGTAGCGATACGAGCGAAATTTACGGCGGTCTTGAAAATACAAACGAAGAGCAGACAAAAGCTCAAATTTGCAGCCAAAACGGCGCTAGCGACGAGTCAAATTTTAGCTCGCAAATTTGCGATACTTACGTAAAAAAATTCGGCGAAAACGAGCTAAAAATCATCTCTTTGATAGATAAAATCAAGCTTGATGAGCTGCCGTTTTATCTCTCGCAGATGCAGCTTTACGCGAGCTCAGACACGGGCAACTACTACGTCGCAGACAGCGTGCGCACGGCCACGATCTGCCTAATGGGGCCTTGTTTTGCCAGCGAGCAAAGGGGCATCGCCGACTCGCTCGTGATAAACTCGCATTTGCCGCCCGTTAGCTCCGTGTTTAAAACCGTGCGTGATATCGACGCGAGCGCATTTTTCGAGCTTAGTGAGCAAAATCTCGCAGAGATCGAGGCCTTCGTCAAAGTTCGCTATATATCCTATCTATCCCGCGAAGATAATTTTCTATGCTAAAGGCCTTTATAACGGCATCGTCGGGGCTTTTTGAGGCTGGCTTACACAAGCCGTCAAAGCAGGCTAAAAGCGCGTCCGAGCTTCTTTGAACTATAAAAAAATCTTGCTTTTTCGAGGAGATTTCATAAATCTCCCTTATGACGGCGATATCAGAGTACACGACGCCAAGCCCGCATCCAAGCGCCTCGATGACGACTCTAGGCAGCCCCTCGTCGCTGGAAAATCCAAGCACGTAGTCGCACGCGGCGTAAATCTCGTCCATCTTGGAAACAAAGCCTAGATACTCGGCCTTGTTTGATTTTATCAGCGCGTCAAATTTGACTTTCGCGCCAGCTTTTAGCTCGCCCGCGCCGGCAAAATACACTTTTACATCGCTTCTTTTTAGCCCCGCAAGCGCGTCAAAAACGAGCTCATGGCCTTTAAGCGTCAAGAAATTTGCGGGCATTACGATATTTATTTTTTCGGCGTCGAATTTGGCTTTTAGGGCGGCGCTTTTATCGTAGCCGCTATTTTTTAAATTTGTCTGCGAGAGGCTTAAATTTTCGCTCGCTTCAGATTTTTCCCGCCTTAAAACAGGCGCCTCCACGGGATTATAAACCACGTTTTTAGGCATTTTTATCTGCGCGGCGTAAAATTCGTAAGTCGCATTTGAAACGCAAACGGGCGTAAATTTTAACCGCTTTAAAATTTCAAGCTTAAAGGGCTCGACGGGCGAGTTTTTACGCAAGTGCTGCACTACCGCGATATTTAGGGCGTTTGCGGCAGCGATGTAGGCGAGATTGGTTGAAAAGTGATTATTTAAATGAACGATATCGGGACGCACCTGCCGCAGCAAGCAAAGCGCGTAGTCGTAGTCTCTTTTATAGAGGTATTTTGCTAAAATTTGACCGCCCAGCGTGCGTAAAAGCTCTTTTTTTAGCTTTGAGGGCTGTTTTTTAGGCGCAAAATTTATAAATTTAGCCCCAACCTCTTCTATGATTTGCGAGATTTTGCGTCCGCCCGCCTCGTAATCAGTCTCAAAAAATGCGCAAAGATCGTATTTTTGCTGCGCGGCAAGCCCCCGCAAAAGATACAAAAAACTCTTCGTCCCGCCGCCGTATTCGCGCCCCGTATCGACGAACAAAATCTTTTTCAAATCATTTCCTTTAGCATCTCCCAGACCTCATCCGCCTCGATTTGCAGCATACACTCCTGAAATTTGCAGTTTTTGCCGACGCAAGGCGAACAGGTGCGCGGCTTTTTGATAAATTTATGGATATTTTCGTCAAAATCCGGATTTGAGTTCACGGGCGAAGCGACGGCAAAAAGCCCGATCGTAGGCGTTTTTAGCGCAGCTGCGACGTGCAGCGGGCCGGTATCGGGCGTGACAAGCACGTCAAGCCTAGCTATCAGCGCGGCAGCCTCTCGCAGACTAAATTTACCCGCCGCATCTATCACGTGTGCGCTTCTTAACTCCTCGTCTAACTGCGCGGTCATCGCTCGCTCGGCGGGGCTGCCCGTTAGCACGATGACGGCGTCCGTGCGCTCCAAAATAATTCCCGCCAGCCCCCGCCAACGCTGCCAAAACCACTGCCTGGAAACCGTGCTAGCCCCCATCTGAAAGCCGATAAATTTGCGTTTGCCGTCTTTTTTTAGCATTTCATCGACGCGGGTAAAGTCCTCGTCTCGCAAATATAAATTTAACCTCGTGTCGCGACTTTTTATGCCTACAAATTTAAGCTGCTCGAGGCGGTTTAGCACGACGTATCGCTCTTCTCCGTATGGCTCTGGCTCATTTGAGTGAAAGGGGCTAAATTTACTGCCGGAATTTGGCAGCTTAAAGACGTATTTTGCGCCGCTTAAAACGGCTAGCGGAGTGGCCTCGGGCTCGTTTGAGTGCAGGATAAAGATGGCGTCGGGTTTTATCTTTTTTAGCTGCGATAAAGCGCGCAAAAAGCCGCCTTTTTTGCCGTCGTAAAGCAAAATTTCGTCGATATTCGGATCGGTTTTAAAAAGCGGCGCGGTAGATGGATTTAGTAGCGCGACGATGCGTACGTGCGGGAAATTTTGCCGAAAAACGCGAAAAACGGGCGTGTTAAAAATCGTATCGCCAAGCGCGGTGTTGCTAAAAAAACAGACCGTTTGTATGGGCTGCGTAACCAGCTGCGTTTTGCGCACGCTTTTAAAGCGCAAAATGAGCCGCGCCGCGCTCTCAAAGAGCTTCATACATCGCTTCCGTCTGCGCGACCATCGTCTCTATCGAGAAGTTTCGCACGATAAATTCCCTCGCGTTCGCGTTAAATTTCGCCCGAAGCGCCGCGTCTTCTATTAGCGTTTTTAAGGCTGCTTTGAGCGATTCTTTATCGCCGTTTTTAAACAAAAGCCCCGTTTCGCCGCTACTTATCGCTTCGCCGATGCCGCCCGCGTCGCTACCGATGCAAGGCACCCCGCACGACTGCGCTTCAAGCAGCGCCGTGCCTAGCGCCTCCATCTTTGAGGGCAGCACGAAAACGTCAAAACTACCCAAAAACTCGCTCACGTCGGTGCGCGAGCCTAGCATGTAGATGTTTGGCGTCTTTATTTTTTTTAAATTTTCTTCCTGCGGACCGTCGCCGACCACGACTAGCGCGGTGTTTGGCAGATTTAGCTCACTAAAAGCTTCAAATAGCAGCTGATGATTTTTCGCCGCGCGCAAGACCGCTACGATACCGACTACGACGCAGTCCGCGCTCAAATTTAGCTCCACTTTTATATCTTTGGTAAAATTTGGATTAAACCGCGCCGTATCCACGCCGGTATAGATAACGTCTATCAAATTTCCCCGCACGCCCTGCGAGACGAGCTGGGCTTTTACGGCGTTTGAGACGGCTACGATTTTATCGTTTACGTTGTAGCTAAATGCCGATCTGATCGGCGTTTGCAGGTGTCTAGTTCGCACGACTTTGGCACCCGTTAGCTTTGCGACGATCGCGCCAATGTTACCGTCCTTGCCCGAGTGCGTTGCGATGATCGAGATATCTTTTTCACGCACGAAACGGCAAATTTTAAAAATTTCAAAAATATTATAGACCTTGCTTAGGTTAAATTCCGCAAACTCGCAATCAATGGGCTTTTCAAAGCTTTTTGAGCCTGGATTTAGCGCGTAAAATACCTTAAATTTATCCTTATTTAGCCCGTTTATGACGCGCTGCGTGCGGTGCTCCTGACCGCCGAAGCCTAGTGAGCTTTCAAGCTCTAGGATGTTGATTTTGTCCGTTTTTTTCATATATTTTTGACCGCCTCGTAGATTTCCTCGTCCGCGACATCCTGCGCCCTTTTACTCGCGCTTTGCAGCACGGCACACTTCGCGCCGCCGTAAATCGGAGCCCAGCGAGCGGCGTCCGTTTTGCCAAGCGCCAGCACCGTTTTTACGCCAAGCGCAGGAGCTAAGTGCGCTACGCCGCCGTCAAGCGTGAGGACAAATTTGGCCGCCCAGATGTAGCCTGCAAGTTCATCTAGACTCGCAGTCGAGGCAAACTCCACATCCGCTTCTCGCGCTACTTTTTCGCCCAGTTTCGCATCCTCGGCGCTAACGGCTACGTGCCTGAAATTTTGCTTTAAAAATCCCAAAATCCGTAAAATTTTAGCCTCGTCCATACGGTTTTGCTCCACTCTTGAGGAGACGTGAAAAAATACGAAATCCTTAAATTTCTCACTTTTAAAGCTCGGCACGTAAAGCGTCTTTTCTCCGTCAAATTTCGCTCCCAGCGGCGCGGCTAGCTCATAGCAAAGCAGCACCTCGTGAGGCGGCGGATTAAAGCTTAGTTTATGCGTTATCAACGACCCGCCCTCGTTTTGCTTTGCCGCGCCTATGGTCGTTTTAGCCCCTGCGGCTCTAGCAAATATGGCGGCGGAGGGCGAATAGGCGCTTCTAAAAATCACCGTCGCATCGTATTTTTCGCGGCGAATTTGAAACAAAATTTTACATTTCCCCCAAAATGCCCGCACCTTTGCCGCCGCTCCTTTTACGTGCTTTGGTTTAGTGTAGATATATATTTTGTTTAAAAATGGATTGCCGCGAACGACGCATGCGTTTAGACTATTTACCACGATGTCGATCTGTGCACGCGAATGAGCCTTTCGCAGTGCTTCAATCGCCGGCGTCGTGCAGATGAGATCGCCGATATTATCGTTTCTAACGAGCAAAATTTTCACGATTTTCCTTTTTTTGCGCGATTATACCTATTTTACGCTTATACTTATTTACGTCCACATCCCTCGCACGCCCGGCATAACCTAAAATTCATCAAAAAACTTATAAAATACCGCTAAATTTTAAAAGGCGAACATGAAAAAAATAGTATTTTTAAGGCTTGATCTAGACGCTATCGGCGGGGCGCAGAGATATCTCTCGCGGCTCGTTAAAGCCCTAAAAAACTCGGGCGTTGTGTGCGAGACGCGCGGATTTAACGGCAGCAAAAAGCTAAGCTCGTGGATCAAAGCCCTGCTTTTTAACTCGCAAGCAAAGCGGCAAAAGAGCGCGGACGAAATTTATTTTAGCTTAGAGCGCATCACCTGCGCCGACATCTACCGCGCGGGCGACGGCGTGCATAAAGTCTATATGAAAACCAAGCCGTTTTGGTTTGTAAACCCGCTAAATTTCGTAATTCCCTACCTTGAAAAGCGCACTTTTAGAAATGCCAAAAAAATCATCGCCAACTCAAATTTCATAAAACGTCAAATTTGCGAAACCTACGCCGTCGCCCCTGATAAGATCGCAGTCGTCTATAACGGCGTAAATTTGCCTACGCGCGTGCAAAAAGGCTCGGCAAAGCTCGCTCTTTGCGAGGAATTCGGGCTTGATTTTCACCTACCGACGCTGCTGTTTGTGGGAAGCGGCTTTAAACGCAAAGGCGCGGAGGAGTTCTTGCGCATCGCGGCTCGCCTAAAGACCCGCGTAAACTGCCTGATCGTGGGCCGCGACAAAAACGCCGCCCGCTACAAAAATCTAGCCAAGGAACTAGGCTTAAACGCCGTATTTACGGGCGCGCAAAAAAGCGCGGCGAGATTTTACGAAGGCAGCGAGCTGTTTTTGTTCCCGACGGCGTACGAGCCGTTTTCAAACGTCGTTTTAGAGGCGCTTAGCTACGGCTGCGTCGCTATCACGACCGCTCAAAACGGCGCGGCGGAGATACTACCAGGGGAGTTTGTGATGAGCTCGCCGCAAGACTACGACATCTGCGCTCTGATCGACGAGATCCTAAACGACGACGAGCGGCTAGCAATGCTACAAGAGCGAAATTTGGCGCTTGCTAGCGAGTTTAGCATCGAAAAAAACGCGAACGCGACGCTGGAGATCATACGTGCGAATCTTGATTGAGCTGCCGACCTGGCTGGGCGACGCCGTGATGGCAAGCGCCGCGGTGGAGGCCATTGCAAAGCACGCGGCGGCATTTGACGCGGGAAATTTGACGGGCGAATTTGAAAATGAGCGAGATTTTAGCTTTTCGTCGCAAAATTTCGGCTCGATAACGCAAGAAATTCAAATTTTTAAAAACGATACGCCAAATTTGGACGGTGAATTTGAAGCTGACCGCGGCCCAAATTTGACCGCAAACGCGCAAGAAAATCAAAATCCGCAAAATTTAAAAAAAGAGACTCAAGAGCCCGTCAAAATCGTATTTTTCGGCTCGTTTGCGGCGTGCGAGCTTTTTAAGGCTCATCCAAACTGCGAGCGCGTCATCGTAGATAACAGCAAAAAGGCTAAATTTAGGCTCTGGCGGCTATTTTGGCAGGCTAGAAATCTCGGTAAATTTGACGCGGCGTTTAGCTTTAGAAGCTCGTTTGCGAGCAAGGTTTTACTTTACGGGGCGCGGGCGGAGAGAAAATTTGTTTTTCAAAAGAGCAAAGACGGCGCGCATCAGGTGCAAAAATACCTAAAATTCGTCAAATCGGCGCTAAATTTAAAGCGGGCGGACGACGAGCTGAAGCTTTACTTTGAGCCGCGTAAATTTGACGCGCCCGTACTCGGGCTAAATCCGGGCGCTAGCTACGGAAGCGCCAAACGCTGGTATCCGGCCCACTTCGCGCAGGTGGCGCTGCATTTTAAAGATAAATTTAAGATTATGATTTTCGGCGGCGCGGGCGAGCGGGATATATGCGAGCAGATCGAGCAAATTTTACGAGAAAACAGCGCGGAGTGCGAAAATCTAGCGGGCAAAACAAGCGTGCGCGAGCTTTGCGAAAATATCGGCGGCATCTGGCAAAGTGGCGGGATATTCGTCACGAACGACAGCGGCCCGATGCATATCGCTGCAGCCTATAAAACGCCTACGGTCGCGCTTTTTGGGCCGACGAGATTTACGCAGACCTGTCCGTGGCGCAACGAAAACGCCCGCATCCTGCGGCTAACTTTAGAGTGCATGCCCTGCATGAAGCGCGTCTGTCCGCTGGGCACCCACGCCTGTATGAAGGATCTCTCGCCGCAAGCCGTCATCCAGGCGATCGAGCGAGAATTTCTCTCCGAAGCGGCAAAAAACTAGAAATTTGAGCGCGCGGATTTTCTCAAACGGCCGCAAATCAGCAAAATCCCCCGTCGCGCATAATATTTTTAAAACGGCGCGTGACCCGATTTGACGCATAAAAACCTATTTTTGAGATAGCACAAAGCCGCTCAAACAAGATAAATTTTACTTTACCTATTTTTAACGCGACTAAGATTTCGCCGCATTTTTCAGCCGTCAAAAAATAGCAGACAAAGTAAAATTTAAACGCCTTTAAAGCTAGCAAATTTAAGCGTTTTGCGTGCCGTCTATAGTATCTCGCACACCGCAAAACAACCAAAACGCCGCCTCACGAAACAACCTCAACCGTGTAAATATCGTCAAATTTGACCCTAGTCTTCACTACCGTTAGGCTTTTATCCATCAAATTTACGCCCGAAACCAGCCCCTCTATATTCGCGTAGCCCTGCCCGTCGTGGTATGTGATTTTTACCTTGTCGGCGGGCTTTAGTTTGCTTATTTTATTTAGGATTTCTTCTATCTTTGATTCGTCTAGATCTAGCTTTTCGC
>NZ_CAUPZM010000002.1:0-147601 GCF_963515975.1 Campylobacter showae
TTAATCGTTTTGCTGGCTTTAAAGCTATTTAAAAAGCAAAAAATCAAGCAAACTAGATACAAAAGCGATAGCGGCGATACGGTGAAAAGCCGTGCCGAGCTCATCGTGGCAAATTGGCTGTTTTACCGCGGCATAGATTTTATCTACGAGAAAAAAGCGCCGACCAAAGAGCGCGTCGTTAGCGATTTTTACCTAACGCAAAGCGAAATTTATATCGAATTTTGGGGCCTTGAGACGCCGCAATACTTAAAAAGAAAAAGCAAAAAAATCAAAATTTACAAGAAAAACCGCCTAAAACTTATCCAAATGAACGACGACAGCCTGCGCGATCTAAACGCATTTTTCGCTAAAGAATTTGCAAGGCTCGGTGCAAAATATCAAATCAAGCCTAAACAGTAAAATTTATCAAATTTAAATGCTTCCGTCTTTGTCGCAATTTTGTATGCAAATAGAATACAAAACGCAAGAAGATGGCAGTTAAATTCGATGGATACAAAATTTATTAAATTAGAAAATCGACTATTTAAAAGTGTTTGCGGTTGTTCAAAAAACAGATTTAAGTGTCGGTATCGCAACCGTAGTTGTCGGTCTGGGAGTGGGTGATAAAACCGTGCAGGCAAGGCGCGAGGTAGGACGTTAAGATGATTTGCCGCTCGCGTAACGTCAAACAGGCGTGTCTGCACTTTTAGGTCGGCAAATTTGCTCCAAAACAGTAAGCAGTTAGCGGCGAGTTTGATCAAATTTGGTCGTCGCCATAAAACGGCCTAAATCCTATCGTGCGTATTTTTAAAGGTTTGGCAAATTTAACCAAAATAAAGACGCGCAAAATTTACCTTACGCATATTATTATCGCTAAATTGAACATTAGCATTTTCAAGGTGCGGGTTATGCCCAAAATCGGTCAAATTTGATAAATCCGTAAAAATTAAACAAAAACTTACAAGCCTGGTCGCTTCGTTTAAATTTAACCAAAGTTTGTTCATGCCGCGTCTGGCTACGCCTAAAAGTCCGTAAAATCTCAAGCCAAGCCCGCGCAAAAGCCTAAATTTAAAGCTAAAAATGTATAATTATCCTAAATTTTTAAACAAGGAATAACAATGGATAGAGTTGAGCAGGCCATAAATGACATCAAAAACGGCAAAATGGTCGTCATGGTCGACGACGAGGATCGCGAAAACGAGGGCGATCTGGTATTTGCGGCGACCTTTAGCGACACGCAAAAGGTAAATTTCGCCATAACTCACGCAAAAGGCGTGCTATGCCTCGCGCTAAACGAGGAGATCGCAAAGAGGCTTGAGCTAAATTTGATGGTGGATAAAAACACGTCCTGCCACGAGACGGCGTTTACCGTCACTATAGACGCTAAAAATACGACCACGGGCGTGAGCGCCTACGAGCGCGACGTCACGATCCGTTTGGCTGCCGATCCGATGTCAAAGCCGCAGGATTTCGTGCGCCCTGGACATATCTTCCCGCTCATCGCTAAAAAAGGCGGCGTGCTAAGCCGCACGGGGCACACCGAAGGCTCGGTCGATCTATGCAAATACGCAGGTCTAACGCAAGCAGCCGTTATCTGCGAGATCGTAAAAGAGGACGGAAATATGGCTCGCAGACCCGATCTAGAGGAGTTTTGCGAGAAATTTGGGCTAAATATGGTCTCGGTCTCCGAGCTAGTTCAATACCGCCTAAAACACGAAAGCCTAATCGAGATAAAAGAAAAAAACGCGGCTAAGATAGCGGGCTTTGACGCCCTAAAATGCGATATCCTAGATCACAAAGGCGAGCGACACTATGCTTTTGTTTTCGGCGAGATAAAGGACAAAACCGCGGTCAAATTTCATCAAATTTCAAGCGATGTGGAGCTACTGTGCTCGGATAAATTCGATGATTTGCGAGACTCGCTCGAGTATCTATCCAAAAACGGCGGCGTCGCGATGTTTTTGCAGGGCGAGGAAAAGTGCGGCGGACAGGTCAAGGACTACGGCATCGGCGCGCAAATTTTACACAAACTAGGCGTCAGCCGGATCGAGCTTTTAAGCGCGAATAAAAACAAAGATTTCGTCGCGTTAAAAGGCTTTGGGCTTGATATCGCGGGCTATAAAGAGTAACGCAAGCGGGCCTAGCGAGGTAGCGCGGGTATTTGCCAAGACGCTAAATTTGGGGCTTTTGTACGCGGACAAAAAGGGCGTCATAAAATTTATAAATAAAAAATTCGAGCGGATTTTCGCTCTAGCGCCCAAGGTTTTTTACGGAGCGAAATTTGACGAGATGATCGCTGCGGCACAGGGGCTTGGCGAGCTAAAGAGCTTTAAAAATCTCAAAAATAGCCCGCTAAACTCGAGCGATTTTGTAGTAAAAAAGGACCAAAAATGCTTCAGGCTAAACGTTTCAAACGTGCTTGAGGGCGGGGTGAAATTTGACGGATTTATCCTCGCGGTCACCGACGTCACGCACGAAGCGGAGCTAGAAAAAAAGGAGCTTGAGCATAGGCGCTCGGTGCTAGCTCACGCCAAAACCGCGCTGGTCGGCGAGATGATAAACTCCATCTCGCATCAGCAGCGTCAGCCTCTAAGCGCACTGGGGCTGTATTTAGATAATATAGAGGAGTGCGCGCTCGAGGGCGAATTTGAGCGCATACCGGCTCAAATCGCAGCCTGCAAAAAGAGCCTAAGGCTAATGGACGAAACGATAAAGGCGTTTAGAAATTTTTACGCCAGCGGCGAGGCGGTGGCGAAATTTTATCTCGTTAATATCATAAACGAGCTTATTTTGATAGTGCGGCCAGAGCTAAACTCTCACGGTATAGAGCTAAAATTTGCTCATGATGGCGGCAAGTGCGAGCTAAAAAGCATTGCTAGCTACGTGAGGCAAATCTTGCTCTCTTTGCTCTCAAACGCCAAGGACGCGCTAGTTGAAAGCGGATGCGAAACGCCGCAAATTTTGATCGAGCTAAAGAGGGCGGGCGAGCTATTTTGCGTGAGCGTGAGCGATAACGGCGGTGGAGTCAAGGCTAGTAGCGATAAAATTTTCGAGCCGTTTTTTACGACGAAAAATATGGGCACGGGCACGGGGCTAAACGTAGCTAGGGAGCTCGCCGTAAAAAAGCTAGGCGGCGCGCTGGAGCTTGAAAGAGCGGCGAATCCGACTAAATTTACGTTATTTTTGGGCGAAATTTAGACGAGGCGATAAATTTAAAAATTAGTTTGCAAACTTAAGAAAGACAAGCAAGAAACGAGGCTAGCGTGTATAGCAAAATAAAAAATATCTTAAACGGCGTAAATTTACTCATCGTCGAGGACGACGAGAGCCTGCGCGAAAGCATCAAAATATCTGTAGAAAACTACGTGAGCGAGGTTTACGCCTGCGCAAACGCCAAAGAAGCGCTGGAAGTTTTTGAAGCAAAGGGCGTAAATTTGGTGCTTTCTGATATCAACATGCCGCATATGAACGGGCTTGAGATGGCGGCTCGCATCAGGGGGCTGGATAAAGACGTGCCTATTATATTTCTTACTGCATACGGTAGCGACGAGAACGTGCTTAGCGCGATAGAGCTGGGTAGCTTTGGCGTGCTAAAAAAGCCGTTTGAAAAGCGCGATCTAATCATGCAAATGAGCTTTGCGGCGAATAAATTTAAAAACGATTTCGCCCAGGTCGATCTAAAAAACGGCTTTAAATTTAACGCCTTTAGTAGGCAGCTAACAAAGGACGGCCGGTCTGTGGCGCTAACGAAAAAAGAGCAAAATTTACTCCATCTTTTTCTAAAAAATCAGGGCCGCGTCGTGAGCTTTGAGATGATCGAGGCGTGCGTCTGGCAGGATGGTAGCTGCACCGCTGACGCGATACGAAGCTTCGTCTATAAACTACGCAAAAAACTCTACCCCGAACTCATCCAAAACGCGCAGGGCAGCGGATATGCGCTTGTCCTAGCCGAGCAAAATCAACGAACCGTGAGTCAAACGAGCTATATCTGAGGCAAGACGGCTTAATCAAAATCATGGTTTAAATACAAAACGCGGCGCTTTTAAATTTGGCGTCTGCAAAAGACCGCAACGATAAATTTGAGCCAAAACTCGGCGATTTTAATCCGTTTAAATTTTACGTTTCTTAAAAGCGTAAATTTAGCATAAATTAAAATTTAAGTCGTAAAATGCGAATTGCTAATTTTAAAAATATCAAGGAGATAAAATGCAAATAAATTCGCAAGAAGTAACGCAGGCGCCTGGAAATAACACCGTCTTTCAAACTTGGCTGTTAAGCGGCGACGAAAACGCCTGTAAAAAAGGCTTTGAGAGGCTTTGCGCTTTGGTGGTAAATTTAAACAAAACGGCAAAAGTAAGGTTTGGCGCGGAAGCGAACGTAAACTGCGTAATCGCCGTCGGGCACGACGCATGGCTAAAACTAGGACTCCCGCAACCGCTACCAAAAGAGCTTGTAAATTTTAAAGCGATAAAAGGCGATAAGCACGAAGCCGTAAGCACCGCGGGCGATATCCACGTGCATATTAGGGCGCTTGATGCGGCGGATTGCTTTGATATGGCGCAAAATGTAAAGGCCGAGCTTTTTAAATTTGCCAAGCTCGCAGACGAAACTCAGGGTTTTAAATACCACGACGGCAGGGCTATCATCGGCTTTGTAGACGGTACGGAAAATCCAAACGGCGAAGACAGGGACTTTTTTGCCAAAGTCGGCGACGAAGACGCGAAATTTAAGGGCGGAAGCTATGTGTTCGTGCAAAAATATAAACACAAAATGAGGGAGTGGAATGCAACTAGCGTGAGCGAGCAAGAAAAAGTCATCGGCCGCACTAAGGCAGACGACATCGAGATGAGCGAGGATGAAAAGCCTAGCAACTCGCACTCCGCCGCGGCAAACGTAGGAGATGATAAAAAAGTTGTTCGTGGAAATATGCCTTTTGTCGAGGGAAGCGTGACGGGGACGTACTTTATCGCGTATGCTAGCACGTTTTCGACGGTTGAAGCGATGCTAAATAAGATGTTTATCGGCGAGCCGCGCGGCAACTCGGATAGATTGCTTGATTTTAGCACGCCGATCACCGGAGCGCTATTTTTTGCGCCTACTTTTGATATGCTCTCAAGCTATAGCGCAGAGTAGGATTTTTCGGCTCGCGAACTCTCCTAAATTTCGGACGTTTTGCGGGCTGCCGCTTTAAATTTTGCTTTCAATAACCTCGCTAAATTCGCTTTTAAAATTTAAAACTAAGATTAGTATTTTTTCGTAAGCTTTTACCGCTAAATTTACAAATTTTGCTTGCAAATTTACGGTATGAACCGCGCAAATATAAAATTATATTTTCATAAAATCATACTTTCATCATACTTTTCTTATATAATCCTTTTACATTTTAAATTTAAGGGAGCAAAATGAAAAAAATCCTACTATCAAGCTTGCTAGCCTGTTCGCTCTTTGCAGCGGGCGAGGTGTATAGCCCATCGGTAAAAGATGTTTACGCCGATGCGACGTCGCAAAAAAGCATAGGCAGGCTCTTGCCGACGAACGGGGTTAAAATTTTAGCCACGCAGGGCGACCGCGTGAAAATCTCCGTCAAAGGCTACCAAAATCCCGCCGTTAGCAACGTTGTTTATTTTAGTGACTCCGAGCGCGTCATCGCCGTGGCGTTTGCCAAAACCGCGACGCCTGATATAAAGGTCGTAAAAAAGGGCGCTAACGGCAAATGGGACGAGGTTGAGACCGTGGTCTATGCGCAAAAAGACGGCTTTACAAGCGATCTAGGCGGGCTTTTTGCTAAGGGCGGCGAACTTTACAAAGAAAGCTGCGGAGCGTGCCATTCGCTGCATCAAACCACGCACTACAAGGCAAATCAGTGGCCTAACCTGCTAAAATCGATGATCGCGCGAACGGCGATCGGCAAAGACGACGAGTGGCTGGTGATACAGTACTTGCAAAAGCACTCTGCTGACGTAAACGTGGCGAAAAAGTAAAAAGCGGCGCGTAAATTTGACGAGGATTTACGCCTGGCGCACCCGCAAATGGACGAGATTTGTGGGAGCTAAACCCATAAAAGTCGCGGCGAAGCGGCTGTTTTTAAAACGCCGAATTTGAAGGTTCGGCGGATAGTAAATTTAGCGTACAAAACGAGATATACGCTAAATTTGAGCGGCTGCTTTACGGGCCAAGTTGTGCGAATGAGTCTTTTAGTCGTCAAATTTGACTCGCTGGACGAGAGAGCGGTCAAATTTGAGTGTAAAAGCTTAAATTTGAGTCCGTACTAAGGCGCGGCTCATTGGCTGATAAAAAAAGCCGAATTAAAATCGCTTTTATAAAGAAGCGGCGTGTTTTAGGTGGGTCGAGTGAGCGTAGTTCCCCGTCGTGTCTGCTTGCAGTTGCGAGCGAATGCGATGTAAAAAGGCTGGCTTTGCTAGTCTGCGAAGTAAATTTTAACAGGGTACCCTACGCAGTAGGGACTTCAGGTGGGTGCAGGGAGTATTTATACTCCCGCTCGGAGGTCGGACTTTGTTTGACCGAGAAGTAAAAACAAAAAAATGTGCCGAATTTACGCCGCTTTCGAAAGAAGCGGTGTGCTTCAGGTGGGTGCAGGGAGTATTTATACTCCCGCTCGGAGGTCGGACTTTGTTTGACCGAGAAGTAAAAACAGGGTACCCTACGCAGTAGGGACTTTAGGTGGGTCGAGGGAGCGTAGCTCCCCGTCGTAAAGACTGGCTTTGCCAGTCTGCGAAGTAAAAATAGGAGAGAAAAATGAACCTACAAAGACGAAATGTATTAAAAGGCGGAGCGGCGCTTGCGGCGGCTCCTTTGTTTTCTAGCGTAACGGCGTCAAATTTACTCGGCGCCGAGCTAAATACGGCAAACGTACGTAACGGCGAGGTGCTAACGGCCGCTCACTGGGGCATGCTAAAAGTTAGCGTCAAAGACGGCAAGATCGTAAAATCAGAGCCGTTTCAAAAAACGAGCGAAGTGTTTAATCCATTGCAGCACTACACCGCCGACATGGTCTACAAATCACGCATAAAATACCCGATGGTGCGCAAAAGCTACCTAGAAAATCCGGACTCGCCAAAACCCGAACTAAGAGGTAAAGACGGATGGGTACGCGTACGCTACGAGGACGCGATAAAACTAGTAGCTAGAGAGCTAAAAAAGACGAGAAAACAAAAGGGGCTAGAGGGCGTATTTGCGGGCAGCTACGGCTGGAAATCAAGCGGTAACGTGCATAACTCGAGAATTTTACTTCATAGATTTATGAACCTTAGCGGCGGATTTGTTGGGTCTCTTGGCGATTATTCTACGGGCGCTAGCCAGATCATCATGCCTCACGTCGTGGGTAGCATCGAGGTCTACGAGCAGCAAACCAGCTGGCCTGTAGTACTAGAAAATTCAAAAGTAGTCGTCATCTGGGGCGCAAACCCTATGGCAACGCTACGCATAGCGTGGACTAGCACCGACGAGCAGGGCTTTAAGTACTTTGAAGAGCTTAAAAACAAAAAAGATATCAAAGTGATCATCATCGACCCAATCAGAAGCGAAACGGCGCAGTACTTTGATAAGGCCGAGTGGATAGCTCCAGTGCCAAACACCGACACCGCGATGATGCTAGGCATGATGCACTACCTATACGAGAGCGGCAAATACGATAAAAACTTCATCGAGACCTATACGAGCGGCTTTGATAAATTCCTGCCGTATCTGCTCGGTAAAACCGACGGCACGCCTAAAAATTTAGAGTGGGCGAGCAAAATTTGCGGCCTAAAAGCAAGCCTTATAAAAGAGCTTGCCGATACCTTCGCCGCTAACCGCACGATGATAATGAGCGGTTGGGGTATGCAGCGCGCGCATCACGGCGAGCAGCCGCACTGGGCGATGGTGACTTTGGCGGCGATGCTAGGACAGATCGGACTTCCTGGCGGAGGTTTTGGCCTTAGCTACCACTACTCAAACGGCGGCGCTCCGACTTGCAAAGGCGCGGTCATCGGCGGCGTAAATAGCGCAAGCGTGGGTAAATTTAACGACGAGGGCGAGTTTATCGGTACCGATAGCGGAGAATTTGACGCAAACGGCCGCTTCGTCGCTAAAGCCGCGGCGGTTGCTGGTACGGGTCAAAGCTGGCTGCAAAAGGCGACAAACTATGCATTCCCGGTCGCTCGTATCGCGGACGCCCTGCTAAATCCAGGCAAAGTGATCGATCACAACGGTAAGAAAATCACGTATCCCGATATCGACTTTATCTACTGGGTCGGCGGCAATCCTTTCGCCCATCATCAAGAAACCAACCGCCTGCTAGAAGCGTGGCGCAAACCTCGCACGGTAGTCGTAAACGAGGCATACTGGACGCCGACGGCTAAGATGGCCGATATCGTATTTCCAACCACCACTGCATACGAGCGCAACGACGTAACTATGACGGGCGACTACTCGAATATGAACATCGTGCCGATGAAGCAAGTCGTGGAAAAATACGCCGAAGCTCGCGACGACTATCAAATTTTCACCGATCTTTGCAAGGCGTACGCTAAAAATTTAGTCGTCGCCTACACCGACAACGGCAAGGACGAATTTGACTGGATCAAAGAGTACTACGGTGCGGCGTACGAGCAGGTCAAGGCCATACCTGATTTTGAAACGGATATGAAGCCGTTTGAGGAGTTTTGGAACGAAAATAAACCGGTAACTTTTGCCTCGACGCCTGAGAGCGATACGTGGGTGAGATTTGGCGAGTTTAGAGAGGATCCGGTGTTAAATCCGCTAGGAACGCCAAGCGGTCTAATCGAAATTTACTCCGAAACCATCGAGAAAATGGGTTATGACGACTGCGGCGCGCATCCGATGTGGTTTGAGCCGGTCGAGTGGCTAGGCATGAAAGATAAACCTGCCGAGCTACACATGTTAAGCCCGCATCCGACCGATCGCCTCCACTCGCAGCTAAACCAAACATCTCTACGCGAAAACTACGCGATCGCAAACCGCGAGCCGATCTGGATACACCCTAAAGACGCCGCGAAAAAAGGTATCAAAACGGGCGATTTGGTTAGGGTATTTAACGCGCGCGGCGAAGTGCTAGCGGGCGCATACGTGACGCAAGATATCAAAGAGGGCGTCGTTAAGCTAGCTGAAGGCGTATGGTACGACGGATTTGACGCGGGTCTTTGCAAAAACGGCTCGCCAAACGTCCTAACTATCGATATCCCGACTAGCAAGCTAGCTAACGGTAACATCAGCCACACCGCGCTCGTAAATATCGAGAAATTTACGGGCAAGGCGCCTGAGCTAACGGCGTTTAGCGATCCGAAATTTGCTTAAATTTGAGGCCGCAAGCTAAAATCTGCGGCTTAAATTTGATAAAACCTCGCCTGGTTAAATTTGACTCGGCGAGGCGTTTAAAATTTAACCGTTAAATTTAACTCGGAGCGGTATAAATTTGGATTAAATTTATACCGTTTCTTCATACGAATTTACCCATTTTTTACCCCGTTTTTTCCGCTTTAAACGGATTTTTTATATTTTCATTCGCAGGCTTGTATAAATTTGGATCAAATTTTGCTTTTAAAGCTAAGTTTATGCTAAATTTCAATTTTATTTAACTTTGAAAGTAGTAGAATAATTTTTTAATTTAAGAAAAAATATAAGGAGAGAAAATGCGTTCTATCACGAATAAGATCGCGTTGATGCTCATCGTCGCGCTGATTGTTTCGTTTGCCGCTATTTCGGCGGTTAGTTATTATACGGCCGAGAGTAAGGTTGTTCAGCTCGTCAGCCAAAATCAGGCTCAAATTTTAAAAGACGTCGACGCGGTCACCGATTCGTTTTTTCACGACTATATGGAAGTTGCGAAAAAAATCGCTGCTGCCGTGGGCAATACCGATAACGACGGCGACGCATATATGGCGCAGCTGAAATTTCAAAAGTATAATGCAAATTCTTTGATTTCGTTTGTATTTTTCGGTCGCGAAGATGACGGATATTTTTTCCAATCCGACGACACTAGACTAACTCCCGAAAAAGACAACTACGACCCTCGCAAACGCGGCTGGTACATGGACGCAAAAGCTAAAAACGGAGCTATCTATACCGAGCCTTACAAACCTGCTACATATAATGGACTGGTTGTTAGTTTCGCCGCTCCGGTTACAAAAAACGGTAAATTTATGGGCGTTATAGGCTTTGATATCCAGATCGACGCTCTAAGTAAAAAGATCCTCGATATGGGCAAAACCGAATACGGGTATGTCTACGTGATGAATAAAGACGGCGTGATGCTAATCCACTCAAATCCAGATAATATCGGCAAAGCAGTCGAGTCTACGCTATATCTTTCAAAACAATATTCAGAAAAGAAATATGACAAAAATGGCTTGATACCTTACGTCAACTACAAAGGCGAAAGCGTAACGGCAAAACTCATACCTATCAACGAGCAAGGCTGGCTAGCGGTCGCAGCTATCGGAGCAAATACCTTTTCTAGCAACACTTTGCCGCTCTTAAAAGCTCAGCTCGTGCTAGCTACGGTGTTTATCATCGCGCTTTCGCTATTTGTTTACGTACTGCTTAAAAAATCGCTAAGCCCGATAAAAACTATCCAAGAAAAGCTTGACGACACGTTTAAATTTATCACTTACGAGACGCAAAAAGCTCCCGATAAACTAAAAGTTACTACAAAAGACGAATTTGGACTAATGAGCTACGCCATAAACGAAAACATCGACAAAGTCATAGACGGTATCAAAAAAGATAGTGCGATGATAGATGAGCTAAACGGCGTAGCAAACAAGATGATCAGAGGAAATCTCGGCGCCAAGATCGCCCAGACGCCTAACAACCCTGCGCTAGTCGAGCTAAAAGAGCTATTAAATCGCTTCTTTGCCTCCATCTCGTCAAATTTAAAAGATATCGCCGCGGTGCTAAACGCATACAATAAAAACGACTACACCTCCCGCGTGGATATAAAAGACGACATCGAAAGCGACCTGCGCGATATGATGCTAGGACTACAAAGCGCAGGCGATGCGGTGTGCAACATGCTAAGAGAAAATCTAAGCGAAGCTCAAAGCCTAGAAGAGAAGGCAAAAGTGCTAGCCGACTCTATGAGAGAGCTAACGCAAGGCGCAAGCAAACAAGCAAGTGCGATCGACGAGAGCGCGGCCGCGATCGAGCAGATGAGCAGCTCGATGAACGCTATTAGTCAAAAAACCGTCGACGTTATGAGACAAAGCGAAGAGATCAAAAACATCATCGTGATCATCCGAGATATCGCAGATCAGACGAATTTGCTAGCTCTAAATGCAGCTATCGAGGCGGCGCGCGCAGGCGAGCACGGACGCGGCTTTGCCGTCGTGGCCGATGAGGTTAGAAAGCTTGCCGAACGTACTCAAAAATCGCTCGGCGAGATCGAAGCTAATGCAAACGTACTGGCTCAAAGCATCAACGAGATGAGCGAGAGCATCAGAGAGCAGAGCGAAGGCATAAATATGATAAATCAAAGCGTAAGTCAGATCGACGATATCACTAAACAAAATATCGGCATCGTCGATACCACAAACGAGATCACCTCTCAGATCGACGATATGGCTAAAAATATCGTCGCGGACGTTAGGAAAAATAAATTTTAAATTTAGAATGTCAAATTTAGGGGTTTTGGCCCCTAAATTTGGCTCTTGCTGCTGATTTAACCCCGATAAAATAAAAAACCAAAACCTTAAATTATTATTTAATATTTAATTTACTATTCTAAGATTAATAATATTTAATACAAAAAGTTATAAAATCGCGTATTAAACTTTTAATAAAGGGAAAGTAAATGCGCTCAATCGCAAACAAAATATCGTTGATGCTCATCTTGGCGCTTTTTATATCGTTTTCGGCGATATCTTTAGCTAGCTATAATACGGCTCATAATAAGACCGTAGACCTAGTGATTCAAACTCAAAAGCAAATTTTAAAAGACGTTAAAGTCATGTTGACTAACTTTTTTGAGAGCAATCAGTACGCCATAGAAAAGATGGCCGATAGTCTAGCTAAAATAGGCGAAAAAAGCGACGGCGAAAGAAACGCGGACGGTATAAATTTCGCTTTATCTCAGGCAAAAGCCGTATCCGGAAAAGAGATCGCTCTCATTTATGCCGGATATGAGGACGGAGCTATGTTTAGGTCAAACGGCCAAAATAAAGCAGGATACGATCCGAGGGTAAGAGGCTGGTACAAGCAAGCTAAAGCCGAAGGCAGGCCGACGTATACCGATCCATATATGGCCGCTTCGTTAAATGCGATGGTTATAACATTTGCCGCGCCTATCAAAAACGTCGGAGTGGCCGGCATAGACGCATCTATCGAGGCGCTAAGCGATAATATATCTCAAATCAGCAAAACCGCATATAGCTACGCTTTCGTCGTCGATCAAAATAGCAACGTTATCATACACCCAAACAAAGATCTAGTCGGCAAGCCTAACGACATAGTTAAAAGCATAATCAAGCAATACCAAGAAAAGAAATTTGACGAAAAAGGGCTGATAGCATATAAAAATGGCAAGGGCGAGGACGTTTACGCCTATATGCTTGAGCTAAACGATAAAGGCTGGTTCGCGGTAACGGCGATGGATCAAAATATCTTTAGCACGCACACCTTGCCTATCTTAAAGATTCAGCTTATCTTGGCCGCTATATTTATAGTCGTTTTATCGGCAATCGTGCATCTCTTGCTCAAAAGATCGCTTAGCCAGATCAATACGATAACTAGCGCTTTGATCAGCTTCTTTAAATTTTTAAATTTCGAGACAAAAGAGCCCGTCGTTTCAAAAGTAAACACAAAAGACGAATTCGGCGTAATGAGCAAGCTGATAAACGACAATATAGCTAAAATTTGCGACAACGCTAGCCAAGACGCCAGAGCGGTATCTCAGTCCGTAGAGGCCGCAAAGCAGATAGAAAACGGAAATTTAAGAGCTAGGATAACCGACAACCCGGCCAACCCGAAACTAGTCGAGCTAAAAGACGTTTTAAATAAAATGCTAGATGTTTTGGAGCACAAAGTCGGTAGCGATCTAAACGTGATCCAAAAAGCTTTTAACGATTTTAGAAAATCTGATTTCACGTCAAGGATCGCAGACGCCAAAGGCGACGTCGAGCTCGTTACGAACGAACTTGGCGAAGAGATAGCCGGTATGCTCGCGTTTAACCTAGAAAAAGCTCAAATTTTAGAAGAAAAAGTCCATATGCTAGACGAATCCATGAAGCAAGTAGCTCAGGGCGCTAGCACGCAGTCAAATTCTCTCCAAGAAAGCGCCGCAGCCGTAGAGCAGATGAGTAGCTCGATGAACGCTATTAGTCAAAAAACCGTCGACGTCATTAGGCAAAGCGATGAGATCAAGCATATCATCGTGATCATCCGCGACATCGCCGATCAGACGAATTTGCTAGCACTTAATGCAGCCATCGAGGCGGCGCGCGCAGGCGAGCACGGACGCGGCTTTGCCGTCGTGGCCGACGAGGTTAGAAAGCTAGCCGAACGCACGCAAAAGAGTCTCGGCGAAATCGAAGCCAACACAAACGTCCTGGCTCAAGGGATCAACGAGATGAGCGAAAACATCAAAGAGCAAAGCGAAGCTATAAATATGATAAATCAAAGCATTGCCCAGGTCGATGAGCTCACTAAACAAAACGTTAATATAGCCAACGCCACGAGCAGGGTAACTAGCGAAGTGGACAACATGGCAAAAGCTATCGTAGAAGACGTTAGGAAAAAGAAATTTTAATCCATCAAAACGGCAAGTTTGGATAAATTTGGCTTGCCGTTTTGATTTGACTCCTTTTATTTTGACTGCAAGGCGCTAGTAAATTTAATCGCTTTGCAGCTTTCTCTTATTTTTTTATTTTAAATTTGCACCCTTTTGAGCTAAATTTGCCGTAAAATTTGACTATAATTTTGCAAAGGATAAATCATGCAAGAGTGGGCTTTATGGGCGCTGGCTTCGGCGGTTTTTGCCGCGCTTACGGCGATTTTCGCCAAAGTCGGGCTTGAGGGTATAGACTCAAATTTCGCGACCTTTATTAGGACGCTCGTTATCGCGGCGGCGCTGGTTTTGTTTCTAACTTATGCCAAAAAGTGGCAGCCCCTTGGCGAGCTTGGCGCGCGAAATTGGCTATTTTTAACGCTTAGCGGACTTGCGACGGGCGCGTCGTGGTTGGCGTATTTTAAAGCGCTTCAGATGGGTTCTGCGTCGCAGGTAGCGCCCATAGATAAGCTTAGCGTCGTTTTGGTCGTTGTTTTTGCGGTTATATTTTTAGGCGAGCGCCCGAGCGCGCGAGAGTGGATCGGTATCGCGCTGATTGCTAGCGGCGTGTTTATGCTGGTTTTTGCGGATAAATAGTATCAAGTAACGGGAGTTAAATTTGGAGAAATTTAAAGAAAAAATCAAAAACTCGTATTTGTATGTAGTTTTTATAAAAAGGGGATTTTACGGTAACGGCTCTGCCTTAAGAAGTATCTTTTCGGCATTTTTGATGGCTATGGTCGGTTTGTGTCTTACTTTGATCCTGTTTGTTATCAAGGATATGGTCTTTTATAGCGATTATAAACCGCTAAACGAACTAACGAAAAACGTAGGAACGGTGGAGTCCGCAAACTACGGTCTAAAAGGCGACGGAAAGCTAAAACTGAGGCTGGATGACGGCCGGGCGGTGTCATACTACATAGATAGTAGAGATGACGAGACGTATAGACCGCTCATAAAAAAGAAGGCGGTTATATATAGCAAGGTAATGCCGCTAGGTAACGAAATCTTGCAGCTAGAAGACGATGCGGGCAAGGTTTACGTCAAATATAGCTACGAAGATGAACTGCAAACGCCCCAGAAAAACATGGATCTTATCTACGCATGCTTAAAAATAGCCGCCTTTTTTCTGTTTATAGTGTGGTTTTTAAATCGTAGAGATCTCGCGCAAGCCAAGGGTAAAAAGTAAAATTTAGCGGTATGCGCCGGCTTAAGAGATGTTTTTGGCTGTTGTTTTTTGAGTGGGGTTTTGGACGATAAATTTTGCTATCCGGCAAGGCGGCACAAGCGGCTAAAGCGGCGCGGTTTTGAGTCAAATTTGCGTTTTTGTTTGCGGTTTAAATTTATTTTTACCTTTTTGCGGATAGATTTTCGCCTCAAATTTATCGGTGACTTTGTATTTAAATTTGAGTTTTGAAACGGGCTGAGTTTATTTGCTTGCTGGATTTAGACTTTAGTAAATTTGCTCGGTTTAGTCGGCAAATTTACCTCGCGTTTTGCCGACTAAAAACGGTGCCGTACTTCGTGTAGTCAGGTTTGAGCTTAACTAAAATTAAGCCGTCAAATTTGTGCTTGTTTGGACGAATTGCACTGTTAAATTTTAAAGACGCTAAGCTTTGTCTTTAAATTTCGCTTCATGCTCCAAAAGCCAAATTTTAGTCGCTAGCCCTTCGCCGCCGCTGTATCCGCCAAGGCCGTTTGAGGCGACGACTCTGTGGCAAGGCACGATGATTGGGATTTTGTTTTTTGCGTTTGCCGAGCCTGCTGCGCGAAATGCCTTCGGTCGCCCGGTCATCGCTGCGAGCTTGGCGTACGTGACGCGCTGCCCGTAAGCGATCTTTTGCAGATTTTCGTAAACGCACCTCTGAAATGCCGTGCCGCCGATATTTAGCCGCGTTTTAAAGGTTTTTAGCTCGCCTTTAAAATACCTTTCAAGCTCGCTTAAGCAAAGCTTTAAATTTGCATCCGTTACGTCCGTGCGGACGAATTCTCGCACGAAATTTATCTCGCAAACTCCGCTCTCGTCGCCGCAAATCTCCAAAACGTCGATAGGCGAGTTAAAATACGCTTTTTGCATCGTAATTCCTTAAAATCAAGTGCTTAAATTTAGCCAAATTTCGCTTTGTTTTGCTAAAATTACGTAAATTTTAATAAGGATAAACGATGGATTTTTTTACCGAATACGAAAAGCATGTAAAAGAGCGCGAGGCCCTAGGCGTGCCGCCGCTACCGCTAAACGAGGAGCAAACGAGGGAGGTTTGCGAGCTTTTAAAGCTTGAAAGCGCGCACGAGAGGGAGTGTCTAGGCTTGCTCTCAGGACGCGTGCCACCGATGGAGCCGGGCGGTGAGGGCGAAGCGATTATCGCCGCAAGGCTAGACGAAAATCAAAAGAGGGTAAAGCGGCTCGTAAATTTACTCGCAAGTCGCGTAAATCCGGGAGTAGACGACGCAGCGAAGGTAAAGGCGGAGTTTTTAAACGAGATTATAAATCACGGGCTTGAGATAAGCGGTCTTGACAAAATCGCCGCAGTAAATTTACTGCGACCGATGCTTGGCGGATACAGCGTCATCGTGCTGCTTGAGAGTCTAAAAAACGGCGACGAGGTCGTAGCACAGGCCGCCTGTAACGTGCTAAAAGAGACGATTTTCGTGCATGATTATTTTAACGACGTAGCAGAGCTTGCAAAAAGCAATAAATTTGCGCTAGAAGTCTTGCGTTCGTGGGCGGAGGCTGAGTGGTTTAAGGCGCGCGAGAGCCTGCCTAGGCGTATCAGGGCGGTTATCTTTAAGGTTGCCGGCGAGACCAACACCGACGATCTAAGCCCGGCTAGCGAGGCCTATACGCGCTCAGACATCCCGCTGCACGCAAACGTGATGCTAGTTAAGCGTCAGCCGGGTAGTCTGGAGACGATCAATGAGCTTAAAAAAAGCGGGCTCGAGGTCGTCTACGCAGGCGACGTCGTGGGCACGGGCAGTAGCCGAAAGAGCGGCATAAACTCTATCCAGTGGCACCTCGGGCGCGAGATAGAGGGCGTGCCGAACAAAAAAACGGGCGGCATCGTGATAGGCACGGCTATCGCGCCGATATTTTTTAACACCGCCGAGGATAGCGGCGCGCTACCGATCGTGGCCGACGCGAGCGCGCTAGAGACGGGCGATGTCGTGGATATCTACCCGTACGCTGGCGAGATTTTCCGCGTCGGACGGGTAAATTTGAGCGCCGAGGGTAAATTTGACGCGGTTTCAATTTACGGCGAAGCTAAATTTGAAAATTTAAACGAAAATGCCAAGCCCGAAGGCGAGCCGGTCGCTCGTTTTACGCTTGCGCCAAACACGATATTTGACGAGATCAGAGCCGGCGGGCGCATACCGCTCATCATCGGCCGCTCGCTTTGCGCGAAGGCTAGAGCCGCGCTAAATTTAGGCGCAGAGGATATATTTGCGAGGCCAGCGCAGCCGAAAACGAACGAGAGCGAGGGCTACACGCTAGCTCAAAAGATCGTGGGCAAGGCCTGCGGCGTGCAGGGGGTTAGGGCAGGGCAGTACTGCGAACCTGCAACCCTAACCGTAGGCTCACAGGACACCACGGGGCCGATGACGCGCGACGAGATCAAGGAGCTGGCCAGTCTTGGATTTTCAGCTGATTTCGTGCTGCAGAGCTTTTGTCATACGGCGGCCTATCCAAAGCCTAGCGACCTTGAAACGCAAAGGACGCTGCCTAAATTTATGAGCTCGCGCGGCGGAGTGAGCCTAAGACCCGGCGACGGCGTCATACACTCGTGGCTAAATCGCATGGTGCTGCCCGACACCGTGGGCACGGGCGGCGACTCTCATACGCGCTTTCCTATCGGCGTGAGCTTCCCTGCGGGTAGCGGGCTGGTGGCGTTTGCGGCTGTGTCGGGAGCGATGCCGCTAAATGTGCCTGAGTCCGTGCTCGTGCGATTTAGCGGGCAGCTGCAAAAGGGCGTGACGCTGCGCGATCTGGTAAATGCGATCCCATACTACGCGATCAAGCGCGGGCTGCTCACGGTCGAAAAGAAGGGCAAGAAAAACGTATTTGCGGGTAAAATTTTAGAGATCGAGGGACTGGAGGAGCTAAAAGTCGAGCAAGCATTTGAGCTAAGCGATGCCTCGGCGGAGCGCTCTGCGGCGGCCTGCGCGGTAAATTTGAGCCAGCAGGGCGTCTGCGAATACGTCCGCTCAAACGTTGCTCTAATTGAGGCGATGATAGAGGCGGGCTACGAAAGTAGGGCGAGCTTGGAGCGGCGCGCGGCGAAAATGCGCGAGTGGCTAGCGGTGCCTAGCTTGCTGCGAGCCGACAAAAACGCGCGCTACGCCGAGGTGATCGAGATAAATTTGGACGAGATAACCGAGCCCATCCTAGCCTGCCCGAACGATCCCGACGACGTCGCGACTCTAAGCGAAATTTTAGCCGACAGCTCGCGCCCGCATAAGATCGACGAGGTGTTTGTGGGTAGCTGTATGACCAATATCGGCCACTACCGCGCGCTGGGCGAGGCTCTGCGGGGGCTTGGGACGCTGCCTACCAGGCTTTGGATCGCGCCGCCTACAAAGATGGATCAGGCGCTGCTAGAAAAGGAGGGCTACTACGATATCTTTCGCGCGGTGGGTGCCCGCACGGAGGTACCTGGTTGTTCACTTTGCATGGGCAACCAAGCCCGCGTAAACGACGGCGCGACCGTGTTTTCGACCTCAACGAGAAATTTTGATAACCGCATGGGCATGGGTGCGCGCGTATATCTAGGCAGCGCCGAGCTAGCGGCAGTTTGCGCCGTGCTGGGCAGGCTACCCAGCGTCTCTGAATACATGAGCATAGTACCCCAAAAGCTTGCGGGCAAAGAGGCGCAAATTTATCGCTATCTAAATTTTAATGAGATA
Source organism: Campylobacter showae (assembly GCF_963515975.1). GTDB lineage: Bacteria > Campylobacterota > Campylobacteria > Campylobacterales > Campylobacteraceae > Campylobacter_A > Campylobacter_A showae_F. The sequence goes on from NZ_CAUPZM010000002.1 coordinate 18,659, forward strand.
GAAAATTTTAAAATTTAGTAAATTTGATTGCTTGGGTAAAATTTGCGGCTAAAGCTAGGCTGTTTTTACGGCTGGCTTTTTCGTAAATTTTATCTAGCCAAACGTGCGAGCTTAAAAGCCGTCAAATTTAATGAGTCCACCTAAGCGTAAAGGTAGTTTCTTTGCCGGATTCGCTTTCGCAGGCTACGGATATAGCGTTGTTTTCGCAGGCTCTTTTAACTAAATTTAGCCCGATGCCAAAGCCGCCTTGGTCTTCGTTAAATCGCGTGTATCGCTCGAAAATTTTATCTTGCTGCTCTTTGCTTAGCCCCTCGCCGCTATTTGAGATTTTTAGCTCGCCGTCTTGCAAACTAACCGCGACGTAGCCGCCTTGGTTTGCGTATTTTACGGCGTTGCTTAGTAGGTTATCCACCGCACGTTTTAGCTCATAGCCGTTTGCATTTATGAGAGCGTCTTTTAAATTTAGCCTTAAATCAAGCCCTCGTTTAGCAAAAAACGGAGCAAAAAATTCGAGCCGCTCGTTTAAAATGTCTCTCAAATTTAGCTCCTCTTTTGGTGCGGAGCTTGAGGCGCCAAAGGATAAATACGTGAGGTCCTCATAGGTGCGGCTTAGCGTTTTGGCGGCGGTTTGGATGTTGTTTAGGCGCTTTAAATTTCTCTGGCTTAGGCTACTTTTATCTGCCGTTTCGATGCTTATAAGTATGACGCTAAGGGGCGCGTTTATCTCGTGAGTAGAGTCTTTTATAAAGCGATTTAGCGCGGCGATCTTGGCGTGTAGCGGCGCTAGCGCGGTCTTTGCTAGATAAAAGGCGATTATCATGATGACGCCTAAAATGATAAGCAAATTTAGCGCCGTACGCAGTCGAAGCAAATTTAGCTCGCTCGTGACGTCCTTACCGCTTAGCGCGATTTTTGCTGTCGATAGCTCGTCCGCGCCGCCTTCGTCCATATTTTGCAAAGCCTCAAATATCGTTACCTTGCCGTCCGATACGGCCGCGCTACTCTGGGCGTCGTCAAATTGAGCGCAGCCTGCCTCGCCGTATAAAATTTGACCGCTTTTAGCTATGATGCAGGCTTTGACGTCTTTTTCGGCGGTAAAGCTTTTTACTGCGCCAAGCCCGTCCATACGCGCTTTCATATAGATACCCATCTTGATCTCTTTTAGATTTTTTACCTCGTTTGAGATGAGGGCTTCCTTTTTCATTTTATAGTCGTTCGTAAAAAAATACCCCAAAAATAGGGCGCTAGTGATGAGATAAAGCGAGAGGATTTTTGCTATAACGGCGGAGCGCTCAGACATAGATATAGCCGTCGCCGCGCCTGTTTATGATCGCGTCCTTGCCTAAAATGCGGCGTAAGTTTTTGACGTAAACCCGCAGGCTCAGCTCGCTGGGCTCCTCGCCGTAGTTCCAAATTTTCTCAAATATCGTCTCCTTGCTCAGTAGCGCGTTTTTATTTTCCAAAAATAGCGCCAAAAGTTCGCTTTCTTTGTTTGAGAGATTTACGATTTGCCCGTTTTGTCGGAGCGTTTTGGAGCTTGGATAGAATTTATATCCATCGTTAAGCTCGATAAATTCGTCATTTACGTGAGAAAATTTGCGCTTGATTAAAATTTGAATACGAAGCAAAAGCTCTTTTAGCTCGTACGGCTTTTTTAGGTAGTCGTCGCAGCCGCTTTTGTAGCCGATTTCTAGGTCTTGCAGCGCGTTTAGCGAGGTGGTAAAGATCGCAGGCGTGTCGTTGCCAAGCCGCCTAAGTTCGCGCAAAAGGGAGAAACCGTCGCCTTTAGGTAGCTTGACGTCGAGGATGAGGATATCAAATTTTCGCTCGTAGGCGGTATCTAGAGCTGCTTTAGCATCGGCGCGAACGGTCACGTCGTAGCCTTGTTCGCTCAGATACTCGCTGATGAGTTCGCTTAGCGTCTCATCGTCCTCTACGAGCAAAATTTGCGTCATTACATCTTATCCTTTTTCATGTCTTTCATATCGTCTTTCTTTTTACCCATATCGTCTTTCATCTCTTTCATGTCGCCCTTCATTTCGTCCTTTTTTATCATCATATCGTCTTTTTTCTCCATCATGGCGTCCTTATTTTCCATCATGGTATCTTTTTTCTCCATCATATCGCCTTTCATCTCGGCGGCAAAGATAGAACCTGTAACGAACAACGCGCTAAGCGCAACTAAAGCTAACTTTTTCATAGCATCTCCTTTAGGAAAATTTATGATGGAAGTTTAGCCAAGAAACGTGAAACGAGCGTAAAATTTAAGCCATCAAGCTAAAAACGTACGATAAAAGCGGCAGGCTAACAAAGCTAAACGCGACTCCGACGGCCACTGCGGCTACGGCTAGCTGGCTATCAAGTTCTGCTTTCATGATCATCGCGCTTGCTAGCACCATCGGCGGCATGGCGCACTGCAAGATGCCGATCATCCAGGTTTGGCCGAACTCTACGCCAAAAATCATCGTAACGAGTATGAATAAAAACGGCGCGACGAGCATCTTGCCTGCGATTACCACTGTGGTTGATTTATAGCAACTCTTGATGCTCCTAAATCCAAGTCCGATGCCGATCGCAAAAAGAGCTACCGGAACTACGCTTTGCGCAAAGAGCGTAAGCGCGTCAAATAGCACCTTTGGAAGCGGAACGCCGCGGAGCAAAAAGCCCAAAATAAGCGCGACGAATGGGGGAAATTTGATCACTTTCATCACGTTTTGCACGAGCGAAACCTTCGCCGGAGCGCCGAAAGCCAGGATAAAAGGCCCAAAAATGCTAATCGGGATCGAGGTGGCTAACTGATCGTAAAAGATAACTTCGTTCATCGCGTCCTCGCCGAAAAAGCCCTTAATGATAGGCATACCCATAAATACGGTGTTTCCAAACATTCCTAGCAGCACGGCGCTCACGGTTGTGGCTTTGTTAAATTTTAAAAATCTGCATGCCAAAAATATCGCCGCAGCGCCAAGCATCGAACAAGCAAAACCCGTGGCGATGACGTTAATGAGCGTGGTGTCGATGTTTACGTGGTAAATTTTATCGAAAATCAGCGCCGGAAGAGCGAAGCAAAGCGCGTAGTTTATGAATACGGAGGCGTTTTTTTGTTCGAAGACTTTAAATTTTTTCGCCCCGTAGCCCGAAGCGATAATGATAAAAATGGATAATAATTGCGTAAACATTTGCGTAATCCGAGTTATAAATTTTAAAAATGCGATTATACGGCGGCTCGCATTAAAGAAAAATAAAATTTAATTGAATTACTTAACATCGCCTTAACGCATTTTTGTATATAATCTCGCGTTAAATTTTAAAAAGCGAGAAATAATGAAAAAACTTATCAAATTTATCGCGGTTTTCGCCGTGTTAGCGGGGGTTGGTTACTACTTCTACGATAAAAATTTTAACGTCCCGCAAGTCGATCAGTTTATCACCTCAAAAGCCGTTCGCGGCGAGCTAGTAAAAAGTATCGAAAGCAACGGCGAGATCTACGCTACTGAGCTAATCGACGTGGGCGCGCAAGTCGGCGGCCAGATCAAAAAGCTCTACGTAAAGCTCGGCGACGTCGTAAAAGCCGGCGATATGATAGCAGAAATCGACTCTGCGACTCAGCAAAATAACGTAGATACCAAAAAAGCGCAGCTTGGAATTTACGAAGCAAAGTTAAATTCGGCCAAAGTCGCACTTGAGATTTCAAAGACCAAATTTAAGCGCGAGCAAGAGCTTTTTGCTAAAAACGCAACCTCAAAAGAGGAGTTTGAAAACGCTAAAAATACCCTAGCCGCAAACGAAGCCTCGCTAAAAGAGATCGAAGCGCAAATCGTGCAGGCTAAAATCTCTCTAAACACCGCTCAGATAGATCTTGGCTACACTAAAATCACCGCTCCAAAAGGCGGCGTCGTGGTCTCCGTGCAAGTCGAGGAGGGGCAAACCGTAAACTCAAACCAAACCACGCCAACCATCGTAAATATCGCCGATCTAAGCAAAGTTCAGCTAAAAATGGAGATCGCTGAGGGCGACATCACGAAGATAAAAGTAGGCTCAAGGGTCGAGTACTCGATACTCTCCGAGCCGAATCGTAAATTTCACGCGCGTATTAGCTCGATAGACCCGGGCCTAACCACGCTAAGCAACGGCAAATACACCACTACCACAAGCTCCGGCTCGACCGCCTCAAGCTCGAGTAGTTCGGCGATTTACTACTACGCCAAGGCTATCGTGGATAATGCCGATGGCACGCTAAGGATCGGTATGACCACGCAAAATACCGTCATCCTAGATAGCGCTAAAGACGCCGTCATAGTGCCCTCAATAGCGGTCAAAAATGAAGAGGGCAAAAGCGTAGTCTACGTGCTAAAAAGAGACAAAAACGGGCTAGAAACAGCGGAGCGAAGAGAGGTGCAAACGGGACTAATCGATAGCCTAAAAACTCAAATTTTAAGCGGAGTAGAGGAGGGCGAGGAGGTCGTAACGAAGCAAAATTCGGCGGCTGAAATCAGCGAAATGCTCGAAAAAGAAAAAAGAAGAATGAAGTTCTAAGGCGACGTCTTGAAAAATTTGATAGAACTTAAAAATTTAAGCAAGAAATTTAAACTCGGCGATAACGTATTTGACGCGCTAAAGGACGTAAATTTAACCATAAAAAAGGGCGAGTTTATCGCTATCATCGGTCAAAGCGGCTCGGGAAAATCTACGCTCATGAACATCCTTGGCTGCCTAGACAACCCAAGCGGCGGGCAGTATCTGCTAGAAGAGCGCGACATATCTAAATTTGAAGGCGACGAGCTAGCGCGTCTGCGCAGAGAAAAATTCGGCTTTATATTTCAGCGCTATAACCTTCTATCTACTCTAACTACGCTGCAAAACGTGGCTTTGCCTAGCGTGTATGCGGGTGTTTCTAAAAAAGAGCGCGAGAAAAAGGCCGGCGAGCTTTTAGAAGGTTTGGGGCTTGGCAAAAAGCTGCAAAATTTGCCTAGCAAACTTAGCGGCGGGCAGCAACAGCGAGTCTCGATCGCTAGAGCGCTCATAAACGGCGGCGAGATCATCCTAGCAGACGAGCCTACTGGCGCGCTAGATAGCAAAAGCGGCCTCATGGTGATGGAAATTTTAACGAATTTGCACAAACAAGGTCACACTATCATCATCGTCACGCACGACCCAAATATAGCCGCATACGCAAACCGCGTCATCGAGATAAAAGACGGTAAAATTTTGAGCGATACGGTAAAAAGCGAGGAAATTTTCGCATCCGAAAAACCGTCGCCGAAGCAAAAAAATATCTTTAGCTTTTATAAAGATCAGTTTATCGAGAGCTTTAAAATGTCGATAAACGCGATACTTAGCCACAAACTTCGCTCGGCGCTAACGATGCTTGGCATCATCATCGGCATCACTTCGGTTATCTGCGTCGTAGCGCTTGGGCAGGGCTCGCAAGAGCAGATCCTCTCGGATATCCGCGGTATCGGAACGAACACGATCGATATCCTAAACGGCAAGGGTTTTGGCGATATGCGCTCGGAGCGGGTGAAAAATTTGACCGTTAGCGACGCGGCAATGCTATCTAAGCAAGACTATCTAGATAGCGTCACGCCAAACGCCTCTGCTAGCGGCACGCTCACCTACGGTAACAAATCAGCCTCGGCTACGATTAGGGGCGGCAGCGAGGAGAGCCTAAACGTCATGGGCTACAAGGTCGAGGCCGGGCGGGTATTTACCGCCCAAGAGGTCGCAGAGTCGGCGTCTGTAATCGTGATAGATCAGCCAACTAGAGAGCAGTTTTTCGCAGACGAAGATCCGTTAGGCAAGACCGTGCTTTTTAACAAACGCCCCTTTAAAATCATCGGCGTAGTGGCAAAAAACGACAATATGTTCGCAGACTCCAGCACTCTGCGCACGTTTTCTACATATACCGCGGTTATAAACAAACTAACGGGCGATAGGCATCTATCATCTATCACGGTTAAGGTAAAAGATAACGTAAACGCGCAAATCGCCGAGCAGAGTTTAACTGAAATTTTAACCGCAAAGCACGGCAAAAAAGACTTTTTCACCAGAAACTCCGACACGATCAAAAAAACGATCGAGGAGACTACTAGAACCATGACGCTACTGATCTCTTGTATCGCTTTTATCTCGCTGCTAGTGGGCGGTATCGGCGTGATGAACATCATGCTAGTCTCCGTAACCGAGCGCACCAAGGAAATCGGCATCAGGATGGCGATCGGCGCGCGTCAAGGAAATATCCTCGAGCAGTTTTTGATCGAGGCGGTGCTACTGTGTCTCATCGGCGGACTAATCGGCGTCGGGACAGCATTTGGCATCGGCTATCTAGCGGAAAATTTCGCGCCCGGCGTCAAGATGATATTTTCGCAGACTTCTATCGTGGTAGCGCTTGTGGTTTCTAGCGCGATAGGCGTGATATTTGGCTACATGCCGGCTCGCAGCGCCTCAAAACTAAATCCGATCGACGCTCTAACAAGGGAATAAAATGAAAAAAATCTCCATAATCCTAGCCGCCTTTTTGCTCGGCGGCTGCGCTGTAACGCAGATAAACGAAAACTACGAGCAAATTTTGTTAAAAGAGGACGCAAGCGCCGATATAAAAATAAACCGCGAGTGGTGGACGGGCTACGGCGAAGCGCGCCTAAACGAGCTAATCGGCCTTGCGCTAAAAAATAATATCGATCTGGCAAAATCAGCCATCGCGGTAAATAAAGCCCTAGCTCAAGCAGGCGTCTTGCAGGCTGATCTCGTGCCTAGCTTTAACGCAAATTTGGGCGCGGAAACGGGTAAAAATATAAAAACGGGCGGTAGCTGGAGCGAGAGCTATAAAAGCGGCATCTCGCTAAGCTACGAGATCGATCTGTGGCGCAAGCTCGCAAACTCCGCAGACTCCGCCATGTGGGAGGCAAATGCGACTAAATACGACCTAGAGGCCGCCAGAATCGCGCTCATTAACTCCGTCGCGGACGCGTATTTTGAAGCAAAATATCAAAAAGAGAGCATAAATCTATACGAAAAGACGCTAAAAAACTACGAAGAGCTAGAAGCTATCGTAAAGGCTAAATTTGAGCTCGGCAAAGAAGAAGAGCTAAGCCTAAAGCAAATAAAAAGCTCGGTAATCTCGGCTAAAAATAGAATTTTAAACGCGAGCAAGAGTCTTGACGAGGCGGAAAAAACGCTAAGAAATCTGCTAAACGTTAGGCCCGAGTTTGATTTAAATTTGAGCGGAAATTTTAGCGATATCCAGCCGCAGGGCGTAAATTTAAACGTGCCGATTTACGTTATCGGTGCGCGTCCTGATTTGCAAGCCGCGATTTCGCGTATCAAAGAGGCGCTTTTAGGGGTTAAGGTTAGCGAAAAAAACTTCTATCCAAGCATCACGGTAGGCGCAGGGCTTAGCGGTAGCGGAGATAGCGTGAGCGAGGGGCTTAAGCTAAATTTCTTAAGCGGAAATATCGCGATAAATTTGCCGTTTTTAAACTACTCTAAGCTTAAATCAAAGCTAAAAATCTCCGAGCTAGAGTTTGAGACGATGAAGCTAAACTACGCGCAGACGCTAACTACCGCGCTAAACGAGATCGACGCTGGCTATAAAAACCTGCAAAAAGATGAAGCGGTTTTGCGAAATTTAAACGAAAATTTGCGAAATCTAAGCTCTATCAGCGACATATATAAACTCAAATACGACTACGGCAAAACCGAGCTAAAAAACTATCTGGAGGCGCAAAATTCGCTGCTTGAAGGCTGGACCAGCCTACTTGCGCAAAAATATAAAATTTTGCAAGACGAAATCGGTATCTATAAAGCGGCGGCGGGAAAAGCGGAGTAAATTTGATTATGTCTTGCGCCTGATTTGCGGTTTTGGCTTGGAGTGCGTTAAATTTGCGGCGAATTTGACGGCTAGTTAAATTTAGCTAGCCGTCAAATGACCTTGCAAATTTACTCGCGCCGTTTGCCTAGAAAATAAAATAGCCCCGCTAGCGTCGCAAAAAGTGCAAGCATAGATCCAGCGACGATCGCCGTGCCGTTTTGAAAGCCGTTTAAAAACATCCCGTTCGTATTCATCCCGAAAAATCCCGTGATAAAATTTAGCGGCAAAAATAGCGCCGAAAGTAGCGTCAGGATATAGATATTTCGGTTTATTTTGTCGTTTTTTAGGCTTTGTATATGCGCGTAGATATCGTCTATCCTGGCGGCGTTTTCGCAGGCTGCGTTTTTTAGCACGCCGGCTTCGTAGACGTAGTTTTTGAGCTGTTTTTTAAGCTCGGGTCTTTCGTTTTGACAGATCGCCAGAGCCTCGTAAAAGTGCGAAATTTTGTTTTGAAATTTGCGTATTTCGTATTTTAAAATCGCGTGCTTTTTGATAAATTTAGTAAAATCCCTCTTGCCCGCGTAAATTTTCTCGTAGCTTTCAAGCTGGGCGGAGTGCTCGGCGATCTTGGCGCGAAACTCGCTCGTTATCTTTTTTACTACGCGGATAAACTCATCCGTGCCGCTCTGGCTGCCGTCTTGGGTGTAAATTTTGTCGTCTTTAAAGATAAATTTGTAGTTTTGTTCGCTGCCGTCCGTTACGAGATAGACGTACTCGCACTCCTCGCCGTAAAAGTACCCCGAGATATCGCGCTCGCTCACCGTTTTGCCTTATATGCCCAGTGCGTCTTTACCGCGTTTGGCGTAGAAATTTCGCCTAAATTTTTCAAATTCGCCGGCCATTATCGCTTCTCTCATCTGCCGCATCAAATTTAGATAATAATGCAAGTTGTGTAGGCTCGCCAAACGGAAAAACGTCAGCTCGCCCGCGCGGTATAGGTGGCTAATATAGGCGCGCGAGTAGTTGCGGCACGCGTAACAGTCGCACTGGGGATCTATCGGAGCGCGGTCGGTGGCAAATCTCGCAGACTTGATATTTATCTTACCGAAACTCGTAAACAGCGTGCCGTTGCGCGCGTTTCGCGTCGGCATCACGCAGTCAAACATATCCACGCCGCGAGCTACGTTTTCTATGAGGTCTTCGGGAGTGCCTACGCCCATGAGATAGCGCGGACGCGCCGCGTCGATGTAGGGCATCACGGCCTGTACGGTGTCGTACATCTCTTGGTTGCTTTCGCCTACGCTAAGACCCCCGATAGCAAGCCCGTCAAAGGGCATCTCGCACAGCGCTTCGGCGCAAAATTTGCGCGCCGCCTCGTCCGTGCCGCCTTGGATTATCCCGAATATATTTTGCGTGAGCCCTTCGCCTTTATTTTGCTTAAATTTATGATAATCTATCGCCTCGCGCGCCCATTTTATCGTGCGTTTTATGCTCAGCTCCACGCGCTTTTTCTCAGCGGGAAGCGCGACTAGATCGTCAAGGATCATCATGATGTCGGAGTTTAGGTCGTACTGGGTATCTAGCACCGAGCGCGGCGTGAAATAGTGCGCGCTGCCGTCGATGTGGCTTTTAAATTTGATACCGTTTTCGTCGGGCTTTGAGATCTTGCTCAGAGAAAATGCCTGAAAGCCGCCGCTATCTGTTAAAAACGAGCGGTTAAATTTAGTAAAGCCGTGCAGGCCGCCAAGCTCTTTTACGACCTTGCTGCTAGGACGCAAGTAGAGGTGATAGGTGTTGCCGAGGATGATTTGGGCGTCCAAAATCTGCATCATATCCACCGCGTCTAGGCTCTTTACGGCGCCTACGGTACCAACAGGCATAAACACGGGCGTTTTGATCGTCGAGTGAGCGGTGATTAGCGTGCCCGCGCGCGCCGCGCCGTCCGTTTTATCTATACTAAAAGTCATTTTGATATAATAGTCCCTTTAAATTTGGAGTTTTAATGAAAAATATCTTGATAGTTGCGGACGGCATTGTAGCTAAATATTTCTTAGAAAGACTATTCGTAGCGCGAAATAACGCTCATCACTACACGGTTATCGCTATGGACGAGGAGATTTTGGGAGGGAAAAATTTAGAAAATTTTACCTTTTACCGCTTTGACCCGACGAGTTTTGACCGTCTTAAGCAGGTAGTCAGCGGCTATTTTAGCCAGTTTATGATAATGCAAAAAGACGGCTTTGAGACGCTTAGCGTCTATAACAATCTGCGTCAAATCAGTAAAAAAACGGAAATTTTGATGCTTGATCTTTGGGGGCTAGGCGGGCTGGAGGACGACTCGCACCTGACGGTTTTAGACGGGCGAGGTATCGTGACGGCCAGGCTCATGGATTATTTGCCAGATATCCCCGTAGTAGCCGATAACGTGGGGCTTGGACAAGGCGAAATAATGGAAGTCAAAGTACCCGTAGGAAGCTCCTTTATGTACCGCCATATCAGCTCCATAACGCAGAAAAAATGGCGCATCGCGATGGTTTATCGCGGCTCAAATTTCATGATCGCAAAGCCAAATTTAATGATCCTGCCAAACGACGTTTTGCTGATAGTGGGCGAACCTAGCGTGCTTTTAAGCGTATTTAGAAGCGTGAAAAAAGAAACGGGGCAGTTTCCAAACCCATTTGGACATAACACTTATCTGTTTTTAGATATGCGCGCTATGGGCGAAGAGGCTTGTTTACGGCTGCTAGAACAGAGCCTAAAACTGCACGAAAAGCTAAATAGCAAACGCCTCTACGTCAAGGTCGTAAATCCGACGTTAAATTTAGCCTACGAGAAGCTAAAATCGGTCGGAGACGAGAGGGTTGCGGTAACGTTTGATTTTTTCGGCCGCGGCGTAGAACAGATAAAAGACGACGTATTTAAAAACGACGTCGGGTTAATAGTAACCGATAATAAATTTTTCTCAACTCATAAAAGGATGCTTTTTGAGCTTAAAAGACCGGTAGCGACTATCGGCCGAGGCGACGCGGATGAGATAAAAAAAGGCGTGATACTAAGTAGCGGTTTTGGCGACGAGATAGAAAACCAATCAGCCGTCATCATGGACTGCTGCGCGCAGCTAGATACGCAAATCTCGCTATATCACTTCGGCGCGCTTAGCGGCGGCGAGGGCGCGGAGGAGCATTTTGATAGCCTTTCTAAAATTTTCGGACGTAAGGTCGAGATAGTCGAGGATAGAAATATAAATCCTATTTTAAAGCTAAAAAACGAGCAAAATTTACTTCAGTTCGTGCCTTTTACGAAAAAGATCAGCAAAAAAGACGCCTTTGCGGCGTTTTCAAACGATATGAACCGCCTATACGCGCGCCTTAGCGACAACTATCAGATTTTTATACCGATAAATTAGGCTATTTTGGATAAAATAAAAGCGGAGAATAAGATGAAAATAGATATAAAATTTGACGGCAAGCCGGGATATGGCGTCTATATAAACGAGCTAAAAGAGCTTAAATTTGACGCCAAAGTCGCAATCGTAACCAACGCAAAGGTAGGCGGGCTTTATCTGCAAAATTTACTCTCGCGCATAGATTGTCCGCAAAAATTCGTTATCAGCGTCCCGGACGGCGAAGAGTATAAAAATATGCAAACTATCGAGGCGATTTTAGAGCAGCTTTTCGTTAGCCGCCTTGACCGCAGCAGCGTGATCATCGCGCTTGGCGGTGGCGTGGTGAGCGATATGGCGGGCTTTACGGCGAGCATTTTCGAGCGCGGGATCAAATTTATAAACATACCCACGACCTTGCTAGCGCAAGTGGATGCGAGCGTAGGCGGAAAAACGGGCGTAAATAATAAATTCGGCAAAAATCTAATCGGCTCGTTTTATCAACCTAGCGCCGTTTACTGCGAAACGGGATTTTTAAAGACGCTTGAAAAGCGCGAATTTGCGGCGGGCCTTGCAGAGGCCGTAAAGATGGCGATAACCTTTGACGAAAAACTATTTTCGTGGATGGAGGACGCAGATTTGACCGATGAAGCAAATTTGCAAAATTTGATCTACCGCTGCGTGCAGATAAAGGCCGCCGCCGTAGAGGCCGACGAGCGCGAAAAAGGCGTGCGTGCGGTGCTAAACTACGGCCATACCTTCGCTCACGTGATAGAAAACGAAACGAACTATAAAAAATATCTACACGGCGAGGCTGTGGCGATCGGCATGAATATGGCTAATGCGCTAGCGGTGAAGCTAGGCCTCATGAGCGAGGAGCAAAAGGCGCGCGTGGCGGAGCTTTTGGTTAAATTTGACCTGCCGATAAGCTACAAGGTGCCAAATGCAAGCAGCTTTTACGAGGCGTTTTTCCTTGATAAAAAGGCGGAAAACTCAGCGATCAAATTTATCTTGCCGCGAGGTATCGGCGACTACGAGATACGAAAAGACGTGCCGCGCGAGCTCGTGATGGACGTTTTAAGAGAGTTTGAATGAGAAAAATTTTATTTATTTTATTTTTTGCGCTCTTTGCTTATTCGCTAGATGATATACCTAGCGATTTTAACGGGACAAAAGAAGCCCAGCTATCCGAGCTAAACGCGTCTTTGGCCTTTATCGAGGACGAGCTGGCCGATAACATTTGGGCGACTCGCTACTCAAACTACAACACCTTTCAAAAGCTAAGCGCGGAGCTCGACGAAATCGAAGCCGCGATAAAAAAACAGGCTAAAAATACCGAAAAAGTGCTCGAGCTACAAAAAAAGCAAAGCACGCTAAAAGAGCAGATCGAGCTTTTAAGAGAGTTTCAAAAAGCGCCGTTTTCTAGCATGATAACGGCTCCCGAGATAGAAATTTTACAAAAGATAACCAATCCCGTCGCCGTGATCTCGGGCTTTTCGCATATAAAGCAGCTAAGAAGCGAAAAAGACGAGTACAAGCGCCGACTAGACGGACTTTCTAAGACGACCGACGAGCTGGCTAGAAAAGAGCAAATTTTAACCCAGATCGTAAATTTGAGCGACGATGCGCGCTTTCAAGCGGAGCTTGCCGAGGCTAGGCAGGAGCTAGCGGAATTTAACGCCGCGGCCGACATCGCAAAGACTACCTACGGAGTATACGAAAAGCGCGTAAACGAGGCGATAAACCGCACTAGCGAGGATATCAAGGCGCAGATGAAAAAGGCGCTTGATATCGGTATATTTATCGTAGTCGTGATCGGGCTTTCGTTTTTGTTCAAATTTATCATCAAAAAGACGATCACCGACAACGAGCGCCTCTACACGGCGAATAAATTTATAAATCTCGTAAACATCACGCTCATCATCATGATCTTGCTTTTTGCCTATATCGAAAACGTGACCTATCTCGTCACGGTGCTGGGCTTTGCGTCTGCCGGTATCGCGATTGCGATGAAAGATATGTTCATGAGTATGCTTGGCTGGACGGTGGTGGTTTTCGGCGGTAGTTTTCACGTCGGCGACCGCATCAAGGTGCGCAAAGACGGGGAGGACGTCGTGGGCGATATCATCGATATCTCGCTGCTTAGGATGACTATTTACGAGGACGTCACGATAGTCACCGTAAACTCAAACCGCAGAGCGGGGCGCATTATATTCGTACCGAACAACTATATATTCACTGACTTAATCGCAAACTACTCGCACCACGGCATGAAGACCGTCTGGGACGGTATCGACGTCGTTTGTAGCTTTGAATCAAATCACAAAAAAGCCGCTCACATCATCAAAGATATCGCGCGAAAATACTCAAAAGGCTACACGGAAATCGCCAAAAAACAAATGAGCAAGCTGCGAAACCAATACAGCATAAAAAACCCGAACGTCGAGCCGCGCGTATTTACCTTTATCGAGCCTTACGGCGTGAAAATTTCGGTCTGGTACATGGCAAACACCTTTGCCACGCTATCTTTGCGAAGCACGATAAGTGCGGAGATAATGGAAGCCATAGCTGGCCACGATGACATCGTGATCGCCTATCCGACGCAGACTTTATACATGGATAGACGCGTAAAAGCAGGCGAGTCAAAGCCGATGGGCGAAGGCGGCGAGGAGAAGCATGAAGCCTAACTCAAATTTGACCCAGCAAGAGCCGCGCCGAGAAAAGATTTTTTTTAAAACCTTCGGCTGCCGCACGAACATTTACGACACCGAGCTGATGAAAAGCTACGTCAAAGACTACGATATCGTTAGCGACGAAAATGAAGCCGACATCGTAGTGGTAAACTCCTGCACGGTCACAAACTCCGCCGATAGCGGCGCTCGCAGCTACATAAACGGTATAAAAAAGCGCGGCGCCAGAGTCATACTAACGGGTTGCGGCGCGGTGAGCAAGGGCAAAGAGCTGTTTAACAAAAACTCGGTTTTTGGCGTTATAGGCGCGAGTAAAAAAGAGGATATAAACGCGCTGCTAAAGTCGCAAGATCCGTTTTTCGAGCTGGGAAATTTAAAAAGTATCGACAAAAATATCGTAACGAACTACGAAAATCACACCAAAGCCTTTATCAAAATCCAAGAGGGCTGCGACTTTGCGTGCAGCTACTGCATCATCCCGGCCGTTCGCGGCAAGGCACGCAGTATGGGTGAGGAAGCGATTTTAAAAGAGGCCAAAATTTTAGCCTATAACGGCTATAACGAGCTAGTGCTAACGGGCACAAACATCGGCAGCTACGGTAAGGATACGGGCTCAAGCCTAGGCCGCTTGCTAGGCAGGCTCGGTAAAATAGGCGGCATAAAGCGCATAAGGCTTGGTAGTATCGAACCAAGCCAGATAGACGAGAGCTTTCGCGAGATCTTGCGTGAGAGCTGGCTAGAGCGGCATCTGCACATCGCGCTTCAGCACACGAGCGAGGCGATGCTGCGCATTATGAGGCGGCGAAATCAAGCCTTTAGGGATTTGGAACTGTTTCTGGAGCTTAGCGAGATGGGCTTTGCGCTAGGAACCGACTATATCGTGGGGCATCCGGGCGAGAGCGAGGAGATCTGGAGAGAGGCGCTGGTAAATTTTAAAAAATTTCCACTCACGCATCTGCACTGCTTTGCGTATTCGCCGCGAAGCGGTACGCACTCGGCGGATATGAAAGTGGACGTTAGCGGCGATGTAGCGAAGGCTAGACTTAAAATTTTAAAGCAAATCGTAGCGGAAAATAATTTTAAATTTAGACAAGAGCACGCTAAAAAAGGCGGGAGCCTAAACGTACTCGTCGAGCAGCTAAACGGCGAATTTTACGAAGGTTTCGATCAGTTTTATAATAAAGTAAAAATCAAAACGGATAAGCAAATTTTAAAAGAGTGGGCGGTCATAGACAAATTTGAAGTAAAAAGCGAGGGCGACTATGCACAAATTTAAGCTAAATAAACAAAAGATCATCGTGATTTTGACAGCTATTTTGGCGGTTTTGCTAGCCGTTGCGGTAGGTAGAAGTCAGCCAAAAAGTATAATGTACGAAAGCTATGAAAAGCTGCTAGAGGGCGACATGATCGCAAGCGCGACCGTAAACGGCGGCGAACTGGAGCTCACTACTAAAGGCGGTAACAAATATATCATCGTAAAAGACGGCGTAGATATGCGCACTCTGGTGCAAAAAGTGCCTGTCGATCTAAAAAAAGAAACGCCCGTGCTGGATGAAATTTTAGCCGTGCTAGCGCTGATAGCTATTTGTTTTGTGGGGCTTGCGGTTTATGCTAGGTTTAAAAAACAAAGACTAGCCGCTCAAAACGAAAATCAAAAAGCAAACGTCTACGAATACGACAATATCGCTGCTAGCTCGGTTGCTCCTGCTATCTCAAATGTCAAATTTGACGACGTGGCGGGTATAAAGGACGTCAAATTTGAGCTAAGCGAGATCGTGGATTTTCTAAAAAATCCGACGAAATATAAAAAATTCGGCATCAAAATGCCAAAAGGCGTGCTGATGGTTGGGCCTCCCGGAGTCGGTAAAACGCTAGTAGCAAAGGCCGTCGCGGGCGAGGCGGGAGTGCCGTTTTTTTACCAAAGTGGCGCAAGTTTCGTGCAAATTTACGTCGGCATGGGCGCAAAACGCGTGCATGAGCTGTTTTTAAAGGCTAAAGCCTATGCGCCCTCTATCATCTTTATCGACGAGATCGACGCCGTTGGTAAGGTGCGCGGCGGCAACCGAAACGACGAACGCGAGGCCACGCTAAATCAGCTACTTACCGAAATGGACGGCTTTGAGGATAACTCGGGCGTCATCGTGATCGCTGCGACCAACCGCATCGAGATGATAGACGAGGCGTTGCTGCGCTCTGGGCGATTTGATAGACGAATTTTTCTTTCGATGCCAGATTTTGCCGATAGGGTCGAGATTTTAAAATCCTATCTAAAAGATAAAAACACGAGCGTAGAGGCTCAGGACGTGGCGCGCATTAGCGTCGGCTTTAGCGGGGCGGCGCTTTCTACGCTGGTAAACGAAGCCGCGATAAACGCGCTAAGACGCGGCGTCGAGATAATCGAATTTAGCGATTTTGAAAGCGTTTTAAACAAAGTCCTACTCGGTAAAAAGAGGATTTTAAGCTACAACGACGAGGAAAAGCGCATCCAAGCGCTCTATCAGGGCGCAAAAGCCTTGGCGGCGTATTGGTTCGGGATAGAATTTGAAAAAATTTCGCTCGTCGAGGAGCAGTTTATGCGTCCAGAGCGAGAGATAGAGTCGCGCTCGCAGATGTTTGCTCGTATCAAGGTCTGTTTGGCGGGTATGAGCGCGCTAAAGATGGTCAAAGACGATACGTTTTCAAACTCGAACGCCGACATCCAAAAGGCCCGCGAGATCGCGCAAAACATGGTCTTTGAGTATGGCATGGGGCATACCTTTACGCCAAGCGCGGCGGAGGCCGAGGAGCTACTGCAAGAGGCGTACGCCGAGGTCGGAACGTTTTTAGTGGGCATGAAAACTCAGCTAGAGCGCATCAGCGAGCATATCGAGATTTTTGAGAGTATCGATAAAGACGCGCTGGGCAGGATAATCAAAGAGTATTACAACTAAATTTAAGGAGAAAATATGAAGGCAAAAATAGGCATATTGACGCTGAGCGACCGCGCTAGCGAGGGCAAATACGACGATCTATCTGGCGCGGCGATAAAAGAGGTTTTAGACGGCTGGATAACGAGCGAGCGCGAGTATTTTTACGAGGTGATCCCTGACGAGATCGAGCTTATAAAAGAGCGCCTAAAACATATGATAGACGTGCTAGGCTGCGATCTAGTGCTAACTACGGGCGGCACGGGACCGGCTCCTCGCGACGTGACGCCTGAGGCAACCGAAGCCGTGTGCGAAAAGATGATGCCCGGCTTTGGCGAGCTAATGCGCGCAGCTAGCCTAAAATACGTCCCCACCGCGATCCTATCGCGCCAAACCGCAGGCATCAGGGGGCACGCGCTCATCGTAAATTTACCCGGCCAGCCAAAGGCGATCAGAGAGTGCCTAGAGCCCGTATTTCCTGCGATTCCGTACTGCATCGACCTGATCGGCGGCGCATTTATCGAGACCGACGAGAGCGTGATGAAGGTGTTTCGCCCGAAACAAAAGAAAATTTCATGATCCACGCGTGCTAAACTTTTTTGAAAATATAAATTTAAAGGCTACGAGGCTGCTTGAGGGCTACTACTCGCTCTTTTGCGCCCTATTTGTGCTTTGCGTCGGTGTTTACGGGCTCGCACTCGTTTTTAGGGTCGAATGGCTTTTATTTGCCTCTAGCGCTTTTGTCTACACGTGCTTTGTCCTGCTTGCGTTTCGTTCGCTTTTTTGGTTTGTTTTGAGCCTGATTTTTTCGCCCGCTTTTGCTATAGTCGTACGCGAGCGTTACGATGAAAATTTATTTTTAGACGCGGTTTTTGCGGTTATTTGGATACTTTGTTGGCTATTTTTATCGCTAGCCGTTAGTGAAAATATCTCAAAACTCGGCAACGAAATCGTATCTAAAATTTTACGCATCGCCGCGCTTTTTGCAGTGATCGGCGTTTATTATATCAGTATCGAAAATAGCTTAAATTTACAAGCTATTTTACAGCATACCATTGCGCTTCGTATCGTGCTTATCGCAATAAACATCTACATGTTTCCTTCCCTTGTTGCGCTTTTAGCGCTTGATTTGCGCGGGTATTATTTGAAAAATAAAGACGCAAAAATGGCTAAATTTTCATTTTTTAATTTCACCAAAGAAGCTTTAAAGGTAATCAAATTTATTGCTTTAAGGCGTAAAATTTAAACGCATAAACTATTTATACAGTCTCTAAAAAATGCTATTTTTTGTAAATTCGAGAGGCAGAAAACTGCTTTACCGATTTTGATTAGTAGCGGTGAAGTTAAAATTTTAATGTTTTTGCAGTTAAATTTGATAAAGTAGTCCTCGCAACGTAAAGCCGAATTTTTAATTTCGGCTTTACCGGCTTGCTCGGCGGGTTATTCTAGTTCTTTAGCGCCGATTTTTGATTTTTTGCTTAGGCGTTTTACGTAAACAATATAAAGCGCGGTGAGAAGGCCGACTGCGGCTAGTAGGGCGACCACGATGTGGCTAAATGCGCTCTTGTCGTAGTTTTTGCCTAGATACCAGCCCACTGCAAGCAGTATGGCGACCCAGATGCCAGCACCCAGAGTCGTGTAGAGGCTAAATTTAAAAAGATTCATCTTTGCAAGGCCCGCCGGCAGGCTGATGTACTGGCGGATGCCTGGGATCAGGCGGCAGTTAAAGGTCGAAATCTCGCCGTGTCTTTTGAAAAACGCCTCGAATTTTCGCATTTTTACCTTCGTGATGCCGACGTATTTGCCGTATTTTAGCACGAGCTCGCGCCCGAAAAAGTAGCATAGATAGTAGTTAAACACGGCTCCTGCGAGGCTACCTGCCGTGCCGGCGCACCACGCTAGCACTAGGCTCATTTGTTCCTGATGCGCTAGATAACCCGCCGGGATCATCGCCACTTCGCTTGGAAACGGGAAAAACGAACTCTCTAAAAACATCATCAAAAATATGCCCGCATATCCCCACTCGCCGACGGTTTGGACGATAAAATTTATAAAATCGCCTAGCATTTTTCTCCTTAAATTTAAAACTATGATTTTAGCAAACTACGTTAAATTTTAGCTTTATACGGCTGCAAAACAAATTTGACGGCGCGACGGACGTGCGCGAGATGGGATTAAATTTTACATTTTTTTTTGGGATTAGTTTTAGGATGGGTAAAACAGCGCGTCGCGGTCAAATTTGAGTTATAAATTTAACCGCGCACGTTTGAGAGTCAAATTTGACGCCAAAACCCAAATTTGACTCAAATTTTATCGGCCGACTTTAAAATCGGCCAAAAGCTTTCGGCCTGCGCTAAAACGCAAGCTGCGCGTAATCAAAACACGGGCAGGATCGCTCCGTCGTATCTTTTTAGGATAAATTCCTTTGTCTCTGGGCTGGTTGCGGCTTTAACTAGAGCTTTGATTTTCGGGCTATTTTCGTTGCCTGCTTTGACCGCGATGATGTTGGCGTACGGGCTTTCGGTACCTTCGATAGCTAGCGAGTCTTTTTTAGGATTCATGCCGATATCAAGGACGAAATTCGTGCTTATAGCTGCAAGATCGACTTCATCTAGCGTGCGAGGTATCTGCGCGCCCTCAAGCTCGACGAAATTTAGGCGCTTTGGATTTTTCACGATGTCTTTTGGCGTGGCTAGCTCGGCACTCTTATCTAGCTCGATGAGGCCTGCTTTTTGCAGGATATTTAGCGCTCTGTTGCCGTTAGTAGGATCGTAGGCGATCGCGACTTTGGCGCCGTCTTTTAGCTCGCTTAGGCTCTTTATCTTTTTTGAGTAAAAGCCCAACGGCTCAAGATGTATCGCCGCGGCGGTTATCAGAGTCGTGCCTTTTGTTTCATTGTGATTTTTTAGATACGGCCAGTGCTGAAAGAAATTTGCGTCTAAATCGCCGTCTTGCGTCGCTAAATTCGGTATCGAATAGTCGTTTATCTCTTTGATGACTAGATCGTAGCCCTCTTTTGCTAGGACGGGTTTGATAAACTCCATGATCTCTGCGTGAGGTACAGGCGAGACGGCTACTACGATAGTGTGATCTTTATCTGCTGCGTAGAGGTTAAAGGCTAGTGCCAAACTTGCTAAAATTTTAAAAACTTTCATTATATTTTCCTTTTTTATTTTGAAAAACGGCGCTAAAAAGGTAAAAGCTTTTACGCCGTTTTGTTTTTGGAGATTTTTCTCGACTATTTTCGGTTTTTCAAATTTGAGCCCTAAATTTAAGCAAAAAGCGCCTATGGCGATTTTTAAAGTAAATTTTACGATGGCAAATCGGTCAAATTTGATGCGATCAGAAGCTCGGTATCACCGCGCCTTGGTAGCGCTTTACGATAAAGTCTTTAACCTCGGGAGTTAGTATGGCTTTATCTAGAGCCTTGATTTTCGGGCTGTTTTCGTTGCCGGCCTTGGTCGCTACGTAGTTGGTGTACGGGCTATCTTTATCCTCGAGGATTAGCGCATCTTTGGTCGGTTTGAGGCCTACGTCCAGAGCGTAGTTTACGTTGATAAATGCTAGCGCGACGTCGTCGAGAGAGCGGGGCGTCTGCGCGGACTCCATCTCTTTAAATTTGAGATTTTTCGGATTTTCTATGATATCGAGCGGGGATTTGTATTCGCCCTCTTTGGCTTTGATTATACCCGCTTTTTCGAGCAAATTTATCGAGCGCGTCGAGTCTGCGGCATTGTTTGAGATAGCGATGATATCGCCGTTTTTTAGCTCGTCTAGGCTTTTTATCTTTTTAGAATACGCACCCATAGGCTCGACATGAACGCCCACGGTCGGCACGATGTGAGTGCCTTTGTCTTTGTTAAACGACTTCATATACGGCAGGCCTTGGAAGTAGTTAGCGTCGAGTTCGCCGTTTTCGACGGCGAGGTTTGGTATCACGTAGTCGTTAAAAATTTTGACGTCGAGCTTGTAGCCTTCTTTTTCTAGGATCGGCTTTACGACCTCTTCTAAGATCTCTGCGTGCGGCACTGGAGATGCGCCTACGGTGATGGTTTTGTCGTTAGCATACAGGCCGCTAGCTAAAAGCGCGCCAAGAAGTATTTTTGAAAATTTCATTATTATTCCTTTTTTTGATAAAAACGGCGCTAAAAAGGTAAAAGCTTTTACGCCGTTTTGTTTTAAGAGCGGTCTCTAAACTAAATTTGGATTCGTCGTTTCGTTAAATTTGCCCGCGCCGCTAAATTTGAGCGGGCGGGGTTAAATTTGATTAAAATGTCGGGATTATCGCGCCTTTATATTTTTCCTCGATAAATTTCTTTACCTCCGGGCTCGTGACGGCTTTGTCTAGAGCTTTGATTTTCGGGCTGTTTTCGTTACCGACTTTGACCACGACGTAGTTGGTGTACGGGCTATCTTTGCTCTCAAGTACGAGCGCGTCTTTGGTCGGGTTTAGATTGGCGTTTAGAGCGTAGTTCGTGTTGATAACGGCGATGGCGACGTCATCTAGCGTACGAGGAACTTGAGCGGTCTCGATCTCTTCAAATTTTAGCTTTTTCGAGTTTTCCGTGATGTCAAGCGGAGTTTTTAGAGGGTTGTCGTTTAGCTTGATAAGACCTGCGCTAGCTAGCACATCAAGCGCGCGGCTCTCGTTTGTCGGATCGTTTGGTATAGCTACGGTACTACCGTCTTTTAGCTCTTTGATATCTTTTATCTTTTTAGAGTAAACGCCCATAGGCTCGAGGTGAACGCCCACTGTTTTAACTAGATGAGTGCCTTTGTTTTTGTTAAATTCCTCAAGATACGGTAGGTGCTGGAAGTAGTTGGCGTCTAGATCGCCGTCCTCGGTGGCTAAATTTGGGGTAGAGTAGTCGTTAAATTCTTTGATCTCAAGAGTAAAGCCCTCTTTTGCAAGGATAGGTTTTACGACTTCTAAAATTTCAGCATGCGGAACGGGCGTAGCGCCTACGACGATTTTCTCGGCTGCGTTTGCGGCGAGCGTTAGGCTTAGAGCGACTAGAGAGTATTTGAGTAGATTTTTCATTTTATATCCTTTTTAAAATTTGGCTAGCATTTAAAAAAGGATATGAGCGGATGCTTAAATTTCTTTTTAAATGCTTAGCGAAACTAAGCGCTTAAAAAGAAATTTTGCGCTTAGCGTTAGTCTTTCGACGACTTAAGTTCAGTGAAGCGACGCATTTCGCACACATCTGATTTCATTTTCTATCCTTTCTTTGTAAAATTAATTTCGGGATTTTATGCAAAAAAAGTTTAAAAGAAAATAAAATCAGACGTAAAAATCATTTCTTTGTGATCTTATAAATAAAATTTCCTAATGATTGGAAAATTTGAACCATTATGATTAAAATCACTACGGTATAGAGCATGATATCGGGGCGAAATCTCTGGTAGCCGTAGTTTATCGCAACAGATCCTAGTCCGCCGCCGCCGACCGCGCCCGCCATCGCCGAAAAGCCGATGATGACGATAAGCGTGAGCGTGATAGAAGCCACGATGCCGGGCAGTGCCTCTACGAACATTACCTTAAAAATGATCTGAAAATTTGAGCTACCAAAGCTCCTAGCAGCCTCGATGATGCCTTTATCGACCTCTTTTAGTGCGCTCTCTATGAGCCTAGCGATAAACGGCGCCGCGCCGATAGTAAGCGGAACGATAGCCGCGCTAGTGCCGATACTGGTGCCTACGATCAGGCGCGTGAGCGGGAAAAGCACGATGATGAGGATGATAAAAGGAAAGCTTCTTAGCGTATTTACCGTGATATCAAGCGCGATAAATAGCGGCTTGTTTGGCTTTAGGCCGTCTTGCGCCGAAAGAACGAGCAAGATAGCGGGCACTAAGCCTATCAAAAACGCTAAAAGCGTCGAAACAACGCTCATATAAAGCGTCTCGCCGATGGCCGGGAGCAAAATACGCTCGAAAACGTCGGGAAATTTAGAAAAATCTATGCCAAACATCACGCCACCTCCCATAATACGCCGCTTTGCTTGATGTACTCGGTCACGCGCGCTTCGTCTTTAGGATCGACGTTTATAACGAGCGAGCCTAGTACGTTTTCGTTTAGCTTCTCAAGCTTGCCCCAGACGATGTTAAAGTCGATATTTAGCGTGCGCGCCATGTGTGTGATGACGCTGTTTTGAGCGACTTCTTTCGGGAAAAAGAGCCTGATATTTACGCCCTCGCTCGGCAAAATTTCATCCTCGCCGAGGAATTCCTTCATCTTTTCGTCGGGTTTTAAAAATAACTCCTCGATCGTGCCGCTGCCGATTATCTTGCCGCTTTCTAGCAGCACTGCGCGGCGCGCGATGCTTTTTACGACTTCCATCTCGTGCGTGACTAAAACGACGCTGATATTTAGCGTTTGATTGATTTGCTTTAAAAGCTCGAGTATCGAATTCGTCGTATTTGGATCAAGCGCCGAGGTCGCTTCGTCGGAGAGTAAAATTTTTGGACTTAGCGCAAGGGCACGGGCGATGGCGACGCGCTGCTTTTGTCCGCCGCTTAGTTCGCCGGGGTAGCTTGCGGCTTTGTTTGCAAGGCCGACTAGCTCTAGCAGCTCGCTCACCCTTTTTTTGATTTCGCTATCTGAGTAACCCCAAAATTTAAGCGGAGTAGCGACGTTTTCAAACGCCGTTTTCCTCGCCATCAGCGCAAAGTGCTGAAATATCATCCCCACGTCTCGCCTAAGCTCTCTTAGCTCTTTATCTTTTAGCGCCGAGATTTCTTTGTCAAATACCTTTAGGCTGCCGCCTTGATAGTCCTCTAGGCCGTTTATGCAGCGAAGTAGGGTGGATTTACCTGCGCCGCTGTGGCCTACGATGGCGAAAATTTCGCCTTTTTCTACGGTTAGGCTGACGCCGTCTATGATCTGCGTCGCTCCGTAAAATTTCTTTAAATTTTCTATTTTTATCACTCAAATTTCCTCGTTCGTAATTCCGCCGAAGCGCTACTAAAATTTATAAAATTTCGCGCCTTAGCTCATCTGCGCTCTTTGGCGAAAGAAGCACCGGAGCGATGTCAAACACGCTAAATGCGCCGCGCTCGCCCTTTTGCGCCAAACGATACGCTGCTCGGGCGTAGGCTACGAGTACGCTTGCGGTAAATTCCGGATTTGAGTCAAGCTTTAGCGAAAACTCGATCAGATGTTTATTTTCTCCGTGCTCGCCAGTCGCTCCGCTTCGCAAAACAAATCCTCCGTGAGGGATGCCGCCGTGCTCTTTTTTTAGCGTTTCAAGACCCACGAAATGCACGCTCGTGTCATAGTCGGCGAAGTAGTTTGGCATCGTTTTTATCTCTTTTTCGATGCGCGCTTTATCGGCGCCGTCCTCGACCACGACGTAGCACTCGCGCAGGTGCTTTTCGCGCGTAGTTAAATTTGGATTTTTACCCGCGCGAACTTGTTCCAAGGCGCTTTCTATTGGTACGGTGTATTGGCGCGCATCCACGACGCCCTCGATTCTGCGGATAGCGTCTGAGTGGCCTTGGCTCACGCCTTTACCCCAAAACGTATAACTGCTGCCGTTTTCCAGCACGCTCTCGCCAAATAGTCTATTTAGCGAAAACAGTCCCGGATCCCAGCCAACGGCGATGATGCCTACGTTTCCGCCCGCTTTGGCGGCGGCGTCCACCGCGGCGAAGTGCTCGGGGATTTTTGCGTGCGTGTCAAAGCTATCTACGACGTTAAAATTTAGCGCAAACTCAGGCGTCTGCGTCGGTAGATCCGTCGCGCTACCGCCGCAAAGCACCAAAACGTCAAATTTGCCCTTGTGCGATAAAATTTCGTCCACGCTAAACACCGGAGCTCCGTATGTTTTTACTTCGTTTGGGTTTCTGCGGCTAAAAACAGCCGAAAGCTGCAAATCCTTGCTATTTCGCGCGGCAAGCTCTACGCCGCGACCTAAATTTCCATATCCCAAAACCGCTATTTTTATTTTTTCGTTCATTTTTCTGTCCTTTTATTTTTTTTTAAATTTTTGCGCACTAAACGGTACGCCGTAGTTTAAATTTAACCGCTCAAGGTACCGTTTGGATCTGCCAAGTCCTAACGCAAAAACCAAAAAATATCAATCGACCGCTCCCAAATTCGCTAGCTCGCTATCTACCTTTTCTAGCTTTTGCGTCGCGCTAGCTAGCCCTTCGCGGTTGGCTTCGACCACGGCTTGCGGGGCTGAGGCTACGAATTTCTCGTTATTTAGCATGCTTGATAGCTTTGCTATCTCTTTTTCTAGTTTGGTTTTTTGCGACCGCAGTCGCATGATAACAGCACTCATATCCATGCCCTCAAGCGGTACGAATACCTCTAAATTTTCGCTCACGTCGCGCGCGGCGTTTTCGATTTTGGCGTCGCAAAACTCGATCTGTTCGCATTTAGCTAGCAGCGAGACGTAGTTTGTCGCCTCGGTCAAATTTTCGTTTCCGTTTAGCTTGATAAAGGCTTTTGCGATCTTTGAGTTGCCTTGCTCGATGGTCGCCTTTGCGCGGCGGATCGCGACGATGGCTTCGATCACCAGCTCAAAGGTCTTTTCTATCTTCAAATCGCGCTCATTTGCCTGCGGATACGCCTCTATCATGATAGAGCTCGCGCTTTCTAAATTTGAGCCGCTAAGCTCGTGGAAAAGGTATTCTGAGATAAACGGCATAAAAGGACTTAGTAGTCTCATAGCCTCTTTAAATATCGCTCCAAGCTCCCTTACGCTGCCTTTATCGGCTTTGCTAAGCTCGATGCCCCAGTCGCAAAACTCGTCCCATAAAAATTTATAAATAGCGTTTGCCGCGTCGTTAAAGCGGTAGGCGTCGATGTTCTCTCGCACTTCGCGCACGCACTCGTTAAAGCGGCTTAGCATGTATTTGCCAAGCTTTGTTTCGATTTTCGCGTCGCTTAAATTTGCAAATTTAGACTCGTTTAGCAGCAGGTATTTGCTCGCGTTGTAAAGCTTGTTCGTAAAATTTCTCACGAGCTTCATCTTTTCGTCGCTTAGCTTTATGTCGCGTCCCTGCACGGCAAGCAGTGCAAGCGTAAAGCGCAAGACGTCGGCGCTGTACTCATCGATGCTAACGAGCGGATCGATGACGTTGCCTAGGCTCTTGCTCATCTTTCTGCCTTGCTCGTCTTTAACCAAAGCGTGCAGGTAGATATCGTCAAACGGCAGCTTGCCTAGCGCGTTTTCGCCCTGAAACATCATCCTAGCCACCCAGAAAAACAAGATATCAAAGCCGGTGATTAGTAGATTGTTTGGGTAAAATTCGGTCAAATCGCCATCAAACCATTTCTCGTTTTTTAGCTCCTCGCCGTTGCCCCAGCCAAGCGTGCTAAACGGCCAAAGTCCCGAGCTAAACCAGGTATCAAGGACATCCGGGTCTTGATGGAAATTTACGCTTTTGCATTTTGGGCACTGCGTCGGTTCGCCTTCGTCCGCCCACTCGTGTCCGCACTTGCCGCAGTAAAATACCGGGATCTGATGTCCCCACCATAGCTGGCGCGAGATACACCAGTCGCGAAGCTCGCGCATCCAGGCGTTAAAGCTGTTTATCCAGTGAGCCGGGTAAAATTTAGCTAAGCCTTCGCCGACCTTTGCGATCGCGTCGTCCGCGATCTGTTTTTTGACGAACCACTGCTTTGAGATGTATGGCTCGACGACGTTTTTGCAGCGGTAACAGTAGCCGACTTGATTTTCGTAGTCTTCGATCTTCTCGACGTTTCCGAGCTTTTCTAGCTCTGCGACGATGACGTCTCTAGCCTCAAGTCTTTCTAAGCCCTTAAACTGCGCGCACTGCTCGTTTAGGATGCCTTTTTCGTCAAAAACTGTGATAAACTCTAGATCATGCCTTTTGCCGACCTCGTAGTCGTTAGTGTCGTGCGCCGGGGTGACTTTCACAAGACCTGTTCCAAACTCCATATCGACGTGCTCGTCGGCGATGATCTTTATCTCGCGACCGATTATCGGCAGGATTACTTTTTTGCCGATCAAATTTTTATAGCGTTCGTCGTTCGGGTTTACCATTACCGCGGTATCGCCGAAATATGTTTCAGGCCTTGTCGTTGCTACAACGATATACGGCAAATTCTCGCTTTGATATGCTTTGTTAGAGCGGATTTCTCCTCGGTCACGCACGACCAGTGCGCTCCCGTCGTCAAAATCCACTCCGCCTCGCCTCTCTTCGCGATAATTCGCCTCGTCTTTTTGGTTTAAATTTTGCGCCTCGTTCGTGCCCCTCTTGCAACCCGCAAATTCACCGCACGATACTTCGGCTTGTTTGTTTAAATTTGATGTTAAATTTTGTTCGTCCGCAAGGTAGTATCTCAAATGATAAAGTTTGCCCTTGTTTTCTTTATGCTCGACCTCGATGTCGCTGAGCGCGCCGTCGTGCGTACACCAGTTTATCATGTAGTTTTCGCGCACGATGAGGCCTTTTTCGTAGAGATTTACGAAGGCTTTTTTGACCGCTTTTCTTAGCCCTTCATCCATCGTAAATCTTTGGCGCGACCATGCCGGAGAGATACCTAGTTTTCGCATCTGATGCACGATCATACCGCCGCTTTTTTCTTTCCATTCCCAGACTTTTTCTACAAATTTTTCGCGTCCGAGTTCTTCTTTTTTGACGCCTTGGGCTAGGAGCTGCTTTTCAACGACATTTTGCGTGGCGATACCGGCATGATCAAGGCCCGGCTGCCACAGCGTTTTGTAGCCGTCCATTCTTTTGTAGCGCGTCATTATGTCTTGTAGCGTAAAGGTTAGCGCATGCCCGATGTGAAGCGAGCCCGTTACGTTTGGAGGCGGCATCATGATGCAAAATTTACGGCCGTCTTTGCGGATATTTTTGTTCGCGTCTATCTCGAAATATCCGCGTTCTTCCCAAATTTTATAAAATTTATCTTCTATCTCTTTTGCGTCGTAAAATTCCGCCATATTTTATCCTTAATAATTGTTTAAAAAATGTCGGATTTTACTACAAATTTGCTAATAGTATGTTTAAAATAGGTTGTTTTTAAGAATAGGCAAAGAAAGCGAAGCGGCTAAAAACCGCTTCGCAAAGGATTATTTGACGATAAATTCGTGCTGAGCTAGATCGTAGTCGCTCATGCTCTCGTCGTACATGTTTTCCGTGATGACCGCAGGCAGCATGCACTTACCGCTCATGACGACGCGAAGAGGCGTGTAGAGCACGTGCGCATCCTTGCTAGCGTCCAAGCTGTAAAAGCTCAAAACTCTGTCGTCCTCGATGTTTTGATGCTCGAGAGTTAAAGAGTTTTTCGTAGCTTCAGTTCTTACGTTAGGTACGATATTTTCGTTTACCACCTCAAGGCAAGGGCTGATCGTTTCGTTTATCACGCCGTTTCTGATAAACTCATTCGTTTTAAGAGAAAGCTTCGAGTAGATGACGTCGTTTACCTTAAGCGCGTTGATATCGATCTCTTTGCCGTCTTTGCCGACGAAGGTTCTGTAGATATCAAGCCCTTTTTTGTCAAATTTATGATTTACGTCTAGCTTTTTGTAGCCTGACGCGCTAACGCCTAGATACACGGCTGCGCCGTTCTCAGGTACGATAGTGATCTCAGGCTTTTTAGGAGCGATGTTGATAGCTCCGCGGCCGTCGAAATTTAGATCGTGTCCGTCGGCGATAAGCTTAAATTTGTTCTCGCTTGAGACGTCTTTGATATAGGCTCTTAGCGCTCTTAGCGTAAATGCGCGCTCCTGCGTCGAATGTAGCTTATCGACGCGAGCGATCAGGTAGTCGGCTAGCTCATCGCTAAATGCGTTTTTCTCAAAGTGATTAGCGTGTAAAAGCAGCATAAAGGCCTTGTTTCTGATCTCTGAACCGAAGTTATCTGCTAGCTCTTTTTCGCGGTTATAGGTCGATTTATTTAGCTCTTTTAGCACTTTTTCGCTCTCTTTATTTAATCCCTCGTTTTTGAGGATCGCCGCCATCAAGTAGCCCTCAAGCGCGCTGCCCTGGTATCTCTTTTGATCGTATAGAGCGTTTAGCTTTGATCTATCGAGTTTCTTTTGCGTGCTTAGGACGTAGGCTGCGTAAAGAGCTTGGAAGTTGTCGTTGCTACCAAACGCCCTTAACCAGTCGATCGCTTTATTTTTTACGTGGCTATCAAGCGCAAAGCCTGATTTTTCAAGCGTAAACAGCATATCGATAGAGTAGATAGAAGCAAAGTTGTTCGTATAGCCTAGCTGATTCCAGTAGCCGATGCTGCCGTCTGTTTTTTGCATATTGACGACGTCTTGTATGCCCGCTTCGACGAATCTTCTTCTATCGGCTTCTTTTGCTTTAGCTTCTTTAGAATCATCTCCGCCAAGCACTAGGAAATTTAGCTCAAAAAGCTTACTTGAGCGCTGTTCGGCGCATCCGTAAGGGTAGTTGACGAGCTTATCGCTATTTGCGCTTAGTACGCCTTTTATAGAGCTTGAAGCGTCGATTCTGATGCGTTTAAACTCACTGTCAAGCTTAAATGTTTTTTCCACTGTAGCCTGGAAATTTTTAGCGTAGGTGCTAAGCGGATAGGCGTGGATGACGTCAAGCTTTTGCGAGTAGGTATAGCCGTTTTTACCGTCGTTTGCGGTGAAATTTATATATGATTTGCCAGTAGCGTTAGCGTCGATCGTGAAATTTAACTTCGCGTTTTCGTTAGGTTTTAGCTCGATACTATCGACGGCTAGCTGCGCGTTTAGGTTCGTATCTATACTTAGAGCGACGGTTTTTGGCTCTTTAGTCGTATTTATCACTCTTAGTGTGTAGTTTACCTGGTCGCCCTGGATCAAATACGCCGTTTGCGTCGGTTTTAGGATGATATCGTCTTTTACCTTGACGGCATTTACGCTAAAGCCTAGTTTATCGCCGATGACGCTAAGCGCGGCCAAATTTATCTCGGAGTTAAAGTCGCTCGGAACCTCTACGTCAAAGTTTGCTACGCCGTCCGTGCCCGCTTTTGCGGTTTGCATTTTGATGTATGTTTTGACGTTTTTCTTATCGACGGGGCTAGCAAATTTTGCCATTCTCATCTCCATGAGAGCAGCCGCCGCGTCGCCGCCGAAGCTTAGTACTTTGCCGTCTTTTTTAAATCCGCTCAAATTTGAGTAGATGTCGTAGTCAAGCACGCCGTCGTTTAAAATTTTGTCAAAGAAGTCAAGAGGGCTTTTTAGCTTTTGATTTGTTATCTGAAGCACGCCTTCATCGACCGCAAATAGCGTAACTTCCGCATTTGGCTCGGTTTTTACGCTAGTTTTAAATTTGGAGTTTGACTTCACGACTTTGGGCGCTTCGATGCTGACGTTTGTCGCTCGGTATGATTTATCCGCTTTTGCATAGACTTTATCGTAGGTTCTAAACGGCATAGTGTCGTTATCGGCTACGCGCATGATAGATGCCGTGACGTAAAGTCCCTCAAAGTCGAAATCAAGGTCAAATTTAGCGTTTGCGACGTTGTTTTGGATGTTTACGACTTTATACTTTTTGACGTTTTCGGACTCTACCGTGATGATACCGATACCGCTTTTTAGCACGGAGCTAACGTCTACGTTTAGCGAGTCGCCTTTTTTATAGACTTTTTGGTTTAGCTTGATTTTGGCTTTAGCTAGCTCTTTTGTCGGTTGCAAAGTGCCGCCGTAGTCCCAGCCGCTAACATAGATATCTAAATTTGACGAGTGGCCGCTTAGGATATCGGAAACTACGACTACGTAGTCGCCGCTTTGTTTGAAGTCATAAACGAACTCGCTACCGCTAAGAGTATCGCTAAATACTTTCTCGTAGCGTTTGCTCCATTTTAGATAGCCTTCTTTGTTATAGTTGTAGTCCCAAATGGCTTTTTTGATCTCTACGGCTTTTTGTCTATCTTTTAGCTCCTCGTCCTTGAGCGGATCGACGCTGACGAAATTTAGCGTTAGTTTGGAGTTTGCGTCGATGTAGGTGTCGTTTGCTCTGACGCCGACCATCACGTCAAAAGGATATACGCTAAAGTCGTTGCTAGCGCTCACGTTTTTGCCGTCGTCGTTAATGGTAAATACCGCGGTGCCTTTTAAGATGCTCGCGATTTTGCCTTTGTTCTGCAGCTTAAACGCAGTTGCGCCTTTACCTTCGCCGTCTAGAGTTACGGGCTTAGTAAACTGATCTAGGCCGTTTGCGGCGTATTCGCCGTTGCTAAATTTATACTCTTTAAATTTATCGTTTTTGTAATCTTGCTGATATAAATTTAACGCCACGTCGCCCTCTAAATTAGCTGCCGCGCCGCCGAAAAGGTAGTTGCTTTGCAGTTTTACGTCTATTAGATCATCTAGAGCGTAAATTTGCTTATCTAGCTTGACCTCGTTTTTGATGCGTTGCGGAGTGAATGACTCGACCGAGAAGTCGTAGCTATCGATGATTTTATTTGCAAAGATCACTTCAAATTTAAAGGTTCCCGTTAGTCCCGAGTTTACCGGCTCGTCGAAATTTATCACGCCAAGCTCGGTCGTGTTTATGCTTTTATCTAGGATTACTTTGTTTTGCGGATCTCTGATTTTTAGCTTAACGGGCATGTTTGAGAGGCTCTTAAACAGCGCGTTTTTGATGATGATTTCGCCTTTTATGTTTTCCTGCGGGCGGATGATGTTGCTAGCAAAATGCAAATATGCGTTATAAATTTCGCTTCTATCTTTGGCGTCTAAATTCGACTCCTCGTTTAAGCGTTTATTTTGCGATAGAGCGATGAAGCTTTGCTCCTTGCCCAGCGTTAAAACTGCGCTTGAGACGTCTTTGCCGATGTCTTTTTTGTTAAATTTAAACACGCCTTCGTCGTTTGTAATGCCGCTTGCGATGAGATTATTTTTTACGGAGTAGATTTTGACGTCCGCGTTTGCGACCACTTCGTTTTTACTCAAGCGGTTGGCAAATAAAAATACCTCGTCTTTTGAAACTTTCATGCTTAGGCCGATATCTGTTAGATAGACCGGTTTTTGGACGCTTTTGTCTTTGTCGTAGTAGATCGTGACCAGATAAACTCCGTCGCCGCCCTCGGCAAAGTCAAGTTTGATCTTGCTTTTTTGCATTTCGTTTTGAGCGCCACCGATCTCGTAGTTTTTGCTAGCGACCTCTTCGGCATAGTTATCTAAAGGAGTCTCGGTGAAATTTAAAAAGTATCTTAAATTTTGCTCTTTTAGCTTCTCGACGACGACTTTAGCGGTGTTTGTGTTTACGCTTTTTACGCCGATCTCGCCTAGGCTAGACATATACGTGCCGCTATCGGTAAACTCTAAAAACGGCTTTAGATCGCCGAACTCGACGTTAAAGATAGAGTTTTCTCGAAGCATCGAGTAGTCGTCGCCAAAGCCCTTGTAGAAAGTGACTTTGTATGTTGTCTGCGGTTTGAAGTCGTTGCTGGTGATGTCGATATAGTAGTAGTAATACTCGCCGTCAGCGTCTTGATGGCTGGTGTACTCCATATCGCTCACTTCAAAGCTATTTACGCCCTCGACCTTAATGAATTTTTTAATATTATCCAAATCCACCCAATCTTTAAGATAGAGTCTAGCCGCTAGTTTGCCGTTATCTAAGCTAATGCCCTCGACCTCGTTTAAAAACATAGTCTTGGCTTTTGGCTTATCGACGAAATTTTCATCAGGGTTTGAGACTTTTTGCACGACTTCAAAGTTGTCGGCTAAATTTACACCCGAAGCGTTTTTGAGATTTTTGGAGACCGCAAATACCAAATTGTCGCCGCTTTCAAGTAGCTTTATCTGAAAGCTTCTAGGCGTTTTGGCTACGATTTTATATTTGATATTTTGCTTGGCTAAATTTTGCTTGTCGTAAATTTTAAAATTTGCGGCAAACTCATCCTCGCTAACATCATCGTTAAATACCGCTAAAAAGGTATCCCCGGAGTATTCGATCATATTTGATAGTACGAAGTCCCCGCCGTAAAATTTGGCCTTGCTCTCGCCTTTTTTGCACGAGTAGCTTACGCCTTTTGCTAGAGGCTTTTTAGGGTAAAATAAAATCTGGCTTGATCCGTATTCAAAGGCTCCGGTTACCTCTGGAGAGCACTCGATTATCTTTTTGTGCGTAACTTTGCCTATGAGCGACTGTTCGTTTTGAGCGTATTTGACGCCAAGACTCACCGAGCCGTCGTCTAATGCCCTGCTTGAACCGTCAAGCGTAAAGGCGCTTAAATGTGATGCCAAAAGGCAACTTAGGCTTAAGCCGATTAGCTTAAAACGCATTAAAACCTCCTTATTTCGATATTGATTTCACTTAAATTCGAATTTTCGTCCAGACACCCGAGCTTATGTTTGCCTTGCGTTAAATTTAATGTATTTTCGCTCGCGTTGTTTACTTTTTCCCATTCGTTTTCGTCGATCTTGAGATATATCTCATCGCCGATATATGCGTAACATTTTAGCATAACTTTAGTTAAATTCTCGTCGCTTAGCAGAATTTGATTATTTGACGGCGTTGCAACGAGAGGTTTATAGCTTTTAAACTTATAGTAACAAGGACTATCTTTGATATCTTCTTGAGTGATCGCGCCGTTTTTGAGTAAAAATCCTACTTCATCGCCCCTGATACTCTCGCAGATATCTTTTAGCTCTACTCCCTCTATCCGCCAGTCCTCCTCCTCGTCTCTGCACTCTTTAAATTTAAATGCGTCAAGGCAGGTTTTTTTGCTCTCTATGCCGCTTGGCGTGTTCATGAAAGATAATTTTTGCTTTTGAGCCAGCAGCTTAAAGACGTCAAAAACCGTGCGAGAAGCGTCGCTAAATCCGCTTAAATTTTGCGTCTTTTTGCCGTTAAAGTTACCAAACCACACCGCGACCGTGTAGTCGCTATTTACGCCGATCGTATAGATATCGCGCGAGCCGTAGCTGGTACCGGTTTTAAAGGCGATTTGCGGCGTGTCTTTTGCATATTGCCACGCGACGCCTAGATAACTGCGGGAGGCGGAGGAGAGCATTTTTGAGGTTAGATAGGCGCTTTGCGGGCTTATTAGCCGTCCGTAGCCTAGTAGCGTCTTACCCGCGACTTCAAGCGGTTTTAGCTCGCCGCCGTTTGCGTAGATCGTGTAGAGGTGGGCTAAATTTAGCAAACTCATCTCCGCGCTTCCAAGCGCGATACTGTCTGCGTAAAATTCCTTTGAATAACTCACCAAATGCACTCTAGAAAGCAACTCGTAAAGAGAGTTTTCGCCAAGCTTGTTGTTTAGGCTAACGGCGGGGATATTTAAACTGAGCGCTAGCGCCTCGGTCGCCGAGATGATACCGAAAAACCTGCTGTCGTAGTTTTTGGGCGCGTACTCTCCGAGGAAAATTTCTGTATCTATCATCTGGCTTTTTGGCGTGATGAAGCCCTCGTCGAGTCCTAGCGAAAATATAAACGGCTTTAGCGTCGAGCCCACGTTTCTACTCATCGTTACGCCGTCGTTTTGTCCCTGCGGAGCGTGCCAGTCGTGCGAGCCTACGTATGCCGCTACGCTCATATTTTTGTTATCGATTATTATCCCCGCGGCATTGTAGGCGTCTTTTGATTTTAGCGAGGTTGCCGTATTTTTTAGCGCGTTTTCGAGTAAAATTTGCAAATTTAGATCCAAATTTGAGTGCGTAACGCCGTTTTTTAGAGCTTGTGCGGCGTAGTGCCTGGCCTTATAAACGGCGTCGTAGCGTTTGTTTTTAAACGGCTCTCTTTGTGCCCTTTGGAAGGCGCTTTGATCTATCACGCCCGCTTTATAAAGTAGCTTAATGGCGCGGTTTTTTAGCGCGTTGATATTTGATTTTTTATCTAGGCGGTTGGCGTTTGGATTTTTTGGGATCGTGCTTAAAAGCGCGCATTCGGCGATACTAAGCTCGCTAAGCTCTTTACCGAAATAAAACCTCGCCGCAGCCGCAGCACCCTCGATATTTCCGCCGTATGGAGCGAGGTTAAAGTAAAAATCTAAAATTTCGTCCTTACTGTAATGCCACTCAAGCTGAAGCGCGGTAAAGATTTCTTTAAATTTATTTGCGTAGGTGCGTTCGTCCCGTTTCATCATGCGCGCGACTTGCATCGTGATCGTGGATGCGCCGATGCGGTTAGAGTGCGTGAAATTATGCGCTGCAGCGCGGATCATGGCAAATGGATTTACGCCGATGTGGTAGTAGAAAAATTTGTCCTCAAACAAAATAACGCTATCTTTTAGCGTCTGCGGGATGTTTTTGGCTTCAAATCTCCAAATTTCGTCGCTACTAGGCCGAAGGGCTATGATTTGGCCGTTTTTATCAAAAAGTATAAGCGAATTTTCCCGCTTTAGCGCTTTCGTGTCAAGCGGATAAGCGTAATCAAGCGCCAAAAAAGCTACGAAGCAAAGCAGGACAAAGGCGAGAAAAAATTTGATAAATTTAGCTAAAACTCTTTTCATTTCGCGATTATATCGAATTTTACGCATAAAATCTCGAAAGATTAAATTTATGATAATTGATATATAATTTCAAATATTAATTTAAGCAAAGGAGAAAACCGTGGAATATAGAATAGAAAAAGACACGATGGGCGAGGTAAAGGTTCCAAACGACAAATATTGGGGAGCGCAAACGCAGCGTAGCCGCGAAAATTTCGAGATCGGAGTGGGGCTGGAGACGATGCCAAGAGAGGTCATAGAGGGCTTTGCCTACCTAAAAAAGGCGTGCGCGCTGGTTAATCGCAAGCTGGGCCGCCTAGACGAGCCTCGCACCGAGGCGATCGCGCAGGCGTGCGATGAAATTTTAAACGGCAAGCTGGACGGAAATTTCCCTCTGGTCGTGTGGCAGACGGGCTCGGGCACGCAGTCGAATATGAATTTAAACGAAGTCGTTTCAAACCGCGCGATGGAGATTTTGGGGCTAAATTTCCGCGATAAGGCGGCATTGGACGCCAAAGACGCAAAATTCGTGCACCCAAACGATCACGTAAATAAAGGCCAGAGCTCAAACGACACCTATCCTACGGCGATGCGAATAGCCTTTGTACTGGAGCTGCAAAAAAAGCTACTGCCAGCAATCCAAAAACTTGAAGCGACGCTGGATAAAAAGACCGCCGAGTTTGCGGGGATCGTAAAGATCGGCCGCACCCACTTGCAAGACGCCACGCCGCTCACGCTCGGACAGGAATTTAGCGGCTACGCGCATATGCTAAAGGCGAGCAAGGCGCAGATCCTAGCTACCATGCCGTTTTTAGAAGAACTTGCCATCGGCGGCACCGCGGTGGGCACGGGGCTAAACTCGCACCCGAAATTTAGCGAAATGGTAAGCGACGAGCTAAACGCGCTAACTGGCACGGCGTTTAAATTTAAGTCCCATCCGAATAAATTTCACGGCCTAACCAGCCACGACGCCGAGGTATTTTTAAGCGGCGCGCTAAACGGTCTGGCGGCAAATTTGATGAAGATCGCAAACGACGTGCGCTGGCTGGCAAGCGGGCCAAGATGCGGCATCGGCGAGATAAACATCCCCGAAAACGAGCCCGGAAGCTCGATAATGCCGGGCAAGGTAAATCCGACGCAGTGCGAAGCCGTCACGATGGTAGCGGCGCAAGTAATGGGCAACCACGTCTCGATCTCCATCGCCGCCAGCCAGGGCAACTTCGAGTTAAACGTCTTTAAGCCGGTGCTTACCTACAACCTCATCCAAAGCATCCGCCTGCTAAGCGACGCTATGGTAAGCTTTGAGAAACACTGCGCTTGCGGTATCACGGCAAACGAGGCTAAAATCGACAAGCTACTGCACGAAAGTCTGATGCTCGTAACCGCGCTAAATCCGCACATCGGCTACGCAAATGCCGCTAAGATCGCCAAAACCGCGCACCATAACGGCACGACGCTGCGTGAGGAAGCGATAAAATCGGGCATACTAACCGCTGAGGAATTTGACGCGTGGGTGGTGCCTGAGGATATGATCGCGCCGAAGGAGTAAATTTGGTCGCTTGATTTTTGGGCTCGGCGAGATTTGGGCGATTTTGCCGAGCCTAAGTAAAATCCGTAAATTTAAGAGCGAAATTTACGGTTGCGCCTTAAATTTTACTCAAATTTGCCGATATACTTTTAAATTTAAAGGCGCGGCGATGGATGTAAAACTAAACATAAATTTAAACTCAAATTTGATGAGCGTCGGCAAAAGCTCAGCGGCGGCTAGCGCGGCAAATTTAAACGCAGGCGCGCTAAATTTAAAAAGCGTAAATTTGCAAAGCGGCGATAGAGGCGATATCTTGCGCGGCGCGTCAGATTTTTTTGATAGCGCAAACGAGGGTGAAAGCAGCGCCGATATCTTAAAAAAGCAGCTAGAAAAACTGCAAAAACGACTAAAAGAGCTTGAAGCCGCGATAAAGCGAGTAAAAGCGAGCAAAAATCCATACGCAAAAGATATGGCGGCCTCGCTTGAGACGCAAAAGGGAGCGGTATTTGCGCAGATAATGCAAATAAGCGCGCGAATTTTAGAAATGCAAGGCGGCCAGAGTAAAATTTGACGCCGTAAATTTGTATTTCAAATTTTAAAGCCTTTGAACTAAATTCGTAAATTTAAGAAATAGGGCGATTTTGATTTTAAAATATCAAAATATAAAAATAATTTGTCAAATCTATCTTTTTATACTTTAATTATTTTTTAGAGCTTTATTTGCAAAAATATCACTAAAATAACAATAAACTTAATCATAAAAACTAATATTTTTGCTAAATATAAAATTTTAAATTTTAGTTGTAATATTTCAATTTCTAAAGCTATTTGATAATGATTAAAGACAAATTTACTCCGTTATCAAATATGCAAAAAATGCATATTTTACCCCAAAGGAGAGAGCATGAGAGATGACGTCCTAGTTAGGATAAACGAGAGGCTTAACGTGCTTGCCGCGCTTCCGACTCTAAAAAATGGATCGATCGGCGAAGCTTTAAAGAAAAGCGGATTTAGCAGGCGCGATTTTATGAAATGGGCGGGCGCGATGACGGCGTTTATGGCGCTACCTGCGTCGATGGCGCCTACAGTGGCTAGAGCCGCCGAGCTTAGCGATAGATTGCCCGTGATATGGCTACACATGGCCGAGTGTACGGGATGTAGCGAGAGCTTGCTTCGCACCGATGCGCCTACGATCGATAGTCTTATTTTTGACTACATTAGCCTTGAGTATCATGAAACCGTGATGGCGGCGGCAGGCTGGCAGGCGGAAGAAAATTTAGAAAGCGCGATCGAAAAATACAAAGACAGATACATCCTGCTGGTTGAGGGCGGCATACCTACGGGCGAGACGGAAAACTATCTAACGGTCGGTCCTTTGGGGCTTAGCGGCCTTCATCACGCAAAACACGCAAGCGAGAACGCCGCGGCGATATTTGCTATCGGCACCTGTTCGAGCTTCGGCGGAGTGCAGGCCGCAAGGCCAAATCCCTCAAATTCCGTCGGTCTATCAAAAGTAACCTCAAAACCCGTTATAAACGTCCCGGGCTGTCCTCCCAGCGAGAAAAATATCGTGGGCAACGTCCTTCACTACATACTTTTTGGTACTTTACCAGCGCTTGACGTATTTAACCGTCCAAAGTGGGCTTACGGGCTTAGGATCCACGATCTATGCGAGCGAAGGGGGCATTTTGACGCGGGCGAGTTCGTGCAGACCTTTGGCGACGAGGGCGCAAAAAACGGCTACTGCCTCTATAAAGTCGGCTGCAAGGGCCCATATACGTTTAATAACTGCTCTCGCGAGAGATTTAATCAGCACACCAGCTGGCCGGTGCAAGCAGGCCACGGCTGTATAGGCTGCTCGGAGCCTAATTTTTGGGATACTATGGGGCCTTTTGAGGAGCCGATGGCAGATAGGCTATTTAACACCGTTTTGGGTCTAGGCGCCGATAACGTCAGCGATAAAA
The DNA here is from genome assembly GCF_963515975.1 of Campylobacter showae. Taxonomy (GTDB): domain Bacteria; phylum Campylobacterota; class Campylobacteria; order Campylobacterales; family Campylobacteraceae; genus Campylobacter_A; species Campylobacter_A showae_F. The sequence continues at coordinate 57,300 of NZ_CAUPZM010000002.1, forward strand.
TCGGCATCGGAGTGCTGGCGCTCGCAGGCATCGGCATAGCAGCGCACGCCGCGATAAGCATTTTTGCTAAAGACAAAGAGGAGGCGTAAAAATGAGCGAACAAAGAATAGTAATAGACCCCATAACTAGGATAGAGGGTCACCTGCGCGTAGAGGTCGTCGTAGATGAAAATAACGTAGTTAAAGAGGCCTACTCGGGCTCGACGCTTTGGCGCGGTATAGAGCAGATCGTAAAGGGGCGCGATCCGAGGGATGCGGGATTTTTCACGCAGAGGATTTGCGGCGTTTGTACGTTTTCGCACTACCGCGCGGGCATCATGGCCGTCGAGGACGCGCTAGGTATCACGCCTCCGCTAAACGCGCAGCTAACGCGCACCCTGATGAACAACGCCCTTTATATGCACGATCATCCCGTGCATTTTTATCAGCTTCACGGGCTTGACTGGGTAGACGTGGTCTCGGCTCTAAGCGCGGACGTGCACAAGGCTAGCGACGAGGCGTTTAAATACTGCGACACGCCTTACGCTACGGGCGCAGATAAGCTAAAAGAGGTAAAAGAGCGAGTCGAGGCCTTCGTAAAAAAGGGAAATTTAGGGCCTTTTGCCAACGCCTACTGGGGACATCCGACCTATAAATTTACGCCCGAGCAAAATTTGATCGCGCTTTCTCACTATTTAGAGTGCCTAAGGATACAAAGAACGGTAGCGCAGATGATGGCGATATTTGGAGCAAAACAGCCTCATCCTCAAAGTCTCACCGTGGGCGGCGTGACCTGCGTGATGGACTTGCTAGATCCCGCAAGATTAGGCGAATATCTAACCAAATTTCAAGAAACGGCTGATTTTATCAACCGAGCGTATTATCCAGATCTAGTCATGGCGGCTAAAGCCTACGGCAGCGAGCCAAGCGTACTAAAAGACGTCGGCGTATCAAATTTATTCGCTTACGACGAGTTTTTAGTCGGCAAAAACGAGTATCTGATCCAAGGCGGAGTTATCCTAAACGGCGACATCAGTAAGGTTTACGAAGTAAACGGCGACAAGATCACCGAAGAAGCCACTCGCGCATGGTATAAAAACCCGGCTCCGCTGCATCCGTACGACGGCGAGACCGAGCCAAACTACACCGGCTTAAAAGATATGAAAACATTGGGCGGCAGCGGCAAAGAGGTAGATACCAAGGTCTTTGACGAAAAGGGCAAATATAGCTGGATCAAAGCCCCTCGCTATGACGGCAAACCGATGCAGGTGGGGCCTCTTGCCAGTATCGTCATAAACTACGCCAAAGGCAACGAGCGCGTGGTAAAGATCGTAGATAAATTTTTAAAAGACACGGGACTTCCGCTTGAGGCGGTATTTTCTACTCTAGGCAGAACCGCAACCAGGATGCTAGAGGCTAAACTAGTAGCCGATCATGGATTAACGGCCTTTAATAGCCTAGTAGAAAATCTAAAAACCGATCAAGAAACCTGCGCTAAGTACGTCATAGATAACGGTAAAGAGTATAAGGGAAATTTCCAAGGCAACGCCCCTCGCGGCGCGCTTAGCCACTGGTGCCGCATAAAAGACGGCGTGATAACCAACTGGCAAGCAGTCGTGCCTAGCACGTGGAACGCCTCGCCAAAAGATGCCGCAAACGCGCGCGGAAGCTACGAGGAGTGCCTCATCGGGCTAAAGATCGCCGATCTAACCAAGCCGCTTGAGATCATCCGCAAGATCCATTCGTACGATCCTTGTATCGCATGCGCCGTGCACGTGATGGATGCGCGCGGCAAGCAGCTGGGCGAATACAAAATCAACCCGAATTTGTGAAAGGAGCGGCTATGAGCGAGCATAAATTTGACCGCAAAAGCGAATATGAATTTTCCATCGGGCTTAGGGCGACGCACTGGATCAGGTTTTTTGCCATCACGTTTTTAGTCGTGAGCGGCTACTATATATCGTATGTTTTCGTTAGTCCCGAAATCACGAGCGAACCGACGAATTTTATGAACGCTAAATGGCGTATGGCGCACCAAATCGCGGGATTTATCTTGATAGCGTGCTTTATTTTCAAGCTTTATCTATTTATATTCGACAAACACAGTCGCAAAGAGGTCGTGAGCGTAGTCGATTTTTTTAGCCCGAAAGTCTGGATAGCGCAGATAAAATACTATCTGTTTTTAGGTCCGCACCCGCATCTAAAGGGCGTTTATAACCCGCTTCAGTTTGCGTCGTATTTTTTCTTTTACGTCGTGCTTTTTCTGATCTGCCTAACGGGCCTTGCGCTCTACGTTCACGTCTATCACGAGGGGCTTGGCGGGCTGCTTTACGAGCCGATGAGGCAGTGCGAGGAGCTAATGGGCGGGCTAGCAAACGTCCGCACGGTACATCGCGTCTGCATGTGGATCATTATCGTTTTTGTAGCCATTCACGTGTATATGGCCGTCTTTAACGCCGTAAAAGGCAAAAACGGAGCTATGGACGCGATTATTAGCGGCTACAAATACGTAAAAGACGAGCACTGATGCGCGTTTTGGTGCTAGGTATCGGCAACGTGATGTTTGGCGACGAGGGCGTGGGAGTGCATTTTGTCAAAATGATGGAGCGAAACTACAAATTTAGCCCTAAAATCAGGGCTAAATTTGACTCCGCTTTAAATTTGGACGATAAATTTGACGCGTCAAATTTGGACGTTGCAAACTCAAATTTAAGCGGCGATTTGGCTAGTCGAGGCGGCTTTAAATTTAATGCAGACGGCGCAAATTCGGAGCTAAGATTTATCGATGGCGGTACGCTAGCTATGGCGCTAACGCCCCTCATAGCTCAGGCGGACGTTTTGATAGTAGCCGACTGCATCAGCGCAGATGGCGGCGAGACGGGGGACGTGTATTTTTTCGGTTACGAGCAGATGCCGCCCACAATTTCCTGGAACGGCTCCGCGCACGAGGTCGAGATGTTAGAAACATTGCGGCTGATGGAGCTTGCGGGCGATTTGCCGCGGACTAAAATTTTAGGTATCGTGCCAAAACGCATCGAGCCTATGAGTTTTGAGATCTCGTCGCAGGCGCAAGAGGGCGTAAATTTGATGGAAAAGACGCTTTTAAACGAGCTTTCGCAGCTTGGATTTAGCTACGAAAAGATCGCAAATTTTAGCGTCTGCGATATCGCTTTAGAGTTTTCAAAAAGGGGCGCGATATGATTTTGGCCTACGAGTTTGACTGTGCGAGCGAAAATTTCGCCTTTTTTCTTAAATTTTACGCGCAAAAAAGCGGACTAAATTTTAGCATTAAAAAACAGCGGGGCTTAACTACGCTTTACGTCAAGGGCACACAAGAGGAGCTTTTGGAGTTTTCGGATATGCTTGCTAGCTCGCTGCCTCACAGCCTGTTTTTGCGTGGCTCAAAGGTCTATGCAGGCCAAAATTTACCGCAAGGCCAAACCAGCGAACCGCAAAACGCCCTCTCAAACATCACGCCGCGCGTCGTTAGCGCTTATTTTAAAGGCGAGCTAAAAGAGTGCGAAAACGGCGTTTTTAGCGATGTTTTCGTTTTTACGGACGACAAATTTACGCCCGTAACGAAGGCGAATTTTAACGGGCTTTTGGATTTTGCTTTTAAAAATTTAAGCGCGGGCGCGAGCGTTAAATTTAAAGATCTTAGCGGCGAATTTGAAGCTTTAAATTTTACCGAGCTAAACGAAAATTTTAATCTTTTAATGCCTACAAATCTTAAAAATTTACCCAAAATTTTTATCGCAAACGAAGCCGAACAAGTAGCCCTAGCAAGCTACGAAAAGCCCGCCGTTACGCTAAAAACGACGGCGATTTACCGCGGCAATTACCCAAACTCGCCAAGGTTTTTTGACGTCTGCGCCGCTAGAGACATTTTCCTCTACGCGCTTTGCGACAAGCTTTTTAAAGCGGGCGTAAATTTTATCGCGTTAAAAGCGCAAAAGCCGCCGTTTAAGGCTATCGTGCTTGAAAACGGATATATTTTTAGCGGCTCTAGGATTTATTATTCGCGCGCAAATTTGAGCGAGGTAGAGGGCGCCGCGGATAAAAATCTAGCGAATTTTAATCTCGCAAAAAAAGAATTTGACGAAGAGGGCGGGATAGTTAGGATATTTTTAAGCAGGTTTAAAGACGATGAAGTTAAAATTTACCCCAAATTTGATGATTTTAACGTCTTAAATTTCGCCTTGCCCGCAAGCTTTGACGAGCTTTACGCGCAGATAAAGCGTGAGGAGGGCGGCGAGAGATTGCTTCAAAATTACGGCGAAAGCTTTAGCCTGCCGCGCGGCGAGCTAAACGTACAAAACGGCTTTTTCGGGCTGTTTTGTATGGCGGGAGCGCTGCTTGGATTTGATAGCGATACGCAAAAAGCGGGCGAGATTTTACTGCAAAACGCGAGCGATTTTAACGGCGCAAAAGGGCCTAGGCTTGATTTTAAAATGCTAAACAAAACGCATTTTGACGTCGTTAAATTTGCTAGAAGCGGCATGAGCTTTAGGCTCGCTGGTGTCGATGCGAGGCTGCTTAGCTACGGATACGCCGAGTCGTTAGCGTATTTTTTGAGCGATTTTTCGGACGCGATAAAGCAGGATTTTAGCGTGCAAAACGCGCTACTTTGCGGCTCGCTTTTTGAGAATAAAACGCTTGCAAATTTGACGTTAAAGCATTTAAAAACAGGCTTAAACGCCAAATTTAGTAAAGAGTTTGTGATTGAAGAGATGTTTTAAATATGAAATTTCAGGTTTAGTCCAAGGCGTCGGCTTTCGCCCTTTTGTTTATAATCTAGCCCTTAAATTCGGCCTTGCGGGCGAAATTTACAACGACGACGAGGGCGTGAAGCTAACGCTTTGCGGCCTATGCGAGCAGATAGAAAAATTTGAAAAAGCGCTGCATGAGGAGCTACCAAGCCTCGCTCGTATCGACGAGATGAGAAAAACCGAGCTAGAGGATGCGAAATTTGACGAGTTTAAGATAGTCGCCTCAAAATCAGCCAAAAAACACGCGCCCATCTTGCCCGATTTTGCCCTCTGCGCAGACTGCGAGCGCGAGTTTTACGATCCCACAGACCCGAGGTATCATTATCCTTTTATCAACTGCACCAACTGCGGCCCGAGGTTTTCGATTATCGAATCGCTGCCTTATGACCGCGCAAACACGACGATGAACGCGTTTAAGATGTGCGAATTTTGCGGCGGCGAATACAAAAATCCGCTAAATCGCCGCTATCACGCCCAGCCCGTCTCCTGCCCAAACTGCGGCCCCAGGCTTGCTCTAAAAGATAAATTTGGGCGGGTTTTAGCGCGGGATAACGAAAGCGCAAAGCAGGCCGCGCGGCTCATAAACGAGGGTAAAATTTTAGCCGTAAAGGGGCTTGGCGGATTTCATCTGATGTGCCGCTTAAAGGATGATACGGTGGGGCTTTTAAGAGAGCGAAAAAAGCGCCCTAAAAAGCCATTTGCCGTGATGTGCAAAGACCTTACGCGCGCTAAAAAATACGCACAAATTTCGCCCGAAGAAGAGCGGCTTTTAAGCTCAAATTTAAAACCGATCGTCGTTTTGCAAAGCTTGCCTGATACGCCGGTTCCGTCAAATTTGGCGCCGGGGCTTAATAAAATCGGCATATTTTTGCCATACACGGGCGTTCATCTCTTACTTTTTGAGTACCTAGAGGGCGACGTCATCGCTACCTCGGCCAACGTCTCCGGCGAGCCCATCATCTACGACGAAAAAGACCTGCGAGAAAAGCTAGGCGGCGTGATAGATTTTTACCTAGATAACGACCGCGAGATACGCTCGCCAAGCGACGATAGTATCGCGTTCGTAGCGGGCGGCGAGCCTATATTTATCCGCACCAGCCGCGGCGTGCATCCTAAGTTTATCCGCACGAAATTTAAGAGCGAAAAGACCGTTTTAGCAGTCGGAGCGGAGCTAAAAAATCAGTTTGCGATCTTTAAGGACGGCGAGCTGATGATAAGCCCATATATCGGCGATCTAAAAAACGTCGCGACCTATGAGCGTTTTTGCGCGCTAATCAATCTTTTTAGCGAGATTTACGAGCTAAAATTCGACGAGATCGTAGCTGACTTGCACCCGCATTTTTTAAACCTAAAATGGGCGCGCGAATACGCTGCCAATTTTGGCCCAAATATCACGCAAATCCAGCACCATCACGCGCATTTGCTATCGGTGATTTTAGAAAACGATCTGGATGCAAAGCGCGAGTATCTGGGCTTTTGCTTTGACGGTACGGGATACGGCGCGGACGGGAGCGTATGGGGCGGAGAGATCATGAAAGTGCGCGGCAAAGAGTACGAGCGAGTTTGCAAATTTGACGAAATTTTGCTGATCGGCGGCGAAGCTAGCGTGAAAAATATCCGGCAGATAGCTTATGCCGCGATTTTAAAATATGATCTAGAGCGCGAGGCGGAGGCGTTTTTGGCCAAATTTGAGCCCGCTAAGCTAAAAAATCTAAAAATCCTGCACGAAAAGCAAATAAACTGCGTCAAAACCAGCTCGCTAGGACGCATTTTCGACGCGTTTGCGGCCGTGATCTTAGGGCTTGATAGCATTAGCTACGAGGGGGAGGCGGGGATGAGCCTGGAGGCGCTTTTTGACGCAAATTTGGACGCCTGCTACGAGTTTGAAATCAGGAGTGACAAAATTTGCTTTAAAGAGGCCTTTAAAAGAGCTTTAAAAGACGATGCTAAAACGGCTGCGACGGGCTTTATAAAAGGGCTCGTAAAGCTCGTAGCAGACGCGGCTTGCGCGCAGCCTAACGACGTCTTGCTAGCGGGCGGAGTTTTTCAAAATAAAGCCCTGCTTGAAAATGTAATTTTAATTCTTAAGCAAAAAGGTAAGAAGTATTACATAAATAAAAACTTTTCGTCAAACGACTCTTCGGTAGCTATCGGTCAAATCGCGCTTACATTAATTTAAATTAAAGTTTTCTGATGTATAATATCTAATAATTTCTTTAAGGAGGCGATAGTGGAAAATATCATAAGATTCAGCGTCTCGTTGCCAAAGCAGTTATTAGACGAACTTGACAACAAAATAAGCGCTCAGGGCTATGCTTCGAGAAGCGAGTTCACTCGCGATCTGATTAGGGAAAAAATAGTAAATGACAGCTGGAAGGACGCAGATGAGGATCTTATCGGCGTTTTGACGCTCATTTATCTACATCACCAAAACGACCTCGTCGTGAAAATGATGGACATCGAGCACAAGGCGAACCTGCATATCGCCTGCACGACTCACGTCCATGTGGATCACGATAACTGCCTAGAAACTCTGATACTGCGCGGCAAAGCAGGGTCTATCGAGAAATTTTCAGAAAAAATGGGCGGACTAAAAGGGGTTAAATTTGCAAAACTCACCAAAGCTGCCATCCCGCGCTCATAGCGCTTAAAATGCGGGCGGGTCTGATAAGCTCTATCAAATTTGCCCGCAAAAATCTCTTTTTTTATCGCGCATTTAGCCCTTTGATGTTAAAATCGCCGGAATTTATCGCTATTTTTATCCTAAGGCTAAAATTTGAAACATATTTCTTTTAAAAATTTCGTCCAAAACGAGGCGAGCTCGGGTATCTTGCTCATACTTGCCGCGATTTTTGCGATGATATTTCAAAACGGTTTTTTGAGCGGATTTTACAACTCTTTTTTACGCATAAATATGGGCGTGGTTTTTGGCGAATTTAGCCTGCAAAAGCCGCTCATTTTGTGGGTAAACGACGGGCTCATGGCAGTTTTTTTCTTTCTTTTAGGGCTTGAGCTAAAGCGCGAGATAGTCGAGGGCGAGATGCGAAATCCCGCTCAGATCGTGCTACCTATCGTAGGCGCCGTCGGCGGCATCGTCATGCCTGCGCTCGTTTTTTACGCGTTTAGCCACGCCGACGCTTTCGCGCTAAAAGGCTGGGCGATCCCGACTGCGACGGACACGGCGTTTGCTCTAGGTATCATAATGATTTTAGGCAAAAGAGTGCCGGCGAGTCTAAAAATTTTCCTCGTGACGCTATCTATCATCGACGACGTTTGTGCGATTTTGATAATGGCGATATTTTACAGCGGACATCTCTCGGCTATGTCGTTTGTGGTTGCCGGAGCGGCTACTTTAGGGCTTTTGGCCTTAAATTTAGCTGGCGTAAATAAAAAAGCCTGCTACGTGATTTTGGGCATAATCCTTTGGGTGAGCGTGCTAAAATCAGGCGTGCATGCGACGCTAGCGGGAGTCGTGGCGGCATTTTTCATACCGCTTAAGGCAAAGGACGGCGAGGGCTCGATGTTAAAACAGATCGAACACGACCTGCACGGCTACGTCGCATTTTTCGTGCTGCCGGTATTTGCCTTTGTAAATGCGGGCATCTCGCTAAAAGGCATCGGGCTGGAGCAGATTTTCCACCCCGTGTCGCTAGGTGTCATACTAGGGCTGTTTGCGGGCAAGCAGCTAGGGGTGTTTGGGTTTTGCTTTCTTGCGATCAAATTTAAGCTCGCAAAGCTACCGAAATACTGCAATCTAGCTCAGTTTTACGGCCTTTGCTTGCTTGCTGGTATCGGCTTTACGATGAGTCTTTTTATAAATTCGCTCTCCTATCACGACACGTACGAGTTTGCGTACGCCGATAAGCTCGCGGTACTCATCGCATCGCTGATCTCGGGTGTGACGGGCTATTCGATGCTCTACTGGGCCGGACGACACAGGATAATGAAATGCGTGGAGTAGAAAAATGATGATATTTCATAAAAATTTTCTCGCAGACGAGCTTGCGAAGTGGCGAGAAGAAGGGCTAATAAGCGATGAGGCGGCGCGCAAGATAGCGGCTAGATACGATATAGATTTATCGGGCGCAAACGAGCGGCGAAGCTTTATATTAAAGCTCGTTGCATATCTATTTTTGGCGCTTTCGCTATTTACTCTAGTGGGCGCAAACTGGGAGGAGCTACCGCGCGCTCTAAGGCTGATTATAGTTCTTGGCATACTGGCAGCGGTAAATTTTAGCGGAGTTTGGGCGCAAAAAAACGGCAAAGAGACGCAGGCTACGACGCTGTTTTTTCTAGGTAACTTTTGCTACGGCGCGGCGATCGTTTTAGTTGCGCAAATTTACCACCTAGGCGAGCATATGCCTGACGGCGTGCTGCTGTGGGCGGTCGGAGCTTTGGTGCTAGCGCTTGCGACGCGTAAATCCATCATCGCATTGCAAGCTCTTGTTTTGGGGCTTATTTGGTTTTTGATGGAGTTTGAGTTTAGCGGCGTTTCGCACGGATTTTTGTTATTTATAGTAGCTTGCGCGGCGGTGCTTTGGCGCGACGACTCCAGGTTGCTAATGGCTGCGCTTTTTGCGAGCGTGTTTGCTTATATCGTTTCTTTCGTGCTTTACGAGCGGTATTTTCTAGCTGATTTGCGCGTGGACGATGCGCTTTACGGAGTTCATTTTTTTGCGCTTAGCTACTGCTTGCTCGCCGTTTGCGCCTCGTTTTTGCTTGAGAGGGCGGGTAAATTTGAACTCGCGTTTTACCTTAAAAACATCGGCATCGTCTGCGGTGCGGGCATCTTGTGCTTTGATATGTCGCTTTACGAGGATTTGCATTTTTCGCGTCCGTGGTCTTACGGCGCCCAGAACTACGAGTATGTTTTAAACGGCGTTACGTTTTTAAAAAGCGTGTTTGGAGCGCTATTTGCCGCATTTTGCGCGGTATCTTTGGGGCTTGCGTTTTACTTTAAAAAATACGCCGCCGCTACCGCCATAGCGCTTTTAGTCGCGCTGCCTTTTATCTTAGACGCGTTTGCGGGCTACGAGGAGGGCGTGTTTTCGCTCATCGGCGTTTGCGTCGCGGTCGCTCTTATCAAGCAAAATAATATGAAATTCGGCATAGCGCTTATCTTTTGGGTGGCGTTCGTGCGCTACGTCGATCTAGTCGGTGATTACGTCAGCGCCAGCGCGCTATTTTTGGTATTTGCGCTCGTGGTGCTCGGGGTCTCTAGGATATCTAAAAAAAGGAGCGCGAAATGAAACTAAAGCTGATTTTTGCCGCCGCGGTATTTCAAATTTTAGCCGTGATCGCGATGCTTGCGTATGCGTACGCGCCGATATATTTTGGTAAAGAGATATTGATACGAACTACGGTTTACGATCCGCGCGATATGTTTCGCGGCGATTACGTGCGCCTTAGCTACGGCTTTGCGAGCGTTTACGAACTAGACAAAAGAGACTCGAATTTAAGCAAAAGGCAGCAGCTACACGGTGCTAAAATTTACGCCGTTTTAAAGCAGGATAAAGACGGCAGGTATAAATTTGACAGATATAGCTTCGAGCGACCTAAGGGCGGCACGTTTTTAGCGGGCAGGGTTGATTATAATACCGCAAATTTCGGCATCGAGGCCTTTTTCATGCCGCCCAAAAGTGCAAAGCAAATGGAGCGAGATATGATGGAGTTTAACGCCACGGCCGTCATCAGCGTGATGGATAACGGCAAAGCTCGCATCAAGGATATCGTAATAGAAAAGCCAAAAGTCGGAGAATCTAGCAAGCGTTAAATTTACGGGCGGCTAGAGGGGCTAAATTTGACTAGATTTATCTAAGCTCAAATTTAGCCCTAGCCTTCAAAATTTGACTCAGCTTAAATTTGAGTCAAATTTGACCGATCTCGCCGCCGCCACAAAAATCTCAAAATATAAATAAAACGCAACAAAATAATATCCGCAAGTATGAAACTAAAGCAATTTTTTAACATCTAAGAGTATAATAACCCCAAAAAATCGCTAAGGAGAAGCAAGATGTGTAAAGATTGCGGATGCTCGCTGGGCGGGCACGATCACGCTCATACTCACGCCGACGGCACGACTCACTCGCACGCTCACGATCATGGCGCCCAGCACGGACACGGAGCGGCTCACGAGCATAGTCACGGCCACGCGCACCCGGCGCTAAACGACAGCAAAACGGTCGAAGTGATAACGAAAATTTTATCCCAAAACGACGAAGAGGCCGCGCACAACCGCGCTCACTTGGACGAGCACGGGATTTTATGCGTAAATCTCATGAGTAGCCCCGGCAGCGGCAAAACTACGCTACTAGAAGCTACGATAAAAAGCGGTAAATTTAAAATCGGCGTCGTCGAGGGCGATCTAGAAACCAACCAAGACGCCGACCGCATAGTAAAAGCCGGCGGCAAAGCCCACCAAATCACGACCGGACAGGCATGTCACCTGGATGCGTTTATGGTGCACGAGGGGCTTCATCATCTGCCCCTAGAGGGCCTTGATATAGTTTTCGTAGAAAACGTCGGCAACCTCGTTTGCCCTGCTAGCTACGACGTCGGCTCGCACTTTAACGTCGTGCTGCTATCGGTGCCAGAGGGCGACGACAAGGTAGCCAAATACCCCGTGATGTTTCGTGCCGCCGATCTTATCGTGATAACCAAAACTTCGCTGTTGCCGCATTTTGAATTTGACGTTAAAAAAGTCGTCAAAGAGGCTCGCAAGCTAAATCCGAAGGTCGACGTCGTCGAGCTTGACGCAAAAACGGGCGAGGGCATGGAGAAGTGGCTGGATTTTTTAAAATTTAAAAAAGAGCTTAGATAATGTGCCTCTCAATCCCTTCAAAAGTAATCGCTATCGACGAAAATAACGTCGCTACCGTAGAGACGCTAGGCGTGAGTCGCCGCGTGAGCCTCGATCTCATCGCCCAGCCCGTGGCCGTCGGCGAATACGTACTCATCCACGTCGGCTACGCGATGGAGAAAATCGATACGAAATTTGCGCTAGAAAGCATCGAAATCTACCGCCAAATCGCCAAAGATATGCAAAGCGGCCAGATCGGCGCGAATGAGGGCGACGCGGGGCTAAGTGCCATGCAAGCGGCGGCAAATAAGCCGGGCGCAAAGGAAAAAGCGTGAATCTAATCAATGATTTTCGCGATAAAGAGCTTATTTTGGCGCTTTCAAAACTCATCAAAAAAGAGAGCGTAAAACCGCTAAATATCATGGAAATTTGCGGCGGACACACGCACTCGATCATGAAATTCGGCCTGCCACAGCTAGTGGGCGAGCATATAAATTTCGTCCACGGCCCAGGCTGTCCCGTGTGCGTGATGCCAAGGAGTCGCGTAGACGAGGCTATCAAGCTAGCCCAGATGCCGGGCACCATCCTGTGCACTCTAGCCGATATGATGAGAGTCCCTGGCTCAAGCACCAGCCTGCAAAAGCTACGTGGCGAGGGTTGCGATATCAGAGCGCTATATAGCCCGCTAGACTGCATCAAAATCGCGCGGGAAAATCTCGACAAGAGCGTGATATTTTTTGCGATCGGGTTTGAGACGACGACGCCTATGAGCGCAAATTTAGTGCAAAAGACGCTAGAGCTCGGGCTAAAAAATCTATTTTTCCATATAAATCACGTTACCGTCCCCGCACCCGTGCGAGCGATCCTAAACGACGAAAACGTCAAGATCGACGCATTTTTGGGGCCTAGCCACGTGAGCGTGATCACGGGATACGGCATCTACGAGAGCATCGCGGCCGAGTATAAAAAACCTATCGCGGTTAGCGGATTTGAGCCGCTTGATCTGATGGACGGTATCCTAAACCTCGTTCGCCAGCAAAACGCGGGCACGCACGAGGTCTATAACGAATACGCAAGAGTCGTCACGCGCGAGGGCAATCAAAAAGCAAAGGCGCTCATAGACGAGTTTTTCGAGCCGTGCGACTTCTCGTGGCGCGGTCTTGGCGTTATAGCTCAAAGCGGTATGAAGCTACGCCCCGAGTACGCGAAGCTTGACGCGAGGGTAAAATTTGACTGTAGCGTGCAAAGCAAAGGCGAGAGCAAGGCCTGTATCTGCCCTGAAATTTTACGCGGACGAGCAAAGCCCTTTGACTGTAAAATTTTCGCTAAAGCCTGCACGCCAAAAACCCCGGTTGGCTCGTGCATGGTCTCTAGCGAGGGCGCATGTGCGGCATACTACAAATACGGCGACGTCAAAAGCGCGGGCTAAGAGGAGACAAATTTGAGCAAGATAATGCTAAGCCACGGCGGCGGCGGCGAGGAGATGAACTCGCTCATAAACGAGACGATTTTTAGGATATTCGATAATGAAATTTTGCGCGAGAGCAACGATAGCGCGATACTAAAATTTAGCGACCTTTACGCGGACGAGAGCGATAAATGCTCGGCAAATTTGACACCTAAATTTAAAGGCAAACTTGCCTTTAGCACCGATAGCTTCGTGGTTACGCCGATATTTTTTAACGGCGGCGACATCGGCAAGATCGCGGCGTGCGGCACGATAAACGACCTAGCCATGGTCGGTGCCGAGGCAAGATACCTAAGCTGCGCGCTAATAATCGAAGAGGGGCTTGAGATATCCGAACTAGAGCGCGTGCTAGGCTCGCTAGCCGCCGTCGCTCGCGAAAACGGCGTGCAAATCGTCTGCGGCGATACCAAGGTCGTGCCGCGCGGCAAATGCGATAAAATTTTCATCAACACGAGCGGCATCGGCGAGATCGTCTTCGAGGGCGTGGAGCTAAAAAGCCTGCGCGCGGGCGCTAAGATCCTGATCTCGGGCGACGTGGGCAGGCACGGCGCCGTGGTGCTGGCTAGCCGCGAGGAGCTGGATCTACAAAGCGAGCTAAAAAGCGACTGCAAGGCGCTAATGGGCGCGGTAAAGGCGCTGATAGAGGGCGGCGTAAAGCCTCTTTGTATGCGCGACGCGACGCGCGGCGGTCTTTCGGCGGTGCTAAACGAATGGGCGAAATTTAGCGGCCTAGATATCCTCGTGCGCGAGGAGGATATCAAGGTCAGCGACGAAGTGACGGGCGTTTGCGAGCTATTTGGCTTTGAGCCTTATGAGCTAGCCAACGAGGGTACGTTCGTGCTGGCCGTAGATGAAAAAGACGAGGCGCGCGCGCTTGAAATTTTACGCAAATTTGACGCTAACGCAGCCTCGATCGGCGAGATTTTGGGTGCCTCAAACGGCCGCGTCATCTTGCAAAACGCATACGGCTCAAAGCGCTTTTTAGAAGCGCCAAAGGGCGAGCTGTTGCCCAGGATATGCTAGGCGCGGCGATGGCTAGATCAAATTTAGATGCGCTAGATTTTCTGGCTTATACGTCACGCGAGCTGGCTCGCAAAATTTATCAAATTTACGCCCTAGACGCGTGCGTAAAAATAAAATCCGCTCCGTCTGCAAGCGAGGCAAGCCGATGCACGAACTAAGCATAGTGCAAAGCCTAGTCGTGCTTTGCGAGAAAAACGCCGCCGCAAACGGCGCGAAAGAGGTCGTGCGCCTTGAAGTGCGTATCGGGCGGCTAAGCGGCGTCGAACCTCACTATCTGCAAAGCGCGTTTGAAGTTTATAAAGCGGGCACGATCTGCGAAAATGCCGAGCTTTTGATCGTCTTGCAAAACGTCTCCGTGGAGTGCAAAAGCTGCGGCTTTAGCGGCGAGCTTAGCGAAAACGACTTCACCTGTCCGGCCTGCGGCTCGCAGGAGCTTGATGTCACGGGCGGCGAGGATATGCACCTCATGCGCCTTGAGATGCGGTGATTTTGCCGCAAATTTTAGCTCAAATTCGGCGTTTAAATTTGAGCTAATTTTTAAAATTTACTTCCAAAAACGCGGCAAATTTGACGAAACTCTGTCTACTTGCCCCTCTAAAAAGCGCCTAGATAAATTTAAAAGGAAGCTAGATGCCTAGATATTCGTTTGAAACCATAGAGCAAATGCTGCTAAAATGCGTAGCCCAGGGCGGCGAGCCCGAGCTTAGCTTTTGCCTGCGCGGCGCAGAGTACATGATCATCGCCTATGCGCATCGCTGCTCGTTTCAAAGGTGCGCGGACGGATCCGGCGCAAACGCGAGCGGCGAGCGGTATTTTGCCACGCTGCAAGAACTCTACGTCGCGCCGTAGATAGACGGGCGCTCGCTAGAGGAGCTTTGGGGCGAGGCGGATGATTTTTACTGTTTTGATTTCGAGCCGTGAGACCCCGAGATTTGTGCGGCGCAGGCAAATGCGCGGGTAAATTTGAACTAAATAAATTTGAAAGGAAATAAATGGGTTCTGCTTGGAATTGCAGCGCGAAAGAGCGTAGCGCGGACAGTAAATTTAACGCGGAATTTGATGGTCTCGACCTAGCCATGGGTGCGCCAAGTCTTGGCGAGCTACGGCTTTACGCGAGCGCGGAGACGCAGGGTTTAAATTTGAAGCGCAAAGAAAGCGATGGCGAGAGCAAAAACGTAAAATTTAGCCGAAGCGGCGAGATTGAGCAAATTTTACTAAGCGAGCAGGCTACGGCGTGCTTTACGTTTTCGGGCGATTTGCGGTTTTTGGCGTTTGCCGAGTGGACGGCCGATAAAATGCAGCTCGCAAAGGTGCTACGGCTAGCGGACATGAGCATAAAAACCGTGGACGGACTCCAGAGAGTCGCGGAGTTTTTATCTTTTAAGGACGGTTTGCTGGAGATTTTGGACTCGCCGATTTTTATGCCCGAAAGCTTTTGGGTGGACGTCCGCGAGCTTTTTGACGATGAGATCAAAAACTAAATTTGACGCCGTAAAACGCCCGAGCCGCTAGCGAAAAAATTTAAAACGCAAGCAAATTTAATAAAAATCGTAGTCCTAGCAAGACGGCGCCGAGCGCCAAAACCTACCGCAAATTTGCAGGAAATACACAAAAACCTACGGTCGGTGCGCTAATTTTATGAGGCCGTTTTTGCCCTGAGCGCATTTAGCGCGTCTGTATACTATACACCTACGCCTGGTTTATCTTGCCAGCCTTTGCGCCGTTTTCATTAAATTTGACGCGTACGCAATTTTTGACTTTGTGCCGTAAAATATTGCGGCGACATTTGGCGTTTTGCTTGCCGTTTTACCGCCGTTGCGATCTATAAAGATTACAAATTTACGAAAATCCGCAGCGACTCTAGTCTATTTTAAGGGCGAAATTTTTGCTACGCGGACATTGACGCTGCGATTTTGGATTTTGTTTTCGACTCGGTTTTTAAGTATGGCGCTCATGCTTGCCGTTTAAAAATAGCAAAGACCACAAATTTGATTAAATTTGCCGATACTCAGCGAACGCCTTGCGCAGCCAAGCGGTGCTGGGTATCAAATTTGGCTTAAATTTAACCCGCAAACTAGCGGCGCAGACGCTTGCACTCGTCAAATTTACTCAAATATCAAAAACGGCGCTTCAAGTACGTTTCTGATTATCTTAAACGGCGAGAGAAGCGCATCTTGCAGGATTTGCGTCGAGTACTGCGGCTTTTGCAACGTTCCGCGCACCTTGATGACGGTCGAGAGAGTGCGGTCTTTACCCAGCACGATCTGATTTATGAGCGGGATTTTGTCGATGATGGAGCTGGCGTCCTTTAGCAGCTTTAGCTCCAGATCCACGTCGATCTCTTTGGTTGCGAGATTTATCGTGCCGTGACCGCCGATATCCGCGCTCGAGCTCTCTAACTCGATGGCTAGAAACTTTAGCACGTCTGCCTTTTTCTCAAATAAAATTTTGCCGAATTTTACCGGATAGCCGTCGGCGCCGAAGTCGGGCGTCTTAAACACGAGCAAGGACGGCACGGAGTTTAAAAACGTGAGAAGCTGATTGTAAAACGTGTAGTCTTTTAGCGTGGCGCCGATTAGCCTTACTTCACCCTTAAAATCATCTGTGCTAGCACCCAAAACGCGCATTTTAAAGCTGCCGCCCTCAAAGCTCTTAATGTTAAAGATCGAGTTGATAAACTCGCCTCTGATGTCGTTTGCCGATATTTCAAATTTTTTGTCCGATTTTATAAGCGAAAAGTTGCCGCGAGCGGGCTTAGCGTCAAATCTCACCGTCCCGCCCGCACTTTGACCGCTATATGCTAGCAGATCTAGAGTCGCGTTAAAATCATTTAAAACAAGCTTCGAGCCCTTGGCTTCAAACTCGATGTCGCCTTCCTTATCGGTCAAATTTTCATCGCCGCTAAGCACAAGATCGAGCTCCTTTATAAAAAGCTCCGTTTTGCCGCCCGCGATTTTGAAATTTAGACCGCCGCTTTTGCTTTTGCCCGTTGCGCCCTTTGCATTTACGTCGATGGTAAAGCTATCGGCGTCATACGGCGAGCCGTCTTTTTTAAGTAGCGGAGTTTCAAATTTGACATCGTTAGCCTCTATGCTAAGATTTTCAAAATCCTTGGTTTTTATATTTACGCCGCCTTCAGAGATTTGCAGGCTTTTTAGCAGCGGCGAGTAGGGCAGCAGATCGCGCGCGTCGGGTAAATTTATCTCGTTTTGCGCGGCGAATTTTAAACTGGCGGCAGCCGGAGACGCGATATCTAGCTTCGTATCTTTGCCGCTAAAATCAAGCCTAGCCGCAAACGGCGTCGTGCCCAGTTTTAAAATTTCGCTCTTGCCGAAGGCTAAATTTAGTCCTTTTAGCGTACCGTTTATGTCGCCTGCGAGCTTTCCTAGATCGAGATTTACCGCTGCGTCCGCGCTAAAAAAATCCATCCCCGTGTTTTTCGCATTTACCTTTAACTTGTCGTTTAAAAGCTCGACGTCTGCGGTATCTACGTTAAATTTAGCTCCAGCGATTAGCGTCTGTCCGCCGGTGATCTTAAATTTGCCCTTAGGCGTCACTTCTAGCGGGTCAAATTTGATATCAAGCGCGAGTTTGGCGTCGGTTTTGCCGCTTAGCTGCTCGACGGGAACTTCGATATCGTAGGCCTTTAGTATGGAGTTTACGCTTTTGTCGTAGAGAGCCGAGGTTTGCAGATTTAGCGTGAGCCCGGCGCCTTTTTCCTCGAAAATTTTATAGATTTCAAGATTGCTTCCGTTTAGATTTTTGCCCTGCCATTTTGGGTTTTTTAGCGTGAAAAATAGCGAACCCTTTTTTAGCTCGACATCTACTCCTTCGGCGGTCGCAGCGGGCAACTTTTCGTGAAATTTAACCTTTACGTTCTTAGAAAATCCCTGCGCGCTAAGCTCGTTTAGATAGGGTTCTTGCTTGTTTAGGTCAAATCTGCCCCGAAGCGATTTTACGAAGTAGTTATCCGCTGTGATGTAGCCGTAGATCCAGCTTTTTATCTCTTTATCTAGTCCCGTTTTTGCGCCCAGCTCGTCCATAAAGCCTCTTAGGCTAGTCGCATTTATGTCGCTTAGCTCGTATGATAGCTCGCCTTTTTTGAGATTTACCGTAGCGTTTCCGTTTAGCTCGTGACTGGAAAACGTACCGTTAAAATCGTAAATTTGACGCCTCAAATCGGCATTGCTAACGCCGCTTAAAGTGATGTTAAAGTCCTTAAACTCGAGTAGATAAACATTTGCGGTAATGCCGTCGTCGGTGTCTTTAAAATTTGAGCTAACCGCCAAAAACGGGCTATCTAGGTAAAAAACGTCGTCTCTGTAAAATAGCGTGGACTCGCTGTTTAGAAATTTGACGCGTTCGAGCAAAATTTCGTCAAATAGCCTGTCGATCCAGACGATGTTTTTGGAGAGGTCTAGTAGCGCTTCCTCGGAGCTATCCTTGGCGCTTTGTTTAGGTATCTCTATATTTTTCGCGCGTAAAATTATTTTTTTATCGAGTTTTATATATAATTGCTCTATTTTAAAGTCGCCCGCGTCGATATTTTCTATCTCGACGCCGTGTTTTAGGACGGCTATAAAAATGACGAATATCAAAACCGCAGGGATCAAAATGCGCCAAATTTTCTTCATTATCAGCGAGATGATTTTCATATTTTTTCTGAGCTTTCTTGTTTATCTTAGCCGCCCGGTGAGCGTGAGCGAGGTCATTTTCGTGCCTCAGGGCAGTACGCTTGGGATTATATCATATCTAAGCGAAAAAAATACGGACGCAAATAAAATAGACGCCGTGATCTTGCGCGCTATGGGGCATGTGCAAGCAGGCTGGATAGACCTGGGCGCGGCAAAGCTTAGCAAGCTTGATTTTTTATATAAGCTCACGACCGCAAAAGCGGCTTTAACGCAAATAACGCTGATTCCTGGCGAAACGACGGCCGTATTTTTGCAAGAGGTCGCAAAAAAGCTAAATTTGAGCGAGGCGAAGCTAAATGAATTTTACGCCAAATTTGCTCCGCTAGAGGACGGCTTTTTGGTGCCTGAGACATACAAAGTACCGCTTGGCGTAAACGAAGAACAGCTAGCGGTGCATCTGGTAAATTTATCTAAAAAATCCCACGAAAAAACGGCTAAAGAGCTGCTGGGAAGCTACGACGAAAAGCGCTGGAGCGAGTATCTCGTGACGGCCTCGGTCGTGCAAAAAGAGGCTGCAAACGAGGATGAGATGCCCCTTGTCGCCTCCGTCATCCAAAACCGCCTAAAAAAGGGTATGAAGCTGCAAATGGACGGCACGCTAAACTACGGGCTATATTCGCACGAGACGGTCACGGCCGAGCGCATACGAACCGATAAAAGCAAATTTAACACCTATCTAAACGAAGGTCTGCCGCCAAGCCCCGTCTGCACCGTGGGTCTAGCGGCGATAAGAGCGGCGATAAGGCCCGCGCAGAGCGAGTTTTTGTACTTTGTTCGCGATAAAAAGACGGGCAAGCATAAATTTAGCGCGACGTACGAGGAACACGTAGGCGCGATAAACTCTCAAAAATAGCCCGCCAAAAGGCGTTTTAATATAAATTTGGATAAGATTTTGCGAAATTTATTTAGGAGAAAAGATGAGCGACATCGTCTATACTAGAACCGACGAATCCCCGCTGTTTGCTAGCTACTCGTTGTTTCCGATCCTGCAGGCGTTTTTGCGCGCGGGCGGCATAGAGATAAAGCAGGCCGACATAGGGCTAGCCGCGCGGATCATCGCCGCTTTTAACGACAAGCTACCGCCCGATCTGCGCGTGAGCGACGACCTTGAGATGCTGCGAAATTTGACGCAAGAAAAGCGCGCGAATATAATTAAGCTGCCAAACATCTCGGCAAGCTTGCCTCAGCTAAACGCCGCTATCACCGAGCTTCGCGCTAAGGGCTACGATCTGCCCCCATATCCGTCAGATCCAAAAACGCCGGAGGAAAAAGACGCGACCGCTAGATACGCCAAAGTGCTAGGAAGCGCTGTAAATCCGGTGCTGCGCGAGGGCAACTCCGACCGCAGATGCGTCGGTGCGGTAAAACGCTACGCCCGCGAAAACCCATACAAAATCACCCCTTTTGAAAAAGATAGCAAAACCGAAGTCGCTTATATGAAAGGCGGAGATTTTTACTCCTCCGAGCGCTCGGTTAGCTTTGAAACGGATGAAAATTTACGCGTCGAATTTATCTCAAAAAGCGGCGAAAAACGCGTACTAAAAGAAAATTTAGCGGTAGAAAAAGGCGATATAATCGACGCTAGCTTTATGAGCGCGCGGGAGCTGGATGCCTTTATCAAGGAGCAAATCGCGGATGCGAAAGCAAAAAATTTGCTCTTTAGCGTGCATCTAAAAGCCTCGATGATGAAGGTGAGCGATCCCGTGGTTTTCGGGCATTTCGTGAAGATTTTTTTCGCGGAAGTTTTTGATGAGTTTGAAAGCGAGCTAAAAAGCGTAAACGTCAGCGAAAACAACGGGCTAAAAGACCTTTTTGCGCGGATTTTAAATTTACCTCAAGCTACGCAGGAAAAAATCAAAGCCAAATTTGATGAAATTTACGCAAAGAGGCCAAATTTAGCGATGGTAAACTCGGCTGCCGGCGTTACAAATTTACACGTGCCTAGCGACGTTATCATCGATGCTTCGATGCCCGCGATGATAAAAAACGGCGGCAAAATGTGGGACAAAGAGGGCATAGCCAGGGAAACCAAAGCCGTGATACCCGACAAAACCTATGCCGTCGTTTATGAAGCCGCGATCGCGGATATCAAGGCAAACGGCGCGCTAGATCCGGCTAAAATCGGCAGCGTCTCAAACGTCGGACTGATGGCTAAAAAGGCCGAGGAGTACGGCAGCCACGATAAGACCTTTGTGATAAGCGAAGCGGGCGAGGCGCGCGTACTAAATGAAAAAGGCGAAATTTTATTTAAATTTGAGTTAGAACAAGGCGATATATTTAGGATGACGCAGGTTAAAGACGTCGCCGTGCGAAACTGGGTCGAGCTGGCGCTAAAACGCGCAAAAATCACGGGACAAAAGGCGATATTTTGGCTGGACGAAAACAGGGCTCACGACCGAGAAATCCTAAAAAAAGTAAGAGCGCAGCTAGCAAGCGCGGATACTAGCGGGCTTGATATAGAGATCATGTCTCCCGCGGCTGCTTGCAAAAAGTCGCTTGAGATCATGAGGCGCGGCGAGGACTGTATCAGTGTCACGGGCAACGTCCTGCGCGACTATCTGACCGATCTTTTCCCGATCTTAGAGCTTGAAACCAGCGCCAAGATGCTCTCTATAGTGCCTCTGCTAGAGGGCGGAAGTATCTTTGAGACGGGAGCGGGGGGCAGCGCACCTAGGCTCGCCGAGCAGCTACTGGAGCAAAATCACCTAAGCTGGGATAGCCTTGGCGAGTTTTTGGCTCTGGGCGCTAGTCTCGAGCAGTTAGCTATCTTTAAGCAAAGCCCTGAGGCGCAAATTTTAGCCGATGCCCTAAATGCGGCCGTAGAGCGCTATCTAAAAGAAAATAAGGTTCCACGGTTTGAAGTGGGGCAGCTAGATACGCGTACGAGCCATTTTTATATCGCGCTTTACTGGGCGAGCGAGCTTGCCGCTAGCGGCACGCAGCTAGGCGATAAATTTAAACTCATCGCTCAAAATCTCGCGAAAAACGAGAGCGTAATCGCGGATGAAATAAACACGGCGCAAGGACGAAAGATCGATGTAGGCGGATACTATAAGCCGGATGATAAAAAGACAAGCGCGGCGATGAGGCCAAGCGCGACGTTTAATCAAATTTTACAAAATCAAATTTTATAAAAAAAGGAAAAAAATGAAAATTTCAGTTATCGGAGCCGGAAACGTAGGTGCAAGCGCGGCTAGCGCTATCTTGCTAAGAGGCATCGCAGACGATATTGCGCTAGTTGATATTTTTGGCGACGTGGCGCGCGCAAAGGCGATCGACCTATCTCAGAGCGCGGCGGTTTTTGGTCTGGACGTGAGCGTCGCGGGCGGAGATGATTTTGGGCTTATTAAGGATAGCGACATCGTGGTCGTGACCGCCGGAAGCCCTAGAAAAGAGGGGCAGACTAGAGAGGATTTGTTGCTAAAAAACGCCGGCATCGTAAAAGGCACAGTGGAGAAAATCGCTAAATTTGCCCCAAACTGCGTCATCATAAACGTAACAAACCCGCTCGATGCGCTCACGTACCTAGTCTATAAAACTAGCGGTTTTGATAAAAGCAGGATACTAGGAATGGCGGGCGAACTAGACTCCGCGCGCCTAAAATACGAGATATCTCAAAAAACCGGACTAAAAAACAGCGCCTTTAGCGCGCACATCATAGGCTCTCACAACGACGATATGGTAGCGCTGCAAAGCAACGTGAGCGTGGATTTGGGCGGCGAATTTGACGCGGTAGCGCAGGAGGCTAAAACGGGCGGCGCAAAGATCGTTAAGCTACTTGGTACGTCGGCGTATTACGCTCCGGGCGCGGCTGCGGCCAAGATGTGCGAGGCGATAAAAACCGGCAGCGATCAGTGGCTAAGCTGCTGCGTGATAGATGGCGAGTGCGCGGGCGGTAGACTCGTGAAGCTAGGCAAAGGCGGAGTACGCGAGATCAAGCAGCCAAGCGAGGAGGAAAAAGCAGCGCTAGAAAAAGGCGAAGCCCAAACTGCCGCAAATATCAAATTTTTAAAAGAAAGCGGGGTAATCGCGTAGCTGATGTTTATAAAATCTAAGATCAAAACAAAACAAATCCATGCGCTATTTTTAGCGGCTTTTATTTCGGGCTGCGCTAACGTTTCTCCGAGCGCTCCGAAAAATGAAGCCTCGGTCGCGACGCAGACAAAGCAAAGCCAAACTCAGGCTGTAATGCCGGCGGAGAAAGGTCAAATTCAAGTTGCGACTTTGCTAGAAAAAGATAAAGCCCAAAACTCGGGAAGCGAGACGACGAGCAAAGTCGGCGACCGATTTGACGTGAAAGAAAAAGCCCTGCTTGACCTTATACAAAAATATGTGGGCAAAAGAGACGGCGGCGACTGCTCAGGCTTTGTGACGCTTATAAATAAAAAATTTAATCGAGACTTTTTTGACGAAAAGGAACTCGATAAATTTTACACCAAGCGCGGCCTAAAAAGCGAAGCGATGTTTAAGCTTTACGAGAGTAAAAATCTAATCGCCTTTGACGATCCGCAGGTCGGGGATTTGATATTTTTCAACAACACAACTAGAAGCACGAAAAATAACAAAAAAGCTAAAATCGTCACTCACGTAGGCATCGTTAGCAGCGTCGAAAAAGACGGCACCGTAGCTTTTACGCACCATACCAAGGGTAAAAATATGGTGGATTTTATGAATCTAAACGATAAAAATACCCGCAAAAAAGGCAAAAAAGAGCTAAATTCCTACGTCGTATCTTGCAAAAACAAAAGCACGTCGTGCCTTGCGTCAAATAGATTTTCTGGATTTGGCAAAGCAGGCGTAAGGAGAAACTAAGTTTAGTTATTTATGCTTATCGCTTCAAATTTACCGCCGTATCCGTTAAATCGTCGCCAAATTTACGGATCGGCGGCGGTAAATTTAACTTCTAAATTTACTCTACGCCAAATTGCGTAGTAGTCGTTAAATTTGAACCAAAAATCCTAAATATCAAGAACGGCATATCCGCTAGGGCGTTTCAAATTTGCTCGTTTTCATACAAAAAATCTCCAAATTTTATTTTACTATCCGATTTAAATACCAAATTTAACTTAAATGCTATAAAATTATCGTTACGAGTTAAATTTGATAAGGAAAAATATGCTGATAAAAACTGACGCCCCCGTCTGGGTCGATATCTCGCGCTGCAAAGCGTGCGATATCTGCGTGAGCCGCTGTCCTGCGGGCGTGCTGGCGATGGCCGTAGAGCCGCGCGCTGTGCTAGGTAAAACGATCGAAGTGGTGCATCCTGAGGCCTGTATCGGGTGCAGAGAGTGCGAGCTACACTGCCCCGATTTTGCGATTTACGTAGCGGAAAAGGGATTTAAATTCGCCAAACTAACCGCCCAAAGTAAAGAGCGCGCGACCGCCGTAAAAGAGAATAAATTTGAAAAATTAGAGGCGGAGCAATGAGCGAATTTTTAAATAATAACGGCGGCAAAAGAGAGGTCATCGCTAGCGGCAACGAGCTAGTCGCGCTTGCGGCGGTGGAGTGCGGGTGTAACTTTTTCGGCGGTTATCCGATCACGCCAAGCAGCGAGATCGCGCACGAACTAAGCGTGCTACTTCCAAAGCACGGCGGTAAATTTATCCAGATGGAGGACGAGATCGCAGGCATCTCGGTGGCGCTTGGAGCCTCGATGAGCGGGGCAAAGGCGATGACTGCAAGCTCGGGTCCCGGTATCTCGCTAAAAGCCGAGCAGATCGGGCTTGGCTTTATTGCGGAGGTGCCGCTAGTGATCGTAAACGTCATGCGCGGCGGCCCTAGTACGGGGCTACCTACCCGCGTGGCGCAGGGCGATCTCTTGCAGGCGAAAAACCCGACTCACGGCGACGTAAACAGCATCGTTATCGCGCCCTCAAGCCTAGAGGAGTGCTATACGCAGACCGTTCGCGCGTTTAATCTCGCCGAGAGGTTCATGACGCCCGTGTTTTTGCTACTAGACGAAACGATCGGACACATGCACGCAAAAGCCGTGCTGCCGCAGATCGGCGAGCTAGAGATCTACTCGCGCAAGCAGTTTGGCGGCGATCCCGCGGACTACCGCCCATATAGGGCCGCAGCCAACGAGCCTGCCGTACTAAATAAATTTTTCGGCGGTTACCGCTATCACGTTACGGGCCTGCATCACGGCGAGACGGGTTTTCCTACCGAGGACGGCGCGGTCGTGGACTACAACATCAAGCGCCTTTTTAACAAAATAAACGCACATGCGCATGAGTTTGAGCTTTGCGAGGAGTTTATGCTAGATGACGCGGAGATTTGCATTATCGCGTTTGGCTCCGTGGCTCGCGCGGCAAAGGAAGCGGTGCTAAATTTACGCGAAAAAGGTGTGAAAGTAGGGCTTTTTAAGCCTATCACGCTATTTCCGACGCCAAGTGCGAAACTACGCGAGATCTCGGCTAAATTTAGCAAAATTTTGATCTGCGAGTTAAATTTGGGCCAGTATACGGGAGAGGTAATCAAAGCTACGCTAAGAGACGACTTTAAGACGCTACTAAAAGCCAACGGCCGTCCGATCAGCCCGCAAGAAATCGCGCAAAAAATAGGAGAATTTTAATGGCATTTAACTACGACGACTACCTACGCACGGACAAAACGCCGACTCTGTGGTGCTGGGGCTGCGGCGACGGCGTGATACTAAAGGCGCTAATCCGCGCAATCCATAAGCTAGGCTGGGACATGAACGATGTGTGCGTGGTCTCTGGTATCGGCTGCTCGGGACGCTTTAGCTCCTACATCAACTGCAACACCGTCCACACGACGCACGGGCGCGCGATAGCCTATGCTACGGGTATCAAGCTAGCAAACCCGAGTAAACACGTCATCGTGGTAACCGGCGACGGCGACGGGCTAGCTATAGGCGGCAATCACACGATCCACGGATGCCGCAGAAATATAAATTTAAACCACGTTTTGATAAATAACTTCATCTACGGGCTAACGAACTCCCAAACCAGTCCGACCACGCCGACCGGGTTTTGGACGGTGACGGCGCAGTACGGTAACGTCGATCCAAATTTTGACGCGTGCAAGCTCGCAACCGCCGCAGGAGCGACCTTTGTAGCGCGCAGCAGCGTGATAGAGCCCGCAAAGCTGGAAAAGATATTTGCCGAGGGCTTCGAGCATGATGGATACAGTTTTTTTGACGTATTTTCAAACTGCCACATAAATCTAGGCCGCAAAAACAAGATGGGGCAGGCCACGCAGATGCTAGAGTGGATAGACGGTCGCACGGTGAGCAAGGCTAAATTTGACGCGATGAGCGAGGATGAGCGGGAGGGTAAATTTCCGCTCGGAGTGCTGCACAAAGACGAGTCTCGCATGGAGTACACGAAGGCCTACGACATGGTGATAAAAGCCGCTAGAGACGGCGAAAAAATCGACTTTGGAGCGCTAAAATGAAAAGGCAGTTGAGATTCGTCGGAGTGGGCGGCCAGGGCGTGATACTAGCGGGCGAAATTTTAGCCGCGGCCAAGATCGAGGAGGGCGGATACGGCGTCAAGGCCTCGACCTACACCTCGCAGGTGCGCGGCGGACCGACGAAGGTCGATATCATTTTGAGCGAGCGCGAGATATTTTACCCCTACGCAAACGAAGGCGAGATCGAGTTTATGCTCGCTACCGCGCAGGTTAGCTTCGAGCAGTTTAAAGACGGCGTAAGAGAGGGCGGCATCATCGTCGTGGAGCCAAATTTAGTACGCGCTAGCGATGAAGATAAAAAACGGTGGAAAATCTACGAAATACCCATCATCTCCATCGCTAAAGACGAAGTGGGCAACGTCATAACCCAAAGCGTCGTCGCGCTCGCAGTCGCCGTGCAGATGAGCGGCTGCCTAGATACTGAGCTGGTTAAACGCGTAATGCTCTCAAAAGTACCTAAAAAAGTCTACGCTGAAAACGAAAAAGCTTACGAACTGGGGCTCAAATACGCCGAAATTTGCATAGAAAACGGCAAATAAAAGCGTGATTTGAAATAAGATAGATTAAGTATCATTTCGTTATAATTCAGGTATTAATTTATTTGATTTTAAGGAGAACGAAATGAGCGTTGGTATTTTTTACACGACGACAAAGGGGCACACAAAGAGCGCATGCGAGTATCTAGCGGGCAAAATAGGAGCTCAGCTAATAGATGTCAAGAGCGCAGGGGCGCAGGATTTTTCTAAATTTGACGTCATCATCGTAGCGGCGCCTAGCTACGGCGACGGCGAGTTGCAGTCTGACTGGGCGGAGAAACTGCCGCTTTTAAAAGCCGGTAGTAAAGGCAAAAAAGCTGCCATCGTAGCCATCGGCAATCAAGCCAACCACCCGCAAACGCTTTTTAGTGGCGCGGTGGATTTTCTGCCGTATCTAAAAGATGCGCAAATTTTCGGCGCTAGCGACGTGGACGGATATAAATTTAACCACTCCGCGTTTTTAGTAAACGGCAAATTTATCGGTCTCGCGCTTGACGTTAAGGGTGATGAAAACTACGCAAAACGCATCGACAAATGGGTTGAGCAAAACAAGTCTAATTTTTAATTTTCTACTTTCCGCCGCTTCGCTCGTTAAATTTGAGCGAGGCGGTTTTTTAATTGCCAAATTAACGAGTTCACGTCAAATTTAGATAGCTATTTTTTAGTAAAATTTGCTTACGAAATCTCAAAATTTAAAAACTCAGAAAATCGGCATTTATTATCCGAATTCCTGAGCCTAAAATACAAATTTTATTTTCCAAAAAGCTTCTTTATGGCGCCGAAAAAGCCTCCTGAGCCTTCGTTTTTATCGCTTTCGCTTTTCTTTTTATCCAGCTTCATCGCTTTGCTTAGTTGCTGAGCTGCCGTATCGGCGTAGATAAACGCGCCTTCCGGGTCGCAATTAAAAAGATTTGAGTAGCACTCAGAATCATTTAAATCAATCGGGTTGGGTATAATCACGTCTGTCGCCTCAAGCAGCCCGTAGCCGTTTTCTACGCTAAATTTAACTGCGCTCAAAAACGCAGGCAAATTTTGCGCGTAAAAGTCATCTACTTTTTGTTTTATATTTTCATCGGCATTGTAGTCCTGCCAAAATTTGGCCAAATTTGTTACGTTTATAAATGCGCCAGACGAGTAGTTTCCGTCAAATTCGCCCGTAAATTTAGCTTTTATTTCAGGCGGTATAACGCCGCTTATATCGCTTAGATACTGCTTAAATTCGCCGTGCTCCTGCGCCAAAAAGCCAAACGCCGTGCCGCGCGTGTAGAAGTATTTTCTAAAAAATCCTTGCACGGTAGCAAGTATGTAGCCGTGTCCCGTCGAAAAGCTCTCGTCATCTTTGGTTTCAAGCGCGGTTTTTAGGGTATCGATGTATTTTTGCGCGTAAAAATCCTCCATGCCGTACTCTTTTGCAAGCCTTTGTACGACCGACCAGTCGCCCTCTCTCGCGCTTTTTAATGCGTCAAAATACCACTGCTTTATCTCGTTTTCGTTGATCGGATGATAACTCACATCGTAGCCCATTTTGATTCCTTTTTAGGTAGATTTTTTCTAAATTTACAAAGGATTCGGCCGATTTACGCGTATAAAATCGACCCTAGACGAATCATATTTGAGCCGCATTTTATCGCTAGTTCAAAGTCGCCGCTCATGCCCATCGAGCAGATTTTTGCGCCGCAAGGTTGCAGATTTTCGTAAATTTTACGCGTAGTCTCAAAGCTCTTTTGCACGACCTTTTCGTCATCTACGTGCGCGCCGATACTCATCACGCCGACGGGTTTTAAAAATTTACACTCCTGCGCGATTTGTAAAAATGCATCCTGGGCGGCCTCGGGCGAGATGCCTTGTTTCGTGTCTTCGCGCGCGGAGTTTATTTGCAATAGGCAAGGCAGCTCATAGTCAAGCCTCTTATCCACCGCAAGCGCGGCTTCTACGCTCTCGCAGCTTTGCCAAAGAGCGGGTTTGAGCGCTAGCAGGTGGTTTATTTTGTTGCTTTGAAGTCGCCCGATGAAGTGCCACTCTATCGGCAAATTTGACAGAATTTCGCTCTTATTTTTGAGCTCTTGCACGCGGTTTTCGCCAAAGCTCGTTTGCCCCTGCTCAAAAAGCTGCAAAACCTCTTTGGTCGTTACGTTTTTGCTTACGGCGATTAGCTTCACTGCTTCGCCCGTGCGTGCGTTTTCGATGCGTTCTAAAATTTGCGCGAGCTTCATTGTCCCGCTCCACTTAGGCGCATCACGTCGTTAAAGGTCGCAAACGCCATCAGGCAGAGCAAAAATGCCCAGCCGCAGTAGGTGAGGCCGATATAGACTTTTTCGTTCATCTCGCGGCGGAAAACGAGCTCATAAAGGTTGAAAAATATATGACCGCCGTCAAGCGCGGGGATCGGGAGTAGGTTTAGCACGCCTAAATTTACGGAGATCAGCGCAGCGATGATGAGTAGGGTCGAGAGGCCGATGCCTGCGGCTTTTGAGGTGATGTCGGTGATCTGGATGATGCCGCCCATCTCTTTTAGCGGCACGACGCCCACTATCAGCTTTTCAAGTCCCGTAAATATGAGCTTTGAGGCGTTTACGGTCTCAACGAGCGCAAATTTGAGCGAGCTAAAGCCGGTGTTTCGTATCGTGACGGCCTCGCCTGAGGGCGAAATGCCGATGAGCGGTTTTTCTATCTTTTCGCCAAATATTGTTACGCTCTGCCCGATTTTAGGCGTCAAATTTATCGTTTTTATTTCGCCTGCGCGCTCGAGCATGATCGCCGTGGAGGTTAAATTTACGTTTTTGCTTATCTCGTCCCATTCGCTGATTTTGATGCCGTTTATGTTTAAAATTTTATCGCCTTTTTGCAGTCCGGCACTTGCCGCGGCGGAGTTTTCAAGTACTTTGCCCACAGTCGGCGCAAGCCTTTCAACCCCGATGTGCCCGAGCGCGATAAAGATAAAAAACGCCAAAGCGAAGTTAAAAAACGGCCCGGCAAAAAGGATAAAAATACGTCCAAGAGGGCTAAGCCTCGTGTAGCTGTCGGCATCCTCGTTTTTTAGCCCCAGTTTGGAGTCCTCTTGTCCTTTTAGGCTCACGTAGCCGCCAAGCGGTATCGCACCGATGGCGTACTCGGTGTCGCCGATGGTTTTTGAGTAGACGCTTTGCCCAAAGCCCACGCTAAATTTTAACACGCCGACTTTTAGCATGCGAGCGGCAAGAAAGTGGCCAAGCTCGTGGAAAAATATAAGAAAGCTAATCACCAAAACCGTGATCAAAAAGTGCCAAGAGTACGCATAAATGCCGACGGCTAGCATCGCCGCCACAAAGATAATGCTTTTCAAAATTTACCTTTAAATTTGATTTTACCGCTCGAGTTTATCGCTGAGCAAAACGGCGATAAATTTCGTGCTCGGGTTTGCGTCAAGCGCGATCTTTAGGCTCATGGTAAGCGGTACGGCTAAAAACATACCGCCGATGCCGAACAAAAATCCCCAAAAAAGTAGGCTCAAAAGCACCACAAGCGTGCTGATACCAAGGCCTTTGCCAAGAAATTTCGGCTCGATAAAGTTGCCGATAATGATATTTACGGCTAAATATAGAGCCGCAGTCCAAGCGCAAGAGGCTGCGTCGTTTAGCAAAAGCGCCACCAAAAGCGCCGGGACGGCCGCGATAATAGAGCCGATCGTCGGGATAAAATTTAGCACGAAAGCTAAAATCCCCCAAAGCGGCGCGTAAGGCACGCCGATGAAATTTAACCCGATAAATATAAAAACGCCCGTCGCAAACGATGCTGCGGACTTGATCGCGAGATAGCGCTTGAGATTTGATATAAACGTATCTACGATCTGGTTCGTTTGCGGATTTTTACTCGCAAAATACTCGACTTTTTGAGAAAATACCTGCACCTCAAAAAGCATAAAAGTAACGAGCAAAAACACAAAAAAGCTCTTTGAAACGAGCTCGGTGCCGCTCCTTAAAAATCCGCCTAGCACGGCAAAAATTTTATTTATATCAAAGTCTGCGGGTGCGGCGACGCTCTCGGGATCGATTAGACCGCGGCTCGCTAACATCTGGTGGTAATGATCGGCGAGGGCTTTAAATTTACTTTGAAGCTCGGGCATGTAGCTAACTAGCCCGTTTATCGTCTTTATCACGGTGTTTGCGATAAATCCCAGCGACAAAAACACGACCGCCGTAACGAGCGCAAAGGCTAAAACGCGCGGAAATTTGAGCTTTTCGAGCGCATTTATCGCAGGCGTCGCCACGATAGCGATAAAAACCGCCATCAAAAACGGTAGCACGACGACGCTAGCGGCCTTTAGTCCGGCTGCTACCACGACGAAGCTTGCTAGATAGATTATGGCGTTTCCTGTTCTCAAATTTATGCCTTTTTGGCTTGATTTTTAACGTGCTTTACATAAGCATTTACGTACTCAAAGCCCGAATACAGCGTCAGTGCGACGCTAAGCCAGAGCAAAAACTCGCCAAAAGGCCACTGCATGGTTAAAAAGCCGATTGCGACCATCTGGCAAACGGTTTTAACCTTGCCCGCCATCGACGCGGCGACCTCTACGCCTTCGCCCGCCATCACGACGCGAAATCCCGTGATAAAAAACTCGCGAACTAGTATGAGATACACCGCCCACGGGCTCGCGCGGTCTATCATCATGAGTCCTAAAAACGCGCCAAGAGTCAGCATCTTATCGGCAAGCGGGTCGATCACGGCTCCAAGTTTGGTCTTTTGATCCCATGCGCGCGCGATAAATCCGTCGAAAAAGTCCGTAACGCTAGCGATCACAAATACAAGCGCGGCAAAGTAGTTCATCCAGCTAACGTGCACGCCTGAAAAGGAATTTACGCTAAGTAGCAGCCAAAACATTAGAGGCGCTAGAAATACGCGCAGGAAGGCTAGGGCGTTTGGTAAATTTAGGCTCATTTATTTGTTCTTTCTTTTTGATTTCGGAGTTTAAAATTTGACGGCTCGGCGCTAAAGCCTGCATAAAATTTGCCGACTCGCATTTTGTTTGTTTTTGTCGGTCGCGGATTTGCGCTTTGCTTAAATTTGCTCGTCGCTTCGTCAAATTTGAGCGATTTTGGATTTAAATTTAACGGCAAAAAGCATTTCGACTCTTTCAAATTTAGATCAAATTTGAAAGAATCGTCCGCGCCGCAAAATTTGCTTTTAAATTTTAAATTTTCAAATTTAGCCTGCAAACGCATTAAATTTATACTGCCGAATTTGCCCGAAATGCGAACAATCGGCAAAGGAGCGCAGGCTAAATTTGCTTTTTTCATTTAAACGTAGTACCGCCGTCGATGATGAAGGTGTGACCCGTGACCCAGCTGGCTTTTGAGCTGCAGAGAAACAAACATGCGCCGGCGATATCTGCGGGCTGACCCATGCGGTTTAGCGGGCTTAGTTCGGCCGTTTTGTCGCGTACTTCCTCGTAGTTCGTAAAAGCCCTAAGCGCGTCCGTCTCGATCGGGCCGCCGCTAACGACGTTTACGCGGATGTTTTTTTCGCCAAGCTCGGTCGCCGCATAGCGCGCCATAGCTTCTACCGCGGCTTTTGCGGTGCCGTGGCCCGCGTAGTTTTCGATATAGACGAGATTGCCCGTCGATGATAGCGAGATGATACTGCCGCCGCCCGTTTTTTCCATGCGTTTTGCGGCTTCTTGCGCGCCTACGACGAATGCATTTACGGTCGCGGTGAAAATGTTATTGATACCGCGAGGGCGAAGTTTCATAAATTTAGTATATCCGCCTGCTACCGGGCGACCCGAGATGATGGCGTTTGAGATGAAAAAATCTATACGGTCAAAATCGGCGTCGATCTCTAAAAATAGATCCTTGTAAGTCTCTGGTTCTAGTATATTTAGCGCGTAGGCTCTGGCTTTTATGCCGTATGTCGCTTCAAGCTCGGCGGCTTGGGTTTTGGCTAGCTCTTCGTTTGAGTTATAAGTAAAGGCGATATTTACGCCCTTTGCGGCAAATTCCTCCACGATGGCGCGTCCGATACCGCGCGTTCCGCCGCTGATTACTAGAGTTTTGCCTTTAAATTCGTTTTCGAAATTCATTAAAATCCTTTTATATTGTATTGTTTTATGGTTTGTTCGATTTTTTTGAGATTTTCGGTGCTCGGCTCGCAAAGCGGCAGGCGGTACTCGAGGCTTGATATGAGCCCGGCGATATACATCGCGGCTTTGACCGGGATCGGGTTGCTCTCGCAAAACATTATTTTATTTACCGCATAAAGATCGTCGTTTATGGCTTTTGCGCGCGCAAATTCGCCTTTTAGTGCAAAGTGGGTCAAATTTGAGATCTCGTCCGGGAGCAAATTTGCCGTAACCGAGATCACGCCCTTGCCGCCATTTGAGAGGATAGGGTAGTTTATCGCGTCCTCGCCGCTGATGACGGATAGATTGGGTTCGTGCGCGAGCAGGTCGACGCAGCGCTCGATGCTGCCGGTGGCTTCTTTTACGCCGTAGACGTTCTCGCAATCTTTAAACAACCTAAAAACCGTGCACGGCTGGATATCTACGCCCACTCGGCCCGGGACGTTGTAGAGTAGCACCGGGATTTCGACGCTTGAGGCGATCGCTTTGTAGTGGCGGTATAGGCCTTCTTGCGTCGGTTTGTTATAGTATGGGGCTACCGAGAGGATGCCGTCTGCGCCGTGATCTTGCGCGAATTTTGCAAGGCCTACCGCCTCGTGAGTGGCGTTGCTACCAGCGCCCGCGAGTACTTTTACGCCGGTATTTTTGCAGGTATTTACGGCGATTTCTATGCAAATTCTATGCTCGTCGTGCGTTAGCGTCGCGCTCTCGCCCGTCGTGCCTACGGGTACGACCGCGTCGATGCCGTTTGCGATTTGTCTTTTGATTAACTTTTCATAACCGATTTCGTCTAGTTTACCGTCTTTAAAAGGCGTAATCAGCGCCGTCATAGCGCCCGTTATTGCTTTTTTATTCACTTTTTTCCTTTCTTAGGATGATCGTCGTGGATTTTTCTTTTCTCACGTATTTTTTGCAAATTTCATTTAGATCGGCCGGTTTTAGCGCGGCTGTTTTTTCAGGCAGCTCAAAAAGCGGCTTTATATCGCCTCTAACGAGATATCCGCCGTATAAATTCGCCACCTTCGACGCGCTATCTAGCGAGTAAATGAGATCGCTTTTTAAACTATTTTTTATCTTGGTTATCTCGTCTTCGTCTATTTTTTGCGTTTTTGCGTTTCCAAGCACTCGCCAGATTTCGTCCTCTACGACCTCTGCCTTGACGCCTGGATTACAAACGGCAAGCACTATGAGCAGGCTCTCGTCGATATTGCTCATATTATAGACGTCTACGCTGTTTACGAGGCATTTTTCATCTATCAAAATGCGCTGCAAAACAGAGCTTTGTCCGCTGCCTAGATACTCTGCTAGCGCGCCTAACGCAGGCTGATCCTCGTGATTAAACGGCGGGATCTTAAAGGCAAGCGCTAGCATCTCTACCTCGCTATCCTTGTAAATTTCAGCCCTTTTCGCGCCGTTTTGTTCGGGCTCGATGCAGTGCAACTTAGGTAGCGGTTTTTTGTTTTTTATATTTTCAAAGTGCTTTTTGCCTAGCTCAAACGCGCTTTTTTTGTCGATGTCGCCGCTTATTAGCAGGATCGCGTTTTGCGGCTGATAGTACGTCTCGTGAAATTCTTTTATATCCTCTATGCTCCAGTTTCTGATATCGCCGATAAAGCCGATCGGAGTCCAGTGATACGGGTGATAGCTAAAAGCGACGTTAAAGAGCGTAAAGTACAAAAAGCCGATCGGAGAGTTGTCCGTGCGCCATCTGCGCTCCTCGGTCACGACGTCGCGCTCGGGCTGAAATTCTTTATCTTTTAGGCTCAAATTTTCCATTATATCGGCGTAAAGCCTAAGAGCCTCGTCTAGGTTGCCTTTTGAGCATTTGACGAAATAATGCGTATAATCAAAGCCGGTGCTAGCGTTATTTACGCCGCCAAAACCCTTTACGATCTCGTCAAATTCGCCCGCTTTCATATTTTTCGTAGATTTAAAATTTAGATGCTCTAGCATGTGCGCGATGCCGCTTTTGCCCATGGTTTCGTTTCGCGAGCCCACGCGGTAAAACACGTCTACGCTAATTACGCTAGAGCCCTTGCTGGCGGGGATGTAATAGATCTCAAAGCCGTTTTTGAGCTTTGTTTTGGAGTATTTTATAAGCATAAATTTCCTTAAATTTTGTTTTTTATATCGCAGCCCACCGCTTCGCTAATCGAGGCGAAATTATCCTCTTTTAAAAGCTTTAAAATACCTTCGTTTATCTGTTTTGCGATGTTTGGGCCTTTAAATATAAAGGAAGTGTAAATTTGAACCAAATTTGCGCCCGATTTTATGCGTGCGTATGCCTCCTCGGCGCTGTCTATGCCGCCGCTTGCGATCAAAACCGTCTTGCCGTAAAGCTCGCTAGCCACCGCGCTAAAAAGCTCGCGCGAGCGTTTAGCGATGACCTTACCGCTTAGTCCGCCGAAATTTTGTAAATTCGCAGATTTTGATAGCGAATAATCCACGCTCGTATTATTTACGATGACGCCCTTCGCGCCGCTTTCGACGGCCGTTTTACAGATCTGCACGGCCTTGTCGTCGTCCATGTCGGGCGCTATTTTAAAGATTATCGGCTTTTTTGCGATCGGCGATAGGCGCGCAAATAGATCTTTAATAAAGCTTTCTTCTTGTAGTTCGCGTAAATTCGGAGTGTTTGGCGAGGAGACGTTGATAACGAAGCAGTCGCAAATTTCGTTAAATTTAGCGACTAAAATTTCATAGTCTTTTATCGCTTCTTCGTTAGGAGTGATTTTGTTTTTACCGATGTTGGCAAAAAGCGGTATCGCAAACGGATATAGTTTGCCGACGCGCGCGCCAAGAGCGTCTGCGCCCTCGTTGTTAAAGCCCATCGCGTTTTGGATACTCTCTTCTTCGATTAGGCGAAAAAGGCGCGGCTTTGCGTTGCCCTCTTGCGCTTTTGGCGTCACGGTGCCAAACTCCACGTGCCCAAATCCGAGCGCTGCTAGCGGACGCAGCATGGTGGCGTTTTTATCAAAGCCGCCGGCGATTCCTACGGGATTTAAAAAGCTAGTTCCCAGCAAATTTTGCGAAAGAGCCGCGTCCGTAACGACGCAGTTTTTGGCGACGATGCTATAAAGCCCCGGAAATACGCAGTCTGAGATACTTAGCGTTTTTTCGACGATTTTGTGAGCGGTTTCGGGGTCAAATTTAAAAAATATGGATTTTAGTGTTTCGTAATTCAAATTTTATCCTTAAATTTTGAGCGATTTTATCAAATTTAGGCTTAAACAAGGGCTTCGCCTTTTAGTTTCGCGTAAATTTCGCAGCTCTTGCTAAGCGCCTCGTCGGTATCAAAACCGACCACTTTTCCGCCGCTGATAACGGCGATCTTATCGGCATTTTGCACCGTGCTTAGGCGGTGCGCGATGATAAATATTATCTTTTCCTTTTGTAAATTCGCGATGGCTTTGGTTATCTGCTGCTCGCTTTCGTTATCTAGGGCGCTCGTAGCCTCGTCAAATATCAAAATCTGCGGGTCGTCGTAGAGCGCGCGGGCGATGGCGATACGCTGACGCTGGCCGCCTGAGAGATTGGTGCCAAATTCATTTAAAACAGTCTGCGTGCCCTCGGGTAAATTTGACACGAAATCATACGCATTTGCCGTTTTTAGCGCGAGTTCGACTTTGGCTTCGTCGTATTCGCGGCCGTAGGCGACGTTGTTTGCGACCGTGTCGTTAAAGATATAGACGCGCTGGGTCACTAGGCCGATATTTTGTCTAAGCGAACCGAGGTCAAAATTTTTGATATTTTCGCCGTTTATCTCGATCGCTCCGTCGTTTGCGTCGTAAAATCTCATGAGTAGATTTACGATCGAGCTTTTTCCGCCGCCGCTACTGCCTACGAGCGCGACAGTTTGGGATTTGCTCGCGCTTAGATTTATGCCTTTTAGCACCTCTTTGTCGTCGTAGTTTAGCCTGACGTCTTTAAAATTTATCAAATTTATTTCAGCCGGTACGGGCTTGTCGCCGCTTAAAATTTGAGGCTCTTTATCAAGTAGCTCAAAGGTTCGCTCGGCTGCGACCACGGCGTCTTGCATCTTGTTGTAAAGGCCTGAAATGCGTTTAATAGGCGTATAAAGCATGAAAAGCGCGGTTAGGAAAGAAAAGAAGCTTCCCATCGTCAAATTTCCGTCTATGACCTCTTTGCCGCCGATGATAACGACCGCTGCGACGCCTACGGAGCCGAAAATTTCCATCATCGGGCTTACCATTTCGTTTACTTTTACGCTTTTTAAATTTAGTTTGAAAAATTTAGCGTTTTCGTCGGTAAATTTAGCGTGCTCAAACTCCTGCGCGTTATTTGCCTTGATGATTTCGATGTTGGTAAAAATTTCGCTTAGCTTCGAGCTGATGTCGGAGGTTTTTTCTTGCGAGGCGCGGGAGATTTTTTTCATCTTTTTTGCTAGTTTTGAGAGCGGATATACGGCTGCAGGCATGATAACTAGCGCAAAAAACGCAAGTTGCAAGCTCTGATAAAGCACGATGCAAAGCAGTCCCGCGATCGTAATAGCCTCGCGGATGAGTTCGGGGATCATGGAGCTAACGATGCTTCTGATGCGGTCGATGTCGTTGATATTTCGGCTTATTAGCTCGCCCGTGCGGTAGTCATTAAAAAACTTCATATCCAAATTTAGCAGGTTTTTTAGCAGCCGCTCGCGAAATCTCCTCACGATATCCTGCCCGATATACGCCGTAAAATACGCCTGTAAAAACGTCCCGAGCCCCTTTAAAACGTAAATTGCGATGATGGCGTAGGGCAAAAGATAAAGCAGGTCTTTGTTTTTTTCGATAAAAATTTTATTTAGCACGGGCTCGATCACCCACGCCGACGCCGCAGTGCCGCCGCTAGCCATCAGCATGCCGGCGATGGCGATGATAAAATACGAAATATAATCCCTAAAATAGGGCGCAAACCGCCGCAAAACCTCTTTTAGGCTCATCTGTTTCATATTTTTTCCCACATGCAGCCGTTTGGCGTATCCATGAGGCTGATGCCGTTTGCGGCTAGCATATCGCGGATTTTATCCGATAGCTCGTAATTTTTGGCCGCTTTAGCTTCGTTTCTTTGGTTTATCAGATCCTCGATGTAGGCTCGCTTTTCGTCGCTCACGCCAAACTGAAAATACTCAAACACGTCTACTTGCAAGATACCTAGCACGCGCGCTATCAGCTCCAAATTTGCCGCGATTTCGCCCTTTTTGGCTTTGTCTTTAGGGTTTGCGTCTAGCTCGTCGTTTGCGTTGCGGACGAACTCGTCTACGCTAGCAAGAGCTTTTGAGGTATTTAGATCGTCCTCCATCGCAGACATAAACTCGCTCTTAAATTTCTCGTTTGCGCTCAAATTTGCCGCCGCACCCAGCACTCGTTTTTTTAGGCGGTAAATTTTATCTAGGCGCTTTTTTGCCGCGTTTAGATCATCTTCGCTAAAGTTAAAATTCGCTCTATAGTGGCTAGAGATCAGATAAAATCTTACCGCCTCGCCCAAATTTCGCTCTAGCGCGTCCTTAACGAAAAAGCTATTTCCCAGACTCTTACTCATTTTTTCGTTATTTACTTGGATAAAGCCGTTGTGTAGCCAGTATTTAGCCAGGCTCTTACGCTCGGCGCAGCGGCACTGCGCAGCCTCGTTTTCATGATGAGGAAAGAGCAGGTCAAGTCCGCCTGCGTGGATATCGATCTCAAATTTTTCGCCGCTACTTAGGTGCTTTTTTATCATCGCGACGCACTCGGTGTGCCAGCCTGGACGCCCCCGGCCAAACGGACTCTCGTACCATTTCTCGTCAAATTTCCACAGCACGAAGTCTTTTTTATCCTCTTTTTGTAAATTTGACTCGACGCGAGCGACGTTTGCTTCGGTGTCAAATTTACCGCTAAGGCTCAGATACTGCGCGTCTTTTGCGGTGTCAAAGTATATGCCGTCGCCCGCGATCTCGTAAGCAAAGCCGTTTTTTAGCAAAATTTCGATGTACTCTATCATCTCTTTTAGCGTCTGCGTCGCCTTTGGTTTGACGTCTGGCTCAAGTACGTTAAGCGCGCTCATATCTCGCTCGTAGCTTGCGATGTATCTATCCGTGATCGTTTCTAAACTCTCGCCGCTCTCCGCCATTTTCTTTAAAATTTTATCGTCGATGTCGGTGTAGTTTCGCACAAATTTAACCTTGTAGCCAAGCTCGCTTAACGTGCGTCTAAGCAAATCAAAGCTAATCGCGCTTTTGGCGTGTCCCAAATGCGCATCGTCATAAACCGTCGGCCCGCAAACGTAAATACGGACAAAGTCGCTTTTTACGGGCTCAAATTCTACTTTTTTTCTCTTTACGCTATCAAAAATTTGCATCTAAAAATTTCCTTAAAAATATCAAAATCACCGCCTCTAAAGCCAAAACCACGCTTAAAAGCGTTAACTTTTTAGGCTCAATTATAGCTAAAAATTTCCTTATCCCAAAAAATTTGACGTTTAAGGCTAGCGTCAAAAACCCGCCTAGCGAGCTAGCTAGAGCTAGTCCGAACGCGCCGCACGCTTGCATCAAAATAGCGGCCAAAACGAGGTTAAAAACGAGCGTGATAACGGCGATTTTGGAGGCTAGTTTTTGCTGTAAATGCGCATAAAGCCAAAGCGAAAAAAGTTTAGCAAGCCCAAACGGCAAAAGTCCGATCATATAGGCGGCCAAAACGCTCGCGGTCGCCGCCGTATCGGATGCCGTGAAGCTTCCGCGCTCAAAAAGCAGCTTGATGATGGGCTGAGCCAAAATAATGCCGCCGATGGCCGCCGCAAAGAGCAGGAAATATAAAATTTCAAAGCTTTTCCGCATCCATTTTAGAGCTTCGGCTTCGTTACCGGCCTTGATCTGGCGCGTGATTTTAGGAAAAAGCGCGGTTGAGAGCGCGATCGCAAATATCGCTAAAGGCAGCTGAAAAATGCGGTTGGCATAGAAAAGATAGCTGATCGATCCGGCCGCCAAAAACGACGCCAGCCACGTATCCATAAACGAGCTTAGCTGCATCGCGGACGATCCGACTAGACCATGGAAAAAGTTGCTAAAAAATCCCTTCGTATCGGCTCTTTTACCGCGTGCAAATTTAACTAGACCGCCGAAAAAGAGCTTTGAGATGCCGTTAAATTTAAGTGCGATAAGGTGCGCGATGAGCTGCAAAACGCCGCCTACCACGACGCCGAAACTCAAATAATAAGCCGCGACTTTAGGCTCCTGTCCGCGAGCTAAAACTAAAGAGCCTATCATGGCTAAATTTAGCAAAGCGGTCGAAAACGCCGTCGTGGCAAAGTGCCCGCGATACTGCAAAAGCGAGGCTAAAAATGTAACGGCAAAGATGAGCGCTAGGTAGTAGAAGTTGATTTTTACGAGCGGGACGGCTTCGTTTATGTCGCTCTCCGCTAGGCCCGTGGCGATAATGGAGGTAAAAAAAGGAGCGAATAAATTTACTAAAAGCGTGAGAATACCGATAAAGGCTAGAAATTTAAGAAAAATCTCGGCGCTAAAGAGCGATTTTTTATTTGATTTAGTAAAATTTGGCAAAAAAGCGTTGGCAAAAGCGCCTTCGCCAAAGATACGGCGCAGTAAATTTGGTATCTTAAACGCGATGAAAAATATATCGCTGTAAATGCCCGCACCTAAAGTCGAAGCCGTGAGCAGGTCGCGCACGAGCCCTAAAACTCGCGAAACCATGATGCCGATGCTGTTTGAAAAAAAGCCTTTTATGAGCATAAAATTTCCTATCTAAAATTGGCGTAATAATAGACAAAATTTGTTTTAAAATACGTAAAAGCGGGCGCGAAAATCTCGCATAACGTCTTTTTAATGAAATTTTAGAGATAATCTCGCGAAAATAAAAATAACGCGAGAGTATCACGTGCCAGAAAACCAAAACGCGCAGCAAAACTTCCTTGCCGAGATGGAGGTTGAGACCGCCAATCCGTACGGCGAGATATTAAATTTAGTAAAGAGCTTCGGCGTCGATAGCAAATTTATAGATTTTGATATCTTGGAAATCAAAACCGAATGCAAGGTGGTAGGCGAGAGCCAACCTAGACAAATCGCCGAAGACAAGCTAAACGTCTTTGATAACGATAAATTTTACGTAGATAGAGTTGAGAGTATCAAGCAAAGCTATCTGGTTAAATTTTACGACATTAGGCGCGCAAAACCTACGCCTTTGCCTAACGTTTCTGTCAATGCAAATAAAAATTTGACCAAAATTTTAGCCACCGTTTCGCAAAACGCCGACACGGTTTATTTTAAAGAATTTGATAAAAAGCTGATAAATTTCATCTACAAAAAGCTGATAAAAGTAGGCATCCTGGTTGGCATCAGAAATAAAACGATGCTAGAAGAGGTCGCTAAAATTTCTTCGGTTTTAAGAGTAAAAGAATTTATCGACAAGGACTATACCTTTGCCGTGACTGTGGGCGTAAATGTAGTTCCGTCCACGGACGACGCGCTAATCTATCACTACAAAACAAAAATCAGAAACGTAGATGAAAACGACAAGATCGACTACGCAAACAGAGGCTATCTGCTCGGAGTCGTCGAAAATGAGCTCATAATCGAATACGTAAAACTAAGAGACG
This sequence comes from Campylobacter showae, assembly GCF_963515975.1. Lineage (GTDB taxonomy): Bacteria > Campylobacterota > Campylobacteria > Campylobacterales > Campylobacteraceae > Campylobacter_A > Campylobacter_A showae_F. The sequence continues at coordinate 98,688 of NZ_CAUPZM010000002.1, forward strand.
GCTCAAGCGGCCGCGACGTGAGGGGGAATTTCCTGCCTGCACAAAAAGCCAAAGCTACGATAACTAAAATGCCCGAACACACCGAAAATATCTACGTAAAAGAAGATAATGAGGGGATAAAATTTTTCGCCAAAAAACCGGGCTACGTCAAAGAGGAAAAAGGCGTTTTTGATATCAAAGACGAGCTTGACGTAAATGAAATCACGTTTAAAACCACTGGCTCGGTCGATACGGGGCTTGATACCAACGTAACGCTAAACGTAAAGGAAAAAGATCTAACAAAAGACGCCATAGGTACCGGTATGACGGTCGAGGCGAACGAAGTAAACGTCGAGGGAAACGTCGCCGCAAACGCCGTAGTAAAGGCGAACAAAGTAACAATCGGCGGACAAACCCACGCCAAAGCTCTCATCGAGGCGAAAGAGGCGAAAATAGCCGTACATATCGGTAGCTTTGAAGGCGAGAGCGTCGAGATAGATAGGCTAGAAGGCGGCAAGGTAAAAGCTAAAAAAGCCGTGATAAAATCGGTCATCGGCGGCGAGATAATCGCCGAAAGCGTCGCCATCGATACGCTCGTATCAAACTCAAACATCATAATCGCCGATACTTTGGAGATAAAAAAACTAAAAGGCGTGAATAATAAAATTTTAGTCGATTTTAGCATGATAAAAAACACGGGCGAGCAGATAAACGAGCGCATGGCGAAGATAAAAACCATCAGAGAACAGATCGTAAAAATGCCGCGCACGCTAGAGTCCAAAAGATGCGTCATCGAAGAAAACAGAGGCCCAATAAACGTCATTAAGGCTAAAATCGAAGAACTAAAAAGCACGAACAACACTCCGCCCGCGACGTTTATGAAAAAACTAAAAGAGTATCAGCAGCTAGTGCACGAGTACAACGCGCTTTTAAAAGAATTTCGCGAGAAAAAAGCCGCGATCGCCGAGCTAAGAGGCGAGATAACAAATATCCAAGAGGGTATATTTAACTCAAAAGTGATAAATCACAGTAATTGGCGCGAATTTAACGAGATAAAATTTAGGCTCGTAGACCCGGCTCGCGATATCACGTACAGCACCCGCGAAAACGAGATCGCGCGAATAATCACGATAGCCAAAGTCGAGACCGAGGACGGCGACATAGACTACGTGATAAAGAAAAAAAATAACGCTAAAAAGGCCTAAAATTGCCTCTTTTTTTAAAATTTGAAAGCGAATTTTACAAGTGTGAGCAAAGCGGCGGCAAGCTAACTATAAACCTAAAAAACGACTGGACCTACAAACTGCCGGCTCAAATTTGGACTCAGACGGCCACGCTCATCGGCTCAAGAAAATTTAACAAAATCATTTTAAATTTTAAAGACGTAAAAGAGCTTGATTACGCAGCGGCGCTGTTTTTTAAAAATACCTTTTTAAACGCTCGCAAAGAGTATGAGCTCGTAAATTTAAATCCGCACGCTCAAAAGATTTTTGATTCGATAAATAGCGAAATAAATCCCAAAATAAAGCAGATCATAAACGCCAAACCTCACGAAAATCCGCTCTCTCAAATCGGCAAAAATTTAACTGCGTTTTTTGCGGGATTTTGCGCATTTTTAAATTTTATGGGCGAGTTTTTGGTCAAATTTAGCAAGATATTTATGCTAAAAAATATCCGCGTGAAGGAAATTTTGGCTTATTTCGAGGATGCGGGCATAAAGTCGGTTTTTATCGTGTGCCTCACCTCTTTTCTCATCGGCATCGTGCTGGCATATCAGGGATCAAATTTGCTCGAGAGTTTCGGCGCCACGATAATAATCGTCGAGATGATGGGGCTTTTAACTCTGCGCGAGATAGCTCCGCTCATTGCCGCTATCATCGTGGCGGGGCGTCTGGCGTCTAGCTTTACCGCGCAAATCGGCGTTATGAAAATCACCGAAGAGATCGACGCGATGAAAACGATGGGATTTGATCCGTTTAAATTTCTCGTTCTGCCGCGCGTGATAGCTCTTATCGTTGCCATGCCTCTTATCGTGTTTTTAGCCGACGTGGCGGGGATTTTCGGCGAGATGGTCGTGATGGAAAACTACCTAAACATCAGCTTTGATAGCTATCTGGCGAGGTTTGGCCAAGAGGTGGATATCAAACACCTTTACGTCGGGCTTTTTAAGGCTCCGTTTTTTGGCGTCGTTATCGCGTTTATCGGCTGCATGAGAGGCTTTCAGATCAGCGGAAATACTCAAAGCGTGGGCACATATACGACCGTGAGCGTGGTGAACGCGATATTTGGCGTGATCATGGTGGACGCGCTGTTTTCGATTATTTTCACGCAGCTAGGCATATAAATGATAATAAAAGCGACTGATTTAACGACGAAATTTGGTGAGCGGGTGATCCACGACGGGCTAAATTTCCATGTAAACGAGGCTGAAATTTACGGGCTACTGGGCGGTAGCGGCACGGGTAAATCGACGCTGATGAAAACGATGATATATCTAAAAGAGCTAAGCGCCGGCAAAGTCGAGATGCTGGGGCGCGATCTATGGTCGCTAGACGAAGCGGCTAGGCAGGAGATAAAGCTCGCTTGCAGCGTGATGTTTCAGTTCGGCGCGCTTTATACCTCGATGAACGTACTGGAAAACATCTACATCCTGCTAAAAGAGTATAGCGGGATGAGCGAGCGATCGATGCGCGAGATAGCGATGTTTTGGCTGCAAAAAGTTGGCCTTAGCGAAAACGTCGCTTTGCAGTATCCAAGCGAGCTAAGCGGCGGTATGAAAAAGCGCGTGGCGATGGCTAGAGCTCTAGTGCTGAGTCCCAAAATTCTGTTTTTAGACGAGCCAAACTCCGGCCTTGACCCAAGTAGCGCTCGGGCGTTTGACGAGCTAGTGGTGGAGCTACGAGATACGCTTGGCGTCACGGTCGTGATGGTAACGCACGATATAGATAGTATTTGTACGATTTTGGATAGATTTTTGATACTTCAGGATAAAAAGATAGCCTTCGAGGGGACCTTTGAGCAGCTGATGCAAATGCCAGAAAATCCGCTCGAAGAGCTTTTAAAAACAAGGAAAAACGGTGGGAAATAAAATAAATTATACTTTGATAGGCCTCTTTTTCGTGCTCGTAGTGAGCGCGCTAGGTATCGCGGCGTGGTGGCTGGGCGGATACGGGAAAAAAGCCGATGATTACAGGTCGTATTTCATCAAAACTACAAGCCTGCCAAGCGGCATCAAAAAGGACTCCACGGTCAAATTTATCGGCGTAGACGCGGGCACGGTCAAGGATATCCGATTTGCCGACGAAAAAGAGGCGCTCATCGAGCTTGAACTCTCCGTAAGGAAAGACATACCGATAAGAACCGATAGCACGGCGTCTGCGGAGATACAGGGCATCACGGGCATCGGCTACCTAAACATCTCGCGCGGTAGCATGGACAGCCCGCTCTTTGATAAAAACGAAAAAGCCTACATCGGGCTTGAGGCGAGCTTTTTTGATAAAATCGGCGACAGAGCCGAGTATCTAACGAAAAATTTAGAGTCTACCTTTAAAAATATCAATAAATTTTTAAGCGACGAAAACGCTGCTAAATTTTCGTCTATCCTAGTTTCAGTTGATGAAGCCGCAAAAAAGATAAACGCCGGAAATCTCGATATAAACGCGACTATCGCAAACGCGAACGAGGTTTTGGCAAATGCAAATTTGACGCTAACCGAGCTAAAAAAAGCGCTAAAAAACGCCTCGGGCACGCTTGAGTTCGTAAATTCGTTTACGACCAAGGCCACGGACGCCGCGCAGGCGCTAAAAAATCTACAAACTGCGATAGCAGAAAAGATAAAAAGCGGCGAATACGACGTGAAAGACGCGCTAAATACGATTGGCGACGAGACGGAGAGGACGCTGCTTAGCTTCCAAAAGCTCATTTCGGATTTTAGAAATACCCTTTTTAGACTCGAGGACGACCCGTACGAATTTTTCTTTAAAGATACGCAGAAAAAGGACGAAAAATGAAAATTTTAAGCACGGTTTTAGCTCTGGCGGCGCTGTTTTTTAGCGGTTGTAGCGTTTTGGCAAAGCCTGCGCCTAGGACGAATTATTTTATGCTAGGTGGCGCGGAGGATAAATTTAAAGAGTGCGAAAATAGGCCCGAAAAAACGGTTTTCATCGAGGAGGTGCGGGTTTTTGGCGCGTACGAGAGCCGAGAAGTCCTAAAGATAGACGCAAACGGCGAGATCCGTCCGCTAAAAAATGTCAAATTTTTAGCGCTCCCAAGCGAGATGGCGAGGCGAAATTTGATCATAGCCGCAAGCGATCAATGCGCGTTTAAGCCGTCTTTTAAAAACGCGGACATAAGCGTAAAGTCAAATTTACTCACCCTTCAAATCAAAGATCAAAAAGCGCAAATTTCGATGATGTTTAGCTTTTTTAAAGACGGCAAAGAGCTAAAAAGCGTCGTGCTAAGCTCGCAAAAAGACGCAGGCGCGGACGAGGGCGAAATCGCGATGAAGGCGCTAAACGCCGCATTTAGCGAGGTTACGGACAAATTTTTGCAAGAATTAATCAAATTTTAGAGATAATCGCAAATTTTAAAGGAAAACGATGATAAAAGCGATCGAGGGCGTCATAACCAAAAAAGAGCCCGCAAATCTCATCCTAAAAACAGCAGGCGGCGTGAGTTACGGCGTAGCTATCTCGCTTTTTTGCTCGGCAAAGCTCGAGCGAGGCCAGAGCGTGGAGCTAAACATCACGCAGATCATCCGCGAGGATGCGGACTTGCTTTACGGATTTTTAGATAGCAACGAGCAAAAGATGTTTGAGATGCTGATAAAACTAAGCGGAATCGGCACTGCGACGGCGATGGCGGTGTGCTCGAGCCTAAATCCGAACGCATTCTTAAACGCGGTAAAAAGCGGAGACGCGGCGGCGCTACAAACGGTGCCGGGCATCGGCGCAAAGACGGCTAGACGCATCATCGCCGAACTTAGTGACGCAAAGATGACGATGGACGAAAATCTGCCTAGCCACCAGCACGAAGCGATCTTGGCGCTTGAGAGCCTCGGCTTTAAAAGAGAAAAGATAACCAAGGCGCTTAGCGAGTGCGACGCGCAAAATACGGGCGAACTCGTCAAACAAGCCCTAAAAAAACTAGCATAAAAAAGGAAAAGATATGAAATTTGCTGTGATATTCGGCGCTAAAAGCTACGAACACGAGATCAGTATCGTGAGCGCCATAGCCCTAAAAAAGGTGCTAAAAAATGAGCCTTTGTTTATATTTTGCGATAAATTTAGAGAATTTTACCTGATAAACGGCGCCGATATGAGGGCGAATTTTTTTAGCTCGGGCAAGTATAAAAACGCCAAAAAGCTCACTCTAAAACAGGGCGGATTTTTCGCGGGCGGGTTACTCGGCGAGAAAAAGGTTGAGGCGGATGTGTTTATAAATTTAGTCCACGGTATGGACGGCGAGGACGGCAAGATCGCGGCGCTGCTAGAGTTTTACGGCCTTAGCTACGTCGGCCCTCGCGTGGAGGCTAGTGCGCTAAGCTACAACAAGGAGCTAACCAAGCTGCTAGCGCAAAAAGCGGGCGTAAATACCCTAAACTACGAGGTTGTAGGCAGAGGAAAAGCGCCTAGCCTGCCGCTACCCATGATCCTAAAGCCACTTCGCCTAGGAAGCTCGATAGGAGTTAGCGTGATAAAAGACGCTAGCGAGCTAGAATACGGCCTGGACGTGGCGTATGAGTTTGACAAAGAGATCCTGGTAGAGCCCTTTATCGAAGGCGTGAAGGAGTACAATCTAGCAGGCTACAAGGCCGATGGCGAGATCAAATTTTCCATCATCGAAGAGCCTAAAAAGAAGGAATTTTTAGACTACGAGCAAAAATATATGAGCTTTTCAAACGAGAGCAGGGCGCGCGAGGCCGACATCGGCACAGAGTTAGCCGCCAAGCTAAAACAAAGCTTTGAGCGCATCTACAACTGCGGCTTTGACGGGGCGCTGATACGCTGCGACTTTTTCGAGATAAACGGCGAAGTCTATCTAAACGAGATCAATCCAAACCCTGGTAGCATGGCGAATTATCTATTTGACGATTTTGAGGGCACGCTTGGTCGCCTAGCCGCAAGCTTGCCAAAAGAACGCGAGATAAATATCGACTACAAATTTATCAACTCCATAACGTCGGCAAAGGGCAAGCTGTAAAGAGACGTCAGCATTTTTGCACGCCTATTTCTAGCAAATTTAACCGCTTTAAACGGCTTGCTTTTAGCGGCTTTTTTGTTTTATTGCTATTAAATTCTTTTAAATTTGACGGCTATTACGCTTGCTAGGCAAAATCGTGGCTTCTTTTTCTTAAAGTGCCGATTTGTAGGCCAAATTTGATTCGCTTATTTTCTCTACAACGGCTAGTTTCAATCAAATTTTACCATCCTGTTTTTTATACTCTCGCAAATTTCACGCCAAAAACATAAAACGCTCTAAAATAGATTTTTAAGAACATAATGCGCCATTATATTTTAATTTGAATTTAAAGATAATATGCTATATTTTACACAAAATTTTACGTAAAGAGCAGAAATGACTACTTTTAGCAAAGATGAAATTTACACGGCGACCGAAGTGGTGCGAAATTTTAGCGCCGTCTTGGGTAAAGTCGGCAAGGCGCAGATGAAGCGCGCCGTGATCGTCAAAAATAATAAATTTGAAGCCGTACTGCTAAACATGGGCGAGTACGAGCGCCTATGCGAGGCCGTCGAGGTACTGCAAAGCATTTATGAGGCTAAAAAACGAGCCGGAAGCGGCGAATAATGGCGGTCAAAGAGGTAAAATACGGCGGTAAAATTTACCGCATCAGCTACGAAATCGTAAATCCTGCAAACAAGGACGTCGCGCTATTTTTGCACGGTTGGGGCGCAAACAAAGAGATCATGAAAAAGGCTTTCGGTGCGTATTTTAAGGACTTTCGGCACGTTTATGTCGATATGCCGGGCTTTGGCGCGAGCAGTATGCACGGCGCGCTAGCGACGAAAGACTACGCAAAAATCATAAAATCCTTTTTAGACGAGCTTGGCGCGAACCCCAAAATCATCTTCGGACATAGCTTCGGAGGCAAGGTCGCAACCCTGCTAAATCCTGAATATATCGCGCTTTTAAGCTCGGCGGGCATCGTGGCTAAAAAGCCGCTTTGGGTGCGATTTAAGATCGCATTGTTTAAGTTTTTAAAGCTGTTCGGGCTTGGGTTTTTATACAAATTTTTCGCTACGAAAGACGTAAAAGGCATGAGCAAAACGATGTACGAGACCCTAAAAAACGTCGTTGACGAGGACTTTAGCTCTAAATTTGCAGACTTTGGCGGTAAGGCGTTTATATTTTGGGGCGAAGAGGACAAAGCCACACCCCTAAAAAGCGGCGAACGCGTGAGTCGCCTCATCAAAAACAGCGAATTTCACGCGCTAAAGGGCGATCATTTTTTCTTTTTACTCCACGCGCGCTATATCGAAGGCGTCGTGAACGCGGGGTTAAATTTGACGGACTTGGACGATGAAAGCGGGATAGAAAGCGTGAAAATTTTAAGTCCGAAAAACCGTGAAAATTTGAGCGAGGATGACGAGAGCGCCAACGAAAACGGCGATCTTAAAAACGCTACCGAGCAAAATTTGACGGAATCTACGCAAGAGACTTTGGAGCAAGAGGTAGCCATAAACACAAAAACCGTCTCTCAAAGCAGCCTTTTTGACGAGCAGTCGCAAAGCGGCGACCTTGTGGATCAAAATCCGCAGCTTGACGATATAAGCGCCAAAAACGGTCAAGTTTTTAAAGAAAATTTGTTTGACGGACAAGAAATCGCACAAAATCAATCGGAACCCAAAAATGGCGTTTTAAGCAGAGACGAGCAAAATCAAATTTTACCAAAAGATGAGCAAGACGCTCAAAAAAGCCCCAAAAAGCCTGTGCAACAAACGTTTGATTTAAACTAGCGCGCAAATTTTGTATTTGTGCTTTTGACTTAGTTATTAGCATTAAATTTATGCGGGTTTGGCGGGCCTGCATCAAATTTACGAGCTAAATTTAAGCCCAAAATCTGTAAAATCTAGGCTGACAAATTTGCGTTTTACGGCGTAAAAAACAAGGCGGATAAATTTGCTCTCAAATTTAACGGAAAAACTATCAAATTTACGTCAAGCACGCAAAAACAAACTGCAAAACGCTAAATTTGGCAAAAAATGGCGCAAACAAAAGCCCGCTTAAGTGAACCTAGGAGAAAAAATGAACGAAACCCTCATAAATATCGGCCTTGCCGCGACGCAAATTTTATTTACGTTTGCACTCGGATTTTATCTCATCACCTGCCTTCAGTGGTTTTCATACAAGTTTGAGCGCGTGCTGTTTCACTTCACTAGGCCGCTGTGGCACGTGTTTTTCCTCATCGTGCCGATCGTGCTTTTTTACGGGGCGGAGCGATTTTTCTGGATTTATTTTTACTTTGCGCTGGTGCCAAGCCTCACTCTTTGGCATAAAAAGCTTGATAAAAAGCTGGTTTTTACGCCGCGAGTCAAGCGATTTTTTGTTATCCTAGCGCTCGCGGTTATCGCTAGCTACGCCGTCTATCTCGCGACGCAGCACCGCGTAAATTTAGGCGTCGTCCTGCCGCTCGTGCTCTCTTTTGCGCTTAGCTTTTTGCTGGAAAAGGCTAAATTTAAGGCCTACGAAAACAGCGCGCGCAAAAAGCTAGCCTCGATGCCTGAGCTTAAAATCATCATGATAACGGCGAGTTTTGGCAAAACCAGCATCAAAAATTTCCTATTTGAGCTACTTAAAAATGACTTCGCCTGCCGCAAAACCCCTCGCAGCGTAAACACGCTAGCAGGCCTCATCCAAGACGTAAATAACGAACTTGCCGCCGGTACGCAGATATATATCGCCGAGGCGGGCGCGCGTCTAAAAGGCGACATCGCGCAGATCACGGAGTTTTTGAACCCGCAGATCGCGATCGTCGGCGAGATCGGCGCGCAGCATATCGAGTACTTTAAGACGCTTGAAAATATCCGCGCTACAAAGCTTGAAGCCCTTAACTCAAAGCGCCTAGAAAAGGCTTTCGTGCACAGTAGCACGCAGGCAAGCGAGGGCGAGAAGATAGAAATTTACGATAAAAACCTAAGCGGCGTGGAGGCAAGCTTGGATGGGGTCAAATTTAAGCTTGGAGAGAGGGAATTTAGCTCGCCGCTGCTTGGTAAATTTAACGCCGCAAATCTAGCCGCCTGCGTCAAAACCGCGCTATATCTGGGGCTAGACGAGGCCAGGATCGCCTCCGCTCTCTCGCGCCTAAAAAACGTCGAGCATAGACTCGAACGTATCGATGCCGGCGGTAAAATCATCATCGACGACGGTTTTAACGGTAACTTTAACGGTATGAGCGCGAGCTACGAGCTAGTCGGTAGCTACGAGGGGCGAAAGGTGCTCGTGACGCCCGGCATCATGGAGAGCAGCGACGAAGAGAACGAAAAGCTAAGCAAGATCATCAACAAGACCTTTGACATCGTTATGCTAACAAGCTCGCTAAACGCCGTCGCGCTACTAAAGCACCTAAGCAGGCCAAAAGTCATCGTCATCAAGGACAAATCAAAAATACAAGAAGCCCTAGCACAAAACACCAGAGCGGGCGATCTGATCCTTTTTTCAAACGACGCGCCGAGCTTTATGTAGGCGTAAATTTGGGGCTTGGGCGGCGCAGTTAAATTTAGCGGCGCTACTTCTAGCTACTCGAATTTGATTTGAAATTTAGTCCGCTTGCATCGGCGGAGATTGATTTAAAAAAATGCCTTTTCAAGGTGCAGGTTATGCCAAGCGCCGACTGCGGCATATGAAAGATAAAATAAGGCGGCTAAATTTAAACGACTTCAAATTTCACATCGGTCAAATTTGCCGTCAAATTTAAATCCCGGCGCTAGCCATCCCCGCCTCGATCAAAAACTGGCTGGGTTGGTAGTTTATCTTTTTGATTTTGTCGTATTTGGCATAGCTTAAAATCAGTTCGTCGCGCGCCCTCGTGACCGCTACGTAAAAGAGTCGCCGTTCCTCCTCGAGCGAGCCGCCCATGCTCATGAGTTTGAGGTTCGGGAAGCGATTTTGCGCGAGATCGACTACGAAAACGAGGTCAAACTCAAGCCCCTTTGATGCGTGCACGCTTAGCAAATTTACACCTTCGCCGCTGCTCATCTCGCTGCTGCCCAGAGTGATAAAGTTATAAAATTTCTCCGCCTCCGAGTAGTTTTTGGCTAGTTCGCCCAGCACCTCTAGCTTGCCCGCGATGCGCTCCAGGGCCTCTTTTTTTAGCGTTTCGTCGATGTTGCCGTTTTTTTGTGTGGCGCGCTTGGTCGCGAGGCTATCCGCGATGAGGGCGTAAATTTTGCTATTTTTGAGATCCTCTATCAGCGAGGTTGGGCGCGAGTGGCGTTTGGCGGCGCTTAAAAAGTTGTAAATTTCATACAAAAATTGCCCGCCGCTCTCGCTTAGTTTTTGCATTTTTAAAATCGGGTGCGCAAAAAAATCCTCGCAAAAGTTAAATTTAGCAAAGCGCGACTTCCCCCCGACCTCGTCAAGCTCGTCAAAAAGCCCTAGTTGGTAGTTTTTGGTTTTTTTAGCAAATGCCTCAACGCTCTCATCAGGCTGCAAAAATCCGCGCACGACGTCGCCGTGTCCGACCTTGCTTAGCACCTCGAAAATCTCCTTGCTAAGCGCAGCGCCCACGCCTTTTGCGTATTCGCACACGTGGATAAAGGCCATGATGTCTTTTGGGTTTATGAGGATGCCTAGCAGATCCATCGCAGCGCGCACCTCGCGGCTTTCAAAAAAGCTCACGCCGCCCTTGCGTTTGGAGCCGATACCCAGCTCTCGCAGCGCGACTTCTAGGCCGTCGGCGCTTGAGTTGTTGCGGAAGATGATGGCGATATTTTCTTGTTTATATTTCGAAACGGCGATGATCTGCGCGATGTTTGCGTACTGGTCGAAAAGCTCGTTGTAAACTAGCAGCTTTGGCGAAGTAAATTTACCCTCGCGGCCGACGACTAGCTTTTTTTCGTAAAGGCGCGGGTTGTTTGCGATGACTTTGTTGGCAAGGGATAGGATGGCGGAGCTGCTGCGGTAGTTGATGTTTAGCGCGTAAATTTTAGCGTCTGTGAAACGGTCCTTAAACGAGCCGATGATCTCGATGTTTGCGCCGTTAAAGGCGTAAATGCTCTGGTCAAAATCCCCGACGCAAAAGAGACTTTTTGTCTCAAAAGCGCTGATTAGCGAGCCTTGCAGGGAGTTCGTGTCCTGATACTCATCGACTAAAATTTCCTCAAATTTTAGCGGCGCGCCTTTTCTCAATTCGTTACGCATTTTGATAAGCAAGTCGTTAAAATCCGCATAGCCGAATTTGCTCTTTTCCTCCTCAAATTCGCGCAAAACGTCCTCATAAATCTCGGCATAAACGCCTTGTTCGTCGCTTCGCTCCTTTAGCCACTCGCCAAACGTTTGCTTTAAGGCTAAATTTTGATACAGCGAATACGCGTCGTAAAGATAGGCGCCCCCGTAAGGCTTAACGTCGCTTAGGTGGTTAAATTTGCGCCTCTCGACGAGCGATTTTAGTAGCGTTTTTAGCTCGCTAGGCTGCTTTAGCGTGACCGATTTTTCTAGAAATTTAAGCAGCGAATAAGAAACCGAGTGAAAGGTGCCCGCAGTGATGCGCGAGGTGATTTTTTTATCAAAATGTCGGTTTAGACGCTCGATCATCTCGGCCGCGGCCTTGTTGGTGAAGGTTAGAAGTAGGATTTTTTCGGGCTTTACGCCTAAATTTAGGAGATGAGCGATGCGCGCGACGATGGTGCTGGTTTTGCCGGTGCCGGCACTTGCTATGACTAGATTGTGTCCGGCGGGGGCGGTTGCGGCGGCGTATTGTTCTTGATTTAGTTTTGAAAGGGGCATATTTTCCTCGCGTTTAAAAGGGCAGATTATACCCAAACGGGCTTAAATTTATAAAAACGCAAAAGCGGCGAGGGCTAAATTTATTCGCCCCGCGTTTGCCGAGCGAGGCGAAAATTTAGCTGTTTTATTTTGGATTTAGTATTTGTTTTACTTCCTCGTCACTTAGTTCGTAGCGATAAAATTTAAGGTAAAATTTCTTCACTTCTTCTTCTAAATTTAACTCGCTAAAAACCTTCGGATAAAATATTTTAGCCAGCCAAAGCGGCTGCAAGGCGCCCTCGGCGCTTCTAACCGACCACAGATAAACTCCGCTAGGCACGACGAAAACGGCGTCCTCTTTGACCGCTTTTAGTTGTTTAAACGCGGGATTATTTAGGATTCTTTCCTTGCCTTCGCGAGAATTCGTGATGATGACGTCAGGGTTAAAGATGATAACTTGCTCCTCGTTTATCGTCTTTGAAATCTTAAAATCCGTCTCGTTGTCCTGCGAGCTTAAATTTACGCCGCCTGCGATTTTTATGTACTCTGCGCCGATATCTTTGCTGCTGATCGTGCTAAAATTTCCCGAGTTAAAATTTAGAGCCAAAACCCGCTTTTTATCCTTGATATTTTGAACTTTTTGGTTTACGTATTTTATATTTTCGTCAAAATACTCGTTAAATTCCTCCGCCTTTTTTACCGCATCGCCGCCTAAAATCTCGGCTATTTTGCTAACAGCGCCTTTTATCTCGCTAGCGTTGCTAAATTTATTAATATTTACGACCGCTATGCCGGCGGCTTCTAGCTGCGCTCTTTGATTTTCGTCAAATATCATACCGACGGGCCCAAAAACCACCTGCGTATTTGAGGCGATAATGCTTTCGGCGCTGCTTGTTAGCGAGCCGCTTACGTTATTCATCGTTTTTATTTTAGGAAAAATTTTACTCATCATTTCAGGCAGCCTAGCCGCGCCCGAGACGATTTTATCTTCGCCCGTTAGCATCGCGCTCATCTGCGTAAATGCTCCTATCATCGGCGTTACGCGCTCTACGTTATCAGGTATTTTTACCTCTTTGCCGCCGTCGTCTACTATGATACGCGCTTGTAAAAGACAAGCCGCAAGTATCAAAACCGTCAAAATTTTTCTCATTTTTTCTCCTTAAATGATGGGAACACAGGAATAAACGCTCCTGCCTTCGATCTGGTTTTTTACTACTCTTATATCGGCGCCGTAAGCGAGTTTTAAATTTTCATCTGTTATCGCTTCGCTAGCGCTGCCGCAGATGATGTTTTGATCTCTTTTTAAAAGCGCGACCTTGGCGTCTATATAAAAAGCATGCTCGGCAAAGTGCGAGGTCATGATGATTTTATGCCCGTTTGCCGCTAGCTCTTTTACGGCTTTTAGGATTTTTACTTGATTGCCGAAGTCCAAATTTGAAGCCGGCTCGTCAAGCATCACGGCGTTTGCCTCCTGCGCTAAAGCCCTTGCTATTAAGACCATTTGCCTCTCGCCGCCGCTGATATCGGTGTAAATTTTATCCGCAAATTCGCTCATTGCTAGCATATCAAGCTTTTGCATGGCGATATTTACGTCATTTGCGCTTAGATTTTCAAAAGCTCCGATATAAGGCGAGCGTCCCATCAAAACGACGTCTAAAACCCTAAAAGCAAAGGGCGGCGTGTGAGCCTGAGGCACGTAGCTAACGATCTTTGCTCGCTCTTTGTCGCTTAAGGCGAAAAAATCTCGCCCGTCTGCTAAAATTTCTCCGCCAAATGGCTTTAAAAATCCCAAAATCGTCTTAAAAACCGTCGTCTTACCCACGCCGTTTGGCCCGAGCAAGCATAAAATTTCTCCGTCTTTTAGCTCGGCGCTAAATTCCTTCACGACTAGCTTTTTGCCGTATCCGCAGCTTAAATTTTTTATCTCAAATTTCATAGCCAGCCCTTTTTGCTCTGATAAAGCAGGTAGATAAAAACGGGCGCGCCGATGAGCGAGGTGATGATGCCAAGGGGTATCTCGCTAGCCATCGCGCACCTTGCGATAGTATCGACTACTAGCAAAAATAGCGCGCCTAATAGCATAGAAACGGGCAGCAAGACGTTAAAATTCGCCCCGACGATAGAGCGGGCGATGTGCGGTACGATGAGTCCGACCCATCCTACTATACCGCAAAAAGCCACGCTAGAAGCCGTCAGCAAGGTAGAAGCGCAGATGATGATGAAGCTATAAAATTTGACGTTTACGCCCATGGCTTTAGCTTCTTCTTCGCCAAAGGCTAAGATATTTAGCCTAAATCTAAGCAAAAACAGAGGCACCGAGCAAAACGCCGTGACGCCTAGCATATAAAGGACGTTTTGATATCCTCCCGTGCGAGCTAGGCTTCCCATCAGCCAAAACGTGATCTCAGGCAGCTTGTTTTCGCTATCTGCTAGAAATTTTAAAAGCGAGCTAAAAGCTCCAAAAAGCGAGGATATAACGACGCCTGAAAGCACCATTATGATAACGTTTAGCTTGCCTCTGGCTATTAATTGGCTTAAAAAAACCACCGCAAAAACGGCGGCTAGTCCAAAGCCAAAAGCCGTTAGCGAAACGTAAAGCACGGGTAGGGAAAGTATGATAGCGATGCTGGCGCCTACCGCCGCGCCGCTAGATACGCCTAAGATATCGGGAGATACGAGAGGATTTTTAAAAAGCCCCTGATAGACCGCGCCGGATGCGGAAAGGGCGGCACCTACAAGCAACGCAAAGGCGATGCGAGGGAGTCTGATCTGCGTTATTACGGCGTTTGCTTGTTCGTTTTGTACGCTGGAGCCGGTTAGCAAGGAGTGTAAACTAGCAAAAATTTCAGACGCACTAAGGCTATATCTACCAAGAGTAAGAGAGATAAAAGCGCAAACTATCAGCACTACCGTTAAAACGATAAAAAGGGCTTTGTTATTCAAATTTTACCTCGCTTACGTCATACCACATCGCGTAGCTTTTCGTCGTGCGGTAAAATTTAACTCCGCCCTCATCTTTTACTAGCCATTTATCCACGTTTTTTCTAAAAATTTTCTCTTTTTCTTTTGGGATCTCGCCGACGAATTTTAAAAATTCGTAAGCCTCATCCTTGCTTGCAAAGCTCTTTTCATAAATTGTGTCAAAGATACGCACGTTTACGTTTGCGCCCAGATCGTAAAGCATATTAAAGGTGACGTTGTAGCCAAACATCCTCGGGTTTTCGTTTATAAAAGGCGGACGTTTTGAAGCTCTTTCGTCGATACCTGCAAGCAGATCCATCCAAATTTCTCTAAGACTTGGATAATCTTCCAAAAAGCAAGTTATACATACGTATTTTTTTGCTGCGTCGTTTAGTTTTTTTATATCGCCAAGACCGACCGAACGCGAGGCGACGACGACATCGTGCTTACCGATTATTTCTAACGCATCTTTGTCTAGCCAGCTTTTCTGTAAAAAATTTATATTTTTTACGTCGGCATTTTCGGCGTTTTGCTTGCAAAATTTAAGCATCCCGCCAAATGCATCAAGCGCGGTTAGGCTTTTGGCTCGCCTTGCCATCGGTACGCTAAGGCGCCCTGGTCCGCAACCAACGTCTAGTACGCTATCTTCGGACGTTATCGGTAAAGCATCCGCTAAAATTTGCGCGCTATGTTTTTCAAGCTCGGCCATGCCGTTATACATCTGGGCTATTTCATCCCAATTAACCGCGCTTCCGCCGGCTCCGTTTCGCGTCATCGGGGCAAATTTAAGCTCCCTGATTGCCTGCCAGTTTAGTAGTCCTTGCATTTTTTCTCCAAAATATTTAAATTTTAAATTTTGAAGCCGAATTAAAATTTGACTTCAAAATTTGAAGGTAAAATTTTTAAAATGACAACTAGGTAAATCGCTGCCGAATTTAAAGGCGCTCGCGAGACATGCCGCTAAAATTTAACTTCAGCCGATAGCATAAACGTTCTGCTCTGTCCTAAAAAAATACTTGTGCCAGCACCCGTCGTAGTTCCGTCGATATTTGACGGGAACATTCCGACCCAGTACTTTTTATCAAATACGTTATTTACGTTAAATCTTAGCGTAGTTTGCTTGCCTAGCCACTCTTTGGTCACGTAGCGGATGCCAAGATCGGTCGTAAAGTACGCAGGTACAGCATTTACGTTGCGCTGATCGGCGTAGCGTTTGCCCGTGTAGTGTAAATTTGCGCTTAGGGCTAGCTTGTTTGTATTTGGCACGACGTAGTCAAAGAGTAAATTTGACTGAACTTTTGGTTCGCCGACCACGATCTTGCCCTGCGCGTAGGCTTGTTTTGCCTTTTTTAGCTTCGGCTGTATTAGCGCGACGCCGCCCATTACGCTAAGATCGTTTGTTATCTTGCCTCCTGCGGTAAATTCTAGGCCTCTATTTACCTGCTCGCCTTGGATGCTATACTCGTTGTTGTCGCCTAGATAGGCTATCGGGCGTTTTATCTCATAAAGTGCCGTAGATAGGTCGATATCCTCTATCCTGGCTTTTGCGCCGATCTCGTATTGCTTGCTTCTAAACGGCTTTAAAACGACCGTTTCGCCGTATCTTGGATTGGTTCTTTCATAAGTATAGCTTGAGCCTGCTTGCAAGCTGTCTGCATACGTTAAGTATAGGCTTACGTTTTCGATAGGGCGATAAATAAAGCTCGCCGCATAGCTAGTGCCGCTCTCATCGTACGTTTTTACGCCCGTTTGCTTGTTTTTGTTCTCAAAGTTGCTTCTAGCCGCGCTTAAAATGACGCTAAAGTAGTCGTTTAGCTTTATATCGTCGGCGATAGTTAGGTTTTTCATAGAGCTTTGGCTACTTTTATAAGCTCCGCTACCTTTTGCTACGTGCGGATTTGAAAAAGTTTTTGGATTATATAAATTCGAGTTGCCCAAATTTGCTCTTCCGCCTGCGGTTTTAGCGCCGTATATCGTCCAGATATAGCCGTTTGCCTGCAAGCCGAAGTTGTGCTCTATACCGAACGTCTCAAACTCGGTCGTAGCTTTAGCAAACCAGCTTTGTACGTCAAACCTGCTTGCCGCGCCGTTTCCTCCACTAGCCGCTACGCTAAAATCTCCGTTTTGATTCGTAAAAGTTTTGCTCGTGCCGTACATATCGCGGATGGCTTTTTGCCACTGATATCCGCCCTCAAAATACCAACGCTCTGTCGGAGCGTATTTAAATTTAACGCTAGCGGTCGTAGTTTTTAGGTCGCTTCCCGCCCACTCTTGCTCTAGGCCCGCTTTCGTATTTTTTGTAGCGTCCGGTATAGCAAAGTTTAAAACGCCGTTTCTACCCGGCACCGAAAAGCCGCCGGGTATTCCTAGCATTTTGTGTTTGTAGTAGCTAAAATTCGTCTCGATAGTAAAATTTTCGGTTAGATAAAAATCAAGCCCTAGGCTAGCTAAATTTCTTTCGTAGTCGCTATTTTTAGCTTGCTTTGCGCCGTCGCTCTTGTAAAACACGCCTCGGTAGCCGACGTACTGAAATTTATCCGAAGTATCCCAGCCTACGCCGAAATTCGATCTGCTCGTATAATCGGCCCAAAACGTGTTTGAAAACGGTACCGGGCGTTTTCTAGTGTAGTTAAAGATACCCGCCGGATCTTGTCCGCCATAAAGCGAGCCTGCAAGACCGTTTTGTATCTGAAGCCCCTCAAACATATACATAGGTATGGCCGTAGTAGAAGTAGCGTAAAAGCCGTCCCAAAGCACGTTACCTACGACTGAGCCCTGAAAGCCGCGAGTCTGGGGACGACCGACCTCGACGCCGCCTCTTGCTTGAATTTGCGCCGAAGGAAAGTATTTTACCGCGTCCTCAAAACCGGCCACGCCTTGGTGGTTCATCGCCTCAATCGACATTGTATTTACCTGATAAGGCATATCAAGCACCTTTTTGCCCGCTAGCGGACCGCTGGCGACGCCTTTGTTTAGTATGCCTTCGCTGATGCCGCTTTCACTTATGTTATCGCCGACGCTATTTACCTCGACGCCTTCTAGCTTGATCGTCTCGGCTGCGTTTGCTTGCACCGAAAGTAGCGCTAAAACCGCACATGCGGTGACTGAAATTTTAATTTTCATTTATGCTCCTTTGTAAAGTGTTAAAATATTTATTTTTATATTTAAATAAGCCGATGTTACATCTTGTTACCTTAATATGCAATTTATATGTAATATATTTTTTCAATTTAATGAATTTATGTTTACTTTTATGGATGCGTTTGGTTAAATTTGTTTTTGTGAAATTTGAGAAAATAAGGACGTGCGAAGGTGCTAAATTTAAAGGTAGTGTTGTAAGATAAATTTTATATCAAGAAGCGTTGCAAATTTGAATGTAAGGCAATAAAGTAAAGTATCGCGAGACGGCTTTGATGGTTGCGAAGAAAATTTTCTACCGAAGATAGAACACGTAGTTCATCAAGGGAGATTTCTAGCTCCATTAAAGACGCTCGCGAGACAAGCCTTAAATCAAATTAAAATTTAACTTCGGCCGATAGCATAAACATCCTACTCTCGCCCAGGCTTAGCCCGTTAGCTACGCCAAGAACGCTAGCGCTGGTGCCTGCGCCGTCGGCGCTAGCAGGATACATACCCGCCCAGTATTTTTTGTTAAATACGTTATTTACGTTAAAGCGCAAAGTGGTTTGCTTGCCTAGCATCGCGCGGCTAACGTATCTCACGCCAAGATCGGTGACGAAAAAGCTAGGCGTAGCCTGCGTGTTTAGATCGTCGATATACATCTTGCTCGTGTAGTGGAAATTTGCGCTAAATGCGAGCTTTTCGGTATTTGGAACGACGTAGTCAAATAGCAAATTCGAGTTTAGCTTAGGCACGCCGTTTACGACCTTGCCGTTTGCGCCTTTTAGTAGCGGATTTTTAAATTTAGAATTTATAAGCGTAAAGCCGCCTAGAACGCTTAAATTTGAGGTGATTTTGCCGCCGCTCATAAACTCAAATCCAGTGTTTACTTGCTCGCCTTGGACATCGTATTTGCCGCTACTGCCGACATAGGCGATAGGGCGCTGTATCCTAAATACCGCCGAGCTAAAGTCGATCTCGTTTATGCGAGCTTTGGCGCCTATTTCGTATTGTTTCGAGCGGTACGGTTTTAACGTGCTGGTCGTGCCGTCGGCGTTCGTGCCGGTGCCGCCTTGTTGCAAGCTATCGGCAAAGGTAAAATACGTGCTGACGTTTTCGACCGTCTTATAAACCAAGCTCGCACCGTAGCTAAGGCCTGATTCGTCGTATTTAGTCACGATAGGCTTTAGCTGTCTTTGCGTCGCGGTTATGGCCGGGCGAGTGCGCTCTTTTATCCAGCTGTTTGAGAGGCTTAAAAGCAAGCTAAAGTTATCGTTTATCGTGATATCGTCTAGCACGGAGATATTTTTCATATCGGTCGTGCTTAGTTTATATAAATTCGAGCCTTTTTTTGAGTTTGGATGCGGGAAAATTTTAGGATCGTTGATATTTGCCGAGCCGGCTTTCGTCGTCGTGCTTAAATTTGAGTAGCGATACTGCACGTATCTATATCCGTTTGCCTGCACGCTAAAGTTATGGTTTAGCCCCCAGGTATCAAAGTCCGTGACCGCCTTTAGATAGCCGCTAGGTAGATCAAATCTATACGCCGCGGTCGCTCCGCCGCTGTGATAGGTATCGTAATTGCCGTTTTTATCGGTGATTCTATTTACGACGCTGTGTATATGTCGATCGGCTCGCTGGAACTGATATCCGCCTTCAAAATACCAATCCTCGCTCGGAGCGTATTTAAATTTAGCGCTAGCCGTCGTCGTTTTTAGATTCATACCGCCGTATAGCTGACCAAGTCCGGGAGTTTTGTTATCTACGGGATCAGGCAGCTTTAGGTCGTTTCTGATCATGCCGTCTTTTACGTAAAGCGCAAAAAGTCCCGCAAATCCGTGAGTGTTGTGCTCGTAGTAGCTAGCCGCAGTCTCAAACGTAAGCGACTCGGTCGGATAAAACTCGAGCGTGAGGCTGGCTAGGCGGCGCTGGTAGTTGCTGCCTTTTACCTGTTTCGCGCCGTCCGAGCCGTATACGACCGCGCGGTAGCCTACCTTGTCAAATTTCATCGAGCTATCCACGCCTAAGCCGAAGTGCTCGCGCGAAGCGTAGTCCGCCCAGATGCTGTGCTCGTTATCTACCGGGCGTTTTCTCGTGTAGTTAAAGACGCCGACCGGATTTTGCGGGCCGTAAAGCGAGCCGGCAAGACCGTTTTGTATCTGCAAACTCTCAAACATAGCCATCGGGATCGCCGTAGTCGAGATAGCGTAAAAACCGTCCCAAAAAACGTTGCCCACGACGCTGCCTTCAAAGCCGCAAGTTTGCGGACGACCGACCGTGGTGCCGCCTCTCATCTGCACTTGCGCGGACGGGAAGTACTTCACCGCCTCCTCAAAGCCGGTCACGCCCTGGTGATTCATCGTTTCTTTCGTGATCGTGCTTATCTGATACGGCGTATCTAGTACCTTTTTACCGGCTAGGATCCCGTTTTTGCACGTTTTTGGTTAGGATGCCTTCGCTGATACCGCTCTCGCTGATGTTATCGCCGACGCTATTTATCTCGACGCCTTCTAGCTTAACCGTATCGGCGGCGTTCGCCTGCGCCGTAAATAGCGCCAAAACCGCACATGCGGCAACTGAAAATTTAACTCTCATTTAGACTCCTTTTTAGTTTTATGCTACATTTGCATAACGCGCGTATGTTACAAACCATTTACTTAATACTAAGTTAAAATTATATATTGATATAATTTATATTATTATATTTTTAATTTTTTTCAGGCGATTTTTTAGCTAAATTTGAAATTTATGAACGCCCGATTAACATCTTTGTAAGCCATATTTAAGTAGAATCGCCCATTAAATTTAACTCGGGAAAGGAAAAAATGCAGGCGGATAAGTGGATATTTTACTCTTGCGTCGCGCTCATTACTATCGGTATCGTTTTTTCGCTCTCCTTGCCCGTTTTTACCGTGCTTTTCTTCAACTACGATCCTTATCATTTTTTCATCAGACAACTTGTCGTTGGGGCGATCGGGATATTTTTAATGTGGGGCATCTCGCGGCTTGACCCTGACAAATCCATGGTCTGGATCGGCTTTTGTCTATTTGGCTTTTGCGCTATCGCTATGGGAGCTATGCACGCGCTGCCTAGCTCGCTAGTCACCGATGCGGGCGGAGCCAAGCGCTGGATACGCTTGCCTGGCTTTTCTCTAGCGCCGGTGGAGTTTTTTAAGATCGGTTTCGTTTACTTTTTAGCATGGAGTTTCGCGCGCAAGATCGACGGTAGCAAAAAGAGCCTAAAGCAGGAATTTAAGCTCATTTTGCCTTATATGTTTTTGTTTTTGATAGCCGTTTATCTTATCGCCATCCTTCAAAACGACCTCGGTCAAGTCGTCGTTTTGGCGCTTACGCTCATCGTTATGATGCTTTTTGCCGGCACTAGCAAGCGGCTTTTCGTCATTGGCATGGCGGGCGCTTCGGTGCTTGCTATCGTGGCTATTTTTACGTCGGAACACCGCATATTACGTATAAAGTCATGGTGGGGCACGGTGCAAAATATGGTTCTTTCGCTTATGCCCGAAAGTATGGCAAATATGTTTCGCGTCGAGGGCGTGCCGGAGCCCTATCAGATCTCGCACTCGCTAAATGCCATAAAGCACGGCGGATTTTTCGGCGAGGGGCTAGGAGCTGGCGTGTTTAAGCTCGGATTTTTGAGCGAAGTGCACACGGACTTCGTACTTGCCGGTATCGCCGAGGAGGTTGGGGTGCTGGGGATACTCATCATCACGTCGCTTCTTTTGATTTTGCTTTTCCGCATCTTTCGCGTATCCTCAAGGAGCGAAAACAAAGTCTACCACCTCTTTACGCTCGGCGTCGGACTTCTCATATCGTTTTCGTTCATCATGAACTCATACGGCATCACCTCGATCACGCCTATCAAGGGCATCGCCGTGCCGTTTCTAAGCTACGGCGGCAGCTCGATCCTAGCGCTTTGCATAGGGGTCGGCATGGTGCTGATGGTGAGTAAAAAAGTAAAAGATTGAGCTTAAATTTGACTTGCGGCACGGTAAGGCAAATTTGAGCATTCTAAATTTAAACGGCAAGGAGTAAAATTTGACGCCTGAAAATTTAAAAGACAAAGTGCAAAATTTAGCTGAAATTTCACCGTCAAATTTGACTAGCGACGAAGCCCAAAACAAAGCTGTAGGCAGTCTGCAAAACGGCACTATCGTAATCTGCGGCGGCGGCACTGGCGGACACCTGGCTGTCGCAAAAGCCTTAAACGAAGAACTGGTATCGCGCGGATGTAGGACGATATTTGTAGGATCCAGTAGCGGACAGGACAAGATGTGGTTTGAAAACGACGCCGCATTTAGCGAGAAATTTTTCCTGCCCAGCAGCGGAGTTGTAAATAAAAAAGGACTAGGCAAGCTTTTTTCGCTTTTTAATATCCTAAATTTAGCCTTTAAATGCCGAAAAATCTTTAAGACCCAAGGCGTAAAAGCCGTCGTTAGCGTGGGCGGATACAGTGCGGCGCCTGCTGCATTTGCGGCGATTATATCGCGCAGGCCGCTTTTTATCCATGAGCAAAACGCCGTGATCGGCAATCTAAACAAGCTCCTAAAACCGCTCGCAAAGGGCTTTTTTAGCTCGTATTTTAAGCCTGTGTTTAGCTATCCCGTAGCGGAGAGATTTTTTAGCTCGGCTAGGCTTCGCAGCGAGCTAAAAACGGTGATATTTTTAGGCGGTTCGCAGGGTGCGGCGGCGATAAATTCGTTAGCCTTAAAGCTGGCTCCCGTTTTTAAAGAAAAAGGCGTAAAAATCATCCATCAATGCGGAAAAAACGCGCTTGAGAGCTTGCAAGGGGAGTATAAAAAGCTTGGTCTTAGCGGCGATGAGCTCGAACTTTTTGACTTTGATCCCAAAATAGAGCTTAAGATGAGCCGTGCCGATCTAGCGATAAGCCGCGCAGGGGCGGGTACGCTGTGGGAACTCACGGCAAATGCGCTACCTAGCGTATTTGTGCCTTATCCTTACGCCGCAAACAACCATCAGGTATTTAATGCGAAATTTCTCGTGGATCAAAATTTGGCCAAATTTTGCTTTCAAAAAGGCGGCGAGATCGATGCGGATGAGATGCTAAATTTGATAAACGAGATGGATATAGCGCAAATTTCAAGCCAGCTTTCCAAGCAGATAGATAACGGCGGCGCGGGAAAAATAGCGGATGAAATTTTAAAAGATATTTAAATTTACGGCAGAGCGTTAAATTTAAATATCTATTGGATTAATGCAAATTTGAAAACATGATTAAATTTGCCGCAGTTTAATCGCGCTAAATTTATAAAAAAATAATACAAAAAAACAAAAAGATTAGTTTATAAAATCATCTTTCAGCTCTCGCAGCTCGTAAACTAGATAGTGATACACGAGCTCGCCGGTTTGCAGGCTTTGACCGCTAAAAACCGGTTCTATCATCGCCGCGATCTTATCGCAAACGCTGATTATCTCGGCTAAAAGGAGCTGATCGCCTCTGCTTTTTGCTAAAAAAACAGAATAAAGTAAAAATTTATACGCCATCTTAAACTCGCCCAAAATCACGTTTGAGATGATGCTAGCCTGCATTTTTAGTAGTTTATCTAGTCTTGATTGCGCTTTGAGCAGCTCGGCTAGTTGCGTCTTTACGGCGCGCAGACGAGCCGCGTCTTTGTCAAAGAAGCTTCGTCTTTTGTATTTTTGCATGATGGCGCTTTGAGCTTGTAAAAGCTCGGTTATATCCTTGATGTTTTTCGCAGCGACTTGGAGTTTTTGATTTGCCGCCGTGCTTATGCCGTTTTTCTCGCTTTTTAGCGATATCTCTAGTAGTATCTGCGAGAGATAGGCGCTGACGTTAGCATAGTAGTCCTCATCATCAAAAACGGCCGAAAAATATCCGCTAGCCTTTGTCCCTCGCTCTTTGACCGCGCTTGCTAGAGCGCTAAACTGTGCGGCGCTCATGATCGCTTCTTGCGGTTTGATGTCCATTTTTTCAAGCTCGTTAAGCTCGTTTTTTAGCTTAATTATATCGCCCGAGATAGGATGCTGCCTCATATCTGTCCTCGCTGAAGTTTATGTACTAGCTCGTCGTAGCTGACGCCGGCACCGGCTAAAATTTGTCCCAGCAGCTTACCGGAAGCCTCCATGCCGCCGCTTTTTTCAGCCTCAAGCAGCCGTCTATATACGCCTTCGATAAATTTGACGCCTTCTGGATTTGGTTTGCGGCGGACGGAGTAGTAGCCGATGATCTCGCCGTTAGCGTCTAGCGAAGCCGTAATGTTAGCAAATACCCAGTAAAAGCCGCCGTCAAAGCTCTTGTTTTTAACGAACGCAAAGATTTCCTTCTTCGCCTTGATATGCTCCCACAGCAGCTTAAACACGATGCGCGGCATATCGGGGTGCCTGATGATGTTGTGCGGCTTGTGCAAAAGCTGCTCTTGCGTAGCGCCGACGATCTTTAAAAACGGCTGATTGCAGTAGGTTATCCTGCCCTTTAGATCGGTTTTTGATACGATAAAATCTTCTTCTTTTACGAAATATTCTTTATTCTCGTTCACTTTATACCTTAAATTTTTCGGCAATTATAACCAAATATTACGCAAATGTAGCTTACTAGCCTTTTCAAATTTAGCATTCGGCGAGCATGGTAAGCGTCTTTTAGGTTAAATTTTACGCCGTAAATTTAAGGGTAGGGCGAGCGGATTTTGGAGTGTAAATTTGAGCTTAAATTTAAAAAGCTCGGCGGCAAATTTAACTTCGCCGCCGAACCGAAATAAAATTTAAGCCCAAAAAAGGCTTAAATTTAGATCGCTTTTAGCAAAATTTTAGTTAGCTTTTTGCTAAACGCCGATGGATCGTCGATAGCGACGCCTTCGTTTAGCTTAGCCATATCCAAAAGCAGCTCCGCCGCATCATAGATCATCGCCTCGTTTTGAGATAGCTTTTCAAAGAGCTCGTGCTTTGGATTTATCTCCAGTATCGGCAAAATTTTACCCGCACTATGCCCCATCTGCTTTAGCATCATCTGCGTAGCGTAATCGGGATCATTTTTATCATAGACGATGACGGCGGCGCTTTCGCTTAGCCGCGAGCTTAGCTTCACGTCCTTGACCTCGTCTTTTAGTATCTCTTTCATCTTAGCTAGCAGCGCGGCGAATTTACCCTCGTCGGCTTCGCTTTTTTCAGACTTGATCTCGGCGTCGATATCGGTGTGATTTACCGCTTTTATCGGCGTTTTATCGTAGTCTTGGACCGTCGGCATGACGATAGAGTCTATCTCCTCGTCCATGATGAGTACTTCTATCCCTTCAGCCTTAAAGCTCTCCAAGAGCGGCGAATTTCTTAGCATCGTTTCGTTATTTCCGCTGATGTAGTAGATCGATTTTTGACCGTCTTTCATCGCGTCTTTGTACTCTTTTAGGCTGACTAGCCCCTCGCGCTTGCTTGATTTAAAGAGGCAAAGGTCTAAAATTTGCTCCTTTTCGCTGCTAAATCCGTAAAGCCCCTCTTTGATCACCTTGCCGAATATTTTATAAAATTTGATGTATTTTTCTCTATCTTTTTCTTTTAGCTTGGCTAGTTCGCCCAGGATTTTCTTGACGCTTTGCTCCCTTACGCTACGCATTATGCCGTTTTCTTGCAGGATTTCGCGACTGACGTTTAGCGGTAGATCCTCCACGTCGATGATACCGCGGACGAATCTAAGATAAGGCGGCAGCATCTCTTTGGCGTCGTCGCTGATAAATACGCTTTTGACGTAGAGTTTCACGCCGCTTTGATAGTCCACGCGAAATAGATCAAACGGCTCTGACGCCGGCACGAAAAATAGGGTAGTGTATTCGATCTTGCCCTCGGCTTTGGTGTGCACGTAAAGTAGCGGATCTTCGCTGTCGTGCGAAATTTGCTTATAAAAGTCGTTGTAGTCGGCGTCTTTTAGCACGCTTTTGCTCATTTTCCAAAGTGCGGAGGCTTTATTTATCTGCACGTTTCTGGTCTCGTACGAACCCTCTTTTTCGCTCTCTTTAGGCGCTACGTACTCTTCTTTATCCGCAAATATCGGATACGGGATGTGGTTGGAGTATTTTTTAACGATACTCTCTATGCGGTAGGACTCGGCAAACTCGTCGTCTTTTAGATAAAGCGTGATTGAGGTGCCGTGGCTATCTTTTTGCGCGGGCGAGATTTCGTAGGTTTTCGCATCCGAGCTCCACATAAAGGCCTCTTCGCCAAGCGCCTTTTTGCTCACGACTTCGATCTTGTCCGCAACCATAAATGCCGAATAAAACCCGACGCCAAACTGTCCGATGAGTGCGCTATCTTTTTTAGCTTGGCCGCTTAGTTTATCTAAAAAGCCCTTCGTACCGCTTCTAGCGATGGTGCCGAGGTTGTTTATCAGCTCGTTTTTGTCCATGCCGATGCCGTTATCGCTGATAGTTAGCGTCTTTTTCTCCTTGTCTATTTTGATATCGATTCGCGGGGAGTAGCTTAGACTTTTGTAAGCATCATCCGTGAGGCAGAGGTAGTTTAGCTTATCCAGCGCATCGCTCGCGTTTGAGATGAGCTCACGCAAAAATATCTCTTTGTTTGAATAAAGCGAGTGTATCATCAAATTTAACAGCTCGTTTACCTCGGTTTGAAATTCAAATTTTTCGCTCATTTTTTCGTCCTTTGTTTTTAAAATTTTTAGCAGATTATAGCACAAGGTGCTAAGAATATCTTTAAACTTGATACGATTACTATCAACTAATCTAAAATTTGTTTTTCAAATTTGACTCGCGGTTGAGACTAAAATTTGATGTTTGCTTGGACGGTAAATTCTGTCAAATTTGGAATTTGGATTTTTGGGTTTTTGAAATTTGAGCTTAAAAACTTTGGCGGCAAGTTTAAAATTTGATTTTAAACGCGGCCGATAAATTTGGATTTTGGTTTTAAATGCAGGCATTAAATTTGGGATTTGGGTTTTTGTAAATTTTGACGTCAGGTTTTTAAAATCGACTAAAATTTAAGCTTCAAAACCTCCGTCGCTTCGTAAATTTTCGCCTTTTTTCTTAAAAACTCGCACTCGCCCGCCCGCTCGCAAAGTCCGTTTTCTAGCAGAAATTTGACCGCCTCGGCGTTATCAAGCGCCAAATTCGTCTCTATAAAAAATCTAAGCCCGCCTTTGTTAAGCTCTTTTAAGCTTTTAATTTTTAAAAACTCCTCGAAATATCTCATTTTCTCGCGGTAAAATTCCCTAAATTTCACGCTTTTTCCAAACTGCGCCGCCTTTAAATTTACAGCCTCGCCAAACTTTAAAGTAGCGCCGTTTTCATAAGTAAAGGAGCGCATATTGACCGCGATTTGCAGCGCGATCTCCCTCATATCGGCGTTCATGCTAAGCAGCTCTTTAAAAATCCCAAAGCCGTCCACGCCGTAAATGCAGCTTAAAACAAATTTATCATTTGCATCCGCTCCGTGCCTAACCAGTAGCTTTACGAGGCGGATGATGTCAGCTTCGCTAAGATTGGACTTTTGTCCTGAGGGAAGTGGCGTCAGTGGCAAAGCGGAGTTGCAAATAGGGCTAGCAACGACGGTTTTGTAGTTTAGATCGGGCTTAAATTCGAGCGCTTTTTCTATCCGCTCAAAGTCGATTTTGCCCGTGTTATATATTTTAGCGTTAAATATAAAAGGCGTAAAAAGGCGGTCACAATACTCGCCCAGCTCGTCGTTTACGCGGTGCGGGTTTTGCCGCAAAAAATCCAAAATTTGGTCAAGCCCCGCATCTATCTGCTCGCTCGTAGCGTTTTCGTCGTAGAAAACCCTAAAATCAGGCACGGATTTTGGCTGCTCGCAAATTTTGACCACTTCGTCTTAATCTAGCGCAAAAAGCGGCGCAAATAAAAAGAGCAGGGCGAGCGGCAAAAATCGTAAAGAAATTTTCATCATCCATCCTTAAATTTACATACGCCGCAGTAAAATTTGAGTCTAAATCCAGCGGACTAAATTTGAAGCGGTAAATTTAACGTAGGCCGTCTTGTTTAAATTTGCCCTTAAATTTAGCTTCATGCCGCTTGCTTACCGCGTTATGCTATCTAACTTCGTTTATCAGCTTTAGGCTCTCTTTTGCATCGTAACGGGTCGCGTACTTTTTGAGATTTTCGCACGAAGTTTGTAAATTTTCTTGCTTGCAAACGCCGTTTTTTAGCAGAAACTTAACCATATCCTCGCTATCTAAGATCGCGGCTAGTTTTGTAAAAACTTCCAGTTCTTTAGCCTCAAATTTGCTAAGCGGCTCAAATTTTAGCAGCTCCTCGAGGTAGCGCATTTTATCGCGGTAAAACTCGGTAAATTTTGCGGTTTTTGCAAACTGCCTTATTTTTGGATCAAGCGGAGCGTTTGCGATCGGCGAGGCGCCGTTTTGACCCATAAAAATAGCCATCCCGCCAACCACGCAAAGCATCGTTTCTTTGTTGCCGCGCGCGCCTTTGCTAAGAAGGTGGCTAAAAATCTCAAACGCTTCGGCATTGCAAGCCGTGCGCAAAAGCTCGGGCGAGCCGATATCCGCGCCGTTTGTTACGAGCAGGTCGATGAGTCGTATTGCTTCTTTTTGATCGAATTTATATTTGCCGTTAGGATCTATGCCAAGCGCTATAACCGCGTCAATAGGCGTGAAAATCATAAATTTGTAGTTAAGACCTGGCTTAAATTTGAGTACTTTTTCTATGCGTTCAAAGTCGAATTTGCCCGTTTTTATGATTTTTAAGTTGTAGATAAACGGCGAAAAAAGACGGTCGTTAAATTCGCCGTATTCGTCGTTTATGCGGTGCGGGTTTGCGATAAAAACTCCAAAATTTGATCAAGACCCGCGTCTATTTGCTCGCTCCTAGCGTTTTCGTCATAAAAAATCTCAAAATCAGGCTCCGGCAAATTTAAAGCAAATAAAATTTGAGCTAAAACCATAAATATAACGGCGTACTTTTTCATAAATCCTCCTAAATTTACGGCTTTTACGAGGCGGTCAAATTTAGCTAGCGGATTTAAGGGCTAAATTTGCTCGCGGTAAATCTGGTTCAAATTTTAGCTGAAAAGTTCGTCAAATTTACGCGTGAGGCAAAATTTACGATAAAGCAACGCTTTAAATCGCCGCTTTTTGCCTCTCGTTATCTAGCGTTTCTTGCATTTTCGCCCTTGCGTTTTCTAGCCACTCGGGCTCGGCGGTGTCGATGAGATCTAGGCAGATGATTTTGATTTTGCCGTTTTTAAAGCTAAAATTTTTTACATCCAAGATATCCGAACCCGCGATCACGATGGGCTGGATTTTTAGATTTAGCTTGTCGGCGATGATTTTCGCACCGCCTTTAAACGGCAAAAGCTCCTTTGAGTGCGAGCGCGTTCCTTCTGGGAAAATCGCCAGCACGCGCCCTTTTTCGACGCGGTCCTGCGCGTCCTTTACGAGCTTGATGAGCGAGCGTTTATTCTCGCGCTCGACTGAGATCATTTGCGGCACGTGGATGATCTGTCCGATGACGGGCAGGTCGGCAATCTCTTTTTTGGCAATCCAGCAGAGATTTTTAGGATAGACTTCTTCTAAAACGACGATATCTAGCATGCTTTGGTGGTTCATGATGATCATATTTGCGCGCTCGTCAAATTTGCCGACGACTTCGAGCGAGTAAAAACCGAAAA
This sequence comes from Campylobacter showae, assembly GCF_963515975.1. Lineage (GTDB taxonomy): Bacteria > Campylobacterota > Campylobacteria > Campylobacterales > Campylobacteraceae > Campylobacter_A > Campylobacter_A showae_F. The sequence continues at coordinate 128,334 of NZ_CAUPZM010000002.1, forward strand.
ATCGCTGACTCCTGCCCCAAAATTTCCTTACGGCGTGGATGTATTTTTTAAAAAGCCACATGAAAAACACGACCAAAAGTATGCTGATCAAAAACTCGACCGCGAAATACGCGGCCTTTATCCTAGAAAATATCATCTTTTTTCACCCAGCCTATCTTGCCGTCGTCTAGTAAAATTTTGACGTAATCCTCGCGTTCGCCGAGGATCTCGACCTTTTCCTCCGCTTTTGAGGTATAAAATACGCTCGAGTTTTGCGTAGGTAAAATTTTTACGTTTATATTTTGCCTTAGCGTCGCGCCGCCAAACGGGTTGTAGCTGTAAAGGATATAAGCTCCAAGGCCGACTACCACGACGAGGAATATCGCATCGCGCTTAAACAAAAACGTGATCAAAAATATACCAAAAAGCGCGTAAACTCCGATATTTTTGTAAATTTCAAATTTGCTTTGCTTTGGATTTAGTCCGATTTGCGTGCTGATCTCGTCGTCCTCCACGACTACCGGGAGCGAAAAGCTCACAAAATCTTTTTTGGCGAGGCTGAAGTAGTTAAAATCGATCGAGGTTTTTTCGGGCGAAAATATCGCGAAATAATATCCGCTTTGCGCGTCAAATTCGCCGCTTGTAGAGTCCACGCCTTGTTTGATGATGTCCTTATCCTCGATGAAAAAGTCCGCTATATTGCCTTTTTGTGCGTTTACTTCGACGATCATGATGAGATTTTTGTCGTCAAATTTGTTGGTTTTGTATTTTTTGACTTCGAGATTTTGAGCGACGACGTGGTTGTATTTCTCGCCGCTTTTTAGCGCTACGATTTTAGGTAGCGAAAGCGTCAAATTTGCCGTCTGGAAAAACTCGCCGTTACGCTTTAAATTTACCGTGATTTTTGGATTTTGCACGGCTTGAGCGGAAGCCTCTGCGTAAATTTGAGCCCTATGAACGCCCTTGCCGTCGTTATCCCAGCGCAAATTTGAGCTTAACCATTTTAGATTTTCGGTTTCAGGCAAGATGGTTTGCAAATCAACCGCGATATTATCCTGGATATCGACCGAAAGCGTAAAGCTAAAAATTTGCCCGACGTAGACTTGCTTTGGCGCGTTTAGAGCCTTGATAATGATATCGTTTGGCTGCACGCGCTCGTATAGTTGGCTGTCTTTTAAATTTAACTCAGGTTCGTTCGTAGGAGCGATATTTTGCGGGATAGGCTGGCGCAGATGCGTGCCGCCTTGGTTGCTTACGGTTTGGCTTTGCGTTGCGGGGGTTCTGTTTTGAGTAGCCGCGCTTTGCGTCTGGGCAGGAGTTCTATTTTGCGCGCTTGGCGCTTTGTTTTGTAAATTTGGCTTTTGTGCGGGCGTTTGCGGAGCAGGCTTGATCACTTTTTGGCTTTGCTCGTCGCCCATCATATCAAATACGCTAGGCTCGGTGGCTGTGCAAGCTAAAACAAATATAGTAAAAAAGGCTAAAAAGGGCTTTAGCAAACTAGCCCTTTTAGCATCTTTAATCCATCGTCCGTACCCAAAAACTTCTCGCAGGCGCGCTCTGGGTGAGGCATGAGACCGAATATCTTTTTGTTCTTATCGCAAATTCCAGCCACCTCGTCGACCGAGCCGTTTGGATTTAGCGCGGCGCCGTTTGCGTCGCAGTATTTTAGCAGGACCTGATCGTTGTCGTAGAGACCTTTTAACGTCGTCTCGTCGGCGTAAAAGTTACCCTCGCCGTGAGCGATCGGGATGTTTACGATCTCGCCTACGCTTAAATTTGAGAGAAATTTATTTGCGTTAGAGATCACTTTTAGGTGGTGGTATTTTGAGATGAAGCTTAAATTTTCGTTTCGTCTCATTGCGCCCACGAGTAGTTTTAGCTCGCACAGCATCTGAAATCCGTTGCAAATACCAAGCACGTATCCGCCTTTTTGGGCGTGTTTTACGACTGCGCTCATCGCGGGGCTAAATTTAGCGATAGCCGCCGTGCGCAGGTAGTCGCCGTAGCTAAATCCGCCCGGAAGTACGATTAGATCGGCATTTATCTCGCTTTCTTTGTGCCAGATTATCTGCGTCTGGCACCCCAAAAGCTCAAAAGCGTACTTTGTATCTTGCTCGCAGTTCGTGCCTGGAAACAAAACGATGGCGACTTTCATTTTGCGCTCTCGCATTTATCGTTCAAATTTATCTCGTAGTCCTCGATGACGGTGTTTGCGAGTAACTCCTCGCACATTTTGGTGAGCTCCTTGCGCGCTTCGTCTTTGCTTGCGGCGTTTATTTCCAGTATGATTTGTTTGCCTATTCGCACGCCGCTTACGTTGTTAAATCCAAGCGAGCCAAGCGCGTGCTCGACAGCCTTTCCTTGCGGATCTAAAACGCCGTTTTTTAGGGATACGTTGATGATAGCTTTCATTTTAAACCTTAGATAAAATTCTTTTTAAAACTTCTTCGTAGGCGACTTTTACGTTACCGAGATCTTGGCGAAATCTGTCTTTATCGAGTTTTTCGTTCGTAGTCGCGTCCCAAAAGCGGCAGCTATCCGGACTGATCTCGTCTGCTAGAAGGATATTTCCGTCCTTATCGACGCCAAATTCCACTTTAAAATCGACTAATTTTAAGTTTCTGTCTGCGAAAAATTTAAAGAGGATAGCGTTTATCTCGCGACCCATATGCTTTAGTCTGTTAAGGTCGTTTTCGCTCTTAACTAAGCCCATGATTAGGCAGTGTTCGTCGTTTACGAGCGGATCGTGCAGGTCGTCGTTTTTGTAGTAAAACTCTACCAATGGAAACGACAAAACCGTGCCTTCTTTTATCGCAAGGCGCTTTGTTAGCGAGCCGGTAGCGATGTTTCTCACGACCACTTCAAGCGGGATGATTTCGCATTTTTTCACGAGCTGTTCGGTGTCGCTTAGAGTTTCGACCAGGTGAGTCGGTATGCCTTTTTCTTTTAAAAGATTAAAAAGCTGCGTCGAAATTTTGTTATTTAGCGCGCCCTTGCCGGCTTCATTGCCTCTTTTTTGCGCATCAAAGGCGGTTAGGTCGTCCTTAAATTCCGCTATTAGCAAGTTCGCATCGTCCGTTGCGAACATCTTTTTTCCCTTACCCTCGTAGATCAGCTCTTTTTTTTGCATTTTTGCACTCCTTATTTTAGCTGTAAAATTTTGATCGCGTCAATCGCCGATTTTAGCTGTATATCGTCGTTTACGTTAGCCTCGGTTATTATAGTCTTATTATCCGTGATTTTCGTAGAGTTTTTGTCGCTATTTGCGTCTATTTTGCTCAGTTCGTTGGTTAGGTGTTTTTTTAGTTCGCTCTCTTTTATAGAAAAGGCATTTTCGTCATGCTGAGGCACTTTACCAGGAAATACGATAATATCAGGCTCCACGCCCGTTGCTTGTATAGTGCGGCCGCTAGGCAGATAGTAGCGAGCTATCGTTAGGCGGATAGCCTCTTTGTCATCGACTGGCAGGATGATCTGCACGCTACCTTTACCGAACGTCTTTTCACCGATAACAACGGCTCGTTTGTGGTCTTGTAGCGATCCGCTCACGATCTCGCTCGCGCTCGCGCTTCCACCGTTAACTAGCACCGCAAGCGGTAAATTTGTGATTTTATTTGCTCTCGCGGCTTTAAATTCGCTATTTTCGCTCTCGTTTCTGCCCTTTTGAGATACGATCACACCGTTATCTATAAACAAATTCGTCAGTCCGACCGCTTGGTTTAAAAGTCCGCCCGGGTTGTTTCGAAGGTCAAGGATGATGCCTTCCGCTTTTGGATATTTTTTGATAAATTCCTCTGCCTTTTCGGTTACGTGCTTATCAAAATTCGTCACGCGAAGATAGAGGATGTTGTCTTTTTCGATCATCTTTGCGTAAACGGACTCGACCGAGATGATGTCGCGCACGAGCTTCACGTCAAACGGTTTTTGCTCGCCTTTTCGCACGATAGTTATCGTGATAGGCGTCTTTGGTTTGCCGCGCATTTTATTTACCGCTTCGTCTATGGTAGTGCCTAGAGTCGCGTTTCCGTCGATGCGAAGTATGATGTCGCCGCTTTTTATGCCGGCTTTATCCGCAGGCGTATTTTCGATAGGCGAGATGACGGTTAGCGCGCCGTCTTTCATACCGACCGTGATGCCAAGGCCGCCAAATTCCCCGTTTGTCTGCACTTGCATATCTTTAAACGCCTTTTCGTTTAAAAATCCGGAATGCGCGTCGAGGTTGTTCAAAAGCCCCTCTATAGCTTTATCCACGATCTCTTTAAACTGTAAATCATCAACATAGTATTTTTCGATAGTAGAAATGGTTTTTGTAAGTTTTGAGAGCGATTGTAGTTTAGAATTTGAGCCGTCCTCGGTGGCTTTAGCATTTAAATTTGCGCTAAAAACCGCTCCGAAAATCATCGCGCCCGCAACGCTCGAAAACAAAAACATCTTTTTTTTATTCAAAGTTAATCTCCTGCCTTTTTAGTGGGGGTATTTTAGTTAAATTTGCCTAAAAATAGGATAAAAGATTTAATAAAATTTAATTTTATTTCGTAAGTATTTATATTGTATCACTTAGATAACTTGACAATAATCGACTAAAGTTATATAATACGCTCAATATAAACTAAAGGAGAAAAAATGGCGAATTTAGGCGAAAATTTAACCGCACAAATGCAAGAGCTGGTAGAAAAGGGCGTCGCGCTAGCGATACATGCGAAAAATCCGCAAACGTTTCCGCTTCACTTGCTTTGGGCTCAGGTCGCAGATAGCGGCTCGCTACTCAACCAAGTCTTTAACAAAATGAACGTCGGCAAGGATGCGGTGGAACTTGAAGTAAAAAGCAAAGCCGCGCAGCTACCGACAAGCTCAAACGTGAGCAAAGAAAACGTGCAAATTTCAAAGGAGCTCATAAACTCTCTTGAAAGCGCAAAAGCTCTGATGGTGAGCATGGGAGATAGCTATATCGCGGTAGATACGTGGATTATCTCGGCGCTTGAGCTGCCTGAGATCAAGCAAATTTTAGGCAAATTTACCGACGTTTTAGAAATCCGTAAAAATTTAGAAAGCATCAGGGCAGGGCGCAAGATAGATAGCCAAACCAGTGACGAGACGCTAGATAGTCTTGAAAAGTACGGTATCGATCTAACCGCAAAGGCGCTAAATAAGGAGCTTGATCCGGTTATCGGGCGCGATGAGGAGATCACGCGCATGATGCAAATTTTAATAAGAAAAAGCAAGAATAATCCTATTTTATTAGGCGAGCCGGGCGTGGGTAAAACCGCTATCGTAGAGGGCTTAGCGCAAAAAATCGTGGCAAAAGACGTACCCACTAGTCTAGCAAACAAACGCGTAGTAGCACTCGATATGAGCGCGCTGATCGCGGGCGCAAAATACCGCGGCGAGTTTGAAGACAGGTTAAAAGCCGTCATAAACGAGGTAAAAAGCGCTGGAAATATCATCCTGTTTATCGACGAGATCCACACCATCGTGGGTGCTGGCGCTAGCGAAGGCAGCATGGATGCGGCAAATATCCTAAAACCGGCGCTTGCTAGAGGCGAGCTGCACGCCGTAGGCGCTACGACGCTAAAAGAGTACCGCAAGTATTTTGAAAAAGACGCTGCGTTGCAACGCCGCTTTCAGCCTATCGACGTAAAAGAACCTAGCGTAAACGAAGCGCTTCAAATTTTACGCGGCATAAAAGAGCGCCTCGAGGTGCACCACGGCGTGACGATCACCGATAGCGCGCTGGTCGCGGCGGCAAAGCTAAGCGACCGCTATATCTCAAACCGCTTCTTGCCCGATAAAGCGATCGATCTCATCGACGAGGCCGCAGCCGAGCTCAAAATGCAGATAGAAAGCGAGCCGTACGAACTCGCCCGCATCAAGCGCGAGATCGTAACGCTACAAGTCGAAAAAGAGGCGCTAAAAATGGAAGACGAGGCCAAAAACGCCGCTCGCCTAAGCGAAATCGAAAAAGAAATCGCAGATCTAAACGAACAAAAACACGCTCTTGACGGTAAATTTGAAAACGAAAAGGCGGTTTTCGGCGGTATCTCAAAAGCAAAAAAAGAGATAGATAGCCTAAAAAGCGAGGCCGAGATAGCGCGTAGAAACGGCGATCTGCAGCGCGCGGCCGAGATAGAATACGGCAAAATTTTAGAAGCGGCCAACCGCCAAAAAGAGCTCGAAAAAAAATGGGACGAGATGAAAAAATCAGGCGTGCTGCTCAAAAATCAGGTCGATGAGGAGCTGGTGGCTGAAATACTAAGCAAATGGACGGGAATTTCAGTCAGCAAAATGCTAACTAGCGAAAAGCAAAAATATCTGATGATCGAGGAGCATTTGCGCGAAAGCGTCGTCGGTCAGGATGCCGCGCTGCACGCTCTAGCAAGAGCCATCAAGCGAAACAAAGCGGGCCTAAACGAGGGCGCGCGGCCGATCGGATCGTTTTTGTTTTTAGGGCCTACGGGCGTGGGTAAAACGCAGTCGGCGAAGGCTTTGGCTAAATTTTTATTTGACGACGAGCGCGCGCTCATACGCTTTGATATGAGCGAATACATGGAAAAACACAGCGTCTCTCGCCTGCTCGGAGCGCCTCCCGGATATGTGGGTTACGACGAGGGCGGACAGCTAACCGAGGCCGTGCGAAGACGTCCGTATAGCGTCATACTTTTTGACGAGATAGAAAAAGCTCACAAGGACGTGTTTAACGTGCTTTTAGGCATCCTAGACGACGGAAGGGCGACTGATAATAAAGGCGTGACGGTCGATTTTAAAAACACGATCATCATCCTCACGTCCAACATCGCGTCGAATTTCATCATGGATCTAAAAGGCGAGGAGCGCGAGCAAGCGGTCAAAAACGAGCTTAAAAACTACTTTAAACCCGAGTTTTTAAACCGTCTTGACGACACGATAATCTTTAATCCGCTCGATGAAGACGGACTAATAAAAATCGTAGATATAATGTTTAAAGAGCTTGAAAAAACGCTGCAAAATCGCGGTATCAAGGCAAGCCTAAGCGAAGAAGCAAAGAAATTTATCGCAGGCGCGGGCTTTGACATCGTTTACGGCGCTAGACCTTTGCGCCGAGCTCTTTACGAGCTAGTGGAAGACCCGCTAGCCGATATGATCCTGTGCGACGAGCTTGAAAGCGGCGATGAAATCGTAATCGGTAGCGACAAAGAAAAAATAACGATCTCTAAAATTTAAACCAAATTTGCGGTCGCGTTTCAGGCGCGGCCGTTTTTATTCTCCCGTCAAATTCTTTAAATTTAGCCGCGCAATTATCTTATGTATAGACTGCTCAAATTTAAAAACAGCATACTGACTCGCAAGCGGCGAATAAATTTAGTTAAATTTCAAATTTAGCAAGTTCGCGCACCGTTAGAAGTCCGGGTCAAATTTACCAAAACCGCTCAAATTTAGCGGCTATTCTCCGCTTAGCTCCTCGGCTACCTGTGCGGCGAGTTTTAGCTTTTCGCTATCAAAATGCGTGTAAATGCGCGAAGTGTTTAGGCTCGCGTGTCCGAGCGCTTCTTGCACCAAAACCAGGTCTTTTTGCTTTTTGTAAAGCATCGTGGCAAAGGTATGGCGCAGCATGTGAGCACCGTTTTTTTCCTTACGGATTCCGGCTTTAAAGAGTATCTGCTCGACAATGCGGCTCACATATGCCTGCGTTAGACGCGTGCCTTTTTTGTTGATAAAAAGATAGCCTTCTTTATTTATATAGTTTATCGCGATCGCGTCTAGGTGGGCTTCGATGAGGCGGCGCTTGATCATGACGACGCGGTATTTGTTGCCTTTGCCGCGGATTCTTATGACGTAGAGCTCGCCGTCCTCGGCTATGTCTTTGCGCTTTAGGCTTAGCGCCTCGCTCACGCGGATGCCGGTGAAAATGATAATTTTGATGATGAGCTTGTTACGATTGGCATTGCTTTTAAAGTCCGCATTTTCGATCGCCTCCAAAAATCTCTTGACCTCATCCTCGCTCATAAACTCAGGCAGCTTTTGCCCGCGCGCTCCGCCCACGCCGCCCCAGTTTTTTAGCTCGATGTCAAAGACGTGCGCCTTGCCGTCCTCTTCGTTTTGCTTATCCAAAAATGCGAAAAAATTTATCGCGCTTATGCGGTAGTTTTTCTTGCTCGCGTCGCTAAGTCCGCCCGTGACGCTAGCCAGCACCTCGCTTAGCAGCTCTTCGTCGATCTGCTTTAGGCTCTCCAGCTCGTAAAATTTGAGCGTCTCGAATATCTTTTTAAGCGGATTAAAGTATGTATTTATACCCGTTAGCCCCGCGTTTCTAGCCGATTTTACGAGGCCGTCGAGCTGATCGATGTTTTTTATCTCGCGGCTAAGAGCGAAATTTACGCTTACTAGCGCCTTTGGGTCGCGAAGTTCTTTGTTTGAGAGCGAGCTAAGCTTAAATTTGACGTATCTCGTGAGCCAAAATATAAACGAGTTTTCAAAACCATCCTTGCAATCAAGCGCGTATTTCAAGATCTTTTCCTTAAATTTATAAAAATTTGAAAAGCATTATAACCAAACGCTTCTAAAAAATAAATTTTTGGGTAATCTAAAAAACACTTTTAATTAAAATATTAATATTATCATTTAAGTTAAATTGTGATAAAGTTACGAAACCATTTTGATTCAAAGGAGAAAAAATGCAATCAACGCTAGGTTCGCGTCGTAGCTTTATCGCTGCGGCGGGTGTTTTTATAGCGGCAACCGCGCTCAGGGCCGCTACGAATACTTTTGAAAAAACCAAAGGTCCGCGCTACGGCATGGTCATCGATCTTACGCGCTGCGTGGGCTGTCAGTCTTGCACGATGAACTGCTCTATGGAAAACAACGTCCAAGCAGGCGCCTTTAGGACGATCGTTTCGGAGTACGAAGCTAGCGACAAAGACGGCAACCGCGCCGTTATCGCCTCGCTACCGCGCCTTTGTAATCACTGCGAAAATCCCGCCTGTATCGACGTTTGTCCGACGGGAGCGAGCTACCAAAGAAGCAACGGCATCGTCAAAGTAAATAGCGCCGAGTGTATCGGCTGCGCGCTTTGCGCCGAGGCCTGTCCGTATCACGCCAGATACCTTAGCATGCAGACCTATAAAGTCGATAAATGCACCTTCTGCGACCACAGACTGCGCGAGGGATTGCTACCTGCGTGCGTGGAGACCTGCGTGGGCGGAAGCCGCATAATAGGCGATCTAAACGACGAAAACTCAAATATTAGAAAATTTTTAGCCACCCACGAGACGATGGTGCTAGATAGTCCGAAAAACACGCATCCGCAGGTTTTTTACCACGGCGTAAGCGAAATTTTGGCTAAAAACGATAAGGAGTTGCTGGCTAAAAACGGCTACAAGCAAGCGATCAGCTGGAGCGAAGAGATCGCGCTGTAAGGAGAAAATAATGCAAAGACGAGAATTTCTAAAAAACGCGGCGATGATCTCGGCCGTGGGCGCGACCGCTGCGGTAGCGGACGACGCGGGAAAAATAAAAGACGACTATAAACCGCAGGGTAGCTCGCTACAGCCCGAATTTAGCGTAAAAGACGGCAAAATTTCGATGAACGACGGGCATAGCGTGGTATTTTCTATGTGTCACGGCTGCGTGGCAAAGTGCGGACTAAGGCTACACGTGGACGAAAAAGCAGACCGCGTGCTAAGATGTACGGGCAACCCATACCATCCTCTATCAAACGTGCACTGGGCGAGCTATGACACCTCGATAAACGACGCGTTGCTAGCAACAACGGCTAGCGGCGAGGACGATCGGCGCGCCACCGTATGCGCTAGAGGCGCGGCGCTACCCGAGATGATAGCTTCGCCTATTAGGATTTTATCGCCGCTTAAGCGAGTGGGCAAAAGAGGCGAGGGCAAGTGGAAAAAGATCAGCTTCGAGCAGCTCATAGAGGAGGTCGTCGAGGGCGGAGATCTTTTCGGCGAGGGGCACGTGGACGGGCTTAGGGCCATACACTCAGACGAGCTCATCGACGAGGCAAATCCCGAATACGGCACCAAGCGCAACCAGCTTTTGAGCTTTTATCTCTACGACGGACGCTCGGATATCGTCGATCGCTTTATCAAAAAATCTTTCGGCACTATAAATCACTATTCGCACGGCGGTATTTGCGGCGGCGGTTTTAGAGTCGGCGGCAAGATCGCGCACAACGCAAAGGGCTTTGCGCATACTAAGCCCGACTACGAAAACTCTAAATTTACCATCTACTGGGGCACCTCGCCTGCAAACGGCGGAAATCCGTTCCAAAAGCAAGCCAAAATGGTCGCCCACGCAAGAAGTACAAACGATGACTTCAGCTATGCGGTGGTAGATCCGACGCTAACAAACGCCGTCAAATTCGCCGCCTCCGACAAAGGCCGCTGGATCGGTATAAAACCCGGCACCGACACCGCGCTTGCTATGGCGATGATACGCTGGATCATAGAAAACGAAAAATACGCAGCAAACTACCTCGTGCAGCCAAATTTAGAGCAGGCAAAGCTAGCGGGCGAAATACACTGGTGCAACGCCACCCACCTAGTCATCACGCAAAAAGGCCACCCAGACTACGGCAAATTTGCGCTCATAGGCGACGAGTGGCAGGTCTGCTCTCAAAGCGGCAAAATCCAAAGCTACAAGATAAACGAGCCAGCCAAACTCTACTACAAGGGCAAAATTTTACTTAACGGCAAAAAAGTCGAGGTCAAAAGCTCTATGCAGCTACTAAAAGAATCAGCCTACAAACACAGCCTCAAAGAGTACTCTAAAATTTGCGGCGTGAGCGTAGACGATATCCTCTGGCTATGCGAAAATTTCACCAAAAACGGCAGGCAAGTCAGCACTAACGTCCACGGCGGCATGATGCACACGCAAGCGGCGATGAGCACGTACGCGATATTTTGCCTAAACACGCTTATGGGCACCTACGGCTACAAGGGCGGTAACGTAAACGCAAGCGCGGGCACGCATGAGTTTTTAAAAGGTAGATACGATCTGGAGAGCTTCGAGGGCGCATACAAGCCAAACGGGCTAAATTTATCCCGCTCGGGCAAGTATTACGAAACGAGCTCGGAGTTTAAACGTAAAGTGGCAGCCGGGGGCAGCGGCTATCCGGCACAGCAGCCGTGGTATCCTATCTCGATGCCGCTAGTAAACGAAACGCTCACCAGTCACGCCGCGGGCTATCCGTACAAAGTAAAAGCGTTTATAAACTACATGACAAACGTTATGTACGGACAGGCGGGGCTTGAGGTCGCAGTGCTTGAAGCGCTAAAAGATAGCAAAAATTTACCGCTTTTCATCGGTATCGATGCCTTTATGAACGAGACCAACGCCTACGCCGACTACATCGTGCCAGACGGTGTAAATCTCGAAAACTGGGCGCTTCCAAACTCGCTCTGGGGCACGATAGCTAAGACCTCGGTCGTGCGCTACCCGGCCGTCGCCGCTAAACAAGACCGCGCCGCAGACGGCACGCTAATCGACGTAGAGGCCTTTTACATCGCGGTGGCAAAGAGGCTCGGACTAAAGGGATTTGGCAAAGGCGCCTTTAAAGACAAAGACGGAAAGCCGATGGATCTGGATACGAAAGAGCAGTATTACGCCGCGGCGCTGGCAAATTTGGCCTTTGACGGAGACGGCGTGAAGGACATCGACAAAGAGGATCTAAAGCTAAGTAAAATTTCAAAAACCATGAAAAAGCTAGAGCCGTTTTTAAAAGACGAGGAAAAACCAAAAGTCGCGCACGTACTGGCAAAGGGCGGTAGATTTGACAGCTACGAGAGTGCGTACAAGGGCGATAAAACCACGGTAAAAGTCCCGGCCGCTACGCCTGCTGCGATCTACTACGAGCCGCTTGGCGGACACAGACACTCTATCACGGGCGAGTACATGCCGGGCACTCCTAGCCTCGCTCTGCCTGTGGCTAGCGACGGCACTCCGCTGGAAAAGTTTTTCCCAAAATCAGAGTGGAAATACCTCGTAAGCTCGAGAAAATCAAACATCCAGCACTACTACACGATCGTTAGTCCAAAGCTACGCGCCATACATCCGAAAAATTTCGTAAGGATTGCCGAGGATATCGCGAGCGAGCAGGGTATCAAGACGGGTGACAAAGTCAAGATCACGACGCCGTACGGCTCGCAAACAGGCGAGGCCTTTGTAACAAACGGCGTTGCTAGCGGCGTCATCAGCCTCGAGCACGGTTTTGGACACGACGAGTTTGGCGCTAGGGTGCATTTTGTCGACGGCAAACCGGCCTTTTGGCTAGAAAGCGCGGAAAAAGGGGTAAATCACAACAAGCTAGGCCTACTAGATCCGAAACGAAAGGGCAAATTTAGCCTAAACGACTGGCTAGTGGGCACCTGCGCTAGACAGGCGCTACCTGCAAATATCCGTAAAATCGGCTAAATTTAATGCGGCGGCCCTGGCTTAGCTGGGTCGCCGTCAAATTTGACGCTTGGGCGGTAAATTTAAAGTAGCGTAAAATTTATCGCGGACGGCGTCAAATTTGCAGTATTTTTAAGGCAGTCAGCGCAAATTTGAGGCAAATTTACCTATAAATATCTAAGCTCAAATTTAGCTCGTCGATGACGCTAAGCATCTGCCTGACGTATCTTTGCTCGCGGCGAGCCTCGGCGATGTCTAGTTTATCAAAAAGCCGCCCCTCGAAAAAATTTCTCCTGCTAAAGCAAAATAGATAAAATTTGTTATCCATAAAGGCTACGCTGGGCGATTTTAGCGTGTTTTTGTAGGCTTTTAGTATATTTAGCTTGCCCATAAACGCAGGCGTGAGCAGATACCTCGCCTCCACCTTGTCGGTCGTAAAAACTCTAAAATTTTCGTTAAATTTGACATCGTCGAGCAACTCTTTGTCGCCTAGAAATTTAGTATTAAAATCCTTACTCACGGCGACCGTTTTGCCGTGAAATTTCTTGTTAAACTCGCAAACTAGCACGCTACCTTTGAAGTCCGAATACTTGTCAAACGCATACTTTAGCAGGACGAACGCGGCGACGTATTTGTTATTTACGCGCGGATATTCGCGCTCGTGATTGATCACCTCGCACAGGTTAAATTTGACGCCTTTATATGCACCGCGCACGCTATCTTCGCTATAAAACGTGCTGGGTTTATAAATCCCGGCCGCATTAAATTCGCTCTGCGAGATACCGCCGTAAGCGCTATACATAAAGCTCTCGTCGATCTCACCGATGAGCGCGCGGACGAAAACTTCTTTGTAGAATTCGTTGTACTCCTCTTTTGCTTTTTCTACTTTTTCGATGTGATTAAGTATTTTAAAAAGATAACGAGAAAAAACAAGCAAAAACACCATCATAAAGCCAAATGACGAGAGCTGATCGCTATCGAATCTATTTCCGAAGATAAAAAAGAGCGCTATGACGCCGACGCCCAAAATAACGCTTGTTGGAGATACCGCGACTCTAGCTCGGCACTCTTTTTGTTTGTTTTTGGTTAATATAAATGCTTGCGAAAGGGTCATGTGGTCGCTTTTGATTAAATTTTACGTAAATTTTGACCGAGCACGACTTAAAATAAAGTAAATCGGGCGAGTAAATTTGAGCGAGGATTTTTAAAATTTGAGAGATTTGGAGTCAAATTTGACTTGGCGCAAATTTTGAAATTTGCCGCCGTTTTTGAGCGTAAATTTAATATCAAATTTGACCGAGCCTTGGTGCGACTCGTCAAATTTGCAGGTCGCAAAGCTTGCTAAATCAAAGAGGCCCGCCGAAAGCTTACTACTCCGCGCAGGCCACACAGACAAAAGCTCAAATTTAGAGATTTTCTATCACCCTTTTTGTTTCTAGCGCGATTTCTAGCTCCTCGTTAGTAGGCACGACGAGAGTTTTTACCGTTGCGTCAGGGGTGCTTAGATCTCGTATACCGCCACTTGCGGCAAAATTTAGCTCGTGATCGATCCTGATACCCATGTGCGTTAGGTCGTTGCAGATTTTCTCGCGGCTATACGGGGCGTTTTCGCCGATGCCGCCGGTAAAAACTACCGCATCCACGCGGCCCAAAACCGCGTAATATGCGCCGATATACTTTTTGATGCGGTAGCAAAACATCTCAAATGCTAGATGTGCGCGCTCGTCGCCGCCTTGCATCTTGACGACCACTTCACGCATGTCGTTTGAGCCGCAGATGCCTAGCAGTCCGCTTTTTTTGTTTAAAAACGCGTCTATGCCCTCGGCCGTGAGCTCGCCTAAATTTAAAAGATATGTAAGCACCGCTGGATCCATATCGCCGCTTCTAGTGCCCATTATCAGGCCTTCTAGCGGGCTTAAACCCATCGAGGTATCGACGCTTTTGCCGCCTTGTACGGCGCAGGCAGAGGCTCCGTTGCCTAGATGCAGCGAGATGGCGTTAAATTTCTCATACGGCACGCCTAGATACTCGGCGGCCTTTTTGGTCACGTAGTGGTGCGAAGTGCCGTGAAAGCCGTATCTGCGGATATGTAGCCTCTTACAAAGATCAAATGGCAGAGCGTAGCGGTAGGCGTACTCAGGGATAGTTTGATGAAACACGGTATCAAAAACGACGACGTGAGGCACCTTTTTACCACTCTCATGCATTGCATTTTTGATGCCGGCTAGGTGGCCCGGGTTGTGAAGGGGTGCTAGAACGGAGTTTTGCTCGATTTTGGCGATCACGTCTGGGGTAACTAGAGCCGAGTCGCTAAAGCTCTCGCCGCCGTGCACGATGCGGTGCCCGATACCGTCTAGTTCGCTAAAATCATGCAAGATATCTGAGCTAACAAACAGCCGCCTCATCGCCTCAAGCCCCTCGTGGTGGTCTTTTAGCGGTGCACGCTCCTCGTAAATTTTATCTGAGCCGACGTCTTTTAGCTTGGCATAGGAGCTCGTTTCGCCGATCTTTTCGACTAGGCCGCTAGCGATGACGCGGTTGTCGCTCATATCAAAAAGCTGAAATTTAACCGACGAGCTACCTGAGTTTAAAACCAAAATTTTCACTATTTTTCTCCTTCGTTTGCGGCTTGTATCGCGCTTATTAGGACCGTATTTACGACGTCTCCCACGCCGCATCCGCGACTTAGGTCGTTTACGGGTTTTTTTAGACCTTGCAAGATCGGTCCGACGGCGACGCAGTTTGCGCTTCGTTGCGCGATTTTATAGCCGATATTGCCTGTGTTTAAATTTGGAAATATAAAAACGTTCGCGCGACCCGCTACGTCGCTGTTTGGTAGCTTTTTGCGCGCTACAGCCGGATCTATGGCCGCATCGTACTGTACGGGAGCTTCGATTTTTAGGGCGGGGGCTAGATCGTGCGCTATCTCGCCAGCGCTTCTAACCAGATCGATATCAGCACCGCTGCCGCTATCTCCGCTAGAGTAGCTTAGCATCGCTACTCGTGGTTCTAGTCCAAAAGCGCGCGCCGTATCAGCCGAGGCTAGAGCGATTTGCGCTAGTTGCTGGGCATCCGGATTTGGATTTATCGCGCAGTCGGCGTAGATCAGGATCTCCTCGTCAAAGCACATTATAAACGAGCTTGAAACCAGCGGGCTATTTGGGAGCGTTTTGATGATCTGAAGAGCTGGGCGGATGGTGTGCGCCGTGGTCGTGTTTGCGCCGCTCACCATGGCATCGGCTAAGCCTTCTTGCACTAGCATCGTGGCAAAGTACGTCCTATCTCGCACGAGTTCGCGGGCTTGCTCTAGGCTCACGCCCTTGCTTTTGCGAGCTTCAAAAAGCGCGGCGGTTAGGCGATCTGCATACTCGTTTTTTTCTAAATTTATAAATCTCGCGCCGCTTAAATTTACGCCTAGTTTTTCCGCTCCAAATTTAACTTCGTTTTCGTCGCCCAAAAGGATCAAATTTACCGCGCCGCTTTTTAGTAAAATTTCGCTAGCTCTTAGTATCCGCTCGTCTTCGCTTTCTGGTAAAACGATGGTTTTTTTATCTTTTGCGGCGAGTTTAAATAGCGAATTTTCAAACCTCAAAGGCGTGATTATATCTTGCTTTACGCTTAAAATTTCATCCAAATTTCCGCTTACGATTAGTTTTGAGTTTTGCGTAAAAAAGCTCAAATTTTCGCGGCAAAAAACCGGAACGTTTAAATTTCTAGCGATCTGTAAATTTAGCTCTATTTCGCCGATATTTGCGATACTTTTTGCAGACTTAACGAGTACGAAATCAGCGCTCCCGGCTAGGCGGCCAAACTCATCTATCATGCTTTTAAAAAACTCACGCTCGCTACCGTTTTCAAAGGCTTTTTTGGCATTTTCGAGTCCGTAAAAATCATTGATGGGGTCAAAAACGGCTACATTTTTAAATTTTGCTGATATAATTTCGTAAATTTCTTGAAAATTCGCGCCAAGCGCAAGGATAGAATCGGCCATAATTTTCCTTTTGGAACTTGATTTGCTTATTTTATCGTAAAATTTTCACTTTAAGGTAAAGCGTGAGAAAAAATATTTACTTTTGCGCCCTTGCAGCAGCGTTTTTGAGCGGGTGTTTGCCTAGCGCCGACCCTCGCATAGATATGAAACCGCCCGTTTACGTTGAGCAGCTTCCCGCCAAACAGGTCAATAACCAACCAAACGCGGGCAGTCTTTTTGGTCGCGGCGACAACCCGCTTTTTGCCGACCGCAAGGCGATGAACGTAAACGATATCGTAACCGTCGTCATCAGCGAGCGTGCCAACCAAAGCTCCAGCGGTAAGCACGACACGAGCAAAAACAGCACGATAAGCCTCGGCGGAGGGCTATTTAGCGCGGGCTCCGCGCCGCTATCTACGCTGGCTACTCAGCTAAACAAAGCCGGCGATATCGGCTTTAGCGCGGGCAATAAAAACGAATTTACGGGCGCAGGATCTAGCGTGCGCGCAGAGGCCTTTACGACTACGATTTCAGCGCGCATCATCAAGGTGCTAGAAAACGGCAACTACTTTATCGAGGGTTCGCGTGAGCTACTCATAAACGGCGAAAAGCAGATCATGCAGCTTAGCGGCGTGATCCGCCCGTACGACATCTCAAACGCCAACGAGATCGACTCGCGCTACATCGCCGACGCTAAGATCCTATATAAAACCGAAGGCGACGTGGATAGGGCGACGAGGAAGCCGTGGGGGACGAAGCTTATGGAGGCGATCTGGCCTTTTTAGTCTCCTTTGTTTTTTGGCGGCTTGTCTCGCGAGCGTCTTTAACGGAGCTAGTAAAAATTTAGCTCGATAGACTACGTGTCTTATCTTCGCTAAATTTTTACGTCGCAACCCTTAAATCCATCTCGCGATACTTCGCCTTATAGTTTTACGCTCAAATTTGAAGTCAAACTTACAAATTTCAGCTTCAAATTTTACTCGCCGAGACCCGTACCTTGAAAACTTAAATTTAAAATCCGCGACGCGATAGCGTCAAATCTAAATCTGCGCACAGCGCAGCAACTTCTCACGTGCAGTGGGGTTAGAGAGGGTTTGGGAGAGGAAGGGGCGACGCTTCGTAAGTAGAAACCCCTTCCTCTCCCAAAAAAAAAGAAAAAGGGAGCTCTTTTGCTTCGGCGTTGCCTCGCAACTGCAAAGCAGAGCGTAATTAAAGCCCCTTCCCCCTTAACAAGAATGATTGGCTTACACAAAAAGCTTAGTGCACAACACCAAATTTAACCAAACCAAATTTAGCGTTTTAAAGATGCAGGTCTAGGCGCGTAAAATTTAAAAAATTATCCAAATTTGAATCCCTCTAAATTTCGCTCATAAATTTACTCAAATTTGAGCCCTTTAAAAGTACCGCCCAAATTCTAAGCCTGATTTTACGCGTTTTTAAACCTTAAAGCTGTATAATCGGGGTCAAATTTATCAAAAGGCGATACAGATGATAAAAGGCATTTCTGGCTCGCGCATGGTGATGGAAGCCTTGCGCGAAGAGGGCGTAGAGACGGTTTTTGGTTACCCGGGCGGCGCGGCGCTAAACATCTACGACGAGACGTATAAGCAGAGTTATTTCAAGCACGTTTTGACGCGTCACGAGCAAGCCGCCGTGCACGCAGCAGACGGCTACGCGCGCGCTAGCGGCAAGGTCGGAGTGGCGTTTGTGACGAGCGGCCCCGGCTTTACAAACGCGGTCACCGGCCTAGCCACCGCATACTCGGATAGTATTCCGCTTATATTAATCAGCGGCCAGGTTCCGACCTCGCTTATCGGTACGGACGCCTTTCAGGAGATCGACGCCGTGGGCATCTCTCGCCCGTGCGTGAAGCATAACTACCTCGTGCGCAGTATCGAGGAGCTACCCCGCATCCTAAAAGAGGCCTTTTATATCGCTCGCTCGGGACGTCCTGGGCCCGTTCACGTAGATATCCCAAAGGATATAACCGCGGCCGTGGGGGATTTTGATTACCCGACCGAGATAAAGATGCCGACATACAAACCGACCTACAAAGGTAACGCAAAACAGATCAAAAAGGCGCTCGAAGTCATCGCCGAGGCTAAACGCCCGCTGCTCTATCTAGGAGGCGGAGTCGTAGCGGCGAACGCTAGCGAGCTCGTGCGTAAATTTAGCGCAAAAACGGGCATCCCAGCGGTCGAAACGCTGATGGGGCTTGGCGCCCTAGCGCACGAGGATAAAAATCTACTCTCGATGGTCGGCATGCACGGTAGCTACGCGGCAAATATGGCGATGAGCGAGACTGATCTCATCATCGCGCTTGGCGTGCGGTTTGACGACCGCGTGACGGGCAAGCTAAGCGAATTTGCCAAAAACGCCAAAATCATCCACGTCGATATCGATCCTAGCTCGATCTCAAAGATCGTAAATGCGCACTTCCCGATCGTGGGCGATCTAAATTTCGTCCTAGAAGAGATGCTGGAAAAAGTAACCGTAAACGAGCAAAATTTGACCGCGTGGCGCGAGATATTGGCTAGATATGGCGCGCTAAATCCGCTAGACTACAAAGATAGCGACGAAGTCCTAAAACCGCAGTGGGTCGTACGCGAAACGGCTAAAATTTTAAAAGAATCAGGCAAAGACGCCCTGGTCGCCACCGACGTCGGCCAGCACCAGATGTGGGTCGCGCAGTTTTATCCGTTTGATAGGCCGCGCCAGCTGATAACTAGCGGAGGCCAGGGGACTATGGGATACGGCCTACCCGCAGCAGTCGGAGCAAAGATAGCAAAGCCTGAAAATATCGTCGTAAATTTCACCGGCGACGGCTCGATCCTAATGAACATCCAAGAGCTGATGACCGCCACCGAGATAGATAAGCCTGTCATCAACATCATCTTAAATAACAACTTCCTAGGCATGGTGCGCCAGTGGCAGACATTTT
>NZ_CAUPZM010000003.1:0-125602 GCF_963515975.1 Campylobacter showae
CAATCGATCACTTGTTTAGATTTCAAAGATTGACTAATTAGTTTAACAGTGTTAAATTAAAAAACATAATTTAAAAGTTAATTTTAAGATTCTCTAAAATTAGAGAATGGTTTATTTAACTCAAAATTAAAACTTACGATATTAAAAGAAAAGGCTTTATTAACGTGAAAGTTAAAGGTGGTTTCTCAATTCGTGAGCTCGAATTATACAGATAGGATGCTTAAAAAAAGCTGAATAAATAAACCAAATTCGTATATTTTTTAATTTTACGAACGATCAGCAAAAGCAACCTGCAAAAAGCCAGTTTCTGGCGTTACGGTTATAGTAGCTGTTTTTTTAGCCGTACTCAAAACTATTTGACAATTTTCGCCATTATGAACCAGTCTATCATATCCCCTAGCTGCACCACCTCCACCAGGAGTACTTACGCTTCTCATAGGTCTTCCAAACTCGTCAAAAGAGATAGTTTGCAAATTGCCTCCGCATACCCCACCTAGACGTACATCAGTTATGCCAAATTTTTTTGCCAAATTATATTTACTGCTAGCGTTTGCGCAATTGGCACTCGAAATGCCTGCCCATCCTGAGCTCATAAATCTATTCGAATCCAATGGGTCTCTTGCAACTTCGTTTGCCGAATTTAAATTACCTGTCGCATCTCCATCGTCATGGTATACGCTATATCTCCATTCGTTTGCACCGTCGCAAAATGCAGCCCTAGTAAAAGTTATACTCCACCTCTTTCTAAACCACCTAGCATCAGTAGGATCAAATTTACTATCCTGCATAGCTAGGTGCTGAGTATAGCGGATATGCGACATCACTTGGTCGGCAGCCTCTGCGATATGATCGTCGTTTATTCTCGGTAACGCAGCGGCGGCTATTATTCCTATTACCACGATCACAACGACAAGCTCTAGCATAGTAAAAGCTTTTTTCATCAAATTTATCCTCTAATCATCTTTTATAATCTTAAAATTTACGATTTTTACGCCGAATTTATAGACCGCTATATTACCATAATTATCTTTTAAGTCCAAATTTGCTAGCTGCAAATTTGCGTCCGGACGCGTATCTACGCCGTAAAATTTAAGTCTCAAATCTAGCTTTTTATCACCCGTAAAAATTTTTTCTACGCCTTCATTTTTTAGCTCTTTTGCAAGCTCTTTTGCTACATGATATCTGTAAACAAAATGTTTGGTCGGGTCTTTTAGTATGCCGTAAAGCATCTCATTAAAAAGTACGAACAAAAACCCAACGAGCAAAGAAGCCGCCGCAAAAGAAGCTAAAATTTTATACCCGCGCCTAAACATCGGCAATCTCACGCGGTACGAGCTAAAAAATACCCGAACCAAAATCGGCACCGAAATAACGCAAAAAGGCAGGTAGTTTTCGAGCTCAAGCCGCTGTCTGATCGATAAAACCAAGCAAAACAAAAACGCCGTTATGCAGACAAACCAGAGTAAATTTTTGGTCTCTTTTATCCAAATTCTATACATAGCATAGACAAAATAGACGAAAATAAAAGGCGAAAACGCGGCGGCAAAAATACTCACGGTATCAAGCAAATGGCCACTAGGCTTACCGCCCGAGTCAAATCCGTAAAAGTAAAAGCAAAGCGCAAAAAGCAGCGCCGCAACCCAAGCCATCCTAGCGTCGCGCCTATAAACGCCGAATGCAAAAATAGCCGAAAAATAAACCAAAAATGCGCCGCTAACAAAAGGCAACACGCATAAAAGCGCGTAAAAGGCTAGCATTTTGCGTAGTTGATAAAGATAAATACTTAAAAGCGAAAGCGCGATTATGATGCCGGCGTCGTTTACCAAGATCGCCGACGCCATCGTCGCAGGAAGCAATATAAACACGACTGCGCTTACTACTCGGTCAAATTTGCGTTTTAAAATTTGCTTTGAGACCTTGTAGAGCAGCGCGACGCTAAAAATATGGCAAATAACAAAAGGAAGCCGCAAAGCATAGTCGTTTTGCCCGAAAACCTCAACCGAAAATCTAGCCAAAACGGCTGAAATTTTAGGCGAGTTATAAAACGCATCCGCCTCATAGTAGCTGATGCTAATCGTGCTAATCGCATACGACAAAAAGCAAAAATCAATAAGGCAGATGATAAAAAGTAAAAACGTTTCCGAGCGCAACATGGCTAAATTTAGGGCTTAAATTTGCTCTTCCCAGAAAAACTCTATCCACTCGTGCGCCTCTCTCACCGTAAAGTCAGGCAGTAAAAGCGCTTTTTGCTTATAAAAGATAGTCGCGATCTTTAGCTCGATATGCGGGAAGCGTTTTAGAAGCTCTTGTTTGATAGCTATCATGCTCTCGCCAGTATCGATCATATCGTCTACTATCAAAATTTTATTAAATTTAGATAGATCAGGGATGTTAAAGATATCGATAGTATCGAGCTTTTTAGTCTCTTCGTAGTGGATTGAGTTTAGCGTAAAAAGATTACGGTTATTTAGCAGGCTCGCTAAAAAATGCCCCAAAGTAAGACCGCCGCGAGCGACTGCTAAAATCACTTCTGGCTCGAAGTTTTCTTTGATATCCCGCACCATTACTTTTACGTCTTTATGAAATTCCTCAAACGGATACTTTAACATGTTTTCTCCTTAATGCACTAAAAATACTATAAAACTAATGAGCGCAAGTACGATAACACCGATATTTACGTATTCCCACTCCCGTCTCATGATACGAACCAGCAAATACGCCATAAATCCAAACGAAAGTCCCGTCGTGATCGAATACGTAAGCGGTATCAAAATAACTATCAAAAATGTCGATACGGCGATAGCGGGATCTTTAAAATTTATATTTCCAAGCTCGCTAAACATCAGCACGCCGACCATCACGAGTATCGGATATATCGCGTTTGAAGGTATCGCTTTAAAAAGCGGCAGCATAAAAATCGTAAGTACAAAACATAGTCCGCAAAACACCGCCGTTAGTCCCGTCTTGCCGCCCTCCTCTACGCCGCTAGCACTCTCGGCAAACGACGTCGTCGTACTAACGCCCACTAGCGAGCCAACCATTGTGGCTACCGCGTCGGCTTCGAGGGTTTTTTCTAGTTTTTCGACGCCTTTTTGATTGCTCTCGTCAAAGATTCCCGCTCTATTTCCCACGCCCGCTAGCGTGCCGATAGAGTCGAAAAGATCGGTCACGAAAAATGTAACGATCACCGGAATCAGCGCAAAAGATAGCGCGCCCATGATGTCAAGCTCTAAAAATATCGGCGAGATCGAAGCCGGTAGCGAGATAAACTCCTTCGGATACGGCGCGATACCGAAAATCCAAGCGACTACCGAGGTCGTAAATACCGCGATGATGAAGGCGCCCTTAACCTTCCACGCCCAAAAAAGTATAACGAAAAATAGCCCCACAAAGCCCAAAACAACGTTTGGATCTTTTAAATTTCCAAGCCCGACCAGTACGGCGTCGTTGTTTACGACTACGCCCATTTGCTGAAGTCCGACGAAGGCGATAAAGGCGCCTATGCCCGCGCTTATCGAGCGTCTGACGTCATCGGGGATAGACTTTAGGACCCAGATTCTAAAATTTGTAAAAGATAGCACGACGAAAATTATACCCGAGATGAAAACCACGCCCAGAGCCGTCTGCCACGGTATTTGCATACCTAGCACTAGTCCAAAGGTAAAATACGCGTTTAGCCCCATTCCCACGCTCATAGCCACAGGCGTGTTCGCCCATATGCCGTTTAGCACGGTAGCGATCACCGTAATGAGCGCCGTAGCCGTGATGAGTGCGTCCATCGGCATGCCCGTTTTGCTCATGATTATCGCGTTTACGGGCACGATATACATCATCGTTAAAAAGGTCGTGAGTCCTGCGCTAAACTCGGTCTTTACGCTAGTGCCGTTTTGCTTGAGTTTAAAAAAATCCAATTCCGCCTCCTTAGTTATCGTAAATTTTTAGTTCGTTATACAAGCTATCTCGCTCGACGGGGACAAAGCCCGAAGTCTGAATGAGATCGGTAAAATTTCTAAGACTCATACCGCTTGCCGATTTCGCTCCGGCCGCGCTTTGGATGCTCTCTTTTTCTATCGTGCCGTCTAGATCGTCAGCGCCAAATTCCTGCGCGACCATGGCCAAATTTATCGTCGATGTCGCCCAGTACGCCTTTATGTGCGCGACGTTATCGAGCGCCAGACGCGAGATCGCAAATGTTTTTAAAATTTCGGCCGAACCGGGATAGTTTTCTACTTTTAGATAGTTGTTGTCGCGCTGATAAACCAGCGGGATAAAGGCGTTAAATCCGCCCGTTTTGTCCTGCAAATCGCGGATTCGCAGCATATGGTCGATACGGTTTTGCCTGCTTTCTACGTGGCCAAACAGCATCGTGGCGTTGCTTTCTCTGCCCTTTTCGTGCCAAAGGCGGTGGATTTTGAGCCAGTTTTCGGAGCTTACCTTGCCTTTGCAGATTTTACGCCTGACCTCTTCGTCAAAGATCTCCGCTCCGCCGCCGGGCATCGAGTCTACGCCGTATTCGAGCATCTTTTCTACGACTTCTTCGTAGCTAAGGCCGTGTTTTCGCGAGAGGAAATCAACCTCCGCGGCAGTTAGCGCCTTGACGTGGATTTGCGGGTATTTTTCCTTGATCTTTTTAAAAATTTCCAAATACCACTGCCACGATGTGTCGGGGTTGTGCGCCGAGACGATGTGTATCTCTTTTGCACCGCCGGCGACGCTTTTTTCGACGATTTTTAGGATCTCATCGTGGCTCATCGTATATGGATTAGGATTTTTGCGGTTTGCCGAAAACGCGCAAAATTTACACACGTCCGCGCAGATGTTTGTCGGATTTATGTGGCGATTTACGTTAAAAAATACTTTTTTGCCATGCAGTTTTCGCCGTTTGGCGTTTGCGAATTTACCCAGCGTAAAAAGGTCCAGGTCGTACAAGACGGCGCATTCGTCCGCGTCCAGACGTTCGCCGC
This sequence comes from Campylobacter showae, assembly GCF_963515975.1. Classification (GTDB taxonomy): domain Bacteria; phylum Campylobacterota; class Campylobacteria; order Campylobacterales; family Campylobacteraceae; genus Campylobacter_A; species Campylobacter_A showae_F. Next base: position 4,965 of record NZ_CAUPZM010000003.1, read on the forward strand.
TTTGGAGTTTTTCTATTAAATTTGTCAAATTTTATTCCGAAAATAGATATTAAACGGCGATTATATGTTAAAAAAGCTTTGTTTTTGCAAAATTTTAGTATCATCGGATAAAATTTACACAAAAAGACGGCGGTAAAAAGTGGCTTTAAAAGGAAATTTAAACGGCGTTTTAGGAGGCACGAATTTAGCCTCGCAGCTAAAAAAGCTTCAGGGCAAGGGCTTTGCAAATTTCATCGCAAAGCAAAGCGACGAGCTCATAAAAGCTCTGTGCGCGCGTGTTTTGGACGAGATTTTCGCTGACTTTAACCCAGATGTAGATTTTATCCCGTTTTGCGTCATCGCTACCGAAAAGTACGCCGACAACCTCATCTCCACGAGCTCGGTTTTAGAGATTTTACTCGTCTTTAAAGAAAATGCCGGCTTTAACGTCAAATTTATCCTAAAAAAACTAGTCGCCGCGCTGGAGGGCTCAAATTTAAAGCTAAATATTAAAATTTGCGAGCTGGACGAGATTTTCGAATCGCACAAAAACGACCACAAAGCAAAGGCCGCGTTTAGCCGCATCCGCTATATCTGCGGCTCGCGGACGCTTTATAAGGCCGCTCGCTCGGAGATTTATAAAACTCGCGAATTTAACGCGCAGGAAAATCTCAAATTTTACGCCAAAAATTTAGGCGCTTTTAACGAGATCCCAAATATTAGGCAAGAGCCCGATCTAAAAAACGACCTTGGCGGCACAAACGACATCTACTACCTAAACTGCGCTCTAAACGGCTTTGAAAACGAGATCAGCATGCGCTCGCAGGCTCTAAAATTTATCGACGAAAAGGAACTTAGCGCGCTAAATTTGGCGGCTGATTTTATCCTTTGCGTAAAATCGGCGCAAAATTTAACCTCCGACTCCGACATTTTTGATCCCGCCAAGCTAAACGAGATCACCGCGCTCATGCAAACCAAGTCCAAAAAAACGCAAGAAAACAGTAGCGTCATATCCCAAAAACTCTTTTTCTGCATGCACTCGGTCGCCGTTTTCTCGCGCTATCTGGTCGCTAGCTTTTACAGGAGTAAATTTACGAGCGGGGTTAAATTTAGCCAGCTGCGAGCTGCTCGGCTAAAAAACGGATTTTATAGATTTGAAAACACGATTTACGTACCGCTACACGTCCGCCCTCGCCCTCTAAACGCCGTACTAAAGCAGCTTGTAGCTCTCGGCGATGCGGAGTATAAATTTGACGTCGGGACGATTTTTTACCTAAAACGCGCGCAAATCAGCAAAGAAGACGCCGAGGATTCGCTCGCGCTTTTTAGAAAAATTTTGATGCGAAACCACGCTCACTGCATCATTAAGGCGCTTTTGGACGCGGAGATTTTGCCAGTTTTAGTTAAGCCGCTCGAGCACGCCGTAAATTTGGCCGAATTTGACGGCTACCATAAATTTAGCGTCGGCGAGCACTGCGTTTTAAGCGTCAAATTTGCCGAAAATATCAAAGATAAATTCGTAAAATCGCTTTACGACGAGCTTTGTATCGAGGGGCGCACGCTGCTAAAGCTAGCCTTACTGCTGCACGACGCGGGCAAGGGTCTAGGCGGCGATCACTCGGTCGTGGGCTCAAATATCTTTCGCGCCTACGCCGCAAAGCTAAATTTGAGCGCAAAGGCCGTAAATATCGGCGTTACGCTCGTACGCTACCACACGCTGATGAACGACGTGGCAAACCGCGAGGATATCTACGATCAGCACACGATTTTTAGCTTTATCTCAAAGCTAGGCGACCCGCAAACCCTAAAACTCTCCTATATCGTCGCCTACTGCGTGATAAACGCAACCGACGAAAAGCTCTATACGCCCTATCTGGCGCGACTTTTGCGCGAGCTTTACGGCATTTGTTTGCAAAGCTTCGAGGATGAAAATCTGCTCGATGAAGCTTCAAGGCGCGTAAAAAAGGAGCTTAGCATCAGGCGAAACGCTAAATTTGCAGCCTTAAACGAAAATTTGAAAGAAAAAATTTTCGCCATCCGCTCAAATTTACTCTTTGCCAAATACCAACCAGCAGACATCATCGGCATCGCCTGGGCCGCTCAAAACGCCGATAAACTAAGCGTGCAGATACAAAATCACCAAAGCCTAAGCATCGAAATTTACGCGCAAAACTACCCGAATTTAGCGGTTTTGCTCTCGTCTTTGGCTCACCTTGATCTTGGATTTATGGAGATTTTCGAGCTGTTTGACGGTAAATTTTACGTCAAGCTGGAGTTTAACAAAAACGTAAAATCAAGCGAACTAGAAACCCTAAAAAACCTCATCGAGATCTCTCTAAAAAGCGGTGCCTCGGCGCAGATAAATCGCCCGACCATACTAAAAGGCGAGCTAAATTTCGACCCAAACCACTCGCAAGAGTACGCGAAGCTTGGCATAAACGCGAAAGATCAGCGCGGGCTGATGGCTTACGTATTGGGAGTTTTTAAGGAATTTGATGTAAAAATAGCCAACGCTAGAATCCAAACCGTAAAAAACAGGACGCGAAATTTGCTGCTTATACAAAAGCGCGAGGGCGTGGATTTGGGCGAAATTTTAAAATTATTAGAAAGCGAGTAAACATGTGCGGAATCGTCGGTTACGTCGGCAATAGAGAAAAAAGAGAGTTTATTTTAAACGGATTAAAAGAGCTTGAGTACCGCGGCTACGATAGCGCAGGCATGGCTGTGATGAGCCTAGAGGGCGGTTGCGACAAATGCGCGCAAGAAATCGCCTTTTTTAAAGCCATCGGCAAGCTTGAAAATTTAGCCAAAAAATCAGAGGGCTTTAGCTCTAGCGGCGAGGGCGTAGCGATCGGGCACACGCGCTGGGCTACGCACGGCAAACCCACCGAGATCAACGCTCACCCGCACCTTGGCGAGCACTCTTTCGTCGTTCATAACGGCATCATCGAAAACTACAAAGAGTTAAAAGAGGAGCTTGAGGCAAAGGGCGTTAACTTCCTCAGTCAAACCGACACCGAGGTTATCGTGCATCTTTTTGAGGAAAATTTAAAAACTATCGGCGAGCCGTTTAAAGCATACGAGGCTACGGTAGCGCGTCTGCACGGTGCTTACGCGACGCTGCTTATCACCAAAACGGCTCCGGGCAAAATTTTCTTCGCCAAGGACGCTGCACCGTTAGCTATCGGCAAAAGCGAGGAGAAAGAGGTATTTTTCGCCTCCTCGGACGCCCCGCTAATCGGCCTAGCCAAAGAGGTGTGCTACCTAGACGACAAAAGCTACGGATTTGTAAGCCTAGACGAGATCGCAGTTTTTAAAGACGCAAAAAAACTAAGCCCGAGCTTTGCCGCTCTGCCTGCCGATAAAAGCTACGCGCAAAAAGAGGGTTACCGCTTTTTCATGGAAAAAGAAATTTACGAACAAAGCGCGGTAGTCTCAGAAACGCTAATGGGACGCGTCAAAGAGGATGCGGTAGGTCTTGAAAATTTAACGAACGAGTACCTGCAAAATATCGATGATATAGTGATTTGCGCATGCGGCACTAGCTATCACGCGGCCCTTACGTCTAGCTATCTTTTTGAGCGGCTAGCAGACACTAGAGCCAAGGTCGAGATCGCGAGCGAATTTCGCTATAGACGCCCAAAGCTAAACAAAAACGCCCTTTTTATCGTCATCTCGCAAAGCGGCGAGACGGCCGACACCCTAGAAGCGCTAAAAATCGCCAAGCAAGCGGGGCTAAAGACGCTAGCCATCTGCAACGTCGATAACTCATCGATCGTGCGATTAGCGGACGACACGCTGCTAACTCGCGCGGGCATCGAAAAGGGCGTAGCCAGCACCAAAGCCTTCGCCACGCAGGTAGTAACGCTGTGGATGCTAGCGCTGCAAATCGCGCAGGCTAAAGCCTCCATAAGCAAAGAAGAGCTAAAAAGCGAGATCGCGGCACTCCTGCACGTTCCGCAAATTTTAAACATCAGCAAAGAGCCCCAAGAGCGTATCCGCCGCCTAGCCAAGCACTATTTGCACGGCCATGGCTTCTTTTTTATCGGGCGCGATATATTTTATCCGCTAGCGCTAGAAGGCGCGCTAAAGCTCAAAGAGATCTCCTATCTGCACGCCGAGGGCTACCCTGCGGGCGAGATGAAGCACGGCCCTATCGCGCTTGCCGACGAAAGGCTCTTTACGATCGCGCTGATGCCGCAAACCGTCCTTTACGAAAAAACCAAAAGCAACGTCGAGGAACTCGCCGCCCGCGACGCCTATATACTTGCGATCAGCCCCGAGGAGTTCGAGCTTAGCGACGATTTTATCAAAACGAGCAGGCAAGCTCACCCGATGAGCGAGTTTTTCGAGATGATGATCATCCTGCAGCTTTTTGCGCTGGAAATCGCCGTGAGGCTGGGCAACGACGTGGATATGCCGCGAAACCTCGCTAAAAGCGTGACGGTAGAGTAAATTAATAGGCGAAATTTGACGAGCGGCGACGTTAAATTTCGCCTTTAATCCCAATCTGTAAATTTAGACGAGTAGACCTCTCGCCTAAATTTCTCTCAAACTTTATTCTAAATTTAAATATAAATTCATAGGCGCCGGGAGTATCATGCAAAATTTAAACGAAAAATACGAAATTTATCAAAAAAGACTTGATAAAAAAGCGCGCCGTCTCGCGTCGCTGATGAATGACGCAAAATGGCTTAAACTCTGCGAAATTTTAGAGGCCTCGGGCTGCAAGGACATAAGCGTAAAGCTGCTATCAAGCGACGAGGAGATCGCGATCGTCTGCGGCTTTGGTTGCTTAGGGGACGGGTATTTTGACTGCGCCAACGGTGCGATTTTATTTAAGGATTTGCGCTGGGTTTTCGTGCCTAAATTTTACGAGCGGGCGCGTATGAACAGAGCCGAAAAACTCGCTTCTAAATTTATCCAAAATCCGCTTGAAACGGTGCTAGAGGCCATGACAAAGGCAGGTAAATTTGACTATGAAATAGATGAAAGCGGGCTAAAAATTTGCGGATATAGATAAATTTGACGCAGGCAAACGAAGTCAAATTTAAAGCCGCGCTTGCTCGCCAAATGTAGCGAAATTTGATAAAATTTGACGAAATTTAACTAAAAGGAGCAAAAATGAGCGCTCATCTATGCCCAAAATGCGGAGAAAACACGATCTATTTTGACGGCATCTGCCACTCATGCCGCCAAAAGCAGAGGCGAGAGGAGATTTTAAACCTAAGCGCGGACGAAGTGGAGGCTATGATCCTAAAAATCGTGGACAGAATCGACGAGATCGAAAAATGGGATGAGATTTGTAACGATTTTTGGGCGCTTTTTAGCCTGCTGGATATCCATGATACAAGGATCGCGCGAGCTGCGGCGGCGAAGCAGGTCTACTATCCGCCCGAGCTCTACTTCGGCGCGCCTAATGACGTAAGAGACGCGCTCATAGCCAAACTAGACTCGCTACAAGATAACTCCAAAAACGCGCTAAATCACCTTCTGTGCTCGCTTGCGTGGCAGGGCGACGAAAAAACGGCGGAGCTCTTTTACGAGCTGTATAAAAATCCGAGGCCGTGGCGCAAAAAGCTCTACGTAGGCACAGATTTTTACGCGAAAATCGGCGGCTGGAGCTTTGACGAGACGGGCGAGCGCAAATCGCTAGTTTTTGATAAATGCCTTACTGCGGTGCGCGTGAAAGACGGCGAGGAGAAAAACGGCGAGCGCGCGAGCGGCTGGGTAAATTTAAACGCGGATGAGCCCGTACAAATCGGCAGGCCTACAGGGCAAAAGTGCGAGTTTTGCGGATGCGAGATGCTGGATATGCTGCGTCTTAAGGCCGATGAGCCGCGGCTTGCGTTTCTGAATTTAAAGCGCGACGCGATCTTTCGCTGCTGCCCGACCTGTATCGGTTCGGTCATTTATTTTTGCAAGAGAGGCGCAGACGGCAAGCCGGAGCTAAGCTATAAAGGCGAAGGATTTACGGAGAGTTGTTTTTCGCAAGAGGACATGGCGCGACTGTGCGATATGAAATTTAAGCTAGGCGGCGAGGTTGCGCCATTTTACGGCTGCTTTGGCGAGCTTGATACGACCGTGGGAGGCTATCCGCAGTGGGTGCAGGACGCCGAGTATCTAGCCTGTCCTAGCTGCGGCGGGACGATGAAGCATCTAGCGCAGATCCCGTTTGGCGAGATGATAGAGGGCGAGGGCGTCATATACGTGCAGATCTGCGAGAAATGCGAGGTTTTGGGCGGCTGCTTTCAGTGCACGTGAGGGCGGGGCTTTTGAAATTTGCGCCCCGAGCCTGCGCAAAAAATTAGCTATAATGCAAGCAAAATTTGATTTAAGGAGAAAATATGGGGCTATTCGGTTTTGGCAAAAAGGCTGAAAAGGCGCAAATTCCAAGCACTTTTGCCGGCAGAGTGGATAAATTTTGGGCGGAATTTAGCGGCGTGATAGATGAGATCAAGGCTGATTTGGCGGCGGAGGAGTTTGAAAAGGCGATGCAAAAGGCCGACGAGAAGCTTCGTATCTGCCTTGCCGAGCCATATTTTATGACGGGACTTGCGGGCGATAAGCTCGATCTGGTGCTGACTCCCGAGGGCATGAGACACCGATTATTTTGGCTAAGCTTTATCAAAAACGCTATGCCCAAGCAGCTCGAATCCAAAATGCGCTGCACGCTCGGAAAGCCGCGCGCGCCGCGAGGTATCGGCGGGATCGAGATGTACGATACGCACGTAAACGCCGAGGAGTCGATGATCTACGCGCAGTTTAACGAAAGCGACGTGGATATTAAAATTTACAACGAAAACCTAGCGGCTCTACTTGCGCAGGACGAGGGCAAGGCCTATAATCTTAGTTTTATCCTGCTTGACAATATGATCGGCGAAACGGCAATCATAAATACGCTAGGCGAGCTTGAGGTGCTCGATAAGCCACAGGAAAACGGCGTGCCGCTAAGCGATTTCGCCGATCTGATCGATGAGAAATTCGGCGAAAAAGCCGCGCGCGAACCGCTAAAAAATTTTTTCAGCTATCAGATGGAGCCGCGTGGCAATGGAGTGCGCGAGGACGTGATCGTGGGCACCACCTGCCTAACGGCCATCGTAAATCAGTACCTAAATGGCGAGCGCGACATCTATAACGAAGCCTTCGAGCTCGGTATCAAATTTTGCTTTCTTAGCATTGATAACGGCGGCGACGTGCAGGCGGGCTTTGATCTGCGAAATAAAATCGAGGACGATGAGCTAGAAAGCTGCGGCTCGTTTTTGGAGATAATCGGCGGCGCAACCGGGCAGAAGCACGCATACATCGATCTAATCTGCTATGACGAGGAAAGACTAAAAGAGAAAGTAAGCGAGCTTTGCAAAAAATACGGCGTAAATATCGAAATCCATGACTTTAAAAGATGAATTTAGTTGCGAGCGTCAAATTTATTTTGGATTTGTGCGCCCACGCTATTTTAATTTTGACGCTAAATTTTTGCTTTTGCTATCAGTTGTAGCAGGCCATTTTCTTACTTAAGTCAGCTTATCATCAAAATGGCAGCACGGCAGGCATAGATCGGCACACGAGCGGTGCGGGCTTTAGATGAGCTTTTCGCCACGCCCTGCCCTAGCTACCTGCTATGCCGTGCGCAATTTTCAAATTTAATCGCAAGCTTACTCTGTCTCAACGCCCATTAAAGCAACAAGCTTTATTTGCCCGCTCGCCTCAACGCAAATTTTTTAGATACTGGCACGCGTTAAATTCTCCGAGCTTGCAACCCCTGTCGTAAAGTTCTTTGGCGGTGTTTTTATTCTTTTCTACGCCCATGCCCTTTTCGTACGCAAAGCCCAAATTTGCGCATGCTAGCGCGCTAGCGCCCGAGCAAGCCCGAGTAAAAAGCAAAGCGGCTCTTTCGTAGTCTTTTTCCACGCCCTCGCCCTTAAAATAGCAAACCCCAAGGTCGGCGCACGAGCCAACGTGTCCGCGCTCGCAAGAGGCCGCATACATCTGCGCCGCCTTTGCCGCGTCCTTTTCTACGCCGTCGCCTAGTGCGTAGCTTAGAGCTAGATTGTAGCACGCCGTTTCCTCGCCTAGTTTGCAGGCCTTGCTAAACAACTCATTCGTCTTTTTGCCGTCGGGATAGACGCCAAGTCCCTTGCCGTAGCTATACGCTAGGCTCGCGCATCCCTCGCCTACGTCTTTTTCGCAAGCTTTAGCAAAAAGCTCATTGGCCTTTTTGTGATCTTGCGCCGCGCCTTGTCCGTTTTGATAAAGCAACCCCAGATACACGCAGGCTTTGTCAGTGCCCAGCCCACAAGCCTTGTCGTAGTATCGCACGGCTTTTGTAAATTCTTTGTCAAATTCGTAAAAATAGCCAAGTCCAGCGCACGCCATCGCGTTTTCCTCACCGCCTTTCTTGCAAGCGAGTTCTAAATTTTTAATCGCGTTTGACAAACTCTTGCAAACCTCCTTGTTTCCCTTCTCGCACTCATCGCGCAGATCGGCTAGCTCGCCTCCAAAAGACAGCGCCGCAAAAAATATGAACAAAACCAAACGTCTCATAAGCTCAAATTTCCTTTCAAAATTTTATAAATTTACCGCCGTAAAGCGTCGAAGCCAAAATGCCTGAAGTATAAATTTAAAAAGATTAAAATTCAAATTTAGCTAAAATCGCTATCAAAAAGGAGCGTAAAATGATTTTTGAAGACGAGCTGATTTTTATCGAGCGCGAAACAAGCGAGATACCGTGGGTAAAAATTTTTACCAAAACGCCGTTTAAGGAGCTAACAGACTGCGACGAAGCGACGCAAAAAAGGGTTTTTGAAGCGGTTTTGACGACCGAAAAAGTAATGAGAAAATTTTATAATCCAACCAAAATAAACATCGCAAGCTTTGCCAACTACGTGCCGCGCGTGCATTTTCACGTGATGGCGAGGTTTGAGAGCGATAGCTTTTTCCCGGAGTCCATGTGGGGTAAAAAGCAGCGCGAGGGCGAGCTAAATTTGCCAGATTTTGCAGAATTTTCTCAAATTTTAGCACGCGAGCTAGGCAAAACACGTGAATAAAAAAATACTTCTAACGCTCGCGATCATCGTAGTAGCAGGCGTTTTGGCGGTTTATAAAGCGCGCTGGGACGAGCAGACGCAGACGGAAAATATCAAAAAATTTCTCGACTTTCAAACGCAAATTTTAAATAAAAATATCGAAGAGGAAAAACTCTCCGCGATGACGGTGGCGGCGCTACTAGCGCAAAACGAGCACGTAAAAAAATGCATGAGCCAAAACGACCGCCGGATGTGCCTAGAGACGCTTGGCGAATTTACCAAAACGCTAAGCAAGGTGCCGATTTACCAAAATGCCAAATTTCACATCCATACGCCCGAAATGAGGAGTTTTGCTAGGAGCTGGATACCGATGTATGACGACGATCTAACGAACTTTCGCCACCTGCTAGCCGAGGCTAAAAACGGCGTAGCCGCAGGCATCGAGGTCGGTCGCGCGGGAGTTTTCATTAGGTCGGTCGCTCCGATATTCGAGGATAAAAAGATGCTCGGCAGTATCGAAGTGCTGCTTGATTTTAAGCATTTGAGCGACTTTTTCTCGCAGCAAGGGCTTGATCTTTTCGTATTGCTCGACGCCGGCGGCGATCTGCCCTATCAAAACAGCAGCGACGAGGGCATCATCGAAGGCTTTCATTTCGTAAATAAGAGCTACGCAAATTTAAACGTCTTGCCGATGCTAAAAGATATCAAATTTAAAAGCGGCGGATTTTATCAGACGGATTCGCACGCCTTTACCGTCCAGCCGATGAACGACGCAAAGGGCGAGCGCGTGGGCTACTTCGTGATTTATTTTAACTCGGACTCAAAAGAGCGAAATTTAGCAAAACTCGGCGTTTGGTTTGATTAGTCAAGCAAGCTTTTTGAGTATGGCGAAAATTTGTAGGTAAAGACGCTGCCTTTGCCCAGTTCGCTTTTAACGCCGTACTCTACGCCGTTTTTCACGCAGATGCTTTGCACGATGTTTAGCCCCAAGCCAAAGCCGCCCTGCACGCCCTCGTCTCTAACGTAGCGTTTCCAAATTTTACTCGTATCTTTTATGCCTTCGCCCTCATCCTCGACTACGAGCACGATTTTGCCGCTTTTTTCAAAAAGGCGCAAATTTATTATCCCTCCTTCGCGGCTGTATTTTACGGCGTTACTTAGGTTGTTGTCGATTAGTCTGCCCGCCTCTATCTTGCTCATGAAAATTTGCAAATCAGGCTCGATGAAGTCGTAAATTTTGATATTTTTCGCCATCGCGATACCGCGCATATACCGCGCTCGCTCGAGGCAAAATTCGCTCAAATTTAAAATCTCGGGCGGAAATAAAATATATCCGCGCTTGATGTAGTACTCGGTGTCCTCGTATGTAACTTGCATCTGCTTTAGAGCCGAGCGCATGCGGGTGACGTATTTGTTATCAAGGCCTAGCATCTCAAGGTTTATACCGATGACGCCCAGCGGCGTTTTTAGCTCGTGCATCGCGTCATTAAAAAAATTATTCATATATTTTTTAGCGTCTTTATATGGCTTTATCCCGCTAACAAACGACAAATAAAGCGCAAAAAATACGACCACGAGCGCAAACGCTAGAGTTAGAGCCGCGACGAATAAAATCCTAGCCGCGTTTTGCTTTTTGGCTAGCACGAGATAATAAAACTCGCCGTCCGCGCTAAAATAGGTCTTGTAAAAAAGATGGCCGTTTTCTTGGCGGGTGATAAATTTTAAATCGCTCGGGCGCGCGTCTAAATTTGAGACGATTTGCTTTTCTTTGAGATCAAAAACGCCGTATCTATATGTGAGCGAAATAGGCAAAGTCTCGTTTTTATCGAGCGCTTTGCGGATTTTACCCTCGTACTCCAGTAGCTCGAACATATTTTTTGAGTATTCGTCTTTGGAGCTTAAATTTATAATCTCGTAGCTTTGAAATATAAACAAAGCCATGATGATAAAAGTAGCTAAAATAGGGATTTTAAGATTTTGAAACATCTATCTTATAGCCTAGTCCGCGCGATGATTTTATAAACTCGGGAGTCGTTTTTTGACGGATTTTTAGTATGTGCATGCGCACGTCGGCGGGGTCGATCTCCTTGTCGTTCCACACCTCGGCGCGCAGCCTTTCGATACCGACAAAGCTATTTTTATGAAACAGCAAACACTCGATGATGTCGAATTCTCTCATACTTAACTCAACCGGCTCGCCTTTAAATTTAAGCCGCTTTTTGGCGGTATCGAGGCTAAAGTTTTCATCGATCGCGATCAAGTTTTTATCGTCTCTGCCGTGATATTTTCGCATTAGCTCGTTTACTCTAAATTTTAGCTCGGCTAGCTCAAAGGGCTTTTTTAGATACTCGTTACAGCCCAGCTCGTATCCGACCGCCATATCGTCTATATCCACGAGCGAGGTCATTATCATGATAGGCGCGTCATAGCCGATATCTTTGGCGTATTTTATCACCTCGTGTCCGCTTATATGCGGGACCTTGATATCAAGGATCAGCAGGTGATAAAAGCCCGCCGCTATCTTATCGCAGGCTACTTTGCCGTCTGGCGCCTCATCGACCTCGTAGCCTAGGCTTTCTAGGTATTCGCTAACGCTCTCACGATATACGAAGTCGTCTTCAAGCAGTAAAATTTTCATAAATTCTCCGAATTTTATCGCAATATTTTAAGGGAGATGATAGCTAAAAATGATTTTGGATCGTCTGAATTTAAAAAGGCCCGGCGAGTTTACCGAGCCTAATGCGTATAGTTTAGCCTAAATTTCACGCGCCCGTGAAAACTTGACCGGCATAAACTATATAGTATCTTAGCATCACGACGCCGCAGATAACTACAAGAGAGTTTGCTATGATGTAGCCCACTCTATAAGCGTGATTTTTAAGAGCCGTTAGCGCTATGGTGATAGGGGTCAAAAGTCCGATACCCACGACGCCTATCCAAAATATTAACGCATATTGTCCGGTGCTTAGAGCTTGTTTTGCGGCGACCGCGCTAGCTCCGCCCTCGAAATATAGTCCCAAAAATAGTATAGCTATAAGCGGTATCTCGAAAAGTACGGCGCGCAAATCCATAACCAAAAGATACTTCACGTTGTCTTCGTTAAGAAGGTGTTTGAAGCACAAAAGTCCGACCAAGATGTTTGTCGCTACACCCGAGCTAAAGCCTGAGGTTAGGAACAAGATCGGTAGAATCGGCGTGTTCCAAAGCGGAAGCTTCGTAATCGCGCTAAGCAAAAAGCCCGTATATATACCCACGCCGATCGCAAGGCCGAAAAGCGCCATCTCGACTATCTTTGAAAGAGGCGCGAAAGAGCGAATCAGCCTAGAAATAGGACGTAAAATCGCTAGAATTTTATACTTTTCTATCTCTTCTTCAAAAATAATCACCGCAAAAAGATAAGCCAGCGGCGTATAAAGTAGCAATAACGCAACGCCGATAGACATAACCGAACCAAAGTTATACTTAATCAAAATCCAGTAAAAACTAAGCGGTTTGCCAAGGTCAAGCACCAAAAGCGCAAGGCCCACGGTAATCGTTATAGGAGCCACTAGAGCGCCCGCCTTTACCATCGCGTCCCAGATACTGCCGTCTTGTTTTTTGTGGTAGTTCCACTTAACAAGCAATGCAACCATCATCGCGCCTGCGGACAAACCCGCTAAAAATAGATAAACCGCTATCGGCCACGGCCAGTAAATTTCATTATATTGCGCTACGCTTCCCCACATATTATTCATGGCTTCCTCCTTTGCGGTTAGCTATCATAGCAAGCTTAGGTTTGGTTTTAAGCTCGGCTTTAGGATAGTAGTGAGTTTTGGTATTTAAAATTTTACTTACTTCGCTGTTTGGATCGTTTATATCGCCAAACGCCAAAGCATCGGTCGGACAAACGGTCACGCACGCAGGCTGCTCGCCTACGCTGACTCTAGTTTCAAAGCAAAACGTACATTTGCCTATCTCGCCGGTTTTTGGCTCGACGTAGCGAGCGTCGTAAGGACAGGCTAGGATGCAGTATTTGCAAGATACGCAGGTAGAGTGATCTAGCAGCACGATACCCTCAGCCGTCTGAAAGCTAGCTCCAGTAGGGCAAACCGCCACGCACGGAGCGTCCTCGCACATCACGCAGCTGTGTCTGCTAAAGTCGGTTTTTAAATTTGGAAATTTGCCCTTTATCTGCGAATGGACTTGAAGTCTAAAAACGCCTCTAGGCACTTCGTTTTCGCTCCTGCAAGCCACCGAGCAAGCCTGACAGCCTATGCAGAGGTTTTCGTCATGTATCATTCTATACGCTTTTTTCATCTTTTTTCCTTTACGCTTTTATTATCTTGACGCCGACGTTTCGTACCATCGTAGAGGCGACGGGGCCGATCACAGAGGGATCTAGCAACTTGCTTTGATTAGTTCCCACGCCGTTCGTACGCTTTAGTCCCGCGCTTTCGTGACCGAAACCGTGATAGACGAAAAGCGTATCCTCCCTGATGCCTTCAGTCAGCATCACGCTTGCTTTTTCTTTTGCGGTTTTGCTTTGCAGGGTTATTTTGTCGCCATCTTTTAGCCCGTATTTTTTCGCGGTATTAGGGTGTATCCAGACGGGCGCGCTACTCATCAGGTCGTTTAAAAATTCGACGTTTTGCGTGTGTCCGTTGGTATGTATCGGCGTTTTGCCGCTCATTAGACAAAGCTCCTCGCCGAAAAATACATCCATGCCCTCGGAATTTAGACAGCCGTACCCAGGAAACTGTTTTTCCACTTTTTCACTAAAAAGCTCTATTTTGCCGCTTTCGGTTTTAAATTTTACCTGCGACTCCATAAGCCCGTCTTCGCCCACAAACTGCGCCGCGCTAGGAAATTTTTTAGTAAATTCTTTTACACTATCTTTTTCTCTAAACAAAATCCCCGGCACCTTCCAAGTGACGTAACCGTCTTTAACCAGCTTAGCCAAAAGCTCGGCGTTTCCCTTTACTTGCCGCATTCGCCACTCATCCATCGTATTTGAAGTATATAGCTCGTCTATTTTCATCCTGCGGGCTAACTCCCTAAAGATATCGTAGCCGTTTTTAGTATCGCCGACTGGATCTACGACCTTATTTCTTATCATATATGCGGGTTTTAGGCCGGATTTATCCTCGATGCCTTCGTCGCGCTCCAGATAGGTACTCTCAGGTAGTATCACGTCCGCCCATATCGCGAAATCGCTCATATAAATGTCCGAACAAACGATAAAGTCAAGCTTTTTAAGGCTTTCTATCGTAGTTTGCGTACCTGCGACGTTTATAGGATGATTAAATCTTATGCTAAACCAGCCTTTTACCGGATAAGGCTTTTCGCTTAATATAGCTTGCGGAATTTGCATCAAAACGCCGTGACTCCTGCCTACGAATTTATTTACCCCGTCCTCGCCGGCACCGTCTATCCTAGGGGTTTTAGGCACTTTTATCGCGGCATCCGGGTTCGTGATCTCTGGGATTAGCTCTTCTCCCGCTAAAGTATTATATAGCTTAGCCTTTTTGCCGCCGAAAATTCCGCCCTTTTTCTCCCAGTTGCCCATCATCGCATTTGCGGTCATTATAGCTCTAGTGCGGATATATTCGGCTCTAGTAGTAGTCGTGTTGTGACCGAAGTCGATGATGACCTTAGGCGCGGCTTTCCAGATTTCGCCAGCGATTCGTTCAACCGTTTTGGCGGGGATGCCCGTGATATTTTCTTGCCACTGCGGCGTCGTATCTTTGGTCGCTTCTACGACTTTGTCAAATCCGATCGTAAATTTTTCTATAAATTCTTTATCGTACGCGTCGTTTTTTATCCACGTATGGATGAGGGCTAAAACAAATGCCAAATCGGTTCCCGGTTTTACGGGTAGCCACTCGTCGGCCTTACCCGCCACGACGCTAAAGCGCGGATCTAGTACCAGTAGCTTCACGTCCTCTTTTTCAGCTGCTGCGGCTAGCTTTTTGGTGTCGCCTATTACGATGCCTTCAAAAAGATTGTGACCGAAATTTACGATATATTTTGCATTACCAAAGTCTCTTTTTAGCTTCGCATCGCCGTACATATGCTCGCAAACCATCTGATAAGTGATCGGGCAACAGGAGAAGTGGGAAAAGCAGTTTGGCGAACCGTATGCGCTAGCAAAGGTCGTCATTAGCTTGTGCGTTTGGCTTGATTTTGCCGTAAATACAAAGCTCTCGGGACCGTATTTTTCCTTGATCTCGAGCATTTTTTTAGCGACTAGATCTAGCGCCTCGTCCCAGCCGGCTTCGCGCCATTTGTTTTCGCCGCGCTCACCTACTCTGATGAGAGGCTTAACAAGACGCTGCGGATCGTAAAGCTGACTGTGTCCGCTGCCGCCTCTAGCGCATACGGATGTCGCCGTACCGCCTACTTTGCCGTTGCCTTGGATGAAGACGGTTTTGCCGTCTACGACCTTGGCCTCGATAGGACAGCGAGAAGAGCACATCTCGCAAAAACTATAAACGGTCTTATCGCCGCCTTCTAGCGCTTTGGCGCCGACGGCGCCTAAAGTACCGGGCGCGTAAGTCATAGCAAGCAAGCCCGTGGCGGTGGACGCTTTTAAGAAATTTCGCCTCGAAGTATCCATTTTTTCTCCCTTTTTGAAATAAATTTGATGAAATCTTAAATAATCAATGTAAATTATACGTAAAATTTTTATATCAATATAAATTTTAATTGATAACAAGTATCCGTTTTCTAGGGAAATAATTTAAATTTAACTTCAAATTTGTCGAATTTACAAATATCAAATTTTGACGTATGATGATATTTGAGCCGTCGTTTGCTTAAATTTGTAATTTAAAAATAATTCTTGCGATTTTCGCCAAAAAATTATTTTAATTTTATTTGTATATAATTCGCGTATTTTTTTAAAAAGGCAAAATTAATGAAAAAGCAAATTTACATCATTCACGGCTACGACGCCTCGCCGCAAAGCCACTGGTTTTCTTGGTTTAAAGAAAAGATGCGCGGACTTGCCGAGGTAGAAATTCTAAAGATGCCAGACCCGCAAACGCCAAAGCTAAACGAGTGGCTAGAAACGATGAAGCAAAACGTAAATTTAGGCGAAAATTCATTCATCATCGCTCACAGTCTGGGCACGATAACTAGCCTAAATTTCCTCAGCGATTTTACAAATTTGCCCAAATTCGGCGGCCTAGTCCTTATCTCGCCGTTTGACGAGCCGATTGAGGAATTTGCTATATTAAATGAATTTTGCGAGCCCAAAATCGACTACGAAAAGATAAAATCGGCGACGAATTTTATAAAAGTAATAGCCGCAAAAGACGACTATATCGTGCCTTGCGAGCTTAGCCTAAAGGTCGCTCGAAATTTAGGCGTAACGCCAGATATCTTTGAAAATGGCGGGCACTTTTTGGGTGCGGACGGCTTTAGCGAATTTGAGTTTATATTAAATTTATTTAAACTTAAAGACGAAAAATTATCATAAAATAATAACTAAAAAGTAAGATTATTTAAAAAAAATTACTATAATGTGCATTTTGATTTACTAAATTTATGTTCAAGGATCTGTTTTGAGCGAGTTAAAATCCCTATTTTTCAGTATGACGTCGGCCGTCGTGCTACTTGTTATATTTGCCATCGGTAGCGGCGCAGCGACGATAATAGAAAGCTACTACGACACAAAAAGCGCGTGGGCGGCGGTTTACGGAGCGAGTTGGTTTGCTTTAGTTCAGGTGCTTTTAGGCATAAATTTGGCTTACAATATTTTTAGATACAACCTTTTAAGAAAAGAAAAACTACCTGTTTTGATATTTCACGTTAGCTTTTTGTTTATGCTTTTAGGCGCGGCGATGACGCGATATCTAGGCTTTGAGGGCAACATCCACATCAGAGAAAACGAAACCTCAAACGCGGTATTCGGATCCGTTTCTAGAATAGAAATCGCAGCCGAAAAAGACGGTCAAATTTACTCAAACTCAATCCCAAAACAAATCACTTCCGTCGGCTCAAACGACTTTAACTTGCCGCTTGAAATCGCGGGGAAAAAAGCAAATTTAACCTTTGACGGATACTATAAAAAGGCCGAAACCGAGTACTACGAAGCCGAAAAAGGTGAGCCGCTCGTTAGGCTTGCGGTCTCAAGCCCGGACTCAAAAGAAGAAATAAGCCTGCAAGCCGGCGAAACTCGCGAGGTGGGCGGCGTTAGCTTTGCATTCGATGCGCAGCCACTACTTGAAAATTTCGTCAAAATCGAGCTAAAAGAGGGCAAATTTTATCTAACTTCAAACCAAAATATCGGCTACTTTACGATGGCGACAAATGAAAAAGGCGAGTACGAAAAAGACCAAGCGACCGAGTTTTTACCGATGCAGCTCTATACGGTCACGGACGTAAATTTCGTTCCAAAATCATTGCTAACCAAAGCAGCCAAGCGAGTCGTGAGCAAAAACGGCGAATACGACGCATTGGTGGCAAATTTGACGTTTGACGGACAAACTCAGCAGCTCATGCTCTATGAAAACAGCTACATACCTGCTAAAGCTAAGATCGACGGCGTGCTTTTTAACGTTTACTGGGGCTCAAAGATGGTCGAACTTCCTTTTTCGTTAAAACTTGAGGACTTTGAACTTAAACGCTATCCGGGTTCAAATTCGCCGATGAGCTACTCTAGCGACGTCATCGTCGAGGACTCTAGGACCGGAAACTACCCGTATAAAATTTATATGAACCACGTACTAGATCACGACGGATATAGATTTTTCCAAAGCAGCTACGATCAAGACGAGCTTGGCACAGTACTATCAGTAAACCGCGACCCAGGCAAGATTCCGACCTACGTCGGCTACTTTTTGCTAGGACTAGGACTATTTTTTAACGTCGTAAATCCACGCTCGCGCTTTAGAAAACTAGCTAAAATGATAAACGAGGACGCCGTGAAAAAAGTCGCCAGCTTCGCGATAATCGCCTGTTTTGCGGCATTTACCCCAAGCAAAACTTATGCGGTCGATAACGCTAGAAATATCGACGCAAACCATGCTAAAGAGCTTTCGACGCTAATCATCCAAAGCGCCGACGGCAGAATGAAGCCTTTTGACACCGTAGCAAGGGAAATTTTAAACAAAATCCACCGCGGCGATACACTAGACGGCCTAAATGCAAACCAAGCCATACTTTCGATGATGGTAAACGCCCCGTACTGGCGCGACGTGCCGATAATCTACGTCGGAAATAAAGAGCTAAAAAAGCTAATCGGCATAGACGAAAAGGCCAAATACGCAAGCTATAACGACTTTTTTGCAAGCGATAAAGACGGTAAAATCATCTACAAACTCAACAAATTTGCCGAAGCCGCAAACCGCAAAACTCCGGGCGAGCGCGGAACATTCGATAAAGACCTGCAAAAGGTGGACGAGCGTCTAAATATCCTTTATATGGTGTTTATAGGCGAAGTCTTTACGATGTTTCCAAAGATGGATGATCCAAACAACAAATGGTACGGTATAGCTTCGGCTATGATATATCTTCCTAAAAACGAGAGCGAGCCGATCGGCAGGATGCTAAGAAGCTACTTCACTAGCGTTGCCGAAGCTACAGAAAACAACAACTGGCGCCGTGCAAATCAAGCTCTAGCCGAGATAAAAACCTATCAACAAGAGCACGGCAAAGCGGTCATCCCAAGTGAAAAACGCGTCGAGATGGAGCTGTTTTTTAACGAATATAAAATTTTCGAGTCGCTAACGCCGATATATCTTTTGGCAGGGTTTGGGCTTTTATGCTTCGTGTTTGCCAAGATGGCAAAACCTAAACTAAACATCAAATGGCTTTTTGGTATCGTTTACGGCGTAAATATCTTGGCGTTTTTACTACACACTTTCGGCATCGGCATACGCTGGTATATCGCCGAGCATGCACCGTGGAGCAACGCCTACGAGTCGATGATATATATCGCTTGGGCGCTTAGCTTATCAGGTCTCGTGTTCTCTCGCCAAAGCCCGATAGCCATGGCGCTAACATCGATTTTAGCGGGCGTTACGCTATTTGTCGCACACCTTAGCTGGATGGATCCACAGATCACTACTCTAGTGCCGGTACTTCAGAGCTACTGGCTAACGATCCACGTTTCAGTCATAACAGCTAGCTACGGATTTTTGGGACTTTGCTCGCTACTTGGTATGTTTACGCTCGTGCTCTTTGCTCTGCAAGGCGGCAAAGAGCATAAGGAAATTTCGCGAAATATCCTAGAGGCCACGCGTATAAACGAGATGGCGATGATACTGGGTCTTAGCCTACTTACGATGGGCAACTTCCTAGGCGGCGTCTGGGCGAACGAAAGCTGGGGTCGATACTGGGGCTGGGATAGCAAGGAGACGTGGGCGCTTGTTTCTATTTTAGTTTATGCGGCGGTTTTACACATCAGATTTATCCCTAAGCTAAACAGCCAGTACGCATTTGCCGTTACTTCGATGTTTGCTTATTGGTCGATCATAATGACCTATTTTGGCGTCAACTTCTACCTAAGCGGCATGCACTCGTATGCTGCGGGCGAGCCGATACCGGTGCCTACTTTCGTATGGGTGGGCGCGCTTTTGATGGTCTTGATCACGGTTTTGGCGTATTTTAGAAAGCCCGATAAAACAGTAAAATTATAATGAATCAAACCCTCATAATAGCGATTTTGGCGGCGATTTTTTTAATAATCGTCGCCGCGCTAATTTTTCTCGTCGTCAAATTTAAACACGGCGACAAAACCACTCAAAATGCTCCCGCGGCAAAAGAGGAAAAAGAGCTCACCCTGCAAGATCTAATCGACATCGCCGGCAATCCAAAAAGCGATAAAAACGATCTTTTTGTAGCTTTAAAAATTTTCGCCGCTTCGTTTAAAATCCCGTCCAAACAAAACGGCAAAGCCCCAAGCGATGCAAAAGCTTATCTAAATTTCATCACGATTTTGGCCTCTCACAAAAACGCCGACGCAAAACTGATAGCCTTTATGAGCAACGAGCTAAAAAAGAAAAATCCCGAATACGTAGCCGAGATAGACTACTACGAACAGCTTGGAACCTCGCAAAGAAAGAAGTAAATCAGGCGTCAAATTTAACGTCGCCGTTTGATTTTTAAGCAGACGATTTTATTTTTACCCAAACAAATTTGACGCAAAAGTAGCGCTAAAAGGCAAATTTAAGCCAAGAATCAAAAAAGCGCCTTGGCTTTGAGAGCCGCTACGATTTTATTTCACAAACGGCAGCTCAAATTTAATCCACTCGTAGTCAAGTCCGATCTTCGTCACGGCCTCGTAGCAAATCGCGCTAAGAAGCCCCGCAAAAAGCCCAGCGACCATATCGTCGCCCATCACGCCAAGCCCACCCTTGACATCCCTATCGATGCGCCCGATCACAGAGGGTTTCCAGATATCAAAGAGTCTAAAAAAAGCCACCGAGAGCGCAAACTGCACCGCCGTAGCGCCGCTGATAGATATCGCCAACCAAACGCCCGCAACCTCGTCTATCACGATGCTGCCGTGATCGTGCACGCCGGTTTTTACCTCGTAGTCGTCGATAATCTTTATGCTATATAAAAAAAGGCAAATCGAAACCAAAAATAGCGTGGAAGCGGGCAAGATCGTCAAAATCCCAAATGCCGCGACCGCGCCCGCTAGCGAGCCCACCGTGCCGGGAGCTTTGGGGCTTAGGCCGGCGCCGAAAAACGTTAAAAATAACCTTTGCATAATTTTCCTTGAAATCAAATTTAAATCATAAACGGCGCATTTTTACTCGCCGATTTTTAGTGCGATTTTAGCAAATTTAGCTTGCAAATTTCAAAATTCGGACGTCAAATTTGTACCAAGCTCGGATATTTTCAAATTTAGAGGCACGAGCCGCTAAATTTGAAGCAAAAACGCAAATTTTATCCAGGCTTTTTAGCCCTCAAATTTTGACTGCAAGCATACCCACGCCCTGCGCAAAACCCGCACTTTTAAAACGTCAAATTTGACGCCAAATACGGCACGACGTCTCTTGCAAACAAAGCCGCAGCCGCCTAACACCATAAATAAACAATACTAAATTTTGAGTTTTTACGGTGCGGGTCTGGGCGAGTAAATTTAAAGCCAGAATTTACAAAAACTTGGTTATAAATTTGAGCGCAAGAATTTTAGGCGTAGTATCGTGATATAAATTTAAATGCCTTACTTCGCCTACGGCTCAAATTTAGCGAATATAAGACGCACGCTAAATTTTACCGACTCCGTTAAAAATGCCTGATGGCTGGGCCGCTTTTGCTAAAGCCGCCGAAAGCAAATTTAAGTCAGCGACGTCGTCTGATAAAGCTTCATCAAATTTTCGTAAAACTCTCTCTCCGTCTGCTTTTCGAGCAGTCCATTACTAGGGAAAAGATCGTCGCAAAGCTTTTGGATATTTTCAAATCGGTTCGGGAAAAGCTCGCTCAGTATCATCGCCGAGATGTCGCGCCGCATGAGGATCGCAGGCGGCAAGATACCCGCTAGCAGCAATGTTTTTAGCGTCTGGGCGTGGTATTTGATGTGGTGGTGCTGGCCGTGCGGGCAGGTCTTGGTGCTAACTAGCGTCTTGCACTCGTCGCAGTAGACGAGCTCGGGCAGCACGACGATATCTAAATTTAGATCGTTTTTGTATCGCTCCAGTACCGTGTGAGCGACGTTGTGATCGTAAAACATCCCGATGCCCGCGTGATTTTGCCCGACTATGAGCTTATCCGCACCCAGCCTATGCGCCGCGATGCACTCCAGCGTCGGATTTAAGTGCGAGCTAAAGAGATTTGAGTTCTCAAAAGGCACGATGATTAGGCGATTTTTAGGGATGTAGTTTTGGATGAAGTACTCTAGCACGCTTTTTTTGAGCGCAAAGCTCATCATCTCGTCCGCGCCGTGGCTTTTTAGCAAAAATAGCAACACCAGATCGGACTTATCTATCGTCATCCTGATCAGGCGCTCGTGCGCGCGGTTAAAAGGCTCCGCGGTTAGCATGATCGCCGAGACCTTGCGGACGTTTTGCTCTCTTTTGACCTCTTCGATGAGCTTTCTTACCTCGGCTAGCTTGTCGTCGTAGATCTTTATCTCGCCGCTCACGGCTAGTTCGCCGCTTTGGCTTTGCTGCGCGGGCGCGGCTTCGTTTGCACGAAAGATATTTTGCGAGCTTTTTTCGGCGTTAAATTTAAATACCTCGCCGACCTCGATATATCCCACGACCTTGCCGCCGTTGATAAGCTCGATATGATCGCCTTTTGAGGCGTTTTTTATCGTTTCTTGGTTGCGCTTGCCGTGCGGAGCGAAGACGAAAGTATATGGCATCGGCTCGCCGGCTAAAAAGCCCGTCTCGTAGATCTCGTTCGCCTCTTTTTCATTCATCAGGCGGTTAAATTTGCTAAAAATTTGATTTTCTATGAGATCAAGCGCGCCGAAAGCCTCGTCGTTTATCCAAACGGCGTTATTTTTTCTTGACGACGTCATATTTTTTCCTCTTTTCCCAAAGCGATTTGCGCGAGATTCCTAGCTTTTTGCTAAGCTCGGTGTCAGGGTATTTGTCCTGATAGTTTACGATGATGTGCTTAATGTAGTCGTCGATCGTCAAAATTTCGTCGATTTGGAAATTTTTCTCGTCGCTTGCGATGTTTAGCGTCTCCATCGGCGCCTCTTCGTTCGGATTGGTCGAGCTTGCGATGAGCTTGCGTTTGGCGGCGAGAGATACGATCTGATTTTTAGTCTCTTGGCGTAAAATTTGAAAATTTGAAAAATACAAAAGCGTGCGCGGATTTGCCGCGACTATGGCCTCTACGTCGATGCCGGGTTCTAGCGGAACGTATTTGAAGCTCAAATTTAGCGCCTTTGCGTATTCGAAAACGAAATTATCGGCGTTTATCATTTTATTGCATTTGATGAGAAGCGGCAGCTTTATGCGCTTAAAGTCGAAATTTAGCGCCGAGACGGCCTTAAAATGATAGTTTAGATAGTCCTGATAGGTTTTTATAAACGTTTGCAGCCGCCTAAACTCCTCGAAATGCTTGATCTTTCGCACCAACTCCTCGATCATAAACGGCTTTTGTATGTAGTCGCTAGCGCCCGCTTTTATCGGGATCGAGACGGTGTCGTTGCTGATATAAGTGATGAGCAGGATGACGACGGAGTCTTTAAATTTTTGTATGATTTTTAGCGTGTCGTCGCCCGCAAACGCGCTAGAGAGCAGCACCACGTCAAAGTGTACGTCCTTGGCGCCCTCCTTTGCCCTCTGCTCGGGCTCGCTTTTCATCGCCTCCGCCGCGCTCCTTGCGATCTCGCACTCGTAGCCTAGATTTTCTAGCTTTGATGCGATGCTTTGGGCTAGGTAGATTTCGTTTTCTATTATCAAAACTCTCATTTTTTACTTTCGTCGTTTTATTTTTGCGTCCAGTCGTAAATTTTTAGACTAGCAGACGCCGTGGCGGCTATGCCCTCGCCCCGCCCCGTAAAGCCTAGCTTCTCGGTCGTCGTGGCCTTTACGTTTATGCGGCTCGGGGTTAAATTTAGCGCATTTGCGATGTTTATTTCCATCGCGGATTTAAATTTACTAAGCTTTGGCCGCTCGGCGATAACGGTGACGTCGGCGTTTATAAGCTCAAAACCGACGCTTTGAACGAGCCTATATGCTTCTTTTAGTAACATAGCCGAGTCAGCGCCCTTAAATTTATCGTCGGTGTCTGGGAAATGCTCGCCTATATCGCCTAGCCCGGCCGCTCCTAGCACTGCGTCTATGAGCGCGTGGATGGCCACGTCGCCGTCGGAGTGGGCCTTTAAATTTCTTTCAAAAGGTATTTTTTCGCCGCCGATTGTTACGAAACTTCCCTCTTTTCTCTCTTCTTCAAAGGCATGCACGTCAAAACCGTTGCCGACGTAAATTTCGCTTGACGGCGCGCCAAGGCCGCAAATTTTGGCTAGGTCGTCTTTAAACGTTATTTTTCTAGCGTTTTCATCGCCTTGCACGTACCAAATTTTACCGCCCGCAGCCGCTATCGCCGAGCTATCGTCGGTGTAAATTTGACCTGATTCAAGCGCGCTTTTTAGCATCGCCGTGCGCGAGAGCTGCGGAGTTTGGATGAGCTTGATCTGCTCTCTATCTACGACACCCGCACCCAGATAAACCGTATCGGGCACCTTTAGCGTAGGCACGACGCAGTCGGCGTTTTGTATGCCACCTATTATGCGAGAAAAAAGCTCGGCGCTAATCATCGGACGAGCGATATCGCTAACCAAAATATACTCGCTTTGGACGAGTTTAAGAGCATTTTTTAGGCTCTCTTGACGGGTCGCACCGCCTTTTACGAAGCGATACGTTGGGGCAAATTTGCTCATATATTTTTCCTCGTTTGAGGCAATGATTATCTCTTTAAAAGCATAATGCGAGCTTAAATTTTTAGCGGCAAAGAGCCATAGCGGATCGCCTCCGACGCGCAACCACTGCTTTTTAACGGGCATCTCAAAACGGCTAGAGCTTCCAGCTCCGAGCATTATCAGCGTAACGTCTAGCAAAATTTCTCCTTTGGCAAAGTGTTACGATATTATACATCCTAAAAGCTTGTTTTTATCTTTTTTGAGTAAGATTAGAACCAAAATTTTAAGGAGCGAAACATGAAAGAATTTCGGGTCAAATTTGACTCCGCCGACAAAACTCCGACGCAGATGTACTACGCTAAAAAGGGTGTTATAACGCCCGAGATGAACTACGTAGCGCAAGCTGAAATGCTAGATCCCGAGCTCGTTAGAAGCGAGGTCGCCGAGGGCAAGATGATAATCCCCGCCAACATCCATCACGAAAATTTGCTCCCGATGGCGATCGGCAGAGAGGCAAAAACCAAAATCAACGCAAATATCGGCAACTCAAGCCTAAGCAGCGATATCTGCGCAGAGCTTGAAAAGCTGCAAATTTGCCTAAAATACGGCGCCGATACGGTCATGGATCTAAGCACGGGCGGCGATCTAGATGCGATTAGAAGCGCTATAATCGCAAACTCGAGCGTCCCCATAGGCACCGTGCCGATGTATCAGATCATTCACGATATAAAAGAAGTGGAAAATTTGACGACGGATGACATCCTAAAAACGCTCGAAAAACAGGCGCGCCAAGGCGTTAGCTACTTTACTATACATGCGGGCTTTTTGCTCAAATTTATGCCGCTAGTCGCAAAACGCAAGATGGGTATCGTTAGCCGCGGCGGCAGCCTAACTGCTAGCTGGATGATGCACCATCACAAAGAAAACCCGTTTTACGAAGCCTTTGACGATATTTTAGAAATTTGCGCCGCTCACGACGTCGCGCTCTCTCTTGGCGACGGGTTGCGTCCTGGCTGCTTATACGACGCGACTGATGAGGCTCAGCTTAGCGAACTGCGGGTTTTAGGCGAGCTAACGCTACGCGCATGGGAGAAAAACGTGCAGGTTATGATCGAGGGGCCGGGTCATATTCCTTTAAACCAAATAGAGTATAATATGAAAATCGAACGCGAGCTGTGCCACGGCGCGCCTTTTTACGTGCTAGGGCCGCTGCCTACGGACATCGGCGCGGGGTATGATCACATCACTTCGGCTATCGGCGGGACGATGGCGGCCTTTTACGGAGCCTCGATGCTGTGCTACGTGACGCCTAAAGAGCACCTGGGCCTACCTAACGCAAACGACGTCAGAGAGGGCATCGTAGCGCATAAAATCGCCGCTCACGCAGCCGACGTTGCGCTAGGCAAGGCAGGCGCGATAGAGCGCGATCACGCGATGAGCGACGCTAGATACGCTTTTGACTGGAACAAGCAGTTTGAGCTAAGCCTAGATCCAGAAAGAGCACGCGAGTTGCATGACGAGAGCTTGCCGCAAGAGTCGTTTAAAAAGGCGGAATTTTGCTCGATGTGCGGGCCTAAATTTTGCGCGTATAAAATTTCAAAAAATCTAATGAAGGAGAAAAATGCTAACTAAAGAGGATGTCTTAAATAGACTAAAAGGCGTGATATATCCGGGCTTTGAGAAAGATATCGTGAGCTTTGGATTCGTAAAAAAAGTCGAAATCGGCGAGAAAATTTTAATCGAGGTCGAGATCGTAAGCTCAAATCCGGACGTAGCAAACGAGCTGCGAACCGACATAAAGCGCGTGATGGGCTCAAACGAGTGCGTCATCAATATCATCCAACCAAAAATCCCAGAGGAAAAAAGCAACAGCCAAAGCGGTAAAAACATCGCTCCGCAGATCAAAAATTTCGTAATGGTAAGCTCGGGCAAAGGCGGCGTGGGCAAAAGCACTACGACGTTAAATTTAGCTATCTCTATGGCAAAACTAGGCAAAAAAGTAGGCATCCTAGACGCCGACATCTACGGTCCAAATATCCCTAGAATGCTCGGCGAAGTGGGCACGCAGCCCCAAGTCGTCGGCAACAAGCTAAAACCGATCCTAACTCACGGAGTCGAGATGATGAGTATGGGCGTGCTAATGGAAGAAGGCATGAGCCTCATCTGGCGCGGCTCGATGATCATGAAAGCTATCGAGCAGCTGCTAAAAGACGTATTTTGGAGCGAACTGGACGTATTGTTCCTCGATATGCCTCCGGGAACGGGCGACGCGCAGCTAACTCTAGCTCAAAGCGTGCCGGTAACTGCAGGTGTCTGCGTCACAACGCCGCAAGTAGTCGCACTTGATGACAGCAAAAGAGCGCTAGATATGTTTGAAAAGCTACACATCCCGATCGCCGGCATCGTGGAAAACATGAGCGGATTTATCTGCCCTGAAAGCGGCAAGGAGTATGATATATTTGGCAAAGGTACGACCGAGGAAGTGGCAAAAGCCTATGGCACCGAGGTGCTAGCCGAGATACCTATCGAGCCAGCTGTTCGTGTGGGCGGTGACAGCGGCAAGCCGGTGAGCTTTTACGAGCCAAACTCGGTCACGGCTAAACGCTACGAAAAAGCGGCGGCTAGGCTATGGGAGATAATCGAAAATATCAACGATGACGGCGGCGCGGACAACTCGTCTATCCAGCCCGTGATGGACGGCAAGAGCGCTTGCTCGAAGTAAAATTTAAAATCTAAAGCCCGAATTTACTCAAATTTGGGCTTTAACTCTCGCAAATTTACAAATTTAGGAGAACGACGATGAAAGCGATCGTAACGGTGATCGGTAAGGACAAGGTTGGCATTGTGGCGGGCGTTTCGGCTAAGCTCGCGCAGCTTGGGCTAAACATAGACGACATCAGCCAGACGGTTTTGGATGAGTTTTTTACGATGATGGCGGTGGTTTCCAGCGAGGAAAAGCAGGACTTCACGGCTCTAAAGGGGGAGCTAAACGAGCTAGGCGAAAAGCTAAAAGTAAAGATCAACATCCAAAGCTCGGCGATATTTGACGCCATGCACAACATCTAAGGCGCCGATATGGACATCAAAAACGTAACCGAAACGATCGCGATGATCGAGGAGCAAAATTTCGACATCCGCACGATCACAATGGGCATCAGCCTGCTTGACTGCATCGATCCCGATATTGACAAGGCAGCGGAGAAAATTTACGCCAAGATCACCGATAAGGCGCGCGATCTAGTAAAGGTCGGTAATGAAATTTCAGCAGAGCTCGGTATCCCGATCGTAAATAAGCGCGTCTGCGTAACGCCTATCGCCATCATCGGCGCTGCGACGGATGCCGTGAGCTACGTCCCGCTTGCTAGAGCGATGGACGAGGCGGCGCAAAAGGTCGGTATCGACTTTATCGGCGGCTTTTCGGCGCTCGTGCAAAAGGGCTACGCAAAGGGCGATAAAATTTTAATCGACTCCATCCCTGCCGCGCTCGCCGCGACGCAAAAGGTCTGCTCGTCGGTAAATATCGGCTCGACCAAAACCGGCATAAATATGAGCGCGGTCGCCGACATGGGGCGCGTGATCAAAGAGACGGCGCGGCTTTCCGATCTTGGCGCGGCAAAGCTCGTCGTATTTGCCAACGCCGTCGAGGATAATCCCTTTATGGCGGGCGCATTTCACGGCGTGGGCGAGGCCGAGGTCGTCATAAACGTGGGCGTCAGCGGCCCCGGCGTCGTTAAGCGCGCGCTTGAGAAGGTGCGCGGAGCGAGCTTTGACGTGGTTGCGGAGACCGTAAAAAAGACGGCGTTTAAGATCACGCGCATCGGACAGCTCGTCGGTCAAATGGCCTCCGAACGGCTGGGCGTGAAATTTGGCATCGTAGATCTCTCGCTAGCTCCGACCCCTGCCGTGGGCGATTCGGTCGCGCGCGTGCTTGAGGAGATGGGCTTAGAGCGCGTCGGTACGCACGGCACGACTGCGGCTTTGGCACTGCTAAACGACGCGGTCAAAAAGGGCGGAGTGATGGCCTGCAACCAAGTAGGCGGGCTTAGCGGCGCGTTTATTCCCGTCTCGGAGGATGAGGGCATGATCGCCGCGGTGCGCGCAGGATCGCTAAATTTGGAAAAGCTCGAAGCGATGACTGCGATCTGCTCGGTGGGGCTCGATATGATCGCGATCCCGCAGGATACGCCCGAGCAGACGATCGCCGCGATCATAGCCGACGAGGCCGCGATCGGCGTGATAAATCAAAAAACGACCGCTGTGCGCATCATCCCAAAAGGCAAAGAGGGCGACACGCTGGAATTCGGCGGCCTGCTCGGTAGCGCGCCCGTGATGAGCGTAAATAAAAACTCATCGGCTGACTTCATCGCCCGCGGCGGCCAAATACCCGCGCCTATTCATAGTTTTAAGAACTAAATTTATAAAGTCCGCTCAAATTTGCGGACTTTATACTTTCAAATTTATACGCGACGTTTAAATAACTTTTAGTTAAAATAACATCGAAAATTTACGTCAAGGATCTATAAATGAAAATTTTACGTTTTTTAGTGGCGCTTTGTTTTGGCGCGGCGGTAGCATCGGCGGCTGGTGACGACAAGGTAACGAGCATCGATATTTACGTGACGCCGTACTACTCGGCAAATGCCGGCAAGGCTGAACATGTAAAGGTTTACGACAAGATCGACGGCCTACTAAAAAGCGGCACGCTAGAAGACTTTAAAAGCGCAGAAAAGATCGTGCAGGACGCTCCGCAGATGGTTACGCCGATGACTCTTTTCGTACTTTCGGCTCGCGCTTACGATCTTGGCCTGCGCGATGAGGCGGTGTTTTGGTTTTACAACGCCAAAAATCGCGCGATCTTACTAAGAGAGATTATAAATTTGGACGACGGTAGATTTTTTGAGGTCAAAAGTGCGATAGGAGCGTTTATCAAGCTAGTTGGCGACGTGGTAAATCCATACGCGTTTTGCGATATCAAAAAGCAGCAAGATATCGCCGCAAAATCGCTAGAGTGGAGCAAGGCAAACGCCTATGAAGCTATGTTTTTACCGGAGTTTGCGTCGCCTCACGCAGATAGAAAAGCAGCTCTTGCAAAAGCAATAGAAGCCCTAGAGGCACGCGCGCAAAAAGAAAAAGATTATTTTCTGGACGAGGAAAATTTGGCTAAATTTAAAGCCATACGCAAGCAAAATAGAACCGACGAGAGATTTTGTTTTTAAAAAGCCGTTTTAGATTTTACTAAAACGGCACAGATTTGTATGTTGACTGCCTCTATAGTCTGTTTAAACAAATTACGCCAAACTATCACAAATCGCCTCAATTGACCGCAATATATCACCCCAACACCATCAATACCAAAGCCGTATAAATAATCAAAACAATACTCAATACCTGCATATAAATACTTAATCAAACTCAATAAGGCTACATTTAAAAATTATATTTACTATTGACTATATCAAATCTACTTTTATTAACAAATACTTATATATTTAATACAATATAATAATAATCTTAAATATTTAATTAATATTTTAGTTTAAACATTTTATAATTTCATACTTTTATACAAAGGAGTAAGATGTATTGTTCTAATTTTAAGAAGGCATTTGTGCTCTCGATGGTAACATGCGGCCTTTTATTACCAAGTATTTGCGAAGCGCAATATATAGAGCCTGGTAAAATAGGCGACATAAAAAGTTGGGAAACAGACGAGTATAAAGCGTACTGGGGTCTAGGTGGCATGAACGCATCGGTAGCCTACGCCAAAGGCGCCACTGGCAAAGGAGTAAAACTAGGAGTGGTAGATTCTGGTATGCTTCTAAGCCATCAAGAATTCGCAGGCGGCAGGATTACAGGAACGACCGCGAAGGGCGAATACTCCAAAAACGGTATGCGTTATCCAGATGCAGAATACGGCAACGCGCCCTTTAAACAAAAAAATAGCGATGAAAAAGATAGGACAAATAAGGGTGAATTTAAAAAAGGGCAAAAATTTGAAACCAACGGGGATTGGATAGCGGGCGTAAATGACTCTCACGGCACGCACGTAGGAGGTACGATAGCTGCAAACCGCGACGGAAGCGGCACGCATGGAGTAGCATGGGAATCAAGATTATACTCTGGAAATACGGGCGGAAACGACGGCATGACCTACGGCCCAAATCAAGGCTACGGATACTTCTATGCCGTATATAACGAGCTTGCTAAATCAGGCGTAAGAGCGATAAATAATAGCTGGGGGTCAAACAGAAGAGTAAATTCCTCCTACCCTGGAGCAGAGGGCTACAGCGGCACCCCCGGCACGGCAACAAATCCTACTGAGCCTAAACATCATCTATATTTAAGAGATCTAAATGCAGCCAAAAAAGCTTATTATCAGTTCGTAGCGGACGGCCAAAAAAATTTTATGGACGCCGCATACGAAGTAGCAAAAAAATACAGAATAATCCAAGTTTTTACCGCAGGTAACAGAGACGGTATGGAAGAATCCTACACAAGAGCGATGCTGCCGTATTTTCGCCCCGATGCTGAAAAACTATGGCTAAACGTAACAGGACAAACTGAGAACAGCACTCAAAGGTTTAACACTGCTGGACACTCCAAGTGGTGGACTATAGCAGCACCCGGAACAAAGATAAAATCACCTGTCGTAGACGTAAAAACCGGCAAGGCAGGATATGACTCCTGGGGCGGTACGTCGATGGCAGCGCCCCATGTAACGGGAGCTTTGGGCGTCATAATGTCTAGATATAGCTACATGACCAACGAGCAGGCAAGAGATGTCTTACTAACGACGGCAAGACAAACAAAGTACTCGTTCAAAAAGAATGATACCAGCAAGCTTTCGGGCTGGACGAGCGAGCATGGAGTACCTGATAAGAGATGGGGTTGGGGCATAGTAGATATCGGTAGAGCAATGTTTGGACCAGGTCAGTTTTTAGGTAAATTTGACGTAAATATGGACGTAGATGATGTCTGGTCTAACGACATCTCTGATAAAGCTATAAAATTTAGAAAAACCGAGGACGATGTGGATGCGGCGGTTTGGGCGGCGCGCAAAGCACAGCTCGATGCCAAGGGTGGAAATTTGACCGCAGAAGAAAGAGCCGAATACAACGTAGAGCTAGCCAGAGAACAAGCAAGAGCATATAGGGCAGCGGAGGGCTATAAAGGAATGCTTATAAAAAGAGGTAGCGGCACGCTTACGCTTGCCGGCGATAACACCTATAGCGGCGACACCGTCATAAAAGATGGGCAGATCACGGCGCTAAATCAGTCTTTAAAAAATAGCAAAGTGATAGTAGAAAACGGCGGCGCTTTAAAGATAAAAAAGAGCCTAACCGTCCAAGAGGTCAAAACCGATATGCTCCAAAAGCCGAAAGAATTCATAAACAAAACTAGAGCCGCTACTTCAGATACCGTCACGGCGACGATAAAGCAAGGCGGCAGATACGTCATATCACATCCCGGCATAGTCGGCATGTCTTCGGCAGGAGCTACGAATTTAAACCTTACGTTTGAAAAAAACTCTATCGTAGATCTAGAAAATCCTCTTTTTGAAGACGCACAAAAGATGTATAAGGATCCTACAAAATCAAAGAAATATTGGGTTGAAGGTAGCTTCCAAGGCTATGATCAAACGATATTAAGAGAATATGCGTTTTTTGATTTAGTTAAAAATTTTAACGATTCCAAACTAGAGCTCACCGTCAAGAAGAGCAGTAAGGGCATGGTGGATTTCGCAAAGAGTAAAAATCAAAAACTTATCGCCGCCGCAATCGAAGGCTCAAGTAATCAACCTGCCCTATTGAGCGCCTTTAGAAGTAGGCCTGCAGTACTAACGAGCGATCTGTATAGAAATTTCATCTTCGCTACGCCGCAGCAAGCCTCCGATACACTCAAAACATTTGCAAACGAAGCAAATTTTGCCGCTCAAAACGCAGCCGTGATTGATAATATATTGATCCGAAACGCCGTTTTAAACCGCAAAAGAGACTTTAATGCATTAAACATGGACGATAAAGAGACGGGAATTAACTTCTGGTCGAACACCGCAGGAAACGTCATGAAATTTGACTCAGACGAAGGAAGCGGAGAATTTAAATCCACATCCGTGACGCAACTTTTCGGATTAGATGGTGCGCTAAATGAAAGCTTAAGGCTGGGAGCCGTGCTGGGTGCAGGAAAAAGCAAGACCAAAGAAGACGGCAGTAAGGAGTTTGACCATACAAATAAACACGTTGGTCTTTATGCGCAAATTAGCCTAGAATCTGTCAAATTTGATCTAGGTGCCGTATATACGGACATAAAGCGCAAAAAAACCGGCAGCTCTACGATAGTTCAATACACGGCAAACAATGCCGCTAAAAGCAACGAAAAACTTGTCAACATGTTTGCTAGCGCGACATACGGCGGCTTTAACGGCGAAAATTTTGAGATAAATCCGTATCTAGGTGTTTCCCGTATCTATGCTAGAGCGGGCGGCATGAGCGAAAACGTGGGTCCGTTCGTGATGAGCACGGACAAAAAATCTAGAAATATGAATATCCTAACAGCGGGCATTAGTCCGAGCGTGCCGTTTAAAATAGGCAACATGAATTCGTCTGCACAGTTTGATCTAGCCTATAATAGATTTTTCGGCGACACTAGACCGGGCGCAGGAGTAAACGTCGCGAGTGCTGGATATGTGGATCTGGAAGGCAAAGAGCTTAAAGATTTCACCACCGTGGGTGCCAGCGTGGAAACTATGATATCTAAAAACACAAGCCTAAGGCTATCATACATCGGTGCATTCGGAAACGACGTAAAATCAAATAGCGTAAACGCCAAGATTGAAATTTCATTTTAATTTTAACAAGTTATCCGTCAAAGTTTTTGGCGGATAACTTAAGCTAAAGTATTTCAATACTCATATCCTCGCCGCAGTGCATGATGTCCTGCGAAACATCGCCTAATCGGCACCAATAAATTATCTGCAGCCCCGCCCTACTCGCTAAGCTTCTGCGCTAATTTTTCCCAAAGCTCGCTTAGGCCTAGGATATCGTTGTGTCCGGCGTTTAGCTCATAAATTTTATCTCCAGGCTTTAGAAATTTAAGCAACCAGCGCGAGTTATTCACGCCGATTAGCTCGTCATGCTCGCCGTGAAATATAGTCACCGGCCCGCTAAAACCGCCGACAAATTCAAAAGTAGGGATTTTGTATTTGATCAAAAATTTAGGCACAAAAGGCATTTTCTCCCGCGCTAGCTCCTCTAGGCTAAAATAAGGCGCGATCAAAACTAGCCGCTTAGTGCGGTATTTCTGCGCCGCGCGAGCCGCTAGCCCGCTACCTACAGAATAGCCGACCGCCGTGACCTCGCCCGCGTCATACTCCCGCAAAACCAGCTGCATCATCGCGTCCGCATCCGCATAAAGCTGCTCCTGTGAGCCTATCTCGCCGCCGCTCTTGCCGTAGCCTCGGTAGTCAAACAGGTAAAAATCATAGCCCAAATCCGTAAAATGCTGCGCATAATTGCCCCAGCCTTGCAGATTGCCCGCATTGCCGTGGAAAAATATCGCCGCGCCGTTTTTTGCCTTACGTTCACCGTTCGCGTCGCTATAAATTTGCTCGCTGCCCCTACTCTGCGCTAAAAATTTTAGCCCGCTTATCCACGTGCCATCCGCGTCTAGTCTTATCTCCTCAAACGGCTGATCAAAGCTAAAATCATGGTTTGGCTCTAGCTTGCTCGGGAAAAATATCAGCCGCCCTTGAAAAAAATAAAGCAGCGCCAAAAGCGCGATATATAGGATCAAAACTATAATGCCGAGCCGTAAAATTACGTTCATTTTCGCCTTTCAAATTTATCTGCGCCGGATTTTCTCCGCTCAAAAAATATCCTAACTCTCTCGCCGCTCTCGCTTCCGAATTTCTCCCGCGCCGCCAGCCTGATCTCATCCGCTAGCCGCTTAAAATAATCGTCCTCGCCGAAAAGATAAATTTGCTTATAAAGCGGCAAAAACGCGGGGAAATTTCGCCCGATGAAAGCTAAAATTTTATCCCTAAAATTTGGATAGAGATTTAGCCTATCAAACCACATCTCGTCCGCCGCATCGCCGTAGCGGGATATGATATCAAAAACGGGCGTGATCTGCGGGAAAATCGGCGCGACGAAGATATATGTTTTCACTCCCGCGGCGCGCAGCTTTTTTATCGCCGCGATCCGTGCCGCGACGGAACTTGCGCGAGGCTCCAGCGTGCGGCACAGTTTTTCATCTATCACGCTCAAACTTACGCCCACTCGGACGTTTGGCGTGGTTTGCAGCAGGTCTATATCGCGCGTCACGAGGTTTGATTTGGTTAAAATTTGCAGGTTTATATCCGAGCCCGCAACCGCTTCAAGGACTTTACGCGTAGCTCCAAAGCGCGCCTCGTACGGGTTGTAGCAGTCCGTAACCGAGCTCATAAATACGCGCTCGCCGCCGTACGAGCTCGCAAATTTAACCAGGCTCGCCGTATCAAAATCCTTCACGTCCAAAAACTCGCCCCACACCTCCTCGTGCCCGGTGACGCCGCGCATAAACTCGGCGTAGCAGTAGATGCAGCCGTGCGGGCAGCCTACGTACGGGTTGATCGCGTAGCCTCCGCTGCCGATTTTGGAGCGCGAGAGGATATTTTTGGCGCGGATTTTTGCGATGCGCATTTTTGTTTCGGCCTTTGATTGCGTGGATTTTATGAGGGATTTTAGCGAAATTTTATGGGCTCAACTCAAATTTGTTCAAATTTGAGCGGCTACGAAAGAATTTTGAAAGCTAGGTTTTTGCCTTCAGCGGTCAAATTTAAACTCGTCAAATTTGACTTTGACCGCTAAATTTGACTCAAATTTGATTAGTCCAAACGATAAAAATTTAAATTTGATCCGCTCCCGGCGTAGGTTTTTAAAGATAATCTCCACCGAAAGCCCGAGCGACGACCTTATTTTTGCCGCTATTTTTGCCTTCGTAGAGCAGTTTATCAGCCTGCTTTATCACGGTATCTACGTCTTTTACGGATTTGACGTTAAAGTTAACTAGCCCAAAGGTCGCGGACGTTTTAGCGCTTTTGCCTTCAAACTCTAGCTCCGTCTCGGCGATCTTACGCCTGATACGCTCAAAAGTATGCTCCGAGTTTTCGAGATTTATATCCGATAAAAATATCAAAAATTCCTCGCCGCCCCAGCGATACACCAGATCGCCCTCGCGCAGACTGCTTTTTATCGCGTGTGCGATGATCTTTAGCGCCTCGTCGCCAAAGGCGTGCCCGTGGGCGTCGTTTAGTTTTTTAAAGTCGTCGATATCGCACAGCACGATGCTGGTATCGCAGCTCAAAAACTGCATGCGCGGCACGGCAAATTCGTAAAATGCGTTTCTATTTAAAAGGCCGGTGAGCGGGTCTTTGTTGGCTAGTTCGCTTAGCCTCTCTTGGCGCTCGAGCATATCTTGGCGCAGTTTTGCGCTAAATGTTCTAGAAAAATCAATAACCAAAACGATGACAATCGTAGCAATGATGATAAAATTTAAAACATAAAAAAACTCTGCCTGCGTTCCGGCAAGCTGCGGCGGAGTCTTTGCGTAAAAATACAAAAACAAATACGCCGCACCTTTGGCATACGCAAAAAAGTTATTTACGCCCTTTGTCGCTAAACTCGAGAAAAACACGATAGACATGAGGGCTAAGATGATATTTTGAAACCCGTAATCCCAGCCAAGAACGAGCGTGCAGATAAAAGCGTGAGCAAATATCTCAATCCTAACCGCCGCTACGGCTATGGCGGCCGTTTTTAGATCCTTCGCCGCATAGACGCAAGCGGCATAAAGAGCGACGCTAAGGATATTTAAGCATGCGAGTAAAGGCTGATCTATGTAGATAAACAGCGCCAAATATACCGCGTGAAAGAGCCCAAACGCAGCAAACATCGCGCGAAGCTTGACG
Source organism: Campylobacter showae (assembly GCF_963515975.1). GTDB lineage: Bacteria > Campylobacterota > Campylobacteria > Campylobacterales > Campylobacteraceae > Campylobacter_A > Campylobacter_A showae_F. The sequence goes on from NZ_CAUPZM010000003.1 coordinate 41,227, forward strand.
TAAAAGCCGTACCTCGCAAAAAGGTTAAGCAGCATCGCCGCATCCCTTAAATTTTACGCAGTTTTTACCGCTTCTCTTGCCCTCGTATAAAAGCTTATCCGCGACGATTGCCATCTCGTTTAGACTCATCGCGCGCGCGTTTTCAAACACCGCAGCGCCAAATGTTATGCCTATTTTTTTGCCGTTTGGAGCAGTGAGGGTATTTACATTTTTGAGAACTCTTTTTACCATCTCTTGCGCCGAAACGTCGTCGTGCACTAAAGCCACGAGCAAAAACTCCTCCCCGCCCCAGCGGCACAGGATATCTTTTTCGCCGCGCGAGTTTTCGCGTAAAATTTGCGCAATCTCTTTTAGTGTCTCGTCTCCGACGTCGTGCCCGAAGGTGTCGTTTATCACCTTAAAATCATCTATATCGCCAAGCGCGACCAGCACCTTTTCATACGGAAAATGCTCCGCTATCTCGTCAAACTGCTCCTGTGCGTAACGGCGATTGTCAAGGCCGGTTAGAAAGTCAAATTTGCATGCGGACTCGAGTTTATCGTTTTGCGAGGCGACCTCGTTTATACTTTTGGCATAAACCGAGTTTAGCGTATTCGTGCGGCGCGAAAATGATACGAATATTGCCGCAAACGTCACCACGAACATTACGCCTCCGCTAGCGCCTAAATTTACGATACCGAATTTGTCCCTTAAGATATACAAAACCGCGTAAGCTGCGGCTTCGGCGATGATGATGGCAAGCACGGTTCGGTTTTTACCGATAAAAATCAAATAGCTAGTCGCGATGCCCCAAATAAAGAAATTTTCGTTGCCGCAACCCCAGCCGTATAAAAATACCCCCAAAAATCCGTGGCATATGACCGTGAGATGGATAAAATTTGCCGCAAAGCTCGGATCATCGCCATAACAAAGAACCACGTAAATGCTAACCGTCGCCAAGAAAATATAAGCAGCCAAAAACGGCGCCGGCACTCGCGCATAAATAGCGAAAAATAGTAAAAAAATCTGCAAGCAAGTAAAAAATCTAAGTAGAGGAAGAGCAATCGCCGCAAGCGCCTTTTGCTCGGCGCTTTGCTCAAATTTCGCCATCTGTATCCGAGCTTTTAGCTCTTTAAATCTGCTACCGTTTTTTTCGCACTCTCTCTCGTCATGCGAATTTTTTCGCAAGATTTTTCGCGCCGTTTCGGCCATAAGCAAAAAAGCTCCGTTTCTATAAATTTTTGCTCATTTTATCACATTTTTGTTTAAAAGTTTTTTGATCTTAGATAAGTGTTTATACTAATTTTAAACGATTTTTTGGCACAATCTAGAATTTTAAAAGTAAAATTTAAGGGTAAATATGCTTGAAGTCAAAAATTTATTAATGAGATTTAACGCGCAGTTGCTATTTGAGGACGTAAATTTAAAGCTCACTCGCGGCAACCGCTACGGTCTCATCGGCGCAAACGGCGCGGGAAAATCGACGTTTTTAAAAATCCTTGCAGGCGAGATCGAAGCAAACAGCGGCGAGATCGTCATCGAAAACGGGCTAAAAGTAGGCGTACTAGGTCAAGATCAGTTTGCGTTTGAAAACTTTAGCGTCAAAGACGCCGTGCTATACGGCAACAAACGCCTCTACGACGCAGTAAAAGAAAAAGAGCGCCTCTATATGAGCGAAGAGTTTACCGACGCCGTAAACGACCGTCTGGCGCAGCTTGAGATGATAAGCGCCGAGGAGGATCCTAGCTACGAGTACGAGGTACGCATCGAAAAAATCCTAAGCTCGCTTGGCTTTAGCGACTTTGAAAAGCCGATGAGCGAGGTCGAAAACTCGGATAAATTTAAAGTCCTGCTCGCTCAAGTACTATTTCCAAAGCCGGACATTCTTTTCCTTGACGAGCCCACCAACAACCTTGATATCGATAGCATAAAGTGGTTAGAAAACGAGCTAAACCGCCACGAGGGAACGATGGTGCTAATCAGCCACGACCGCCACTTCTTAAACGCGGTTTGCACGCACATACTAGACGTGGATTTTAAGAAAATTAGGCAGTTTGCGGGCAACTACGACGACTGGTACATCGCCTCGACGCTGGTTGCCAAACAGCACGAGATGGAGCGCGACAAAAAGCTAAAAGAAAAAGAAGAGCTGGAGAAATTTATCGCGCGATTCTCGGCAAACGCGAGCAAGGCTCGCCAAGCCACAAGCCGCCAAAAGCAGCTAAACAAACTCGACATCGAGGAGATCAAAGTATCAAGCAGACGCGATCCTAGCATACTTTTCCGCACCAAGCGCGACATCGGCAACGAGATCCTAGAGGTGCGCGGCATCAGCAAAACATACGACAAGGTTTTGTTTGAAAATTTTAGCTTCAAGCTCGAAAAGAACGACAAAGTCGCTATCATCGGCGCAAACGGCGTAGGCAAAAGCACGCTGGCTAAAATCATCATCGGCGAGGTCGCTCCAGATAGCGGCGAAGTGCACGTGGGCGCGACGATAGAGCCTAGCTATTTTGCGCAGGACACGACGAATAAAATCACCGGCGAGCTAAAGCTCTACGAGTGGCTGCAAGACGAAAACAACAAGGACCTAGACGAGATCCGCAAGTGCCTAGGCAGGATGCTATTTAGCGGCGCCGAGCAGGAAAAATCCGTCGGCAGCCTAAGCGGCGGCGAGAAACACCGCCTGATGCTAAGCCGCCTGATGCTAGAGCGCGGCAATCTGCTCGTACTAGACGAGCCAAACAACCACCTCGACCTCGAAGCCATTATCGCCCTAGGTGAGGCGCTGTATAAATTCGGCGGCAACGTCATCTGCGTGAGCCACGACAGAGAGCTCATCGACGCCTTTGCTAACCGCATCATCCACCTAAAAGGCAACGGCGAGGTCGTCGATTTTAAGGGAACCTTTGAAGAATACGCCGCGATGAACGAAGGGGCGACGGCTTAAGTTTTTGATTTTGGCTTTTGATTTGGCGGGCAAATTTGATGCTCGCCGAATTTGAGAGTAAAACCAAGCGGCAAATTTAACTCCGTTTTACTGCTTGGATTTAAATTTTACCGCTTATCTTTTTAGCGACTATTTATAAGGCTTGCGCTACGAAAATGCCGACATATTTTTCAAATTTACTGCCGCGTATCGTTTCTTAAGAATGAGATAAATATTTCTATGATAACATTTATCTATATCATTTACTACTGCGAAAAAACAGCCAAATATAAAAGCAAATAGATGCGAATGTAGCAGCACAAGGAGAGAATGCTAATGGGTGAAAGCGTAAATAATTTACTACAAAAAAGCGATGAACTGATAGTAAATATGGTAAAAGAGGCGGGCGAGCTGGTTAAAAATTTTATCGAGCTATCAAAAAGCGACCCCAATTTTAAGGATTATTACCGCGATTTTACCGACGTCGGCGTGCAAATTTTTAAAATCCACGAAAAACTACACGCTGATTTTGCGGAACTAAAAGAGTGCGAGGGAATAAAAGCACTAAAAGAGCATAAAGAATAAACTTCCGCCGAATTTAAATCTCTTAAATTCTTTCTTTAAGGACGAGAAAAATTTTACTCACAATAAGGAATAAAAACAAGATTTAACGTTTTTGCGATGCGGGTCTCGGCGAGTAAAATTTGAAGCCGAAATTTACAAATTTGACTTCAAATTTGAATAGTAAAAGTTAAGGCGAGGTATTTTTGTTCTAGACGAGGCACTTTTAAATTTGGCGACGGGAGTTACCTAATCGGTAATGACCGAGCCAAATTTAAAAGTAACGACGTATAGGGCAAAAAGACAAGCCTCTATTTTTTAGAATACTGCGCGTCGAGATACGGTATCAAATACCCATACCCCTGCTCCCCCATCTCCTCCTTTGGCACAAACCTCAGCGCAGCGCCGTTTATGCAGTATCTTAGCCCTCCTTTATCGCGCGGACCGTCGTCAAATACATGCCCCAAGTGCGAGTCCGACATCGCGGTTTTGACCTCGGTGCGCACCATGCCGTGCGATAGATCGGACTTTTCGGCGATCAGGCTAGCATCTATCGGCTTAGTAAAGCTTGGCCAACCGCAGCCCGCGTCAAATTTATCATACGAACTAAAAAGCGGCTGACCGTTGGTGATATCGACGTAGATGCCGATGCGCTCCTCGGCGTTTAGCTCGCTGCTGTGCGGGCGCTCGGTCGCGGCGTGCTTTACAACGTCGTATGAGATGGCGCTTAGCTCATTTTTTAGCGCCGCGTCGTCTTTGTTTTTGTAGTTTTGCAAATTTTGCTTCATATCGCGCTTTTTGTTGCTCAAAATTTCGCCCTTTTTAGGCAGGCTCTCAAAGGTCACGTGGCAGTAGCCGTGCGGATTTTTGTCCAGATAGTCCTGATGATACTCCTCGGCTTTGTAGATATTTTCTAGCGGCGCGATCTCGGTTACGATTGGTGCTTTGTAGTTTTTTTGTTGTTCGGCGATAAAGGCTCTGATCGCCGGCTCGTCCGCTGTATCGGTGTAGTAGATGCCCGTACGGTACTGCGTGCCGCGGTCGCCGCCTTGCTTATTTAGGCTGGTGGGATCGATGGTGTTAAAATAAAATTTGAGCAAATGCGGCAAATCAATCACATACTCGTCGTACTCGACCCAGACGGCCTCGGCGGCGTTCGTGTCGCCCGTGCAGACCTGCTCGTAGCTAGGGTTTGGCACCTTTGAGTTCGCGTAGGCCGTGTAGGTGCTAACTACGCCCGGAAGCTGCTTGAGATAGGCCTCCGTACCCCAAAAGCACCCGCCCGCTAGCACGATCGTTTTGTTCGCGGTCGCAGACTCTTTTGCTTTATGATTCATCTGTTCTCCTTGTAAATTTAAAAATATACCTAAAAATAGCGCCAAAGCGCCGACTATTCCTGCTGTTTTTAACGTTTTGCCAAGCATTTTCGCTCCTTGTGGCTTAAATTTAGACTAAATTTGATTCTGGCAAATTTGACTTCAAATTTGACGGTTTTAAATTTTACGCACCGAGACCTGCATCTTGAAAATGCTAAATTTGGTTTGGTTAAATTTAGCGTTGCGAGTTTGGCTTCCTTGCGTAAATTAACCTTTCTTGTTAAGGGGGAAGGGGCTTGAATTACGAAGTCGCTCCCTTCCCCCTTAACGGATCCCCCAACCCCTACGACGTGAGAGGTTGCTGCACTACGTGCAGGTTTAATTTCAGCGCTTACGCGCTTCAAATTTTAAATTTGCATTTTCAAGATGCAGATCTCGGTGGGTAAAATTTACAAATTTGACTTCAAATTTGATCGCAAAAAAGATAAGGCGAAGTATCGTGAGATGATTTTTCAAGTTTTGAAGCAAAATTGAGCGTGCGCTAGGCATATAGCCTGCGGAGCGAAAATTTTGCGAAATCTCGGAAAAGCGCTCGCGAGACAAGCCTTAGCCAAAATCGGCGAAATTATAACCGTCTAACATAAACCCAACGTGAATTTCGCCTCTTAACTTACCCTTTCGCGACTAACGGCAAGGCGTAGAACTTAAACCCCTCCTGCTCAAACCCGCTCGCAAATGCCTGAAATTCCTCAAATTCGGCGCTGTTAAACTCCGCTCGCCAGATCACACCCTCTTCGTTAAATTCGCGCTCAAAGCTTAAATTTCGCTTTTCAAAATAGTGCTCAAAGCGCGATCCCAGCGTATATGGCGTAAAAAACACGCAAAGCGATTTTATCTCAAATTTAACTAGCACACCGCAATCCGCAGCCTCCTCTATCGCCGCGTTTACCGCTGCGCCGTAAGCTCGCACGAGTCCGCCCGTGCCTAGCTTTATCCCGCCGAAATACCGAACTATTAGCGCGCCCACGTTTACGAGCTGGGCGCCTCTAAGCGCGTTTAGCGAGGGTTGCCCGCTCGTGCCCTTTGGCTCGCCGTCGTCGCTTTGATTTTCTACTATCTGGCCGTAGCCGTTTCGTTCGCGCAGCGCCCACACGACGTGCGCGGCCTTTGGATGCTCGGCCTTTAGGCGCTCGTGCAAGGCCTTAAACTCGCAAATAGGACACAAAAAACATAAAAACGTCGATTTTTTGGCTTCAGTTTTGGTCGATACGACCTGCAAAACCGTTTGCAAATTTCTCCTTTAAATAAAGCCCGATTTTAGCGAAATTTTAAAAATATTCTTATAAAATGGCGGCTAAAATGAAATAAGCTCTCAAAAAGAATGAAAATGTTTAAAAAAATCTCAAAAAAAATGCTTTGGCAAATCATCGCTATGATCGTATCTAGCGCCGTTTTTAGCGGCTCTGGGATCTTAATACTAGCCTTTATCAACAAATACCTCTTAAATTTAAAAGAACAAGACGCTCAAATTTTGCTCGCGTTTTTCGCGCTTTTGATTTTGTTTTTGGGCTTTTCGGTGCTCTCGCGCATCGCTCTTAGCGTGATCGGCAACGATTTTGTCTACGAGCTGCGAGCCAAAACGATAAAAAGAATACTCGATACCTCAAACCAAAAAATCGTAGCCGCGGGCAAGTCAAATTTGATCGCCTCGCTCTCAAGCGACGTGCGTAGCCTAACCGACGGCTTTATGCAGGTGCCAAGCATTATCCAAGGCGTGCTCATCATCGGCGCTACGGGCGCTTACGTGCTTTATATCTCAGCCGAGATTTTCGTGTTTTTGGTGCTTTGGATGAGCGCGGCGACATGGATTTGCCGATACTTCATCAAAAATATCCACAAATACTACGAACAATGCCGTAACGGCGAGGATGCGCTATATCGCGACTATCAGACCTGCATCGAGGGGCATAGGGAGCTTAGCTTAAATTTAGCCCGCGCAAAGCGGCTTTTTTGGGACCGCTTTATCCCAAACGCAAAAAGCCTGCGCGAAAATATCGTAAAAGCCGAGATCCATCAGTCCTTTATGAGTAACTGGCTAAACACCGTGATGCTAGGCGCCGTGGGTATCGAGATATATTTTTGCCTAGCCTACGACGCTGCGAGCCTGCAAGACGCGATCACGGTTGCGCTAGCGATACTTTTTTTGCGAGCGCCTCTCATGATGCTGCTTTACTCGGTGCCTAGCGTATTTCGCGCGCGCATCGCTTACGAGCGGCTAAAAAAGCTAGACCTAGCGCCCTTTGAGCCTGAATTTACGCTGGGCGAGACGGCTCCGCAAATTTGGCAAAAACTACGCCTAAAAGATATAAATTTCGCCTACGACGAGGGGAGCGAATTTGCTCTAAAGGATATAAATTTAGAGATTAAGCGCGGCGAGACGGTGTTTTTGATCGGCAAAAACGGCAGCGGTAAAAGCACGCTATTTATGATTCTAGCAGGACTTCTAGCGCCAAAAAGCGGCGAGATGTTTGCAGATGACGTCAAAATCACCGAGTCAAATTTAAAAAGCTACGCAAACACGATCAGCGCGGTGTTTAGCGACTTTTATCTCTTTGACGAGGTAATGAGCGACGATGAGGCGCTGATAGAGGTGCTGCTAAAAAAGATGTCGATAGAAAACAAAGTAAGCGTCAAAGACGGGATTTTTAGCACACTAAATCTCTCTCAAGGCCAGAAAAAACGCCTCGCTATGGTCGCGGCGCTACTTGAAAGGCGCAAATTTTTGATCCTTGACGAGTGGGCAGCCGATCAAGACCCGGAGTTTAGACGGCATTTTTACGTAGAGTTTTTGCCTGAGTTAAAGGCGCAAGGATACACGATTTTTGCGATCAGCCACGACGATGCGTATTTTGACGCGGCGGATAAAATTTACGAGATACGAAACGGGCAGATCGCACTCGTTAAGGGATAAAATTCAGCTAAAGATGGTTAAAATAACGGATATCATTTTTAAATAAGGAGACATAATGCAGCTGAGCGAGGAAGCAAGAGAAGCTAAAGAGATGGCGCTAGGCATGATGAACGATAACTTCATCGGCCTTACAGAGGATATGTGTGCAAAATTCGGCGGCTTTACGAACCCGCAAAACGTCAAAATGACCGATATCACCGAGGACGGCATGCATATCGCCTGCGACGAGGGCGAGGTGTTTGTACCGTTTGAGAAAAAAGCCGAACTAACGGTCGAGAGCCTACGCGACGAGGTCATAAACATCGTAAACAGCATGGAGGGGTAAACCTCCTCTGCTCATTGGCAGGAGCGCAAATTTACCGCGTCTGCTTACTTTTACGCCAAATTTAACCCTCAAATTTTACTTCGCGTCAAATTTATTTTAAAACCTTTTATATTTTACGCTTTAAACGCGCAAAATCGTCTGCAAATTTAAACCCGAAATCCCGCTCGAATTTACGCATTAATAAATCAAAATTATAAAAACTGATTTTAATTATTAATTAATACCAAAAATAGTAAGGTAACGAGAATTTTTATCATTATTAATTATGATAAAATCGAAGGGAGTTCAAATGAGTAAAAAAAGATCAAACGCACAAGGCGTCAAATTTATACTTTTGTCGCTAGCCGCAGCCGCGAGCCTAAACGCCCAAACCCAAAACGTCACGCTTGACGCCGCCATAGTAACGGCGACGGGCTTTGAAAGCGCGCTAAAAGAAGAGACCAGAAATATATTCGTCGTAACCAAAACAGACATCGAAGCCTACGGCTACCGCACGATAAAAGAGCTCGTAGAAAAGATCCCTAGCGTCGATTTCGTCAGCACTTCAAGCCTGGGAGAAAACATAGATATGCGCGGACAAGGCATGCGCGGAGACGGCGCGACGCCTACTATGGCCGTAAAAATCATGCTAAACGGAGTGCCGATAAATATGGTCGATGCGGCGCACGGCATCATACCGCTTGAGATGATAGCCATCGAGGACGTCGAGCAGGTCGAAGTGATGCCCGGAGGCGGAGCCGTGCTATACGGCAGCGGCACTAGAGGCGGCGTGGTAAATATCATCACCAAGCAAAGACCGCGAGATTTTTTCGCAAACGTAAGCTCAAAAATCGGCTCATATAGCTACCGCGACGCCGCAGCAACCGTCGGCGGAAACGCGAGCGAGGATCTGTTTTTAAAATTTAGCGGCAAGGCCTTCGGTCAAAAAGGCTACAGACACGACTACAAGGAGCGCGGATACTACCTAAGCGGCGGACTAAACTACAAATTTAACGACTCTCACTCGCTAAATTTGACGCCTAGCATATTTAAATCAAAAAGAAACGATCCAGGCACTCTAACCCAGGATCAAGCTTCGCAAAACCGCAGACAAAACGCCAACAACGGCCTAACAAAGCTTTTTGAAAACGAAAAAATCGACGTAAACGCTGTTTATGAGGGCAAATTTAACGACTTTTACTCGGTAAATTTGATGCCGTATTATCAAAAAATCAAAATCAAAACCTCATCGACCGAGTTGGCTCGCGGCGTGCGCTATCCGATGGAGGGACTTTTCGGCGATAAAAAATACGGCATAAATTTTAAAAACAAGCTCGACTACGGTAGCGGCGAGTTTATCTTTGGCTACGACTACGAGCAAAACAAGGGCGAAAGAGAGTCGCACTATGCCGTGAAAATGCCGCCAGTGATGAGTATGAAGCACGATACGACGCTCGATCTAGAAAAGACCACGCACGCGTTTTATTTTATGGAAAAGCATAAATTTACCAAACTTTTCGATCTAAGCTTTGGGTATAGATTTGAGCTCGCGCAGTACGAGGCGAGCAGAGTTTCTGATATGAAGGGCTTTAGAAACGGCATGCCTTTTCCTCCGATGACTAGCTACAACGCCATAAGCGACGGCAGAGATATTACCAACCACGCGTTTGAGTTTACGCCCAATTTCAGATACTCAGACACGGGAAACGTGTATTTTAAATTTGAGCGCGGCTACATCTCGCCTTCGCCTTCTCAGCTAACCGACAAGGATCAGGTGACCAAACAGTACAAATTTAACGACCTAAGATCCGAGAAATTTAACACCTACGAGATCGGACTAAAAGATCACGTCGCAAGCATGCCGGTAAACGCTACCGTGTTTTTAACCGATACTAGCGACGAGATAGCCTACGCCGAGCTAGGGGCCAATCACGGAGACGCTTGGAAATACTACAACATCGCAAAAACCAGACGCTACGGATTTGAGTTTTTTTAGCAGGCAAAACGTCTTTGATAGGCTGATTTTAAGCCAGTCCTACGCCTACGTAAACGCGACGATCAAAAAAGGCGATAACGCGGGCAAAGAGGTGCCCTACGTTTCAAAACACAAATTTATATTCGGCGAGGACTACGAGATCGTGAGCGACTTGCACCTGTTTGCGGACTATAAATTTTACTCCAAGAAAAAGGACCTAAACTACGACGACATCTCCTCTCGCAGCATCGTGGACGCAGGCGTTTCGTATAAATTTAAAAACGGACTTAGCATAACCGGTGGCGTAAAAAATCTCTTTAACAAAAAATACTACGACTATCAAGGCAAAAACAGCCAAACCGGCATCTACGAGTATAGCCCGGCAAACGAGCGAAACTACTACGTAGAGTTTAAATACACTTACTAAACCGCTAAATTTAGGGCTTTATGCCCTAAATTTGCCTTTTTGGACGCTCTACTTTTCTGCGAAACGTTATTTGGATTTTGTTATCTAACGCTATGAAATCTTGCCGAATTTTATTACCGATTAATGATAGCGGCGATATAATAAACAGCTTTTGATAATTAATATTAGGATTAAAATGTTTGAGTATATAGAAGTCGGCGGCATATTTATGTGGCCGATATTTTGCCTCTCGGTGCTCGGTATTGCGGTGCTTCTTGAAAAGGGAGCGTATTTTTTATTTACCGAGATAGACGCGACGAGTTCGTTTAAGATCAAGCTTTGCAATCTGATTTTAGAAGGCGACTACGCAAAAATCAAAGAATTTTGCAAAGGTTACAAAAACTCGCTTGCCAAAACCGCGCTTTTCGTCGCGGAAAATTTGGGCGAAGGCGCGAGCAAAACGCAGATCGACTACATCGCCGAGGAGGCCGTATCCATGCAGCTAACCTCGCTTGAGCGGCGTACGTGGATACTGGGTCTTTGCGCTAGCGCGAGCCCGCAGCTTGGACTTCTTGGTACGATAGTCGGTATGATAAAGGCCTTTAGCGGACTTAGCGGCGGCGTGGACGCTCCGCTCGTAGCAGTCGGCATCTCTGAGGCGCTTTATACGACGGCTTTTGGGCTCATAGTGGCGATTCCTTGCGTGATATTTTTTCTCATGATTAGCAAAAAGATAGATTTCATCCTAAACGATCTAAACCGCATTATGAGCCTATTTGGACGCAGTTTTGAAAGGAGAAGCTGTGAAGTATGTCCGCAGAGATAAAGCCAGATACGCCGGCATCTCGATGCTAAATTTGATCGACGTGATATTCGTGCTTTTGCTGTTTTTTATGGTTACGACCTCTTTTAATAAATTTGCCCACATCGACATCGCCCTACCCCAAAGCGCGTCAAATTTAGACGAAAAAGATACTAAAAACGTCGAGGTTTTTTATCTGCTTAACGGCGAGGTGCTTTTAAGCGTTGGCGGCGAGCAAAAGAGCCTAAATTTGGCGGATCTAGCCGCTCAAATAGCAAATTTGACCCCAAAGCAAAAAGAGAGCGTCAAACTAAACGCAGATGAAGCGATAAACTACGGCGAGGTCGTAAATTTGATCTCTATTTTAAAAGATAATGGCACGCAAAACGTCGAACTAAATATCAAGAAAAAGCCCAAAGGATAGAAAATGAGCCTAGTTTTATCTCCCTGTAAATTTAACCAAGGAGAACAACTATGATTGCTAAATCAAGCCAAGGAGCTATCGCGCTTTCGCTGATAGCAAGTCTAAATTTATACGCCGCGGAGGATAGCTCCACTAGACTAAACGCCACCGTCATAACCACGACTGGCTTTGAGAGCGCGCTAAAAGACGAGGTTAGAAACGTAACGGTAATAACCGCCAAAGAGATAGAGGATAGAGGATACCGCGATATCAAAGAAGCCCTAGAAAAAGCTCCGGGCGTCAGCCTAAACGGCAACAACGTAGATATGCGAGGACAAGGCTCCAGAAGGAGCTCGTCGGCTAGATCGACCACAACCGTAAAGGTGATGGTGGACGGCGTCGCGCTAAACATGATCGACACTACGCCTACTAGAATCCCCGTAGATATGATACCTATCGAGGACGTAGATAGGATAGAGATAGTCCCGGGAGGCGGCACCGTGCTATACGGCAGCGGCACAATGGGAGGCGTGATAAATATCATCACCAAAAAGAGCAAAAAGAAATTTTACGCCGGCGTCTCTAGCAAGCTCGCCTCCTACTCGTATAAAGACGTAGCCCTAAACGTCGGCGGCGGAGTAACCGACGCGCTATCTTTAAAACTAAACGCGAAAAAATCGGACTCAAACGGATATAGACGCGGGGATAAAATCAAAGAGGACTACGTCTCGGGCGGCCTAACCTATCAAATAACGGACGATCAGGCGCTATCTATCGACTCAAGCTATTTTAAAGACAAAAGCCGCACCACCGGCGCTCTAAGCAAAGCTCAGCTAGAGCAGGACAGAAGGCAAGCGGGATCAAGCAAAACCGACTTTCTAAACAAAAGAGTTAGCGTAAACGCCGACTACTCTATAAATTTAAACGACGCGCTGACGTTTAATCTATCGCCTTATTATCAAAAGCTAACTATGGACTCGTATAGCGCCTACAAAGACGGCGGCAGCGGAGCGCTAGGGCTAACCGACAAGCAAGCCGGGGCTAAATTTAAGGGCAAATACGGCTACGGCAGCGGAGATTTTATATTCGGCTACGACTTTTTAAGGCAAGAGGCCAAAAGATCTATACACTCAAAATCTACGAGCAGACGCGGCCCTATCACGGTAAGCGCCGACGTCACGACCAAATTTGACGTAGAAAAGAAAACGCATTCGTTTTACGTGCTAGAAAAACACGACTTCACCGATCAGTTTTCTTTGAGCGCGGGGTATAGATTCGAGCTAGCTAGAAACGATATGGATAGGCGCTCAAAATCCGCCATCATGACGCCCGGCCGAACGATAACTAGCGCTTCGTCCTTTAAAGGCAAGAAAAACTCGGACAACCACGCCTTTGAGATAACGCCTAGCTTTAAGTACTCAGACACCGGCAACGTTTATTTTAAATTTGAACGCGGCTTCGTCTCGCCATCGCCCGTTCAGTTCGTAGATAAGCCAAACAGAACCGACTACGTAGTAAACAATCTAAAATCCGAAACCTACCAAACCTACGAGCTTGGCGTTAGAGATATGATCTATGATAGCTTCGTAAGCGCGACCGTATTTTTAACCGATACCAAAAACGAAATCTACACTAGGACGCTAACTAACAACATAACCGACGGTTGGTTTTTTATAAATTTAGACGACGTCAGGAGATACGGAGCCGAACTCTACGCCGAACAGCAAATTTTAGACAACCTAAAAACCAGCCAGACCTTCTCCTACGTAAAAGCCGAATTTAAAAAAGGCAGCAACAAAGGCATGGAGGTGCCGACCGTGCAAAAGAGCAAATTTGTCGCTAGCCTCGACTACGAGCCGATCAAGGATCTAAATTTACTCCTTGACGTCAAATACCTATCAAAGCTAAAAAGAGCGATCTACTCGGGCGTGACCGATATCTCGGGCTACGAGACGCAAACCGTGTCTAGAACGCTAGTGGATCTTGGGGCGAAGTATAAATTTAAAGGCGGATTTTCGGTCTCTGCGGGAGTTAAAAATTTATTCAACAAAAAATATAACGCCTACCAAAGCGTGCTAGAGGACATATACGAGCCCGCCGACGAGAGAAACTACTACGTAGAGTTTAAGTATGCCTACTAAAAACGGAGTTACGGCGGTTTTGGCGGTGCTTACGGCGCTGCTTTTTATATTTTCGCTTAGTCTCGGCGGAGCCGATATCTCGTGGCAAGATATAATCAAATTTGCAAGCGGCAGCGAGATAGACGAGATAAAGGAAACGATCCTGCTAGAAATCCGCTTGCCGCGCGTCATAATGGCCTTTTTAATCGGCATGCTTTTAGCAAGCTCTGGCGTCGTCGTGCAAAGCGTGTTTTTAAATCCGCTAGCCGATCCCTACATCATCGGCATCGCCTCCGCCGCGACCTTTGGCGCCGTGGCGGCTTATCTTTTAAAGCTGCCCGATTTTTACTACGGAGTGTTTGCCTTTTTTAGCGCGGCGATACTTTCGGTGCTGATCTTTAAACTCTCTAAAAAAGGCAAATCCATCGCCACGCTTCTTATCATCGGTATCGCGTTTTCGTCGTTTTTGGGCGCATTTACGAGCTTTGCTACCTACCTCATCGGCGAGGATAGCTTTAAGATAGTAGCGTGGATGATGGGCTACGTAGGCTCTGCCAACTGGGAAAAGATCGCCTACATCAGCGCTCCCCTCGTGCTATCTATGGCGTATTTTTACTTTAAGCGATTTGAATTAAACGTCATCCTAAGCGGCGACGAAGAGGCTCAAAGCCTAGGCGTGGACGTCGAAAAGATGAAAAAACGCCTGCTCATCGTCTCGTCTTTGGCCGTGGCGTTTTCGGTTGCGTTTACGGGTATGATAGGCTTTGTGGGGCTCATCATCCCGCACACGCTACGCATGATACTAAAAACCTCGAGCAACATCGTTTTGATACCGATTAGCGCCTTTGCGGGCGGGTTTTTCCTGCTAGCCTGCGACACGATAGGTAAAAGCGTCCTAAGCCCGACCGAGGTGCCTATAGGCGTAGTTACGGCGTTTTTCGGCGCTCCGTTTTTTCTATTTTTAGCTATCCGTTCAAGCAGGAGCATATAAGGTGAAAGTAGAAAAACTATGCTTTAGCTACGGCAAAAAAGAGATACTAAAAAACGTAAATTTAAGCCTCAAAAACGGTCGGTTCGTAGGGATTTTGGGCCCAAACGGCTGCGGCAAATCCACTCTTTTAAAAAATATCCTAAGAATTTTATCGCCAAATAGCGGCGTAATAACCCTGGAAAACAAAAAGCTGGAGGATTATTCGCTAAAAGAGCTAGCTAAAATTTTAGGCTTCGTGCCGCAAAAAACGGTTTTAAGCATGCCTCTTACGGTCGAGGACATCGTGCTAACGGGGCGCTTTTGCCATCTAAAAAGCCAGTTTAGCGGATACGACGCAAACGACGTAGCAAAAACCTACGAGATCATGCGCCTACTTGACGTAGAGCGGTTTGCCAAACGCAGCGCCCACTCTTTAAGCGGCGGCGAATTTCAGCGAGTTCTGCTAGCTAGAGCGCTAGTTAGCGAGCCAAAGATTTTGCTTCTTGACGAGCCTACGAGCGCGCTGGATCTAAACTACGGGGTTCAGATGCTAAAGATCTGCGAAAATTTAACTAGAGAGCTAAATTTACTCTCCGTAGCCGTGCTGCACGATCTAAATTTAGCCGCTATGTTTTGCGACGAACTCGTGATGCTAAAAGACGGCGAGATACGCTACGCAGGCACGGCAAGGCAGCTTTATACGAAAGAAATTTTATATGAAATTTACGGGCTAAACTGCGAAATTTTAGAACACGACGGCATGCCGTTCGTAGTGCCCGTAAAGAGATAAATTTATAAATCAAAATTTGAAAGGATTTTCTATGAAAAAAGTCGCGGCATTTTTACTCGCTATCAGTTGTCTTTTGACGAATTTAACCGCAAACGCGCCCAAAAAGCTAGTCGTGCTAGACCCTTCGGTCGTCGAGATAGTCTATATGCTAGGCGCACAGGATCAGCTAGCGGCCATCGCTACGCTTCAGTTTTCTAAAATTTGGCCCGAGGATCAAACCGTAAAGCTAAAAAGCGTGGGCACCTACACGAAGCCAAATATCGAGCAGATCGTCGAGCTAAAGCCTGATCTCGTCGTCACTAGCTTTCACTCGGCAAACGTAAACGAGAGCCTTGCTAAATTTAACCTAAAAACCCTCACGCTAAAAGCCGATAGCGTCGGCGATATCTACAAAAATATCGAAGAAATCGGCAAAGTAACGGGCAAAGAGCAAAAAGCGAGCGAAGTCGTAAGCGAGATAAAATCCAAACTCGACTCTTTTGCAAACAGCGAGGTAAAGGGCAAAAAGATACTAGCGGTATTTTCCTCGACGCCGCTTACGGGCTTTAGCTCAAAGACGCTACCGGGCGATATCTTTACCAAACTCGGGCTAAAAAACATCGCCGATAGCGTAGAGGGCTCGACTCCGATCGTCTCGACCGAGTTTATCTTGTCGCAAAATCCGGACTTCATCGTCGTTATCGGCGGCATGGGCGGCAACGGCGAAAATTTCCTAAAACAAAATCCGGTGCTTAAAAAAACAAACGCCGCCAAAAACGGCAAAGTGCTCACCGTGCCCTCCTCGCTGCTGCTTAGAGGAACGCCTCGCATAGGCGAAGCCGTAGATAAATTTTACGAGATGCTAAGCAAATAATGCGCTATTTTCTAGTCTCGCTCGTCTTAAATTTAGCTCTGCTTTTTTTGCCGTTAAACTCGCGCCAGATAGAGAGCGCAAAACCGCAAGAAACGATAAAGATCAAGCTAAATTTGACGCAAGAAGAGCCTGGTAAAGAGACTAGAGAGTATATACCGCCTCAAAGCGCGGAGCCGCTAGAAAAACCTATGGAATGGCTGCAAGAAACGCAGTCCCAACCGGTCAAATTTGAGTCCGAGCCCGAAATTTTACAGCCCGAGCCAAAGCCGGTAGAGACCGAACTCAAAAAGCCAAAGGAGGAGAAAAAGCAACCGCCAAAGCCCAAAATAAAAAAGCAAATCTCGCCAAAGCAGGCGCAAGCTGTAAAAGAGGAGCCTAAATTTGAACCAGTACCAGCACCGAGTCAAATTTTACCCGCCGAGCAAAGCGCGCAGCCTAGCTCAAATTTAACTCCCGCAAAGCAGCCCGCCGCGCAAAATAGCGGCGAAGCAAAAGAGCAAAACGCGTGCAAAGAGGGTGTAGGCTTTACCGTGGCGCGCGAGCCGGAGGCCAAATATCCCAAAAAAGCGATCATGCTGCGGCTAAGCGGGACGTTTAAGGTCGAGGTTGATTTTAAATTTGACGGAGAGATAAAGATAATAGCCGTTCGCGGGAAAAATAAAATCTTTAACGACGAAGCGGTGAAAATAACAAAGGAGTTAGAAATTAAAGCGTTAAAAAATATTTCGCATTGTATAATTACCAAACCTTACGAGTTCAAAACGGAGGAATAGATGTTTGAAACCAGACAAAAGGGGCACGCAGGGCCGACGCGTCCCAAAAAAATAAAAATGGCGACTAACGCCGAGGTCGAGAAATTTTTAACCGAGGAGCTACCGACGCAAAAGGACGGCGTGATATACATCCACGTGCCATTTTGCGATAATATCTGCTCGTTTTGCTCGATGAACCGCACGAAGCTAGAGGACGAGCTAGATAGCTACACGCAGTATCTACTTGGCGAGATCGAAAAATACGGTAAATTCCCGTATCTACAAGCTAAAAATATCCGCAGCGTCTATTTTGGCGGCGGAACTCCTACGATACTAAAAGAAAAGCACCTAGAGCCCATTATCGCGGCTCTGCGCTCGAATTTTAATATCTCGGACGACTGCGAATTTAGCCTAGAAACCACGCTGCATAATCTAAATTTGAGCAAAGTGCGCCTGCTAAAAAGCCTAGGCGTAAACCGCTTTAGTATCGGCGTGCAGACGTTTTCGGACAAAGGTCGCAAACTGCTAAACCGCGTCCACGACAAAAAAGGCGCGATAGAGCACCTAAAAATGATCAGGCAAAATTTTAGCGGCATGGTTTGCACGGACGTTATCTTTAACTACCCGGATCAAACTATAGACGAGGTGCTAGAAGACGCGCGCCTAGTCGATGAGCTAGAGATCGACAGCACGAGCTTTTATTCGCTTCAGCTTTTTGAAAAATCAGAGCTCGCAAAGACGGTCTCGCAGGACTACTACGACGTAAATTACGAGCATAAGCTACACAACGCTTTCTTTGAAAAGCTGCTGGGCACGGGCAACTACGAGGTACTAGAGCATACTAAATTTAACCGCATCGGCCGCGACCGCTATCAGTATATCCGCCTAAGCCACCAAGGCGCCGATATCCTGCCGCTGGGAAGAGGCTCGGGCGGAAGGCTAGGCTACTACGACATCTACAACGCTAAAGAAAAAATGCGTATGATAAACAAAGTAGACGACAAACAGCGTGCCGAGGGACGGCTAAAAAGCCTCTTTATGTACCCCAAAATCGACCTCGCGCAGATAAAAAGCCTAGTTAGCGATGAGACATTTGACGCGCTAATGGAGTTTTTCAAAAAATGCGAAAGCAAAGGCTATATGCGCATAGAAAACGGCTTTTTAAACTACACGACGGACGGCATATTTTGGGGTATGTCGATCGGCACCGAAGTAGCAAATATCTCACAAAAGGACTTTGAATGAAAAAAATAGTTATCTACACGAGCGCGACCGGAAATACCGAAAAAGTCGGTCTTGCCATCGCAAACGAGCTTGGCTGCGAGGCGGTCAAATTTACCGAGGATCTGCACATAAATTTGGACGGTTACGACTTTATCGCGCTTGGATTTTACGTCGATAAGGGCGACGCGGAGCCTAAATTTAAACGCTTTTTACGCGAGATAAAGGGCAAAAAAACGGGCGTATTTATGACGCTTGGCATGGATCCCGAGCACGAGCACGCGATGAACTGCCTAGAAAAGGCAAAAGTCGTGCTACGCGAGGGCGAGAATGAAATTTTACGCGAGTTTTACTGTCAAGGCGCGATCGATCCAAAGGTCATCGAGCAACTACGCAAAATGGGCGAAGCAGCACCAAACGACCCGCGCTACGCCGTGACTCCAGAGCGCGAAGCCAGATGGGCTAGAGCCGCAACTCACCCTGACGCAAACGATCTAGAAAACGCGAAAGCGGCGTTTAGAGGGATATAAATTTGCCGCCCTCCGGCGGTCAAATTTGCTTTATAAATTCGGCGCATTTTAAATTTGTAAATTTGCGCCCTATTTTTGGATTTACTTTAAATTTTACTCGCCCAGACCCGCAATTTTAAGTCGCTAAATTTGGTTTTTAAATTTGATAGAGTTAAATTTTACGTTTTCAAGACTAGGGTCTCGGCCGGCAAAATTAAATTTAGTAAAATTTGACCGCTCAAAACCGCCCTTGATACTCTAAATAAGCCAAAACTCGCTATAATCTCCTAAAAAATCAAAAGGAAAATTATGATACAAACTTGTTTATTTCCGGCTGCGGGCTACGGCACGAGATTTTTGCCTGCGACCAAATCGCTACCAAAAGAGATGCTGCCGATCCTCACAAAACCGCTGATCCACTACGGCGTGGACGAGGCGCTGGAGGCCGGCATGAAAAACATGGCGTTTATAACTGGCCGCGGCAAACGCGCGCTGGAGGACTATTTTGATATCAGCTACGAGCTAGAGCATCAAATCTCTGGCACGAACAAAGAACACCTGCTAACCGAAATCAGAGAGCTAATGGCGCGCTGCACGTTTTCATTCACGCGTCAAGAGAGCATGAGAGGCCTAGGAAACGCCATCCACACGGGTAAAGTCCTCGTGCGAGACGAGCCGTTTGGCGTAGTGCTGGCCGATGACCTGTGCATCAACGAAGAGGGCGAAGGCGTGCTATCTCAAATGGTAAAAATCTACGAGAAATACCGCTGCAGCGTCGTCGCGGTGATGGAAGTGCCGATCGAACAGAGCAAAAACTACGGCATCGTCACGGGTCGCGCGATCGAGGACGATTTGCTCATGATTAGCGATATGGTCGAAAAACCAGATCCCGAGGAAGCTCCGAGCAACCTAGCCGTCATCGGCCGCTACATCCTGACGCCTGATATTTTCACGATCCTAGAGCGCACCAAGCCAGGCAAGAACGGCGAAGTGCAGATCACCGACGCGCTAAAAGAGCAAGCCAAAGACGGCATGGTGTTAGCATATAAATTTAAAGGCAAGCGCTTTGACTGCGGTAGCGTCGAGGGCTTCGTGCAGGCGACAAATTTCTTCTACGAGCTAGGCAAAAATGCTAAAAAATGAGTTATTTTTCGAGCGTACGCCGCTAAGTGCGATCGGCTCCTACGCAAAACGCATGAACGACGAGCTAAAAGGTGGCGAGATCGGCTACTATCACCTGCCCGAAATCGGCGCAAATTTACTAAGCCAAATCGCCGAATTTGAAACGACGCTCACGCACGTAAAAAGCGTCGTGCTAGTAGGCATCGGCGGCAGTAGCCTGGGCGTCAAGGCGCTAAAAACGATGCTATCAAGCGCAAAAAGGAGCCGCGAGCGTGAGCTTTATTTTCTTGATAACGTAGACGCATTTAGCTTTGAGAGCGTTTGCGAAAGCATCAAATTTAACGAGACGCTTTTTATCATCTCGTCAAAATCGGGCACTACGATCGAGACGATCACTCTGTTTAAGTGCATTTTGGAGCGCTTTAAGCCCTCAAATTTGAGCGCAAATTTCATCGTCATCACTGATCCAGCCTCGCCGCTAGAAGCCTACGCTAAGCAAAACGGCATCAAATTTTTTAATATCCCCAAAAACGTCGGCGGTAGATTTAGCGTGCTTAGCGCGATCGGGCTCGTGCCGCTAATGCTATGCGGATACGATGCGGCGGCGCTACTAGAGGGAGCACGGGCGTGTAAAAAGCGCTTTTTGGAGGACGGCGACGATACGCTGCTACAAAAAGCTTACCACTATGCGACGCATAAAAACGCCAAGATCAACGTGATATTTAGCTACGGCGATAGGTTTTTGGAATTTAACGACTGGTACGTGCAGCTGTGGGCGGAGAGCCTGGGCAAGAAAAAGGGCTACAAGCGCTACGGACTCACGCCCGTCGGACTCATCGGCTCGCGCGACCAGCACAGCTTTTTGCAGCTCATCATGGACGGCGTTAAGGACAAAACGGTAAGTTTCATCAAGGTAGCCGCCGCGGACGCAAACACGGCGATACCGAACATTACCCTAAACGGTCTTGAGGGCTGCGACTTCGTAAACGGGCTAAATTTGGGCGAGCTAATCAACGCCCAGTGCAGCGCCACCATGCATGCGCTCGTGCAAGAAGGCATCAGCGTGGACGTCATCGAGCTTGAGCGGCTAGACGAGGCAAGCGCGGGATTTTTGATTTATTATTTCGAGCTTCTCACGTCGGCTACGGGCATAATGCTAGGCATAAATACCTACGATCAGCCAGGCGTCGAGGTCGGCAAACGCATACTAAAAACGATGCTGACGGCGGGAAAATAAAGGCTGCGGCGTAAATTTAACGCGTGTTTTTATTTGCGAAGCTGTGTACAAACAAAGCCCCGTTAGTCTAGTATTTTTTGAGCTGACGGCTCAAATTTACGGTATCGTCGGCAAATTTGAGTCAAATTGGTCGTAGCTTTGTTTTGGCAAATTTTGGGCGGAAATTTAATGCGCATTCGTCAAATGTCGGCGAATAAACAACAAGCTACTTCTTTGTGGCGCGACTTTTTTATTCATTTTTGTAGCGTTGATAACTCGAGGCGTAAATTTGGGGCGGTATCGCGCGATCTTTAGCCTTAGCCAAAGTCGTGCGAATAAAATTTATCAGTAAATTTGCTAGATTTTACTTTTTTGATACCACTGGCTTGATCATAAATATTATTTGGCAAACGCGTTTATAGACGAATTTAACAGCTTCTACCATATATCATCCTATAATTTGCAATATAAATTTCTAAACTTTTTCCTCTCATTGCCAAAACTTTCTTTTTGGGTATTTTTGGCATATTTAGTGAAATTTAAAGGCCCACCAAAGAACGTAGACCTATTCGATCCAGAAAGATTTTTACACCTCGTAGCAACCTTTATCAACACTTAATAAAGTAATGTATTCTAAATTATCAAAAACTTTTCACAAACAATAATTTTTATTATTTGCAAATTATTTTTCTTTAAGTTTCATATGCTATAATTTCACCATAAATCAAATCAAAGGAGACAAAATGTCAAAAGTTGTTACCCAGTTAAATCAAATCCAAGCTGACGCCCATGCGTTATTCGTTAAATTTCACGACTACCACTGGTATGTAAAAGGTATTCAGTTCTTTAGCGTACACGAATACACCGAAAAAGCGTACGAAGATATGGCAGAGATATTTGATGACGTCGCTGAGCGCGCTATACAGCTAGGCGGTAGAGCCATCACAAAGATGGAAGAGCTAAACAAACTAGCGCATCCAAAAACCGATAATAAAGATAGCTACACTCCAACAGAGGTTTTAAAAGGCGTTTTAGCTGAGTACGAGCACCTTTTAGGCGAGTTTAAAAAGCTTGAGGAGGTAGCTGACGAAGCCAAAGATAGCACAACCGTAGCTATGGCACAAGATAAAATCGCAAAATATGAAAAAGCCATCTGGATGCTTAAAGCTACTTTAGCTTAATTTTTGGGGCGCAAGCCCCTCCCTCTCCTCTTTTTTATTCTTTTCTTTAAAATTTTTATCTCTATAAAATATCAGCTTAGCTATTTAGCATTTTTAAAAAATTAGCAAGTTATCAATATTCAAAAAATAAATCAAATTTAGATATTAAAGTGGTGATTTGGCTGTTTTATCAAGGTATCTTTGCCTGCAAACTGTAATTAAAGAGCATACTCAAAAAATAAACATTAACTATACAAGAAATAGGGAAAAAGAAGAATATCTCGGGATAACCCCGAGATATTTAAAATTAGAATGTGTATTTAGCTTGGAATCTTAGCTGTTTAGTCTTGTCTTTTGAATCGTCTTGGTGTTTATTGATCTCATACGCATAGAAGCTTGAGAACTGAAGCTTAGCACTGTAATCATAAGTTAGTCTGGCTACATACTCTTGATATTTCTCTTTATCACCCGAAGCAAGCTTAACTTTACCGTTAGAGTAATCGCCGCCCACTCTAAATTTCTCAGCAAAAGTGTATCCTGCTTTTAAGAACCAGAAATTTGCTTTACCCTCAAGAGCAGTATAGTCAAGAGCAGATTTTATCTCGCCTACATCTATAAATGAACCTTGATCCTCCAGGCTTACAAAACCTTTAGCTTTGTCGTGAACCTTGTAGCCTATATAACCTGCAGCTACATCAGCACCAAATACTTTCGTACCCAGCTCTGTTGCATAAAAGTCTGTGTCTTTGTAGTCTGTACCAACATTACTATCTATATCAGCATGTGCATATTGAACTTGAGCACCGATATTTACATCATCAGTAACATTAAGACTAAAGTTTACGTCACCTATCATGAGGTTAACAGAATCAACTAAAGATGCATACCATAATTGAAAGCTTACCGGATCATAAGAACCGATAGCAGCTGCTGCGTAAAGGTTATTATTGAAAATTCTAGGAAGGAAGCCATATATATTACCATCACTTTCGCTATTGTTTTCTAGCGCATCAAATGCAAGTGCTGTTAGTGTTAAACCAGTAATATCTTGGTTTTCAACCCTAAGACCTGTACCAACAGCATCATCAGTAAAGAATGAACCTATAGTTTGTTTACCGGCAGTTACAGTAGTATTACCTACTTTATATCCTAGGTAAAATTCTTTTACATTAAATGGATCTGTTGTGTTTGTATTATCTACAGCGTTATCAGCGTTAAAAGCCGAACTATCTTTAGAATTATACCTAAGAGTCAAAACGCCAAAGAAATTGTCATCAAGAGCAGCTTTAAAAGAAAATTCTGATTTAAATTGATGATGTGCAACAGTATTGTCTTTTTGCCCAGCACTATCTTTGACAGCAATATTATTATATCTATATCTAGCATATCCTGATAGATCTACATTTTTAATAGCTTCTTCAAGCGGTGTAGCGCTCGCTACAGTTGAGAAAGCACCTAGTGCAACCAAAGCTGCTAATGAAATTTTAGCAATTTTCATTATTTTCTCCTTAAGAAAGATTAAATATGTGAGAATAGTAGCATAATATAACCTTTGGTAAGCTTAAAAATATATAATTTCGGATGAATTATTACCGAGTGTTTACTAAAATATACTATATGAATTAAATTTGCAGTGCAATTTGGGGATACCGAGTTAAATTTAACTCGGCAAATTTGATTACTTTAGGTAGCTTCCTTGTGCGGGCGTAGTAGAAACGTCAGTATTTTCCTGGACGCCATCTTTGTATAATAAAGCATCTTTACCTTTTAGGAAGGCAATGATAGCTCCCAGGTCTTTATATGTAGTTTTTGCTGCAACGGTTTTCATTAGATTTCTCATATTCCCGCCGTATTCAGGATCGTTTAAATAGCCAGAAAAGGCGGCCTCTATATTCTCTGCGCTTATCTTGGTTAACTTCTCAGATGCACCATAGGCCCTTTTATTTCCATCTTCGCCATGACAAGAGGCGCAATTTTTAGCATATAGCTCTCGACCCCTTTCTACACTATATTTCCTTTTACCATCTACGCCAATATTTAAAAACTTACCGCCGCTATCAGCCTCAGGAGCTTTTTCATAAACATTTATACTTATATTTTCGTCTTTAGAATATTTTTCTACCAAGCTTTTTAGCTCTTTTGCAAATTCGCCTTTTGCCTCAAATATGTAGCTCGGCTCATCAGCAGCATTTAAAGAAAAAGCAAAAAGACACGCTAAAAGCGAAAAACGCACAAATTTCATAAAAAACCTTTTTGATAAATTTAAAAATCCCAAGCAAATGGAAATTTGCTTGGGATTATAGCATAAAACGAGCTTTTTTGATTAGAAGCTGTATTTAGCCTCAAATCTTATACGATCGTGTTTATTTTTGTTATCTCCATCTTTTTCTTTAGCTGCTGCATAAAATGTAGAGAAGTTAAGTTTTTTGCTGTAAGCATAGCTGCCACCAACATTCCACTCATTTCTATCAACTCTTTTAGCGTACTCATAGCTATAACCTTTGCCGTCGATATAGTTGGCATACAGACCAAATTCGTTAAATTTATATGATGCACCAACAAACCAATAGTCATTTTTGTCTTGAATATTGTTGTAGTATTGTCTGCCGCCGTTCATTACGGAGTTAAGAAGTTTGCCCGGATTGATTAGTTTAGCATTATCCTCAACAGTTACGAAAGATTTTTTGTCGTCTTTAGCTTTGTAGTAGATGTAACCGGCATTTAAACCTACTCCAGCAAATCCTACGTCGCCTTTAGCCGCAAAGAAATTTGCATCGCCGAAGTTATCGTCGTCGTCTGATTCGTTATGGACATATTGACCTTGCAAGCCTAGTTTTACGGCATCAAGATCGAATTTTAAAGCAGCGTCTAATGCAAATAAATTTGCAGTATCTTCAAGATATGCCCACCATGCTTTGAAATTTAGTGGATCGTAGCTTCCCATTGCACCTACGCCGTAGTAGTTAAGGGTTTTTGAGCCAGCTAATCCTGATAGTAGTTTACCGTCGTAATCAATACTGTCGGTTTCAAGAGCGTCGAATGCAACACCAACCAAAGTAAGGCCTGAGATATCGGTATTTTGCACTCTTAGACCAGTTCCAACCAAGTCGTCGTCAAAGTATGTTTTAGCAAACTGCTTACCTGCAGTTATTGTAGTATTACCCACATTATAACCAAGGTAAAATTCTCTTACGCCGAATGAGCTCGTAGTGTCAGTAGTATCAATATTGTTACCAACAAGGTTATATCCCGAACCATCGTTTGCAGCGTATCGTAATCCCAAAACGCCGAAGAAGTTGTCGTCAAGAGCGGCCTTAAAAGTACCCACAAATCTAAAGTTGTGAGCTGCTTTTGTCTCTTTTGCATCATTAACTTTTAACTTATTGCCCGTATATCGATATCTAGCAAATCCTGAAAAATCTACGTCTTTAATAGCTTCTTCAAGCGGAGTAGCATTTAGAGTAGAAAAAGCGCCGAGCGCAACCAAAGCAGCTAAAGAAATTTTAGCAAGTTTCATAAGTTCTCCTTTATAAAAGTTTATAGGCACAATTCTAGCACAAAACCCAGCACAAGAAGCTTAACCCTAAATTTTAAAGCACTTGATATATAAATTACGGACATTACGATATTTTAAAGCTATTTTTTTGATACTTAATATTACCAAAATGCAAATACTATCAACAAAGCTTAAAAAGAAAAACTAAATTTTAATGATTTTTGTGAGAAAAAAGATAAAAAAGGGGACGCACATCCCCTTCTTAAAAGGAGTTCTAACTTTGATTGCTTGTGAGAATTATAAAACTTTTCGGTAAATCAACGGCTAATCAAAGCTGATATTTTCACTTTTTGGAACTTCAATTAGGATTTTTTTATTGCTTTCTTGCTGTTGCGGGCTTTTTGCAAAACTTGTACTTTTAAATTTCGATGTTTTCTTTACTTTATGCGTAACGTGATGCGTTCCGCTTTTTATGAGTAGCATCTCGGTAACGAATCCGCCCGAAACTCTTGCATAGACGGTATCTCCGCTAGAAAAGTAAAATTTATCCGCACAGTACTTGCCGCTAGGCAGTTTGCCATTTGATACGTCGATTGATTTTATATCGTAGCAGTATCTGCCACCGTCATAGGTCACACTTGATATCACGCCGCGTAAAGAGCCCTTAACTGGTGCAGGTTTTTGTACGACTGGTTTTTGAACGATTTTTGGCGCTGGTTTTTTCTCAAAAAATGCGCAGCCGCTAAAAACCAGCAAAACGGCGGCTAAATTTAAAAACTTAAGCCTGAACACTAAGGGCGTTCCCGCCAAGTTCGGCTATTCTTTTATCTACGGCTTGCGTCGCTTTTTCTATCGTTTTTTGCGAAATTTCAGGCAGTTTACCGCCCCAAATTTTCTCAGCCTCTTTAAAGCCCCTTAGCATGCCTTCTTTTCCGGCTTCAAGCTTTTGCAGGTCGTCTCCTGCGGCGCTAATAATAAAATTTGAAATCCTATCCGCGGTGTTTGCGATACCGAAAAATCCATTCTCGCTCACTAAATCGCTGGCTTCGCTTTGGCTTAGTTGCGTTATAGGCTTACCCTCGTAGCCGATAGATTTAAAATCGACGCCGGACAAGATATCGTTTAGAGAATTTATGCTTTTGTTTTGAGCGCCGAAAATGTCGCTAAATTTTGCAGAGCCGTTAAAGGTCGAAACTTGAGATAGGAAATTTGAACTCGAATTTGAGTCCGCTCTAGCCTGAAAATGCGACAAATAGCTATTTGTTAGCTGTTTTACGTCGATATTTGCGTAGGCTTCTTGCATCCTTTTTATGTTTTCGTTTTGATCTACACTTGCCGTGTTTTGGACGTTTTGCACGTCATAGCGAGGTTGTGGGATGTAGGGATTTTGGCTTAAACCGTTGATGCTTTGCATGTTTTATCCTTTAAATTTTTATCCATATTATATATCGTCAAATTTAGGATAAAGTTAACGGGTAAAAATTTATTTTACCCTATCGCCAACGTGGCCGTTATATACGATATCCTTAGCGTCGACGCTTTCGTCGAGTAAAATTTCGCTTATCTTGCCGCTTTTTTTAATGCTTTCGATATCTTGTTGCAAATCCTCTTGATAGCTGTATATCATCGCAGCTCCTGAGACGCCCTCTACGCCCTCTAGCGCCTTAAAGAGCTCTATCTCGCCGTCTAAATTTTCCGCGCTCATCACGACTACGATCTTGCCGTCTTGCGCGGCGATAACCTCGCAACCTTTTACTTGTTCGATTCTTTTAGCTACCTCGGCGGCTTCGTTTCCGTCTTTGGTATATAC
This sequence comes from Campylobacter showae, assembly GCF_963515975.1. GTDB lineage: Bacteria > Campylobacterota > Campylobacteria > Campylobacterales > Campylobacteraceae > Campylobacter_A > Campylobacter_A showae_F. The sequence goes on from NZ_CAUPZM010000003.1 coordinate 68,892, forward strand.
TATCGCACTTGATATGTTCATTTTATGCTCCAAAATTTAACCTCTTTTTCGTACGCGACGCTGATTAGCCTGCCGCTATCGGAGAGGTAAATTTCATTTAAAATTTGCTGTCCGGTTTTTACGGTCGCGAGTTTTGTTTTGCTTGCGATGTCGTAGACCAGGATATCGCTCTCTTCGCCGTTCATATACGCTAGAGTTTTGGCGTCGTCGCTAAGTCCCGTCGCGTAAACGATAAAATCGGACTTAAAATAGCTCATCGAGCCGTTAAAAACGCCCGCTTGCTTGTCGATGCAACCCACGGCTACGACGTCATTTTTGTAGTCGATGTCGTACATATTGTCTTTAAAGAAATTTAGCGTTTGTTCGGTTTGGCGAGTTTTTAGATTATAGATATAAATCACGCCGCTTTCGGCTCCGATAGCGATTTTGTCGCGGGTTTTGTTGATTTCAAAATCCACGTAAAGCGCGATAGAAAATTTATGTTTAAAGACTGCTTTTTTACTCTCTAGGTCGATATAGTAAATTTCATTGCCAAAGTCCGATACTACCGCTGTTTTTTCATCTATGAAAAAGGCCTTTTTGGCGGATTTATTGGCTAGGTGCATATTGCTAACCTCGCTCCAGCTATCATTTTCTTTTTTGAAAACATACAAATATCGCTCGTTGTAATCCATCTCGGTTAAAACCAAAAGCATATCGCCCAGGCGGTCGATGCTAAAAATTTTTGCGGGCTCTTCGTCGCTAAAGTGCGTTTTGACCGTGCGAAATTTGATCGGTTCTAAAAATTTATCCGCCTTTATGTCATAGATATCAAGCTCGCTACCGTCCGTGCCTAGATATAAAATTTCATCTATCAAATTTGAGCTTATCACGTTTGCGCCCGCTTTTATGATCTTGTCCGGTTGCGAGATCTCAAGCGGTGCCGCCGCTAAATTTGCGGTCAAATTTAAGCAAAAAACCGCCGTAAAAAATAAAATAAATTTTCTCATAACGCCTCCATTTTGATACTATTCGCGAAGCAAACTTCCATACATTGCGCGCAGCCCGTGCACTTTTGATTTACGCTCGGGCGAAAAACGCCTAAAAAATCGATCGCTCTAAATTTGCAAACGTCCTGGCAACTACAGCAAATCGTGCCGTTCCACGCAAGACAGCTATGCACGTCGATAAAAATTTTAGCTTCTATAATAGCCGCGAATTTTAAATTTAAAACCTCTCGTCCCGCCTCCTCGCAAGCAATCGCGCACTCTTTACAAAAGTTGCAACCCAAGGACTTAAATTTAAAATTTACTCTCTCGTTTTCAAAACTCAAAAGCTCTCTATGACAAGCGCTAACGCAAGGCGCTTCGCAATCAGCGCAGTTAAATTCGCCGCAAAAATAAGGCGGCGCGATAAATTTTTGAGCGGTTTTGCCGCCCAAAAATTTAGTAAATAGCTCGCGTCTGGATACGCTCACCTAACGCCTTCGTTTAGTATATCTAGAAGGTTTGATCGGTGTTGCGCGTCTTGCTGACGGCTAAAGTCAGGCTTAAAGTTGTTTTTCACGCGCGGTTTTACTTTGGCTTGCGGAACGTGGCAAGTCGTGCAGTCGTAGCGGTCTTGGCTTAGCTCGCCGCCTTTGTCTTTGTTAAACCTCATGCTGTAAAGGTGAGATTTAGGGATCGGCGTAGCGCCTACGTCTTTCGCGACTTCAGGCATATGGCACGTAACGCACATATTGTTGTCTTTCGTGATAGGAAGCAGATCCGCGATATCGTGCGGGATTAGCGGAGGCGCGTTCTCGAAAGAGCGCTCGTATTTTTGCGCTTCGCCCGGCATCGGGCTAGTCCAGTTAATATCCGCTAAAGTCACGTTCTCGTCAGTAACTTCGGCGGTTCTTAAGCCTGACACGTCGCCGACGCTAGGGTTATTGCAGCCGATGAGTAGTGCAGCGGCGCAAACGACTCCAAAAATAAGCTTATTAGCTTTCATTAATTTCTCCTTAAATTTCTTATATTAAATTTGAGCGCGTCGTCGTCGCAGACGTCGATACAGCGTCCGCAGCTGATGCACTCGCTCGAGGTTATAAACCCGCTTTGCTTGCCGATGATGCCAAGCACTTGATTTTCCGGGCAGATTAGCTTACATTTCATGCAGTTAGTACAGCTAGCCGCATCGTGCTTTACTCTAATAAGGGCAAATTTGCCGGCTATCGCGTAAAAAGCGCCCAGTGGACAAAGCTTTGAGCAGACTAGTCTATCGCTGATAAACGCGTCTATCGCAAACACTCCAAACGCCACGAATAGCCACAGCGTGCCGCCGTAGATGACGCCGCGCTGAATAATGCCGATAAAGCTAATACCCTCAAACGCCGGGGCCGAAGTGACCAACGAGATAAAAAGAGTAAATCCCAAAACGTAGTATCTCGCGCTTCGCGTGAAATTTACGAATTTTTTATCTTTGTCGTAGCCAAGCTTTACTCTGACCCAGCGAGCGCCTTCGGTGATGATATTTACCGGGCAAACCCAGCTGCAAAAGGCGCGCGGAGCGACAATCGCGTAAAAAGCAAATACGATAGCGGCCCCGACAAGCGCGCCCGAAGCGATACTAAAACTAGCTAAATATAGCTGCAAAACGGCAAACGGATCGCTAAGAGGAACGACTCCGAAAAGCAAAGACGAGCTGAGATTGCCTTGTAAAATTTTAATTCCGTAGTAGTTGCTCGCAAAAAACAGCCCTAGGATCAAAATTTGACTTATCCTTCTTAAAATCAAATATTTCATAGCAAATCTCCGCTATTTAGATAGTCGTTTAGCTTTTTCTCGTCGGTTTTAAACTCTTTAGGTTCGGCGTCTTTTAGCTTTTTATCCGCGCCCTCGACCCAGCCTTTTACGTACTGTTCATTACTAGAGCCCAGCCCGATCTCGCGCGGAAGCACGAAGATGGATGCTTTCGGCGTCACGCAAACTTGTTCGCACATGCCGCAGCCAGTGCAGTAGTCGGCATCCACGACCGGTTTAAAAAACGCGTGCTTTTGCGTGCGTTCGTTACGGACGTACTCAAGCCTTAGCGCTTTATCTATCAAAGGACAGGCGCGGTAGCAAGCGTCGCAGCGAAGTCCTTCGTAAGCGATGCAGAAATTTGGATCTAGCACCGCGATACCCATTTGCGCTTTGTTTATATTTAGCTTGCCGTTATCCTCGCTCACTAGCTTCGTATCTAGCGCGCCGGTCGGACAAGCGACTGTGCACGGGATGTCCGGACACATATAGCAAGGGATATTTCGCGGAGTATAAAACGGAGTGCCGTAAGGCAATCCGTCGTCTAAATCCGCAAGCTTAAGCGTATCCCAAGGACAGGCTTCTACGCAAAGCCCGCAGCGTATGCACTCGCTAAGGAAATTTTTCTCCTTTAAAGCACCCGGCGGCCTGATGAGTAGAGTTTGGGCTTTAGCCGTCGTTTGCGTACTCCAGATAAAGCCACCCGCGAGAACCAAACTAATCGCTTTTAACCCAAATTTTAAAGCCTCTCTTCTATTTTGCATTATTAAGCCTTGTAAATTTTAACCGCGCATTTTTTATAGTCGGTCTCTTTTGATAGCGGACAAGTCGCGTCAAGAGTAACTTTGTTAATAAATACGTTTTCATCAAACCACGGTACATAAATAAGACCCATAGGCGGTTTGTTTCGTCCGCGTAGATCTAGTCTTGCTTTTACCTTGCCGCGGCGAGACTCGACCCAAACTACGTCGTTATGCTGTAAATTTAGCTTCTGCGCGTCACCCTCGTGCATATAGCAAAGAGCTTCCGGAACGGCGCGGTAAAGCTCCGGAACGCGCATAGTCATCGTTCCTGAGTGCCAGTGCTCCAAAACGCGGCCCGTGCATAGCCAGTAAGGATACGTAGTATCAGGCATCTCGCAAGGATCCATATAAGGACGGAAGAAAATTTTGGCTTTATTAGCGATAGAAAATTTCTCGTCTCCGCTAGTTACTTTGGTCAAATCGCCTTTTTGCAACTTGGCTTTTTTATTGCCGTAGAATGCAAACTGCTTGCCATCCTCGGCAAATTTCTTTGCGTACGGATCGTATTTGGCGTTAAATCTCCACTGAGTTTCTTTACCGTCTACGACAGGCCATCTTAGGCCGCGCACTTTGTGATATGTATCAAAGTCGGCTAGATCGTGTCCGTGACCCGAGCCAAATTTGCGGTAGTCTTCCCAAAGATATTTTTGAACGAAAAATCCATAGCCCTCAAACACTTTGCCGTCTGAGCCGACTACTTTTCTGCTGTCGCCAAAAACTTCAGAGTTATCAAAATCTTCCATTATCGCGTCTTTTGCAGGATAACTCTTAGCCTCTTCGTTTGCAAAAAGCACGTCAAATAGCGTATCTTCTTCGCTATAACCCATGGCTTTTGCCTCGTCTAGCACGCTTGGGAGCGTTAGCTTATCGTCCACTTTTTGTTCGCCCCAGACCTCTTTTAGCTTAAAGCGCTTAGCAAATTCCAGCATTTGCCACGTGTCGCTCATCGCTTCGCCTACCGGAAGGACTTGCTGACGCCAGTGCTGCGTTCGGCGCTCGGCATTACCGTACGCGCCCCATTTTTCGTAAATCATCGCAGTAGGCAAGATTAGATCGGCAACCTTAGCCGAGATGCCCGGATACGGGTCTGAGACGATGATAAAGTTATCCATCTCGCGAGCGGCTTTGATCCAGTGGTTTGCGTTTGCGGTATTTTGCCACGGGTTATTTACCTGCACCCACGCCCATTTCATCTTTCCATCTTCCATGTCGCGCATCATTTTTACGTAGTGAGAGGCGACTTTCGGATTTAGCGTGTTTTTAGGAAGTTTCCAAATTTTCTCGCTTATTTCGCGGTGTTCGGCGTTATCTACGACCATATCCGCAGGCAAGCGGTGGACGAAAGTACCGACCTCGCGTGCCGTTCCGCATGCGCTTGGTTGTCCAGTTAGAGAGAAAGCACCCTCGCCCGGTTTTGCTTGTTTACCAAGTAGCATATGCACCATATAGGCTTGCTCGTTTACCCAAGTGCCGCGTTGGTGCTGGTTAAAGCCCATCGTCCAAAAGCTAACTACTTTTCTACCTTTTTCGATGTACCAGTCGGCTAGTTGCTTTAGTTTTTTCTTAAATTCTTCCAAATCCTCGTTAGGATCGCCTTTTATTAGCGGAGCGGAGAAGTCAAGCGTATAAGGTTTAAGAGCTTCTTTAAATTCCTCAAACGTGATTTGCCAGTGTTTGCCCGCGGTAGCCGTATTTTTATTTTCCATCACGTCGCCCTCTTTATAGCCTAGATAGCCCAGAGTCACGCCTTCGTTTTTGCTTAAAGTCTTTTTAAGTTCGGTCTCGATGACGTCTTTTTCGGTATTGTAGTTAGGATGATTTGGATTATTTCTAAGCCCATAGCCGATATCGGCAGGTCCCGTCGCAAATACGCAGTGGCTATTTACGTAGTCCCAATCAATGGCTTCAGGATGATTATAAACGATCTCGTGAGCGATGTAGTTCCAGATAGCAACGTCGCTTGAAGGAGCGAAAATAATCTCGGAATCGGCGATATTTGACGTTCTAGTCGAATACGTACTTAAATTTACGACCTTTACGCGCTCGGGATTGCTTAGCTTTTTATCGCTTACGCGCGCCCAAAGTATCGGGTGCATCTCGGCCATATTAGCGCCCCAAGCCACGATAGTATCGGTTAGCTCTATGTCGTCGTAGCAGCCCGCAGGCTCGTCGATACCGAAAGTCTGCATAAATCCGACGACCGCAGACGCCATACAGTGGCGAGCATTCGGGTCAATAGAGTTGCTTCTAATACCCGCTTTCCATAGTTTGACGGCTGCATAACCCTCTAAAATAGTGTATTGACCCGAGCCGAAAACGCAGGCTGAATGCACGCCGTTTTTCTTCATGGTCTCTTTATATTTTTCAGCCATGATGTCAAAGGCTTTTTCCCAGCTAATAGGCTTAAATTTGCCTTTTTTATCAAATTCGCCCTTTTCGTTCACGCGCAAAAGCGGCTGAGTGATGCGGTCTGCGCCGTACATGATCTTGGCGTTAAAGTAGCCTTTGATGCAGTTTAGGCCGCGGTTTACTGGTGCTTCAGGGTCACCCTTGACTGCTACGATTTTGCCCTCTTTGGTTGCGATCATTACGCCGCAGCCAGTTCCACAGAACCTACATGCAGCCTTATCCCAGCGCCAGCCCTTTTCAGCTGCGTTTTGCGCAGCTGCCATAGAGCTAGGCAGCGCTATACCGGCACTCGCGCAAGCAGCCGAAGCGGCGGCGCTTTTTATAAAATCTCGTCGATCCATTTTCTCTCCTCGTTTATTTTTTAAGATAGTTCTTAAAAATCAGGCGGATATTAACTGTTACAACCTAAATTTAAGTTGATTAAAAATAACTAATTCTTTGGCAATATTTGGAATTCAAATTAAGACCAAAATTATCTTTATTTCGCCTATTTTAGGGCTAATGCTTAAAACTACGAATAAATATAAAATTTTATACTTACTGAATTTGATACGCTTTTTGATAACAAAATCCATAATATTTTAGAAACTATTTTTAAAATATAAATTTAACGTGTAAAATCGTAACATTTTTGCATTGTAAATATAAAGCTTTATATCAAGCCGAAAAACAACTGTCTATTTTTAAATTTAAGCTTTTAAAAGCGCTAATTTTAGGCTAAATTATCAAAGGTATAAAATTTATTAAAATTCAAGACCGTAAAACCCATAAATTTGAAATTTGATCAAATTTGAGCTATATGTTTAAGTTTTATTTTTAATTTTTAAAATATAAATATAAATTAAATTTTACCTTTTGTTCTTGGCGATGCCCGCACCTTTAAAGCGTAAATTTAATAACGCAGTGTAAAATTCGGTCAAATTTAGCCAAGGAAAAACATGCCGCGACCGACGAATAAAATAGACCTGCTAAACGCTTCGGAGGCAAATTTTAAAAAACTTTTGTCGCTAGTTGAGGGCTTGAGCGAGGCGCAGCAAGAGGCTAAATTTGACTTCGAGGATAGAGATAAATGCGTCCGCGACGTGCTCGCGCACCTTTACGAGTGGCATTTGCTTTTGATAAATTTTATCCAAAAGAATCTAAGCGGCGAGCGGGCTTCGTTTTTGCCTCATCCGTACAACTGGAAAACCTACCCGCAGATGAACGTGCAAATTTGGCGCAAGCACCAAGATACTCCGCTTTGCGAGGCTAAAGCTCTACTAGCGCAAACTCACGAAAAAGCAATGCAGCTTACGGCAAATTTTAGCGACGAGGAGCTTTTTGCGCGCGGATATTTTAACTTCACGGGCAATCTAAATCTCGCCGCCTACGTCACCGGCAGCACCTCATCACACTACGACTGGGCGATAAAAAAGATAAGAAAGCACAAAAGAAGTCTAAAAACTAGCTTGTGATCTGCCGCTTTACTAGTCAAATTTAGGCAGGCAAATTCGGTCGCTCATCGCCTTAAATGCGTCTTAACATTAAGCTAAATTTAGCTAGATTTATGCTTTTAAATTTTTAGGAGAACGAATGAAAGTAAAATTTTCTCTCATAGTCGCCGTTTTCGCGCTAACCGGATGCGGAGATAACAACATCGACATCGTCAAAAACTACACGCTGCCGTTTAAAAAGTCAATGACCATAGGCGCTGCCGTTGACGGCTACAAGGGCTGCCAAAACGTAAAATGGGAAGACGTCAGCGGAAATGATTTAAAGCTAGTAAAGTTAACTTGCGAGGTTAGCAACGACGTGCTCAAGGCGGAATACGACAGACAAAACGCTCGCTACGAAGAAGCCGTGCAAAAGGCCAAAGACGACGCGCAAAAAAGCCTAGAAAAGACGCTAGAGCGGATACTAAATAACTACAACGAACTAAAAACCGAGGGTAGCAGCGACGCAAATAAAGAAGAGATGTTGGCGTTAGCGAATAAATTTTGCAAATACGACGAAGAAAAAGCAAAGAAAAATACCTTTAGCGCGCCCGTAAACTGCGATAACGACGCGATAGCCGACGAGCTCATAAACAAATACAAGCTAAACGGTAAGGGTTTTTTATTTAGCACTTTCGTAAGTCAATTTCAATGGGCCGCGCTTGATTCGCAACGCCCGCCAAAGCCGATATTTTTCGGAGATATGCCAAAGCAGATAAACTCGCGCTCGTATGAGCTCAAATTTATCATCAACACCGACAAAACCGTCGATATCGACCGTAAGGCCGTGATGATAGAAAACGGCGAACGCAAAGAGATCGGCAGCGGCATACTCGGCAAATTTTACGATAGATAGGGCTTTATTTATAGCTTGCTCGGGCAAATAATTTGCTCTTGCAAGCTTAAATTTGTATTTGTTTTTAGCGGACCGCGCAAGCACAAAGACGAATTTAAACCGCTACGGACAAATTTCAGCCTTTAAATCCACGCTATTTTTTCAAATCCCACTTTATCAAATTTAACGGCTTTTGATTTTTATCTTTTAAATTTAGGTGCAAATTTACCCAAAAAGATCAAATTTATGCAGGTTTTACGAAGCTAAATTTGCGACGATAATACAAAATAAAAATAAGCAAGCGGACGCGTAAAATTTGCGTCCGCATTAAAGTAGCTAGTTTAGAAGGCTAAATTTATATCCGAGTTGCAGCCAAAGCTCGTTGTTGTCGGTCTTTTTAACCGCGCCCATAGCGTCAAAGTTCTTTCTCTCAAGAGCCGTGTAGGTGACGCTTGCGCTTAGCCCTTTGACCCACGGTATATCGTAGCTAGCCTGCGCCGCCCAGCCTTTGACGTTCATGTGCGTGTTAGCCGCTGTCGGACCGGCGTTGCGGTGAGGGGCGTCTTGCTTGCCTTTTACTAGATGTAGTTTTGCTTTTAAGCCCTCGGCGCCGACTTCTTTAAAGTCGTACTCAAACAAAAGCTTATGCGTATTCATACCCGCATATCCTGTAAACACGAAAGGCCCGCGGATAGGAAGCAGCGTGTATGAGCCAGGGCCATTACCTAGACCAAACGCCAAAGCGTCGTTGTCGCCGACGGTCGTATAGGCGTAAGAGGCGCTAAAGCCCACGAAATCATAAATCCCCGCCCTTAGGCCGATCATATTTCCGTCGTAGTTTAGATCCTCTAGGCCTCTTGTAGTGCGAGAGCCCTTGTACATCGCGTCAAAACCGAGCTTAAAGTCGCCGACGGGTACTTTATAGTTAGCCTCGGCTAGGTAGAAGTTGATGTCGCCTTGCAGCGCGCCGCGCCTAAGATCGGTCACTCTAGCGTATGCACCGGTTAGTTTTAGATTCGGGATGCTTTGATTTATGACTGCGCCGGTAAAGATATTGTCAAACTCATACGCCACGGGTCCCATGCCGCCGACGATGACTCTATCTTTAAAGTGCGGAGCGCGCCCCTCTTTGCCGCCCGTTACGACGGCGCTTCTGCCTTGAAATTTATAATACCAGCCGCCGATCAATGCGGTGTTTGGTATGTCTTTATTTACGATCGTTAGACCCTCAAACGCCTCTTTAAACGCGCGCGTCGGATTGCCCGCTACTAGCGGAGTATTTACGTACTGACGGCCGAATTTTATATCGGTCTGCCCTACGGCGTAGCCTAGATACGCTTCGGACATTACCGCGCCTTGCGTTCTCCACTCTTTGTCGTATAGAGTGCCGCTTTTTCTCATACTGTTAAACGGCAGGAAGTTGCCCTGCCCCGTAACGCCGAGCCTAAAGCCGTAAAACGGATCGGTCACGTAGCCAAGCTCAAGCTGTATAGACGTCATCTGCTCGTCGTGTATCGGCGCGCGCTCGTCTTTTTGATCCACATAGGTAGCTTGGATCTTGCCTGCTAGTTTTCCTTTGGTAAACGCCTCCCCAAACGTATCGGCTGCGTTTGCGGCGCCCAAAAAGCCAAGCGCCAAAACGGCGGCTAAACTTAGTTTTGCTAGTTTCATAAAAACTCCTTGGTTAAATTTAGCAAATTTACGTTCCGCAAATTGAATGCAGAACACTAATTTTTTTATTTAAGGATTATAGCACAGAAAATAATAAAATTCGTGTTAGATTTGTGATATTTGCTAAAAATATCGCCGATTTTAGGCAAATTTACACGACCGAGTGCTCTTTAAGCAATGTATAAAGCTTGATCGTCGAGATAAAAAACGTCACGATCGCAGGTCCCAAGATAAGCCCCCAAAAGCCAAATGTTGAGATGCCTGCTATCATCGAGAAAAATAGCAACAGTTCATTTATTTTAGTAGGGATTTTTACGAGCTTATCGTTGATAAATTTAATCACGATCGGCTTTAAAAACGTATCTGCGACGATAGAGATCACGACGATGGTATAGACGGCGATGACGATCGCGGCCGCGGTGTTGCCGTTCGCAAACTCGTAAAGGCTGATCGGTCCCCACGCGAGCAAGCCGCCCACGACCGGCACAAGCGAGGTAAAGGCAAAGAGTATGCCCATCAAAAAGCCGTTGTAGCCGTATGAAATCGTAATGATAGCAAAGAGGCAACCCTGCAAAATCGCGTTTAAAACGATAGAGTAAAGCACGACGCTCATGACGTTAGCCACTTCGCTGAGGATAAATTCGCTCTCGCTCTCCTTCATCGGAAGCGCGCTTTTTAGGTAGCCCACGAGCTCGCTACCGTAAAGCACCGCAAAAAAGAAAAACACGAGGATAAAAATCATGTCGATGAGAAATTTTACGCTTGATTTGCCGATGCCGCCAAGGCTAGAAAGCACGTTGCTCGATATCGCTCCGACGTCGATGTCGGCGATCATCTCTTTGATTTTAGGCTCTAGAAATTTGATCGGTTCGGGTAGCTGAAAATTCCCGCTTTGAAAATAATTTAGCGTGTTTGTTATGTAACCGGTGTTAAAGTTCGCGGCGTGTTTTGCGATCTCGATCACGGCGTATAAAAGCGGCGCGATAAATAGCGAAAACAGCGCTAGCGTCGTAAGAGCCGCCGAAAGCGTTCTTTTGCCTTTCGTTAGCTGCAAAAATTTGACGTTGACGTTTGAGGTGGCGACCGCGAGCAAGGCGGCGATAAAGATGTTTAGCAAAAACGGCTTAAAAAGATACACCACTAGCGCCAACGCACAAAGAGCGAAGATACCGAAAAACACTCGATTATTCATTTTTTTCCTTTTGAGGGGCTTATTATATCAGATTTTGCGGGGTTTTGCGGACGGGCGACGCTTGGGCACGGTGGTCTTATGACGGCTGATAAATTTGAGGCGAAATTTGAGCGGGTTAAATTTCGCAAGCGCCTTTAATCCGAACGCATAGCAAAAATACGGTCAAATTTGACGACCAAGTATACAAACGGCGGCAAATTTGAAAACTCAAATTTGCTTGGATAAAATTTAGCAAAAGGCGATCGACTCAAAAGAGCCGAATTCGCCTTACTCCTCAAACAGTCCCTTTTGCGTATCTGCGTCAAATTTAAGCTTAAACACCTCGTAGGCTTTGGCGCTAGCTAGCCTGCCTTTGGCGGTGCGCTCGATGTAGCCGTTAGCGAGCAGATAGGGCTCGATCACGTCCTCGACCGTGCCCTCGTCTTCGCTTAGAGCCGCCGCGATCGTGCTTAGCCCCATCGGGCGGCGTTTAGCGGCGAGCAGGATTTCTAGGTACTTGATATCCATCTCGTCAAAGCCGATATCGTTTACGCCAAGCGCGTCCAGAGCCTCTTTGGCGCGAGGCTGAGAGATGATCGCTTCGTCGTTTACCTCGGCGAAGTCTCGTATGCGCTTTAGCAGTCGCAGCGCGATCCTGGGCGTAGCGCGCGAGCGGGCGGCGACCTCGAGAGCGGCGTCTTTTTCGCACTCTTTGCCAAGCTTTACAGAGGCGATCTGCACGATACGAGCCAGCTCCTCTCTGGTGTAAAACTGCAGCCTAAAATCCATCCCGAAGCGATCCCGCAGGGGTGCTGAAATCATGCCCGCGCGCGTCGTAGCGCCGATGAGCGTAAATTTAGGCAGGTCGATCTTGATAGTCTGCGCCGCAGGTCCCGAGCCGATGATGATGTCTAGGCGAAAGTCCTCCATCGCCGGATACAGCACCTCCTCGATCGCGGGGCTTAGGCGGTGTATCTCATCGATAAACAGCACGTCGCCCTCCTGCAAATTCGTCAGCACTGCAGCTAGATCGCCGCTTTTTTCTATCATGGGCGCGGCCGTCATCTTGATGCTCACGCCCATTTCGTTCGCGATGATGTGCGCCAGCGTCGTCTTGCCAAGGCCCGGCGGCCCGTAGAAAAGTACGTGATCTAGGCACTCGCCGCGCTTTTTGGCGGCCTTTATAAAGACGCCTAAATTTTGCTTGATTTTTTCCTGCCCGATGTAGTCCTCAAAGCGCGTTGGGCGCAGCGACACCTCAAAATCGTTTTCAAAGCTTATTTTTTCTATTTCGACTATTCTATCCATTTTTTCGGCTCTGTTTTCCGTAAATTTGCCGCATTTTACAAAAATTTGGGTAAGTTTTGGCTTTGGACTCGGTTTAAAATGGACGCGGCGATTTAGGGCAAATTTGGGTCGCAGGAGTGGGCCGACGAAATTTTAGCAGGCCAAATTCATGTCTCGCTTCTTGCTTTGGTTTGGCGTTTTTCTTACAGCTTGCGTCCGTGCCTGCGCTGGTTTTGCACTAAATCGCATTGATAAATTTATGCCGTGTTTCGCGATTTTTGACGGAAGCACGCATGCAAATTTAAGAAAAGACCAAAGCCGCCCAAAGACAAAACGCGCTAAATTTGACGCTAAATTTACTCTTCCGTTTGGGGCTCCAAGCCAAAAATCACATAAAAAGTAACGATCTAACGCCAGCGCCAATCCACCAAAACATCTTCGCCGTCGTCTTTAACGCAAAAAGTTTGATATTTATCGCCGTGCGACGTCCATGTTATAAATACGGCGCCGTCGTCTTCGTACTTTTTGGCGCAACCTTTATCATATAGCTCTTTCAGCCTCGGGCTATCCTTTGCGTAGAATTCATAACTCCTCTCGTAGTGTTCTACATAGCTGTAAGTTATGATGGCCACGGGTTCTGCTTTACTATTTTTATCCGAATTTACGGTAACCTTTACGGAATTTACGGACTCGAGTCTAGATTGCAACTCTTTAAATTTAGCCGTATCCCAGCCGATAAATTTTAGGGCATCTTTGATATTACGGCTACTTATTTTCATCCCGTTATCGCTAGAGCCGATCTCAATATGGTTCGTGGTGATACTTACGCGCAAATCTGCGGATATGTTCCTGCGAGCAAACTCTAGTAAATCTAAATTTTTTTCACGATTTAACTCATAGTTTTGCACTAAAGGGATTTTTTCTATCTCCTTTTGGTCGAGGTAGCCGCCAAAAGTGCCGCAAATAACCGCTATAAAAAGAACGGTGAACGCAATTAAACAAACAACAACCGTTAAAATCGGCTTTAGGACATTATTTGACTTTTTCATCTACCGTCTTTTATCTTTTTATGACAAATGCGCTATTTTATCAAAACTCCGCTATCCTCGCTTTTAAAAGCTTGCAGTCGCTATCGTTGCCGAATTTACAACCCTCCGCGATGGACTCGAATTTTTCGTAAATTTCGATATTTTTTTCGTAGTTTTCAAAACCGAGCGCCCTGCAGCCGTCGTCGTTGCCGAGCTTGCAAGCGCGCGAATATCCATCGTACGCGTCGTAAACAGCAAACTCCACGCCCTGCGCATGCTCGTAAACGTAGCCAAGAGCATAGCAGCCAAGCGAGTTTTTCATGTAGCACGAGGTATCAAAAGCCTTGTGCGCGCTTGTTAGATCGCGCTCCGCACCCAATCCCTCATGCATCATCCTGCCGTAGTTATAGCAGCCCGCACCGTCAAATTTCCTGCACGCTTTGGCGTATAAATTTACGGATTTTTTGAGATCGTTTCGCGATTCGTAGATGAGGCCGAGGTTGTTGCAGGCCGCCTCAGAGCCCAGCTCGCAGCCTTTTTCGTAGAGGCGAAATATTTTATTTTCATCCTTGGCGCCAAAAATTTCCTTGACATTTAAAAGCGCAAGATCAAAGCAACCCGTGCCGTTTCCCAGCTCGCATGATTTTTCAAAGAAAAGCTCAGCTTTTTCGTTGCTTTTCTGGGCTCCTAGCCCGCTAAAATGCATACTGCCCAGTGCCGCACAACTCATCGCGTCGCCCTCCTCGCAAAGCGGCGATAAAATCTTAAAAGCCGCGTCATAATCGGCATTTTCGATAGCCCGTCTCGCGGCCGCCTCGCGCTTAGAAAATCGCTTCTCATTCTGCGTTTGCTCGCCCAGGCTATCGATACCTAGCCCAAAATTCGGATTTGAGGCCATTAGCGAGCCAAGAAACGCCGCTAAAATCAATAAAATTTTCAAAACACGCTCCTTGTTTTTAACTAGTCTTGTTTTGATAGCCAAATTTGCCGCCGTTTGCCGGGTGATCAAATTTGCCCCACCGACTAGATTTGCTCAAAACAAGCTAAATTTTATACTCGAACTCCTCGCTCGGAAAGGTCTTTTCTCTAACTTCGCGAGCATAGGCTTCTACCGCCGTTCGCACCAAATTTGCGCCGTCAAGGTATCGTTTTACGAATTTTGGCTTAAACTCGTCAAAAAAGCCGAGCATATCGCTCCACACGAGCACCTGTCCGTCTACGTCGACACCCGCACCGATACCGATAATAGGCATTTGCACGCTCTTTGCGATCTTTGCCGCAACCGGGCTTAGCGTGCCCTCGACCACGGCCGAAAACGCTCCAGCGCGCTCAAGCGCCTTCGCCTCGTCGATCAAGCGCGCTTCGTCGGCCTCGCTGCGCCCTTTTATCTTGTAGCCGCCCTCGTTTCGTACAAACTGAGGCATGAGCCCGATGTGAGCCATCACGTTTATACCCTCGCCTACGAGCCTTTTTACGATAGGAGCGGCTTTTAGACCGCCTTCAAATTTGACCGCGTCCGCGCCGGCTTTGATAAATTTAGTCGCGTTTTTTAACGCGGATTTTTCGTCCTGATAGCTGCCAAAGGGCATATCGGCCACGACGAAAGCGCGCTTTGCCCCCTGCAAAACGGCCTTAACGTGATAAAGCGCGTCGTTCATTTTTAGGCCAAGGGTGTCTTTTTTGCCGTTAAAGCTCATATTTAGACTGTCGCCCACTAAGATGATGTCGACGTAATCATCAAAAAGCCGCGCAAAAAGAGCGTCGTAAGCCGTGATCATAACGATAGGCTGGGTGCCCTTTTTGTTAATTATATCATAAATTGTAACTTTTTTATCATTTTTTGACATAAATTTCCTCCTTAAAATTCGGTATTTTATTTTTAATTTTATCAAAAAAATGATACAATCAGCACAATAATTTTAAGGAAAATAAATGGGAATACTAAAAAGCCTCGAGATAGACTACTCTTACGATATTGTGGAGGAGTTTTTGTCGCATTACTCCTTAATGTGCGACCTGATGGAACCTCTCATCATCGGGCTAGCTAGAAACGATAGATATAACGCCAATATCAACGAGCTTTTTAGAATTTTTCATAACATCAAGTCCGCCTCGAGCTTTATGAAGCTTAATCCGATATTTAAACTAACGACATTGGCGGAGGAAATTTGCGGCGAGGCTAGAGAGCTACAAGGGCCCGCAAACGACGACTTTGTAGACTGGTTGCTTTTAGTGAGCGATCAGTTTGAAAAATACAAAAACGATATAGAAACCGATGCGGAGTTTTTCGGGGTTTTAGATGCAAACATCGTAAAAATCCCCCAAAAACTAGACGTTTGACAAAAAATACAAAAAATAATATAATCCACAACCTTTAAAACGAGGCTAAATTTAGCCTATTCTTACGGGAGCGACTTGGCTTCGACAGGAGCAGAGCGGTCACGGTGGCACGTCGCTTTGAGCAAAGCGTAAAAAGCTCAAATAAATTTAAACGCAAACAACGTTAACTTCGCTCCTGCTTACGCTAAAGCTGCGTAAGTTCAGTTGAGCCTCGCCTAGTCCGATACTAGCTAAGATAACGGCGAGTAACTCCAGCTAGCGTAGGTTGGCGGCCTGACGAGCTGCTAGCCGAAATCTTGTCTTAGTCTAAAATAAGGTTTTGGAAAGTGAGCCCTTTTAGATGAAAATTTCACTTTTGCTAAGCGTGTAGAGGCTGTAATCGGTTTGTTTTTGGACAGGGGTTCGATCCCCCTCGCTTCCACCATTTATCATTTTTATGCACCATCAATTACTGTCACAATATCCCAAAAAAATATGAGCCCTAAACCCTCTCTTGTTTTATTATAATATTTGACGCGTGTTTTAAGCATGCATGAATAGCTCAAAATAACATAAAAACAAAGCTATTGCTAAATTTACTGCAGGCAACCCATCTTTTAAATTTAAACAAGAAGTCAAAGACGCCGTAATCAAATTTAGATTTAGGCAAAATTTTATACTTTCGTTTATCCACATATTTTGGAAAATTTAACAAAGTAAGTATCATCAAATTTGAACAAATTTAACCCAATTAAAAAAGGTAAATTCGACGATAAAATTTGAGAGAAAGTAGAGTAAAATTTGAAGTTAAATTTTAAAAGGGGTCTCACGACCCCTTGGCTACTTTATTACAGCCATCTTTCTGCGCATATACGCGATCCTGCTTTGTAGCGGGAGGTGTTTAGGGCAGTTATCCTCGCAGCCTAGCAAAGTCATACAGCCAAACACGCCGTCATCGTCGCCGATAAGCTCGTAAAAGTCCTCGTCGGTTCGCTTATCAAGCGCGTCGATTTTAAATCTAGCTACGCGGTTAAGTCCGACCGCACCGATGAAATCAGGCCTCATGATAGCCGTACCGCACGCAGCCACGCAGATACCGCACTCGATGCAGCGGTCAAGCTCAAATACTTCCTGCGCCACTTCGGGCTCAACCTTTTCCTCAAGCTTAGAGATATCGGTCTCGTGGTCGGTGTGTATCCAGCTCTCCACGCGCTTACTCATCGCGTTCATCCAGTTGCCCGTGTCTACGCTTAGGTCTTTTAGTAGTTTAAATACCGGTAGAGGCATAAGCTCGATCACGCCGCTTGGATAGTCTTTGGTTAGCGTACGGCAAGCAAGCTTTGGCGTACCGTTAACTAGCATACCGCAGCTACCGCAGATACCGGCGCGACAAACGAAGTCAAAGCTAAGATCCGGGTCAAATTTCTCGCGAATTTGATTTAACGCTATAAAAAGCGTCATGCCGTCGGTTTCCTCTAGCTCGTAGGTCGCGAAATGCGGCTTTGAAATTTTGCTTAACGGATTATATTTAAATGCTTTTATGGTTATTTTTCTACTCATATCCTATTCCTGCTCTTTCGTTTGGTGCTTTATATTTAGGCTGAAGATCATAGTGCATTAGCGCTTCTTGGATCTCGTATCTGCCTTTGCCTTCGGCTTCCATTTTGGCGCGGATCTCATCGACCTGCGCTTGGCGTACGGCGCTGTCCGGGTGCTCGATGATGTTACCCTTAGCTCCATATCCGCGGAATGCCGGCGGAATTTCCATTTTCATAATATCAAGCGGCTCATACACGATAGTCGGTAGCGTATCGCCCTCTTTCCAGCTAGTTAGAGTTCTGTTTAGCCAGTTTAGGTCGTCGCGTTTCGGATAGTCTTCGCGGCAGTGCGCTCCGCGACTCTCGGTGCGATCAAGCGCGCCTTTTGCTATACAAAGTGCCAGTTTTAGCATTTTCGGTACGCGGTAGGCTTCCTCAAGCTCAGGGTTGCCAAAAAGCGCCTTGTTTGCGACTTTAACGTCTAAAGATTGTTTATAAAGCTCTTCAAGCTCTTTTACCGCCACGGCTAGACCTTCGCCCGTTCTAAAGATCGCCACGTGCTCCCACATGATATCTTTCATCTTGTTTTTGATCTCAAATACGTTAAATTTGCCTTCTTTTTCCACTAGGCTCTTTAGATAGTCTTCCTCTTTTTTAACGAATTTTTCGATATCGTTGGTATTTATCTCGATCTCGTGACTACCGCAGTAGTCGGCAAAATAATCACCAACTATCATACCAGCTACGACCGTTTCAGAAACGGAGTTACCGCCTAGACGGTTAAATCCGTGCATATCCCAGCAAGCAGCCTCGCCGGCGCTAAATAGACCCGCTAGCGTCGGACTCTCGCCTGTAGGCTTAGTTTTTATGCCGCCCATAGAGTAGTGCTGCATAGGAAGGATCGGCGCCCAGCCTTTACCGCGCTGGCGACCGTTTTCGTCGGTATATACTTCGGTATCGGCAGGATCGATGCCGTTAAAGATTTCGCAAATTTCTTGAACGTCGCGTAAGTTTTTCTCAATATGCTCGCGTCCTAGGATCGAGATATCTAGCCAAACGTGATATCCGTATGGGCTAGGTACGCCCTTGCCTGCGCGGATATGCTCCATAATGCGGCGGCTTACGACGTCGCGGCTAGCTAGCTCTTTCTTCTCAGGCTCGTAGTCGGGCATAAAGCGATATCCGTCTACGTCGCGTAAAATTCCGCCGTCGCCGCGGCAGCCTTCCGTTAGCAAGATGCCGCTTGGAACGATCGGAGTCGGGTGAAACTGCACCGCTTCCATATTTCCTAGCTGAGCTACGCCGGTCTCAAGTGCGATAGCCGCGCCGATACCTTCGCAAACTACGGCGTTTGTAGTGTGTTTATAAACCCTACCGTAGCCGCCCGTAGCGATTAGAGTACCTTTTGCGACGTATGCCGTGATCTCGCCGTTAACTAGATCGCGAACGATCGCGCCGTAACAGCGGTTGTTTGCGTGGATTAGCGCGATAGCTTCTTTTCTGTCGTGGATTTCGACGTTGTGCTTTAGAGCTTCATTTGCTACGGCAAAAAGCATAGTGTGTCCGGTGGCGTCTGCCGTAAAGCATGTTCTCCATTTTTTAGTTCCGCCAAAGTCGCGAGAGTGGATGAGTCCGTGGACCTCTTCTTTTTCTACGATAGTCGTTTTTTGAGCGTTGATGATAGCGCTTCTCTCGCCTTTTGTTATACGAGTCCAAGGCACGCCCCAAGCTGCTAACTCGCGGATCGCCTTAGGCGCAGTTTGACAAAACATACGTGCAACTTGCTGATCGCAGCCCCAGTCGCTACCTTTTACCGTGTCGGCAAAGTGTACGTCCTCGTTGTCGCCTTCGCTCATTTTTGAATTTCCCAAAGAGGCTTGCATACCGCCTTGCGCAGCCGCAGAGTGCGAGCGCTTAACCGGAATTAGGCTTAAAACTACCGTACTTAGCCCTTTTTCTCCAGCGGCAACGGCAGCTCGAAGCCCCGCTAGACCGCCTCCGATAACTAATGCATCATAATATTTTACGTTCATTTTTCAAAGCTCCTTTTCCTAAAGACTGATCCACACGAAATCGGCGATCAGCGCGATGACCGCGAGCACTCCAAAAACCGCAAATATCGCAGTTTTGGCTTTATTTCTTTTTGCGAACATCTCTTGTTTGTTTACTCCGTCGATACTTATCCATTTTACATATAGGCGGTACATTCCCACGCCGGCGTGAACGACCATAAATACAAGTAAAGCGAAGTAGAAAATTTCTAGTTGATGAAATGCGGCCGCTGATTTATCGGCAGTGATGTGTCCGCCGAAGATTATATCGACTAAGTGCGCGCTGGCTGCGAAAAATAGAGCAAAACCGGTTAAAAACTGAAACCACCAAAGCGTAGTATCAAGGTGTTTCATGCGGTCTTTGTGACCTCTAAACATGATATATTGTCTGTAGTTTGCAGGGAATTTTCTCACCGCTAAAAATGCGTGAGCGATAAAAATGACAAATATTACCGCAGCGATAACGTTAGTGATCCACCACGTAGCCTCGCCGAATAAAAATTTAGCCTCCGCGAAACCTACAACGGCGTTAAATGCGCCCTTGCCGAATAAAATGGTAGAGGTAAATACCATGTGACACAAAATAAAACAGGCCAAAATCAGTCCCGTTATACTTTGCCATCTGTCCCAAACGGCAGGAGTACGACTTTTTTTCGTATCCGCTTGCCTACCTAAGAAGCCCTCGATTAGCCCACTCATGAGCCCTCCTATAAAATTGAAATAAATTATCATAACTTAAGAGAAAATTAAATTATGATACTAGAAAAACGGTGTAATAGTATCGCAAATTACTTTAAAAACCTTTTAAAATTTTGTATATTTTTTATTTAAGATAATATAAAGGAAAATCCCGCACGCAAACATTAAAAAGGATAGTATCTGCCCCATAGATAAATTTAAAAATACAAAGCCGATACCGAAATCAGGCTCTCTAAAGAACTCGCAGACAAATCTGGCAAATGTATAAAGTATGGCATAAAGAGCGATAAGTTCGCCGTCAAATTTTTTAAATTTTCTATAAATAAAAAGAATCGCAAAAACAGCAAGCCCCTCTAAAACAGCTTCGTAAATTTGCGACGGATGACGCATCTGCCCCGCAACGTTGATCGCCCATGAGACGTCCGTGATACGACCGAACAGCTCTTGATTTAAAAAATTTCCGATACGACCGAAAAAATATCCAAGCGGAATGCTAAGCGCGACGAGGTCCAAAAGCTGCCACAAATTTTGCTTAAATTTACGACAAAAAGCCCACGTCGCTATCAAAAATCCGACCACCGCGCCGTGATAGCTCATACCGCGGATACCAACGAATTCGCCGTTGTGAAAGGGGTTAAAAATCTGCCAAGGATGAGTGAGATAATAAGCGATATTTGGATCGTAAATGACGATGTAGCCCAGCCTCGCGCCCAGTATAACGCCGATTTCCACCCAAAAGAAATAGTTATCAAGCAGCGAATTTGAAATTTGCATATTATCGCGCTTGACGATAAATTTAGCCACCCCGAGCGCCACGAGCAGCGCTAGGACGTACATTATCCCGTACCAATGCACCTTGATGCCAAACAGCTCAAACGCGACCGGATCAAAATTTATATAAAAGTCGTTCCACCAACTCATCTAGGTACGACTTTGACTTTTAGCGTATTTTCGATGCTGCTCGCAAAATCCTCGAAAAGATACCCCATCGCGCGGTAAAATTTACTTTTTGCTTCGTTTTGCAGGACCGGGGCTAGCTTTTTTGCGTACGGTAGCAGATACGAGCTTAGCAAAACGCCCAAAATTTCCTTCGTCTGCTCGTCTTGTTTTAGCTCGACGACGGAGGAGAAAAACGAGAGCTCGTTCGTTACGCTATCAAGCGCGCTGACGTTTAAATTCGGGCTAAATTTGCATTTTTTATAAAATCCATCAAGCCGCGCCTTATCGCCCTCGAAAAAGAACTCCGCGTTAAAATATTTTTTCAAATTTGCGAAGTCTTTCGCGATCTCTTCGATGTTTTCGCCTTTTATCGACTCCTCGTATAGCGCTCGTCCTTTGGCGTTTGCTTCGCTATCGTTTGTTATTATCCATTTTGGATTTTTATTTAACTCGCTAAAAAGCTTCGCGCTCGGCGGTAGAGCGAAATTTAACGCAAATATCCTTGCGATCACGGCATAAAATTTACCTAAATTCATCGTTTTCCTTTGTGTTTTTTGCGGGATTTTACAAAATTTAGGCTAAATTTTAGATTTGCTTAAATCGTAATCTGATCGAATTTAACACGACAGTAACCGAGCTAAAGCACATCGCCGCAGCCCCGTAAACAGGCGTTAGCATAAATCCTAGCGGCGCAAAAACTCCCGCCGCGACGGGGATACAAACGGCGTTATAAACAAACGCCCAAAATAAATTTTGCTTTACCGTTTTCATCGTCTCGTTGGCTAAATTTATCGTAGCTACCGCGCTTTTTAGATCGTTTTTTACCAAAACTACGTCGCCGGCGTCTTTTGCGATGTCCGCGCCGCTACTCATCGCGATGCCCGCATTTGCTTGCTTTAGCGGTGCGGCGTCGTTGATACCGTCGCCGACAAACAGCACTCCGCCCTCTTCTTGCAGGCATTTTATGGTTTCAAATTTTTCATTAGGCAACATGCCGGCAAAGACCTTTTCTATGCCTAGCTTGCCCGCTACGTTTTTTGCGGTAAAGGCGTTATCTCCGGTTAGCATTACCGGCGTTACGCCGGCGTTTTTTAGGCTTTGCATAGCCTGTGCGGCGTCTTCTTTTACCGTATCGCTAAGGGCTATAAATCCAACGTAAATTTTATCCACGGCCGCGAGTATTACGCCGTTTCCTTCGTTTTGCGCTTTGGCGATTTGCTCTTTAGCCTGAACGCTTATCTCTACGCCAAGCTCGCTTAAAAATGCCTCGTTGCCCGCTATCACATTCTCATCGTCGCTTTTTACGCCGCGTCCCGCGATATTTTCAAAGCCCTTTTCGTCGCCTAAAATTTTAAGCCCCAGCTCGTTTGCGTATCTAACGATAGCGGCTGATATCGGATGCGAACTTTTAGCCTCTAGCGCGGCGATTTTGGCTAAATTTTCATCGTTTATATCGGTAAAATTTACCGAAATTTCGCCCTTAGTTAGCGTGCCCGTTTTATCAAATACCGCGTATCTCACGCCGCCAAGAACCTCTAAAACCTCGGGATTTTTAATCAGGATTCCATTTTTAGCGCCCAGAGATAACGAGGAGACGATAGCTATCGGGGTAGCTAGCCCCAGCGCGCAAGGACACGAGATAATGAGCACGCAAACCGCGCTTAGCACGCCTTGTAGCGCATTTCCCGTAACCACAAACCACGCACAAAACGTAACGACGGCGATAGCTATCACGCTAGGCACGAAGATATTTGCCACGCGGTCGGCAAAGCGGCTGATAGGCATCTTTTTGCTCGACGCGTCACTTAAAAGCTCTAAAATTTGCGACAAAAGCGTTTGATTAGCGGGCTTAGTAACCTTTACGTTGATGTAGCCGTTTAAATTTATGGTCCCGGCATTAACTTCGTCGCCTTGTTTTTTATAGACGGGCAGACTCTCGCCCGTTAGCATCGAGGCGTCGATCTCTGCGCCGCCGTTTATCACGACCCCGTCGCAAGGCACCGCGTAGCCGCTCTTTACGACCGCGATGTCGCCTATTTTTAGGCTTGCGACATCAACTTCCAGCGCGCTACCGTCTTTTTGTAGTACGAGAGCGGTCTTTGGCGACATATCCATGAGCGATTTTATATAATCGCCTGCGCGAGCCTTTGAGCGCTCTTCTAAAAACTTACCCAGCAGCACGAAAGCCGTTATCATGGCTGCGCCCGAGACGTAGAGGTGGCGCATGTTCTCAGGTAGGCGCTCGCCCGCGATAAAAACTCCCAGCGAGTACGCAAACGCCGTACTTGTTCCCAGCGCGACAAGTACGTTCATGTCGAAGTTTTTATTTTTCAGCGCGCCGTAAGCATGGATAAAAAAGTCCCGCCCGCACGTAGCTATCGTGATAAAGGCAAGCGCCAGCATGATGGCTGATTTTGCCGCGCTTGGCTGCTCGCTCATCTCAAGCGCCATGATCACCGCGCTAAAAGCGGCGGCGGCTAGGAAATTTCGGCGTAAATTTAAGATATGTTTCTCGCGCTTAGCTTCAAATTCCGCCAAATCCTTTGCCACGCCGTAGCCTAGTTTTTTTATTTTTTCCTCTATCGCGGCTTGTACTTCGGCGTTTTCTATGATAAATTCGCCCGAGCCGTTTGCGAAGCTGACCTTCGCGTCCAGTACGCCCGCGATCTTTTTAGTTACGCGCTCGATGGCGTTTGAGCAGTTTACGCAGGTCATGCCCGCGATGTTTAGTTTGATATTTTGCATCAAATTTTCTCTATGACGCTAAATCCCAAATCATCCAGCTCCTCTTTAAATTTCGCCTCGTCCTTGCCGTCTAAATTTACGCTCACAACCCTCGGCTCTACGCCAAGATCGACCTTTATCTCGCCGTATTCATCGCCAAGAGCGTTTTTTATGGTGTTTGCGCAGTTTTCGCAGTGGATATTGGCAACCTTAAATTTAGTCATTTTATCTCCTTTATCATATGGTAGTATTTGTGAGAATTTATGATCATTTCGCAGTCGGTCTCAAAGCCCAAACGCTGGTAAAAAGCCATGGTTTTAGGCTTTTTTTCATCGACGATGAGAGCTACTTTTTTGATATTTCGTTTCGGCGCGAGGGTAAAGATAAATTTGATCAGCTCTTTTGCGATGCCTCGTCCGCGAAATCTCTCGTCCACGGCAAGGCTATCTATGTATAGCTCGTCCGCAAAGCACTCAGTCTGCGGAAATTCGCTTAAACCGAGCGTCTGCAAATGCGTCCTGATGGGCTCATCTAGCGTTTCAATCTCGCCTCCGTCGTAAGCGCAAATCGCCCCCACGATCTCGCCGTCAAATTTGAAAACAAAAACGTTGTTATAGCTTAGGCGGTTTATCTCGCTTCTAAAAAATTTATGCAAAATTTCATCGCTCTTAACGGGATCGCTCACGCCGCTAAGCGTAAAAGCGATGTCCTCCATGGCTAAATTTAACAGCTCTATGCAGCGCGCGGCGTCGTCTTTTCGGGCATTTAAAATCATACGCGGATTATAGGACTTAAAGCTAAATTTTTTGCTAATACGCTCAAAACCTCGCGTTTTTAAAAAAATGCAAAATTTTTTTAGATATAATTGGGCAAAAATTTTTAAAGGAACAAAATGGGACGAGCGTTTGAATATAGGCGCGCTGCAAAGGAAGCGCGCTGGGACAAGATGAGTAAGGTTTTTCCAAAACTCGCAAAAGCCATAACCGTAGCGGCTAAAGAGGGCGGCACAGAGCCCGATATGAACCCAAAACTTCGCGCCGCGATAGCAGCGGCCAAAGCGCAAAATATGCCAAAAGACAACATCGACGCGGCGATAAAACGCGCCAGCGGCAAAGATAGCGCGGATATCAAGACTATCTTTTACGACGGCAAAGGCGCTCACGGCGTGCAAATCATCGTCGAGTGCGCCACCGATAACCCGACTCGAACGGTCGCAAACGTCAAGGCGATATTTAGCAAAAACGGCGGCGAAATTTTGCCTAGCGGAAGCTTAAATTTCATGTTTACGAGAAAGAGCGTTTTCGAGCTTGATATGCCCGCAAAAGAGCTTGACGAGATCGAGCTAGAGCTCATCGACTTCGGTCTAACCGAGATCGAGGAGGAAGACGGCGTGCTTTATATCTACGGAGATTACGCGAGCTTTGGCACTCTTAGCGAAGGTATCGAAAAGCTGGGCTTAGAGGCTAAAAAAGCAAGCCTGCAATACATCGCAAATTCACCCGTAAGTCTAAATGAAGAGCAAATGAGCGAGGTAGAAAAACTGCTTGATAAGCTCGAAGATGACGACGACGTGCAAGCGGTTTATACTAATATCGAATAAATTTAAGGAACGAAATGAGAAACGACGAACTAAAAATCTACGACATCGACGCGGCCGAGCTTGCTAAGCTCAAATTTGCCGTGATCCATACGGAAAAAGGCGATATGAAGCTCGAGCTCTACGGCGACGAAGCGCCGCAGGCGGTGACGAATTTTGCCGTTCTTGCCAAAAGCGGCTTTTACGACGGGTTAAATTTCCACCGCGTGATCCCAAATTTCGTGATCCAGGGCGGATGTCCGCACGGCACGGGCACCGGAGGGCCCGGCTGGCGCATAAAATGCGAGTGCGTAGGCCAAAAACACAAGCATAAACGCGGAGCGCTATCTATGGCGCATGCCGGACGCGATACGGGCGGCAGTCAGTTTTTCGTCTGCCACAGCGCGCAGCCGCACCTTGACGGCGTGCATACGGTGTTTGGACAGATCGTAGACGAAGCGAGCCTAAAGACGCTAGATGGCATCAGACAAGGCGATAAGATAAACTCGGTCGAAATTTTAGAGAGTTTGTAAAATTTGATGAAATTTGCGGCGGCGGGTAAAATTTGACCAAAAATCGCCGCGATTTTATCTTTTTATATAAATTTATTTGTTAAAATAGCTTTTTAATAATTTTTAAAGGACACCTCTTGAACCCAAGCGTTTCAAACGCGGCAAAACCGCAAAAACCTTTTCTTATTAGAATGTTTACCAACCTAGCGTTTTGGGTGGTTTTCGGCATCGTCGCGGGTATCGCGGTCGGCATGATCTTCCCGGGTCTAGGCATCGCGAGCAAGCCTGGCATCGACTACTTTATCAAAGCCTTAAAAGCCCTCATCGGACCGATCATTTTCCTCACGATAGTCTCAGGCATCATCGGGCTTGAGAGCATGAAGGAACTGGGCTCTATCGGACTTAAAGGATTTATTTACTTTGAGGTCGTGAGCACCTTAGCCCTTGCCGTGGGAATAATCTTCGGCGAGACGCTAAAACCTGGTCACGATATGCACCTTGACTACACGCAGCTTGACGCCTCTAGCGTAGAAAAATTTACGAGCCAAGCCTCAAATATAGACGCAAATAGCGGAGTTTTAGCGCATACGCTTCATATTTTGCGCGGCGCGGTACCGGTTGACGGTATCTTTCCTTACGTGCACTTACTTGATCCGTTTATCAAATCAAACACGCTTCAAGTTCTATTTTTGGCGATCGTGACGGCCGTCGCGATTTCGTTTTTGAAGCACGACTATAAAAAGAAAATCCTAAAACCGCTTGAAATCGTTCAGCACTGGGTGCTAAAACTGCTTACGATTTTGATGCTATTTAGCCCGGTTGCGGCATTTTCTGCGATGGCGTTTTTGATCGGCAAATTCGGCATTAACTCGCTTTTGGGTATGCTTGAGCTACTTTTCGTTATGGCGTTTGCGAGCTTGTTTTTTATATTTGTAGTTTTGGGCGTGATTTGCTATTTTGCGAAGGTCAATATCTTTAAATTTATGCGCTTCATCGCAAAAGAAGTTTTGATCGTATTTGCGACTAGCTCCTCGGAGACAGCGCTAGCTCCGCTCATGCAAAAGCTAGAAGCCGCGGGCATCCACAGGGGCGCAGTCGGACTCATCATACCGACTGGATACTCGTTTAACCTCGACTGTACGAACATCTACCTATCGCTTAGCGTTATTTTCCTCGCTCAAGCTTTCGGCATCCCGCTAACCGTCGAGCATTTGATACAAATTCTCGTCATCTTGATGGTAACGAGCAAGGGTGCGGTCGGCGTCACGGGTTCCGGATTTATCATACTTGCCGGTACGCTTGCTGCGCTTCCTAGCGCAGGTATCCCGGTCGTTACGGTTGCGGTGCTGCTCGGCGTGGATAAATTTATGTCCGAGATGCGCGCAGTCGGAAACCTCTGCGGTAACGCCGTAGGCTGCCTAATCATCTCGATCTGGGATAAAAAAGTAGATATGGAGAAATTCCGCTACGCGCTCGATCACCCAGACGAGTTTCACTTCCATTCGTAAATTTAAGGCGGTGGGCTTTTAGCTCATCGCCTCACTCAAACTACTCAAATTTAAAATTCGTATTTAAATCCAGAAATCCTACCCTTATCGTCAAATTTGATCAAAAGCTCTTTGTCAAATTTAGCTACGATTTCGTCTTTGCCTTTTTTAAAAAATCCGCCCTTTTCGACGTTTTCATCAAATTTGACTCCGTTAAATTCCAAAAAGCTTTTGATGAAAATTTTATGATCTACGTCGTGATTTTGTATGCAACTGCTTGCGATTTTGACAAACTCGTGCGCGCTAAGAGGCTCAAAAAGCGAAGCCGGCGCATCGGTGATCGCTACAAACGCGCAGCCCTTATCGTGCCTGCAGCCGTAGTAGCATAAATTTTCGCCCACCGCTCCGCACGCGGCGATGCAAAGCGTATGGCCGTTAAAGGTTTCATCCAGCTCAAAGCTAGGCTCGCTAAAAGCTTGCAAGCCCCACTCCGTCCCTGCGCGCAACACCTCTGCAGAAAACCGCGTCGCCTCCTCGCCGAAGTTATTTACGTTCGCGTGTCCCCACAGCCACGTGTCGCTCACGTTTGACTCGCTGCCGATAAACTGTATCTTGTAAATTTGATCGCCGAAAGCTATCTCGCAACGATCAAAATCAACGTTCCAGTCGAGGTTGCCGACGATATCAGCAAATCTACCTTGCACCGTAGCCATCTTACCCAGCGTCGCCGAAAAAACCTGATGAAAGTCTGAAGGGTCGCTCACGTAGCGTAAATTTCGCATTTTTGCTCCTTTAAATTTAGTTTGCGAATTATACCGATTAAATTTTAAACTTGCCCAAAAATATTAAAATTTTATTTTAAGCTTAAATAAAAGATAGTATAATTTCATAAATTTTATCTCAAATTTAGGAGCGAACATGGACATAGTCGAGAGATTTTTACGCTATACGAAGATCAACACAACGACAAACCGCGAAGCGGGCGCGGCGGGCATCATGCCTTCAAACCCTACCGAGCACGATCTGGCAAAGCTGATAGAAAGCGAGCTAAAGCAGCTCGGCCTACAAAATATAAAAAGACGAGAAAACGCCATAACTACGGCCGTTTTGCCGTCAAATTCATCTAAAAAGCTGCCGTCCGTGGCGTTTTTCGCGCACCTTGACACGAGCGCGGAGCAAAAAAACGACACGAAAGCGCAAATCGTGCGCTACGAGGGCGGCGACATCACGCTAAATAAAGAGCTAGGCATAGCGCTAAAACTTAGCGAATTCCCAGAGCTTGCTAATTACGTCGGAGACGACCTCATCGTCACTGACGGCACCAGCCTGCTAGGTGCGGATGACAAGGCCGCGATCGCCGCCATCGTAAACGCTGCGCAGTTTTTCATACAAAACCCGCAGATCGAGCACGGCGACGTGACGTTTGGCTTTTTACCCGACGAGGAGCAAGGCCTGCGCGGAGCCAAGGCGCTTGATATCTCGGAGATCAAGGCCGACTTTGCCTACTGTTTAGATTGTTGCGGCATAGGCGATCTGATTTACCAAAACTGGAACGCAGGCGACGCGGTCGTGACCTTTACCGGGCAATCCGCGCATCCGATGAACGCCAAGGGCAAGCTCGTAAATTCATTGCTGCTTGCGCACAAATTTATCTCGATGCTACCGGGAGGCGAAGCACCCGAGTACACGGACGGCGTCGAGGGCTACTACTGGGTCAAGGAGCTATCGGGCAACAGCGCAAAGACCGTACTAAAGCTCGATGTTCGCGAATTTAACGAGGCAAAATACGCGCAGCGCATGGCGTTTTTGCAAGATCTTTCCGACTCGTTTGCTAAAATTTACGGCGCGCACAGAGTGCAAATCAGCCTAAAAGACCGCTACAAAAACGTATTTAACTACCTAGCGGATGGCGAAAACAGCCTACCCGTCGTCGCAGCAAAGCAAGCCTACGCACGCCTAAATATCGAGCCAAAAGTGATCCCGATGCGAGGCGGCTACGACGGCGCTGTCATCTCGGAAAAGGGCATACCGTGCCCGAATCTCTTTACCGGCGCGCACAACTTTCACTCCATCTACGAGTACCTGCCGGCAAAATCGCTACGCGCGGCCAGCGACGTCGTCTGCGAGATCGTAAAAATCATAGCAGAGAAATAAACCGAGTCAAATTTGAGGGCGAATTCGCTCTCAAATTTGCGTGCTTTTAGAGAACGGCTCGCTTTTAATTTTACGCTTTTTTAGGGAGCGTGTTTTGTTTTAAAAATTTTTAAAAAGCATTTTCGTGCTTAAATTTTTAGGCTGCTTTTTAAATTTGCGATCCGTCGCCGAGACTAAATTTATTTTGGCTTTCTTTAGCTTTTGGCGACGCTTCGCGTCTACTTGCGCGCAAAACCCGCCCCTTTACGGCACCAACCCAAATTTACGCCAAATTTAGCCCGCTCACCCGAATTGAAGCTCGCTTTGCGTAAACGTGAAACGTGAGAAAATTTAATAAAAGCCATTTCTGACGCTAAGCGCGGTTTTGGCGATAGGTGCCGATTTAGACGCACTGCAAAAAGAGTGCGACGGCGGAAACGGCGCAAGCTGCTACGAGCTTGGTGTCTTGTACGATAATGCCAGGGAAGGAGCCGCGCAGGACTATAAAAAAGCGGCCGAGCTCTACTCAAAGGCTTGCAATCTAGGTAAAGGCGCCGGCTGCTCAAATTTGGGCTTTTTATACGACAACGGAAGCGGCGCGGCGCAAGACGGGAAAAAAGCCGCCGAGTTTTACGCAAAAGCGTGCAATACGGGCGACGAAGCGGGCTGCTCAAATTTGGGCTATGCCTACGCAAACGGACGCGGCGCCAAGCAAGACTACGCCAAAGCCTGCGATATGAGCAACGGCGGGGGATGCTACAATCTAGGCAACCTATACGCGCAGGGGCGAGGCGTCAAAGAGGACGCAAACGCAGCCGAAAAATACCTCAAAAAAGCGTGCGAAATTAAGCCCGAGCTAGCCTGCGACCGCTATAAAGATTTTACTCGAAAATAACACTAGCCGCCTTTGCGCGGCAAATTCGGCTCGGTAAATTTGATAGAAAAAGGCGCATATCTAAGAGAAACGACGCGTGCAAGGATTAAATTTAGCTAATTTTCTAAAATTTAGAGATTTAAAAAAGGGCGACAAACGCCCTCCGCGTAAAAAAGTCGGCAAAGCGCCGACTTTATCAAATTTAGCTCCATAAATTTAGAGCATAAAAAACGCTATAACGCACACGGCTATCGCCATCGCAGGAGCCGTTCGCTTAGCTATCTCGACCGGGCTAACCATCGCAAGACCGGCGCACACGATCGCTGCACCCGCGATAGGAGACGACGAGCGGCCTAGCGCGCCTGAGATAGCAGCGGCCATGCCTAGTTTATCTTGCGCGAAGCCAAGATCTGCGGCGTGAACGGTGATAGCTTGATTAAACGCCATAGTAGCCGCATCCCCAGAGCCCGTAACCGTACCCATGAGATACGGCACGAAAGTACCGCCGTAGCGTACGAACTCCTGAGAGTGTTTTAGCCACTCGGTGACTGCGCCGATCGCGCCGCACGCCTGCAGACCCGCGACAAAAACGCCCGCAGCGATGATGATACCCATGACCTCGGCGTATGCGCTGCCCATACCGTTAAAAAACTCTTTGGTAATCTTTTCAGGGCTAGTCCACGTGATGAAAACCGCGATGATAGCGCCGAGGATCATAGCCTCGGCCACGCCCATCTTCGTCCATGCTAGCCATGAAATTTTATTTAGGCTTGTGCCGCCGACGACTAGGATAACTAGCGGGATGAGAGGCGCTAGAGCAAAGAGTAAATTTACCTTCGTCTGCGTCGCTTCGCCGGCGTTGCTTGTAGATTTAGTCGAGAAATCCTGTCCTTTTTGATAATCTTTAAAGATAATAGCCGTCAAGCTAATCACGATCAAAACGACGATGCCTGCGGCGACGGCGTTTGGAAACTGTACGCCGATGACGTCTTGGACGGTGTAGGCTTCATTGGTCTTTTTTACCATGTCGGTTACGAAGATATTGTGCGCCGAACCAGGGCTTAGCACGCCGCCAAACGTACCCGCAAACACCGCAGCTCCCGCCATCGCAGGACGTACGCCAGATGCCATCAAAAGCGGTATCATCGTAGCTCCCACCGCAGCCGAGCAGCCCGCAGCCGACGGTATCGCGATGTTGATAAAATAAGTTAGTACGAAAGTAGCCGGAATCAGCAAAAATCCGATATTTTTCATCGGTTTGGTAAGTAGCAAAACCAGGTGCTGGTCGCACTTAGTCACTTTCATAACGTAAGCAAAGCCCATGCTGGCGCAAATCGCCTTGATAAGGCCGGCCGAAGTCATCGACTTCGTAAAGCTCTCAAGCGCTCCGAGCGGATTTAGACAGACGACGCAGAGTACGAGTCCCACGCCGATGAGCACGGTTTTGGTCTCTCTTTTTTTGACCAATAAAAACACGACGGCGATCAAGCCTATGACCGCACAGATTAGCTTAGCAGTAGCCATTTTGTCCCCTTTCGTTTTGTTTTTTATACTTATTTCAAATTTAGATCAAATTTGCGCCGCCTAAGTTTTGCACGCTAAATTTGAGTCAAATTTAATCTTTTCGTTTAAATTCGTCGACGGGCGTTTATCTAAAATTTGCGCCCCTCTAAAGATTGCGCCTCAAATTTGAGATTTTTGTCCAATTTCGCCAAACCGTAACGAATATTTAAAGAACGTTTTGCCGATTTTAGCCCGCTCGTTAAATTTGAGCATGGGCCCAAACGGCTAAATTTTAAAGCTCTCGCCGACTTTTATGAGCTCGGTTTCTTTTTGATACGCCATTTTTAAGACGGGACTATTTTCCATGCCCATCACGGTTGCGTTTTCGCCCTTTATCCTTAGAGCCGTGCCTTCGGGCAGCGCGTAGATCAGGCTTTTTTGATTTACTATCAAAAACTCCTCCAGCCTCTCCTCTCTGCTTTCGCCGTTGTGTCCGGCGATCTTACCGCTGATAAAATGCGGATTTATCTGATGCGGGAAGATATTTAACGCGTCAAAGCTTTTTGGCATGATGATAGGCATGTCGTTTGTGGTCATCATCGTGCTTCCGGCGACGTTTGCGCCCGCGCTCCAGCCAAAATACGGCACTCCCGCCTCCACTCTTTGCTTAATCGCATCCACTAAATCAAATTTATAAAGATAGTAAAGCAACGCAAAGGTATTTCCGCCGCCTATACAGATAGCTTTAGCCTCGGCTACGGCGCGCTTTGGATCGCTAAATTTATGTATAGACGCGATATTTTTGTACTCCAGGCAGTCGATGACCTTTTGCTCGTACTCGTCGTTCGTGCGGCGAACTCCGGCGTACGGGATGAAAAGTACCTGCTCGTCCCAAACTCCGCACTCTTTCAAAAACTCGTATATCCAGTTTTTACAATGCTTAAGATAGCCCGTATCTTTGTAGCTCGAACTGCTTAAAAGCAAAGCCTGCTTCATAAAATCCTCCTAAATTTACAGATTTCAACATCTAAAAACTCAAAAACGTAATTTAAAATATAAAGATAATATAAAAAATTTTCTTTAAATAAAATATTTAAAACTATATGCTAAACGAGCTTAAAAACCGATAAAAAGTGATAATATTATGAGATTAAATAATATATTTGTTTAAAATCATTCCGCCAAATTTCAGCGTCTCGCAAGCCGCGGGGTTATATCATTATCAAATTTTAACGAGAAAGGGCAAAAATGACGCAGTTTGACGCGAGAAATGTCAGCATGGTGATGGATCTTTACGAGCTTACGATGGCGGAGGGGTATTTTAAAAGCGGAGATCAGCCGCGCGTGGCGTTCGATGTTTTTTACCGCAAGGTGCCCGACGGCGGCGGTTTTGCGATATTTGCGGGACTTGAGCAGATCATAGAATATGTAGAGAATTTACACTTTGACGATAGCGACGTGGCGTATCTGCGCTCGTTAAATTTATTTAGCGAGGATTTTTTGGACTATCTGCGTAAATTTCGCTTTAGAGGCGATATATATGCATTTGCTGAGGGGACGATCATCTATCCGCAAGAGCCGTTTATGACCGTAGTAGCCTCGCCTATAGACGCACAGCTCATAGAGACGGCGATTTTATCGCAGATAAACCACCAAAGCCTCGTCGCGACCAAGGCTAGGCGCATCGTAAAAGCTGCGGACGGTAGGAGCGTATTTGACTTCGGCGCCAGACGAGCGCATAACTTCGATGCGGCCGTATACGGCGCCAGAGCGGCCTATATCGGCGGCGCGGACGGCACGGCGACGGTGCTGGCGGCTAAGGCTTTTGGAATACCAACTACCGGCACGATGGCGCACAGCTGGGTGATGTATTTTGGCGACGAGTTTGAAGCCTTTAAGCACTACGCCCTGCTCTATCCAGATTCCGCTTCGCTGCTCGTAGATACCTACGACGTGCTGCATAGCGGAGTGCCAAATGCTATAAAAACGGCAAAAGAAGTACTTGAACCCATGGGTAAGCGCCTAAAAGCCGTTAGGCTAGACTCGGGCGACCTAGCGTATCTATCTAAAAAAACGCGCGCGATGCTAGATGCGGCGGGGCTACAAGACTGCAAAATCATCGTCTCAAACAGTCTGGATGAATACACCATCGCCTCGATTTTAACCCAAGGCGGACGCATAGACGGCTTTGGCGTGGGCGAGCGCCTGATAACGTCAAAAAGCGATCCGGTTTTCGGCGGAGTCTATAAACTAGTCGCAGTCGAAAAAGGAGGCATTTTTAGCCCGCGTATAAAGGTCTCGGAAGCCGTAGAAAAGATGACTAATCCGGGTCTAAAAAAGGTCTGGCGCATATATAAAGACGGTCAAGCCATAGCCGACCTCATCGCAAACGCGGACGAAACGCCCGATCTCTCCAAACCCTACCGCTACATAGATCCCGAAAAGCCGTGGAAGGAGCTGTATTTTGAGGGCTGCAAGGCAAAACAGCTACAAAATCTAGTCGTAAAAGACGGCAAACGCGTGGGCGAAAAGGCAAATTTAGCAAAAACCAGAGAGTACGTAAAAGAGCAGCTCGAAAATGAAATTTGGCAAGAAGAACAGCGCTTTGAAAACCCGCACAAACACTACGTCGATATGAGCGTAGGCTACTACGAGATGAAGATGAACCTACTAAAACAAACCAAAAAATAGGCGAATCAGATTTCGCCTTTGCTTGATTTTAACGTCAAATTTGACCGCTGGATTTTAAAAATCGGCTCAAATTTGACGGCTTAAATTTAACTTACGATAACTGTTTTAGAGTAAATCCAACGACAAAATAGCTTTTAAAATTTGAGATAATTAATGTGAATGGGTGGTGGGTTCACCAGGACTCGAACCTGGGACCATCCGGTTATGAGCCGGATGCTCTAACCAACTGAGCTATGAACCCGCCAGCTGAAGTGAGGTTGTGATTATAGCAACGCAAAGCTTATTTACTGCTAAATTTTGATTTAAAACGCAAAAATGTATAATACGCCAAATTTAATCCAAGGCGAGAGATGAACGAAAATTTAAACGATTTCATAGACGCATTTTTACTAGACGGCGGCGAGCAGAGCGAAAAGGCGCTAATCTCGGCTCTAAAAAAGGCCGAATTTTTGGCGCCCGTACTCATAAACCAAGCCTTAGCAAAACCGGGCGGTAGCGCAGTTTACGAAGAAGAGGGCTCAAATATTAAATTTGTCCTACTAGAAGACGAGGAGAGCGGACTTAGCTATTTCCCGGCGTTTTCTAGTAGAGGCGAGATGATGAGATGGCGAAACGACGCCGAACAGGAGGCGATAAACCTGCGCCTAAAAGACTACGCCGCGATACTAGAAAGCGCCGAAGGCAAATATGCAGGTGTCGTGATAGACGCGTTTTCGCATAGTTTGATTTTGGATTTAGCAAAGCTCAAAGCGATCTGCGCGGAGTAAAATTTGGCCCAAATTCGGCGTCCGATGAGACAGTGGGTCCGCTCGGTAAATTTTAAGGACGGTACCGCCCGCAACCGAAAATTTGAGGGGAGAAAATGGATAAATTTAGAGAAAAATATATCGCGCTTCAAAAGGCGTTTTGGGACTCAGTCGGCGGCGCGGCAAGCATTTTGGCGCTATTTGAGTTCAAAGACGAGCTCGAAAAATGCGATGAAAAAGAAGCAAAGCTCGTGCTAGTTGACGTTTATGAGTTGCTGGGGCTAAAAAAGAGCGCCTGCGAGCTGTTAGCTAAAATTTGCGATCCGAAGGACAAAAAGCAGCTTAAAAAGCTCGGCTATCTAAAGCAGTATGCGCAAAACGGCGACGCGGGAGCGATAAAGCGTCCCAAAACCGCGAGCGAAGCAGCACGCCAAAGCAAAAAGCTAAAAAGCCTGCCTCATTTTCGCTACCATCCGGATCCCTTTAAAACAGGCATGTTTAAGGACGACGCGAGCGTGGTTTGCGAGTGCTGCGAGCAAGCAACCGACGTGTATTATTGCGGTAACGTTTACAGCGCGGAGGACGTGAACTACCTCTGTCCACACTGCATCGCTAGCGGCGCGGCTGCGGCTAAATTTGACGCCAGCTTCATCCAGGATGCCGACCCTCTGCCACCTAGCACTTCGGACGCGCAGGCTAAAACCGAGGAGCTATTTAAAAGGACGCCGGGGTATTTTAGCTGGCAGGGGGAGCACTGGCTTACATGCTGTGACGATTACTGCGAGTTTTTGGGCGACGTAGGCACGAAGGAATTAGAGGAGATGGGCATCGCAAAAGAAGTTTTTGAGGAATACGCTCTGCGCAGAGAATTTGCGGTAGAGGACGTGCGTGATTACCTCGTCGCGGGCGGCGATATGGCAGGCTATCTGTTCAGATGCCTGCATTGCGGAAAATATAAAATTTATGTCGATGCGAGTTAAATTTTAAAAATCGACGACGTGGCGCGGCAAGCACCCTAAAACAGCCAGCAAGGCGGCGCACCAAAGTAAAAAGCTAAAGGCGTTGCCTCATTTTTGCCATCACTCGGGTCTATTTAAAACGAACGTGTTTCGGGGATGATGTGAGCGCGATTTTCGAGCGCTGTGAAGGCGGCGGCATACCCCAAGAAAATGAGCTAAAAAGTTTAAAGCCTGCAGATACAAAAAACTTTAAACAATAAATAACGACTCAGACAACAGCAATAACGTAATGTTTGAAGGGAATTACACTGGAAGCAAAGATAAAGAACAAAAGGTGGCAGATATATATTTTAATGCAGACACCATCTCTTCAAAAATATAAAAATGATATAATCTGAATTGAGAGCAAACCAGTCAGACAAATTCGCAAAGCAGCGGAAATTTAAGACATCTAAATCAGGTGGTGACCCAAATACAAACAGTGACTAAAAGACAGGGGGTTATGTAATTATGAAAACTATTTTATTTTGGTTATTTACAGAGATCCAAAGCAAAGAACTTGGATTTATTGCTATTAGACGTGGCGTAGTTTTAAAAAACTTAATAAATTTTAGTAAGTATAAAATTCTTATCATTTTACTTTGTTTGTCTTATTGTCTCAATATTAATATCACAAACAGATTTGATTTTTTTGTGTATAACTTGGCTTATTTGATTATTAAAATATCATTGCCATTGTTTATTCTTTATACTTTCATAGATAAAAACAGCATTATAAAACATATTAATATCTCAAAAATAGACTTAACGCCACATCTTATGATAATTCTTTCAGGCTGTTTTCTGATGTTTATATACATATATGCAAAAGAGTATTTTTTATATTTTTTATTTATAACAACAATATTATTTTTTGTTTTTGCAATTAGAAGTATAAGTTTTGTTTTATTTTATATGCCAACTTGCGCCAAATTCTTCTCTGATTTCATTGATATGTTTGTTTATGACTGCTTTAAATTTGATGTTTTTATATATCCATTTTTATTTATTTTAATGGTATTTCTATACGACAAAACAAATAAAAAAATTAACTTTAAAAGGATAAAAAATGAAACTAACAATTAAGACCGCTCCACTAGGAACATCTTTAGGTATAAATACTGTGCCTCATTATTTATAGGTATTACGTAAATTTATGAAATACGTAACCGAAGCGGATTTCAAATTTTAAAGCCCAAAATCCATCATTTATAAAAAAATTACTCCTCGCCCGCATCAAACCCCAGCTCCAGCGTCCTTATCTCCCCTATCGCATTTCCCGCGATCCCCTTTATCGAGCCAAACATCTCGATCGCGTTGTCGCGCACCTTTTCGATCTGTTTTTCGCGGCTCTTCCAGATGCGTTTCATCGCGTTTTTCTCGCGCTCCAGCTCCTCGCTCATCGCAGAAAAGCCCTCCACGATAGCCTCGATACGCATCTTAAACTCGTTGCTAACCAGATACGAGTAGAGCATCTCCATCTTGTTTGAGCGGTTTTGCGCGGAGTTCCTAGCAAAATTTAGCTCCACGACGCCCTGTCTTAGCACAAAACAAAGCGCCTTAAACTCCTCGTAGTTGCACACCCATACGCCGTCAACCAGCCCCATACGCTCTAGTTCCCGCGGGCGCGCCTCGCTAACGAGCACTCCGACATCTGAGCCCGATGCACGCATATCGGCCTTAAATTTCTCTATCCATTCGTTTGAGAAATTTTTCGTGCGTTTGCTCTCGTAGTAAATTTTACCGCAGTTTTGCACCTCGCGGGTATTTACGATCTGCATCACGTCCGCGCCGTTTGCCCCCTTTTTGACCTCGTCTATGGTGTCAAATACAAACTTCTCCCGCAACCACGCCTCGATAGCTAGCTCTTGCGTCTCTCCTTGCAGTTGCTCGCTGCCCTGCTCTATGCGCCTTTGCGCCTCGTTTAGCTGCTTTTTTAGCGCTTCTAGCTGCTCGTCTTTTTGCTTAAATTTTAGCTCGTTTTGCTCGGCCAAAGCCTTGCCTAGCCGCTCTTTTTCCTCGTTTAGGCGCCTGCTTAGCTCGGCCTCGGTTTTAGCCATCAGCACGCTTTCAAACTCGCTCTTTTCGCGTTTTAGCTTTTCTATCTCAAGCGTCTTTAAATTTAGCTCGTTTATCTGCTTTGACTTAGCTTCAAGCTCGGTTTTTAGGGCGTTTACTATGTTTAAATTTTCGCCCTCGAGTTTTGCTTTTATTTCATTTTCAAGCTCGGTTTTTTTAGCGTTTAAGGCTGCGGCAAATTTGGCGTCGAATTCTTTTTCCTTCGCGTTTAAAGCGTCTAGATGCGCCTTGTATTCGGCCCTCTTAATCTCGATCTCTTTGTCAAAATCTCGCCTAGCCGCCGCCATTTTTTGCTTCATTTCAAGCTCAAGCTCGGTTTTTAGAGCCAAATTTACATCGACTTCAGCGCCGCAGTTACCGCATTTTACGCTACTTTGCATTTACAGCCTCGTTTTCATTTTTTCAAATTCGTCCTGCACGGTGGCCGAGTTTGGCTCGTTGCTCATCTTGTCTATCGCGTCGCCGTAAAGGCTGGTTAGATAAATCACGACGCAAGAAACCGCAAAGCCCGGCAATATCTCGTAAACGTAAGAATTTAGCCCAAGCGCTATCCAAGCAATCACCGTCGCTCCGCCCGTTATCATACCCAGCAAAGCAGCTAGCGCGCTCATCCTGCGCCAATAAAGGCTAAAAAGCAGCACCGGCCCAAAGCTCGCGCCAAAGCCCGCCCACGCGTATCCAACTACGTTTAACACGCTTTCGTTAAAGCTAAAAGCAAGCGCGGTAGCAACTAGCGCGACGGCCACGACGGCGTATCTGCCCGCGGCGACCTGAGCTTTTTGCGAGATTTCTTTTTTATAAAAGGCAAACACGAAATCCTGCGTCACCGAGCTTGCGCTAACCAAAAGCTGGCTAGAGATCGTGCTCATGATAGCTGAAAGTACGGCTGAGATGATGATACCCACGAAAAACGGATGAAACAGCGTCTCGCCAAGCTGCAAAAAGACCTTCTCGGGGTCTGCTAGAGGTAAATTTAACTCGCTGTAATACACAAAACCGATAAGTCCGCTCATCATCGCTCCTACAAGCCCTATCGCCATCCAGCCGATTCCGATGCGGCGCGCTTGGGCTAGCTCTTTTGAGCTTCGTATCGCCATAAATCTAACTATGATGTGCGGTTGCCCGAAGTAGCCAAGCCCCCACGCCATGAGTCCTAGGATGCTTAAAAAAGTCTGGCCATAAAAGACGTTTAGGTGGTTTTTGCCGTATTTTGACACCTCGTTCCAAAAAGTAGCTCCGTCTGGCAAATTTAGATTACAAAACGCTACTACCGGCACGGCGACGAGCACCAAAAACATCAGCGCGCCCTGAAACGCGTCCGTGATACAAACCGCGCGAAAACCGCCAAAAAACGTGTAAAAAACGACGATAGCCAGCGTAAAAATCGCGCCGAATTTAAAATCTAATCCAAAAAAGCTCTCAAAACTCTTGCCGCCCGCGATTATGCCGCTACTCACGTATAGCGTGAAAAATATCAAAATCAAAAGCCCTGAGACTATGCGTAAAATTTTAGTCTCGTCCTTGAAGCGATTTTGTAAAAAATCGGGGATCGTGATGCTGTCGCTGGCAACCTCGGTATAAACGCGCAGGCGCTTTGCTAAAAACAAGTAGTTGCAATACGCGCCTATAACGAGCCCCAAAACCATCCAAATCGTAGCAAGCCCCGTGGCATATAGCGCGCCCGGCACGCCAAGCAGCATCCAGCCGCTCATATCGCTGGCTCCCGCGCTTAGCGCGGTTACGACCGGCCCTAGGCGCCGATTATCGAGCAGGTATTCGCCCATATTAGCGTTTTTGTTATACGAGTATCGCCCCACGAAAAGCAAAAATCCAAAATACAGCGCGATGGCGATATAGCGTGCATAATCCATAAATTTCCCTCGGGTTTTAAATTTGAGTTACGATAATATGATAAATTTGTTTAAAAGATAATTTTTTCGCGTAAAAAAGGTTAAATTTATATTTTTTTTCGTATTATTAAATCTCATTACGCTTTTAAGGTTTAAGAAATGCTAAACGAAAAATTTTTCAGGGCGCTTTTTTTCGTCCTCATCGTCTCCGCGGGCGTTTACTATTTTTACCCGACGGAGTTAAACGAGGCGCAACGTCTAGCCTACCTTAAAAGCTACGGCGTGACGCTGGGACTCACCATAGGCGGCACGGCTATCGGCGTGACTTTGGGCTTTATTTTGGCGTTTTTAAAGTTTTTAAATATCAAAATTTTAAGCTTTCTCATCGACGAATACGTGGATATCCTGCGCGGAACGCCGATTATTTTGCAGCTTCTTATATTTTCGGTCGTGATTTTCGCGACTTGGAGCGATAACTTTTACGTTGCTTTGATCGCGCTTGGGCTAAACAGCTCCGCCTACGTCGCAGAGATCGTACGTAGCGGCATAAATAGCGTCGATAAAGGGCAAATGGAAGCCGCAAGGGCGATGGGCTTAAACTACTACGTCTCGATGCGCGAAGTGGTGTTCCCGCAGGCGACTAAAAACATCCTGCCTGCGCTTGCGAACGAATTTATCTCGCTGTTTAAAGAGACCTCGGTCGTTGGCTACATCAGCGTTATCGATATCACAATGCAAAGCAAGAGCTTGCAAGCGGTGTTTTATAGCCCGGAGCCCGTCATTTTCACGGGCATAGTTTACTACGTCAGCGTGAAGTTCTTTACGTTTTTGGTTAAAATTTTAGAGAGGAGGCTAAATCGCCATGATTGAGATTAGAAATTTGAGTAAAAATTACGGCGATTTGCGCGTCCTAGACGACATCAGCGTAGATATCAAACAAGGCGAAATCATCGCTATCATAGGCCCAAGCGGCGGCGGCAAGAGCACGTTTTTGCGCTGCATAAACCGCCTAGAAGAGCCAAGCGGCGGGCACATAAAGATAAACGGCGAGGATATAACGAACAAAAAAACGGATATAAACAAAATCCGTCAAAAAGTGAGCATGGTTTTTCAACACTTTAACCTTTTTGCAAATAAAAACGTCTTGCAAAATTTAACCCTAGCTCCGATAAAAGCGGGAATTTTGGATAAAGAAAGCGCGGAAAAAAGAGCCGACGAGCTACTAAAAAGCGTGGGTCTAAGCGATAAAAAATATGCCTTCCCGCACAAGCTCTCAGGCGGTCAAAAACAGCGTATCGCAATAGCTAGAAGCCTTGCTATGAACCCAGAGGTCATACTCTTTGACGAGCCTACCAGCGCGCTAGATCCCGAGATGATCGGCGAGGTACTAGACATCATGAAGGACGTCGCGGCAAAGGGCATCACGATGCTAGTAGTCACCCACGAGATGGGCTTTGCTAAAAACGTGGCAAATAGGATATTTTTCATGCACGGCGGTAAAATAGCCGTGGACGACACGCCTAAAAACGTATTTGAAAACCCTAGTAATCAGCGTTTGCAGGATTTTCTAGGTAAAATTTTAAACCACTAAAAGGAGGTCAAAATGTCACAAAACATCGTTGCGGCTTTGTCTGCCGGCAAATTTAAAAAACTTTTAGTTTTCGTAGCCGCCGCTTTGATGCTTTCAGGCTGCGGTCAAAGCTCGAATGAAAAAGCGAGTAAAGACGCCGCAGTAAAAAACGAGGCAGCCCCCGTAGCGGTACAACAAACGATAAGAGTGGGTTCGAGCGCGGACTATCCGCCGTTTGAGTATATCGACGAGCACAACAAGATCGTAGGCTTTGAAATCGACATGATAGAGGCCGTCGGCAAGAAAATCGGCGTCAAATTCGACATACAAAACATGAGCTTTGACGGGCTCATACCGGCTCTAAAAACGGGCAAGATAGACGCCGCGCTAAGCGGTATGAGCGCGACCGAGGAGAGAAGAAAATCGGTCGATTTTACGAAGCCTTATTATTTTTCGGATAATCTTTTCATCCGCAAAAAAGGCACCGACGTAAATGCGACCAATATGCATCTCAAAAAAATAAGCGCGCAAATAGGCACATTGCAAGAGACCGCGGCTAAATCTATC
This sequence comes from Campylobacter showae, assembly GCF_963515975.1. Taxonomy (GTDB): domain Bacteria; phylum Campylobacterota; class Campylobacteria; order Campylobacterales; family Campylobacteraceae; genus Campylobacter_A; species Campylobacter_A showae_F. Next base: position 111,183 of record NZ_CAUPZM010000003.1, read on the forward strand.
TGCGGCGACCTAGCCGTGCCTGCAGAAACCGTAGCGGCTGCGATTTTATCGCTAAAAGCGGGCAAAATAGACGTCGTGCTAACAGATAGCCCGATCGGTTACGAGTATCTAAAGCAAAACTCTGATTTGGAGGAGTTTTTAAAGCTTCCCGACGGCACCAAGGGCTTTGCCGTCGCGTTTGATAAAGGCAAGCACCTAGAGCTAATCGGCAAGATAGACGCCGCGATAGAGGAGCTCAAAAAGAGCGGCGAATTTGACAAGATGATGGAAAAATACGGCCTAAAGTAAATTTGCGAGCCCGCGCCGTGTCGCGGGATTAAATTTAAAACCAAATTTAAAGGAGAGAAAATGAAAAAGATTTTTGCGCTGCTTTTAGCGGCTCTAGCTACGCTTGGCGCCGCCGAGCTAAAGATCGGTACCGCTGCTAACTATCCGCCGTTTGAGTACGTAGACGAGCAAAACAAGATCACGGGCTTTGATATGGATCTAGTGGCAGAACTAGCCAAACGCGCGGGTTTTGAGTATAAGATCGTAAATATGAGCTTTGACGGCCTAATCCCAGCTCTAAAAACGGGCAAGATCGACGCCGTAGCAAGCGCGATGAGCGCAACCGACGATAGACGAAAGTCGGTTGATTTCACGCAGGCTTACTATGCGACGGAAAACATCTACTTGCGCGCTAAAGGCAGCGACGCTATCGCTAGCAAAGACGCCCTAAACGGCAAAAGAGTGGGCGTGCAGCAAGGCACCGTCCAGGAGATCGCCGCTAACGCTATCGCAGGCGCTAAAGTCGTGCCTGCCGAGGATCCCGTTCCGCTAATCATGGGACTAAAAAAAGGTAAGATAGACGCGGTCGTGCTTGATAGCTCGATCGGTTACGGCTTTTTAAAGAAAAATCCCGAGCTTGAAGAATTTTACAAAGAAAACGACGGTAGCGAGGGCTTTTCTATGGCGTTTGACAAAGGCAAGCAAGCAGATCTAATCGCTAAAATAAACGCCGCGCTCGACGAGATGAAAAAAGACGGTAGCTACGACAAACTGCTAGAAAAATACGATCTGAAATAATGAAAAAAAGCGCATTTTTTACTCTGATTAAATTTTGCGCTTTAGCCTTGCTGTCGGTAAATTCGGTCGCTCAGTTTACCGACATGCAAATAACCCAAACGACCAAATCCAAACGCGAAAAAGTCGTCAAAGAGGTCCTTTTTCTAGAAAAAATTTTAGACTACAATACCTTCGTCTTTAGACTAAACGCTGCCGTGATTGCCCCTTGCAAGCTCGCAAACGTTAAATTTTACGACGGTTCAAAATGCATAAAAGATAAAAAAGAGTTAGAAATTTTCAGCAAATCCTACGACAAAGAGATCAAAAAGATATTTCGTCCTGAGCGCAACTACTACGTGCTCACGCTAAAAAATCTAGGCGATAGATGGCTGTGCGAAGTAAGCGACGAAAGCAGAATCCTAAACAAAACCCTGGTCAAAAACGGCCTCGCCTCGCCTACTAGCAAAGAGTACCAAAAAATCGAGGTCAAAGAGGACTGGGCCAAGAAAAATCACGCTGAAATTTACGAGTGTCTAACCGGCAAAAAGCTAGAAGAACCGAAGAAAAAACCTAAAAAAGCCGAAAATAACGCCACTAAAAACAATCAAACCAAGCAAAACTCTTTAGGCTCGCAACCTACTCAAACGCAGCCGCAAACTCGGCCGACGCCGATGGAGTCGCAAGGAAACGGCCCCGTCAATTTAAAGGAGCTAGGAGTCGAGTTCGGCAAGGATTTTGGCGACAAATAAATTCGCCCAAAGATAAATTTAACAAAACCGCTCAAGGCAAAACAATGAAAAATCCTAAAAAAAATATCCTAATCATCGCAGGCAGCGACAGCGTCGGGGGCGCAGGCATACAAGCCGACATAAAAACCTGCGAGGCCTACGGCTGCTACAGCGCGACTGCGATCACGGCTCTAACCGCGCAAAACACGAGCGGCGTAAGCGCGGTAATGCCCGTAACGTCCGAGTTTTTAAACGCGCAGCTAGAAGCAGTTTGCGCCGAGCTAAAATTTGACGCCGTAAAGATCGGCATGCTCTTTAACGAACAGCTCATAGCCTGCGTCAAAGCCTGGCTAGAGCAAAACCGCGGCGTGGCTACCGTGATAGACCCCGTCTGCGTGGCGAAATCCGGCGCCAAACTACTGCAAGAGGGCGCTATAAACGCGCTAAAAGAGCTTTTAAGCCTCGCCCGCATCGCGACGCCCAATTTAGACGAAGCGCGCATTTTGGGGTTAAATTTTGACGGCAAGAGGTTAAATTTAGGCGCGGATCTACCCTGCGACGTGGTGCTAAAACGCACGCAAACGAGCGCGATTTGCGAGGACACGCTTTATAAAAAAAGCGGCGAGATAGTTAAATTCGGCGAGCCGCTAGAGCAGCCTACGATCATGCATGGTGCGGGCTGTAGCTTCTCCGCGGCTATCGCCTGCGCCCTAGCGTGCGGGGCAGACGAGATAACGGCGATCAGACGCGCCAAAGCCTTCGTCGCAAACGCGATCAAAAACGCTCACGGTTCAAATTTCGGCGTGCGGCTGCTAGATCACAAAGCCGCGGGCGAAAATGTCTGAAATTTACGCTATCACGGACGACGTCCTAACGCCCGAAAATAGCGTGCTAGAGCAAGCTCGCGAGCTACTAGAGTGCGGAGTGAAATTTTTACAGTACCGCACCAAGATTGAGCCCAAAAACGAGCGCGTAGCGACCGCTCTAAAAGAGCTTTGCGAGCGCTACGGAGCGAGATTTATCGTAAACGACGACGTAAAATTTGCCGCTAAAATAGGCGCGAACGCCGTGCACATCGGCAAAGATGACGGCGGAGTAAAGGCCGCTCGCAAGATCCTAGGCGAGGACGCTTTCATCGGCGTTAGCTGCTACGACGATCTAAATTTAGCCCTAAAAGCGCAGGATGAGGATGCCTCTTACGCGGCATTTGGCGCCCTGTTTGCAAGCCCGACCAAGCCAAACGCTCCACTTTGCAAATTTGAAACAATAATGCGCGCGAAGGAAATTTTACGTATCCCCATTTGCGTGATCGGCGGCATAAACGCGGCAAATATCGCCCAAATCGCCGCGCTAAATCCAGACTATATCGCCGTTATATCAGCGCTCTACCGGCCCGCATCCATAAAAGAAAATTTGGAGAATCTACAAGCGTTTTTGTAAAAATACGCCAAATTTACGTCGCTAAGCCGCGCAATGCTCCGCTCAAATTTAAGCCAAGTTCGCTAAAATTTGCCTGATTAAAAAAGGAGAAAAAATGAAAACTCTAATCATCTTAGCCCACCCGAGCATCCAAAACTCGGTCATAAACAAACGCCTGCTGCAAGAGGCTCTCAAAGAGCCGCAGCGCTTTAGCGTCCATGATTTGACGCAGGTTTACGGAGGCGAAAGTATTGACGCCGCGCGCGAGCAAGAGCTCATCAGAGCCCACGACGCCCTCGTTTTGCAGTTTCCGCTTCATAACTTCTCCTGCCCTCCGATTTTAAAATCATGGATCGACGCTGTGATGACGCACGGTTTTGCCTATGGACGCGGTTCAGACGGCATAGCGGGGCGCAAGGTGGCGCTAGCCGTGACTGCGGGCATCAAAAAAAGCGACTACTGCCCGCAAGGACGCTATCATTTTAGCTTGCGCGAGGTTCTTACGCCGTTTGAGCTTGCGTTTAAATACTATTTTCACGCCGATTACCGCGATTTTTTCGCATTTTACGGCGCCGAGGAGACTCCGGGCGTGGACTACGTATCAAGCGATAGCGAAATAGAGCGCGGCGCTAGAGAATACGCGGAGTTTTTGCGAAATCTAGGCTAAATTTGACGGTCGCAGTTAGTCTTGCTACGCGTAAATTTACCTCGCTATAAATCACGGAAGCTGCGCCACATTTAAGCTTTATCGCCGTTATTTCCGCGATTTACCGCCCAGCAAAATTTGCAAGCGTTTTTGTAAGGCTTAAAATTTGAAGAGTCTGCTTACGCTACTCAAATTTTAAGCCGAATTTTAGCGTCAAATTTACGGCGATCGAGCTCAAATTTGAAGTCTCTGCGCCAAATTTGCCAAGCCGCGCCGAAGATTAATCTTTTTTATAAAACACGTTAAAGCAGACTCCGCCGAGCAAGATTATCAAGCCGGCAATCCCCGCAAAAGGCGAAAACCAAAAATCCATCGTCCCCGCGCAGAGCAAAACAAGTCCTGCGCAAAGGCTGATCGTGATGTCCACGATAAAGCTAACACCTCTCTCGAAAAAACCTTGCGATTTTTTCGCCGTTAGATTTTTGCTGAGATTTCGTATCTCTAAAACCTTGAAATTTTCATACTTCACGCTCGCTTCGTCGCCGTTTGCTAGCTCCAGAGCGCGCTTTTTAGGGCTGCTACCCCACAAAAACGTATCGCCGACCGTGACGCTAAAATAATTTTTCTCTTTCGTCTCAAAAATCCTTAGATTTCGCGCCGTGCCGCTAACCTTACCGTTTGCCTTGGGCTCTTTTGTGGCGCCAAGCATCAACCTAACGCGCAAGCCCAAAGACGCCTCGCCGTGATATTTAAACCAAACAAGGGCAAGAGAGCCGAAACCAAAAACTAGCAGCAAAGTGCCAAAAAGCGGCTGCCGTCCGTCAAATCCTGAGAAAATCGCCCAAACGCCGGCCGCGCCAAACAGCAAAAACAGCACGAAAAACAGAGCCGAAAAAAAGGAGCTAGGCTCGTAGGCGTACCAGGCCGCGGAGTTTAAAGAGCGATTCTTTAGCCCCAAAACCCGCCCCTTTTTATCGCAAACGACCAGCGTTTCGTCGCCGTCATTTACCGGCAAGAGCGGACTTTGTAGCGAGCGGATGTTTAAAATTTGATCCTCCAAGCTAAAGCTATAATCAAACCCGCTTTTGTCTTTATAGACGCACTCAAGCAAGCCAGCGCGACCGCCGAGCAGTTTTAAACCGTTTTGCGTTTTCATTTAAAAAATCTCCTCAAATTTGACGTCATTTTATAAATCCATCTCATTTAAAAATTTTCTTACAGTTAGATATGCCTCGACAGTGCCGCTTAAGCTCTTATTTTCGCTCCAGTATATGTGCAAAAATGGCAGTGATAAAAACAGGCAAACAACAAAGGCAAACAAGGCTGCCATGCCTGCAAATTCGGACAAATGCTTGCTTAGATAAATGATAGGTATCGAAAAGATCGCGCCTAAAATTTTACCCGGAACGATATCAAAGATCGCCGCCCAAGATAGTATAAAGTGCGCGCGCCAAGCGTAGTTTTTGAGCCACTTGCCCGAGGTTAAATTTTTAAAATTCCAAACCTCGTTTTGCTCGTCGTAGGCTACGGCTAAACGGTCGTTTTCGCACGGCACGAGGCGCTCTTTGAGGTTTTTAACGTTAAATTTCACGCCCGCGATCTCAAAAGCGCACTCGTCCGTAGCAGCATTCCATCTCACGTTTTTTACCTCGCCCGCTAAGACCTGAAACTCGCGCGAATCTCGCATCTAATTTTTCTCCAAAGTTTTTGTAAATTCGTAAAAATTAACGCCGTGCAAATTTGAGCTGGGCGCAAAAATACATCAAATTTGAGCGGGGCAAAACCTGGGCGGGCGCGTAAATTTGACCACGAGCGGAGAAGCCCAAGCAAAGGCTTTAAGCCTGACGAGCTAATTTGACCGGGCGCTAGCAGAATTTAGCAAATTTACGCCGTAAAGCCCGCCGGGCAAAAGCTCGCAAGCCGCAAAATGCCGCCGGAAACGAGCCAAATTTGCCCGTAAAAAGCAGTCAAATTTGAACAAAAGCAAATTCTGCACCGCTCGATAAATTTACCCAAAAATCAATACAAATTTAAGCCTAGTAATTGCCGACGCGTCAAATTTGAGCCGAGTAATCTAAATTTACATGAGACGCGAAGCCGCCCGCAAAAAGACAAAAGCGCGGACGGTTAAATTTGACGGATCGCCTGATCAAAAAAGCAAATTTACGCCGCAAAAGCCCGCAAATTTAGCGTGCCGATAGTCCTTCTAGCTCTTTTGCCAGCGAGTTTACTTTTGAGTCGTCCATGCCGTTGCGCTCGACGTCGCTCACGACGATGTCCTCCCACGCCTTGGCAAACTCGGCCTGAGATAGCCCGAGGCCGCCCTCGCCCTTTGGCAGCATGCCGCTGATCACCAGCGCGCGGAAGCACACGTGGCGGTCGCCCTTGTAGGCTTTGCACTGCTCTAGCGAGTTTTTAAACTCGGCTCCTAGGTGCTGCGTGACCTTGTCGTCCGGGTACTTTTCCGCCGCGCGAGCTATGTCAAGTGCGGCTTCGTAGTACTGCGATATGGCCTTAAATTCGTCGTTTTTAGCGGCGTACTCAAGCAGCTCGCCCGCTCTTTTGCTATCCCTTGGCGCGCCTAAACCAGTAACGTAGAGCAGTCCCAGATCCCCGCAGGCGTCTCTTAGACCCTCGTCGCAGTATTTTTTGCGAAGTTCGAATTCCTCTTTAAATTTACCGCTTTCAAAGTAGTTGTTCTCGCCCGCTACGGAGTTGTACTCGCGCAGTACTTTTGCGTACTGCTCGGGACTATATGGCTTTGCCTGCGCGCAAACGGCGCAAAGAGCAAACATGGCTGCGGCTAAAATTTTATTCATTTCTTTTCCTTTTTGGTTTTAAATTTTTTAATAGTTTTTTTGATGGCCTTTATCAGGTAGGCGACGTCTTTTTGCGTGTGCGAGTAGTGCAGGCTCACGCGCACCCAGCCGGGCTTTTGGTCAAATTTCTGATCGTCTTTTAGCCCGAGCAGATCGTGTCCGTACGGGCCGGCGCACGCACACCCCGCGCGTGTCTGCACGCCGTAGTCTTCGCTAAGCGCCTCGGCAAAATCATAAGGCGAAACGCCCTTAACGTTAAAAGCAAAAATCGGCAATCTCGGCACTCCGCGCGGACAGTAGCTCACGACCTCGGTGATCTCGTCTAACCCCTCGCAAAACTGTTTCGTGAGCTCATCCTCGCGGCTTTTTATGACGTCTAGGCCGACCTCGTTTCGCAGCCTGTATGCTAGAGAGGCTCTGATCAGCCCCATCACGTGCTGGGTGCCGCCCTCCTCGGTGCGCTCCACGCTTGGCGCAAAAAAATGCGAACTGCGGCTCACGTAGCTAACCGTCCCGCCCGCGGCGAAGGTCGGTTTATCGGACTTTACCAGCTCTTTTTTTATCGCGAGCAGTCCGCAGCTGCCTACGCCTCCTAAAAGTTTATGCGGCGAGAGAAATAACGCGTCGAAGTAGTCGGCGTCAAGGTTGTCGTGCGGGCTAAGGCTAGCCGCGTCAAAGGCCACGGTCGCACCGTATCGCTTCATCATCACGTAGATTTTTTTGTAGTCGCTGATTATCCCCGTGACGTTTGAGGCCGCGCTAAAAGAGCCGATGATCTCGCGCTTTGAGTTGATTTTGAGCAGTTGATCGAGCCTGCCGAAATTTATCTCCCCGCTCTTGCTTAGCGGTATGCGCACGACCTCGCACAGCCCCTCGCGCAGGCTGACTTCGTTTGAGTGGTGCTCGTAGGGCGAGACGATCACTAGTGGCAAATTTGCGCCCTTTAGCCTCTCCTCGCCCAGGCGGTTCGCGCTCATAGGAGGCAGATAAAGCCCCATGATTTCCTCAAATTTCTTTATCGCTCCGGTCGCGCCGCATCCTGCGCAGATCAGATAAAACCGCTCGTCAAGCCCCAGCGCGTCTTTTAGGCTCTGCCTTGCTTTTTCGTAGCGCTTTTGCGTCTTTAGTGCGTTTGAGGCGCTTTCAGAGTGCGTGTTGGCGTAGGTTTTTAGGTATTTTGCGATCTTGCGCTCGATAGGCGCGTAGGCTAGACCCGAGGCCGTATAGTCAAAGTAGCGCACGCCTTTTTTTAAAATAATATTTTTCCTGATTTCGTCGATGCTAACCAAAATTTTTCCTTGTAAAAAAAGAGATTATAACCAAAGTTGTGCTAAAATGGGCTAAAAAGGAGCTAAAATCTACGCCTTAAAATCAAGCTTCGCGCGCTTTAAGCACCTTGATATCTTGCAGCTTATTTACTTTCATCTAGTCTTTGACGCGCTAAAATTTGAAGCGAATTATTACGATATTTTCGAGGCGATTGAGAAGGAAATTTTAGATAAATTTGAGCTTTTACGGATGAGATTCGACGTTGATTGCCCCTTTGCGGACGAGCTAAAATTCTCGCTTTGCAAATTCGCCAAAAACGACCGCAAAAAATTTACGCTCGGTAAATTCTTCCCTCGTCCTCTTGTCTTAAAAATTTACGCCGCCGCAATAAACTCGGGCCTAGTCAGCATCGAAAAGACGCTGGAAAAACCGCGCGTAAAAGATAAACGCCAAAGAGCCAAAAAAGGCGCGGGACGCGAGCTGGCACAGGATAAATTTATATTTAACGACAACTTTACCAGATTTTGGTTTTATTTCATCGAGCCCAATTTTGCCCTTTTAAAAAACGGCGAAAAGGCCGAGCTGATGGAGCTTATCAGACGAGAGTTCGACTCGTACGCGGGCTTTGGCTTTGAGCTGCTTTGCCGCGAGCTTTTGGCCTTTAGGCTAGGTATCGAGCCCGCGCGGGTGCGGAGTCTGTGGGCGAAAAATATCGAGATAGATATATTTTTAAACATTGATGGACGCATCGTCGTCGGAGAAGCTAAATTTAAAGAGCATAAAATTTGCAAAAACGTGGTAAATTTACTCCTTAAAAAATGCGAGCGACTAGGCTTTGAGCCCGATGCCGTCGCACTATTTTCCAAAAGCGGCTTTAGCAACGAAGTGCGCCGCTTAAAAAACGACCGAATTTTACTTTTTGATTTAGAAAATTTCGAGGAGCTTTTATGACCCAGATCGATAAAACCAGCGTCCAAGACGGACTAAAAAGCCTGATCGAGCAGACCTATCTGATAGAACGCGAGTATAAAAACCTGACCGCGTCGTATGCGAATTTGCAAGGCTTTATCAAAGATATCGTGGAAATTTTGCCCAATGCGATCTGGGTTTTGGACGAGGCGGGCGAGATATTTTTACAAAACTCAGAAGCCCTAAAACTCGGACAAATTTTAAAATTTATCCCGCAAAATGAAGGCGAGATAAGCGCCGCGGGGCAAATCTACCTCATCAAAATCGCCCAAAAAGAGGGCAAAAAAATCATCTCCGCAACCGACATAACGACCGAAAAACGCACCGAGCGCCTAGCCTCGATGGGTCAGGTCGCCGCCCACCTAGCCCACGAGATACGCAACCCCGTAGGCTCGATCTCGCTGCTAGCCTCCACGCTGATAAAAAAAGCGAGCGACCACGATCGCCCCGTCGTCGAGCAGATGCAAAAGGCCATCTGGCGCGTCGAGCGCATCATCAAAGCCACCCTGCTTTTCACCAAAGGCCTAACGATAAACGCGCGCGAATTTAACCTAGCCGAGCTAAAAAGCGAGTGCGAAGCGGCGATAGAGTGCTACACATACGGCAAGGAGATCAAATTTAGTCTAAATTTCCCCGACCTGCCCTATGTGGGCGACCGCGATCTGCTCGCGATGGTGTTTCAAAATATGCTGTTTAACGCGATCGATGCGGTCGAGGAAAACGAGGACGACGAGGGCTGGGTGCGCGTGGACTACGAGCAGCGAGAGGGCGAGCATAAATTTGCAGTGACCGATAGCGGCGTGCCGATCAAAAACCAGGCCATGGTCTTTGAGCCCTTTAAAACGAGCAAACTAAAGGGCAATGGCCTTGGGCTGTACCTGTGCCTACAGATCGTCCAGGCGCATGGCGGCAGTATCGAGATCGAGCTTGAGCCAAAGAGCTTTTGCGTAAATTTGCCCGCAAAGACGCGCGGCTAGGCGGAGTTTAAATTTAAGAAAATTTAGGGGCGACGAGAGGTTTGAAATTTGCTTCAAAGAGACGAACAACAAACGTAAAAACAACCAAAACAAGGAGAGAAAATGAAATTCGACGCGAAAATTTTAGAGGATTTGGCGGTGTGGTTTGAGGAGCTAAAGGATATTAAATTTAGCGAACTTTTAGCGGGCGATGCGGCAAACACCGCATTTATCAGCGTGGATATGATAGAGGGATTTTGTAGCACCGGACCGCTAGCTAGCCCGCGAGTGGGCGCGATCGCGGACGGTATAGCGCGGACTTTTAGCGCGGCTTATGCGGCGGGCGCTAGAAATCTCGTGCTGCTCGAGGATAGCCACGAGGCAAACTGCGCGGAATTTGACGCATTTCCGCCCCACGCTATCAAAGGCACCGATGGCGCAAAGACGATACCGCAGCTACGCGATCTGCCGTTTTTTGACGAGATAAAAATCTTTCGCAAAAACTCCCTGAGCGCGGCCTACTGCGCCGATTTTAACGCATTTATTGCACAAAATCCACAGATCGATACCTTCGTGGTGCTGGGCGACTGCACCGACCTGTGCGTCTATCAGCTAGTCTCGCACCTAAAACTTAGCGCGAACGAAGCAAACGTCAGGCGCAAAGTCCTAGTGCCGGCAAGCCTCGTCGCCACCTACGACGCGCCGGGGCACGAGGGGGACTTTTATCACGCGATGTTTTTGCGGCATATGCAAACGGGTCTTGGCGCGCAGGTCGTGCGAGGGATTAAATTTTAGCGCCGATTTTGCGGGCGGAGCGGCTAGTAAATTTAGACTACTAGCGGGGTCAAATTTGAGCTAAAGCGCGAAATTTGACTACTTGCCGTGCGTTTATAGAAAATCTCTTGGATGATAAATTTGCACGCCTTTGGCGTCCGTCTGCGCGGCGGCAATGACGGCGGCGGCGATATCCTTAGCGCTCATCGGGCGGTAGTTCGTTAAGATAAACTTCGGCAAAAGCCCAAACAGCCAAATCGTAAAAAGCTCACCCATACGCACCTGCTCGCGCTCGCTTTTTATCGCAGGTAGCCGCGCGATTTGTAAGCTCTCGTAATCCAGCGCGGCGATTTTTTTCTCCGCCTTGCCCTTTGCGCGCAGATAAAAAAATCTCGACCGCTCGTTTGCGCCCTGCGACGAGATGAGCGCTAAACGGCGCGCACCTGATGCGATGCCCCATTTTGCGATATTTACGGGGTAGCTCACGTCCACTTTATAAAACTGCCCGCGACTACCGGCTTGTTTCATCGTCGTGCCAAGCGCGCAAAATATCTCGTCTACCTCGCACGGCCGTATATCTTTGATCTCGTCAAAATTTATGATTTGCGTCTCTAGCTTTTTGTGGCTAAAATTTAGCTCCCTACGCGCCCAAACGATGATTTTGTCGTAGTTTTCGCTCTCGCAAAGTCCGCGCACGATCTCGCATCCGACCGCTCCCGTAGCACCCACGACCAAAGCCGTTTTACCCATTTTAGCTCCTTAAATTTCTTTAAATTTTAACGCGCTTTGCAGTCAAATTTAACTCCGGCGCTACGTTATTCTAAATTTTACGCGCATATCGTCTGCACAGCACGGCTCATCGTGCGATCTATAAATGCGTAAAATTCAAAGGCGCCTGCCTGCGCAGCTTGTCGCTACGAAGCCGAATCAAGTCCTGCTCGCACGTAAAGAAGCAACTTAACAGCGCAAGCTATAAGTGAGCTTGCGCCTCACCCGATCCGCTATTTGGCGGCTGCTATATAATTAAATTTCGGTTCGCTAAGTTTAAATTCGAAGCTAGCCAAATCCACCTCTCCGATGCATGCATCGCTATCGTAAAGCGTGAGCAAAAATTCTGCCGTTTGTTCGCTGCTGTGATATTGCGAAAACGCCGTATCGTAATCAAATCCGCGCTTTCCCGAAGCTACGTCGCAAAACTCGCTTTTAGTCGCGGCGGGAGCTAGAACTTTAGCCTGCATTTTGGCCTCTTTATCCTGCGCCAGCTCGTGGCTCAAACCCTCGGTGAAAGCGCTTACGAAAAATTTTGTAGCGCAATACGGCACGACGCCGGGCGCCAGAAAATAGCCGCCCACGGAGGAGATGTTTATAAGCTGAGTTTGTTTGCGTTTGTAATCTCGCGTAAATAAGCTCGAAAGTATCGCGAGCGCGGTTACGTTTAGGTCTATCATTCTTACCGTTTTTTGTAAATCCTGCTCTCCCACTAAGCCAAAATCCCCAAAGCCAGCGCTATTAATTAGCGCCTTTAGCTCGTAGCTTTTTAGCTCGTCCCAAAGCGCTAGGACGTTCTCGCTATTCGCAAGGTCGCAAATTTTAATCACGATGTCTGGTTCGGGTGAAATTTTAGCGATCTCGTCCTTTAAGCTTTGCAGCAGCTCCGCTCTGCGCGCGATTAGGATCAAATTTTCTCCGCGCCTCGCAAACGCCTTTGCCGCAGCCGCTCCGATACCAGAACTCGCGCCCGTGATGACGATATATTTTTTCATTTTCTATCCTTTCTTGGCTTTTTCAGTTTAAAATTTTACTAAAGCCCGCCGCGTATTCACGTGCGAACTCATCTTAAATTTACAAACTCGCCCGCGTTTTGCGGGGCGTTTTATTCGTCGCTTATGGGCGTGCGCTTGGTATCTACCGCTTTGCCGTCAAGATAATACCGACCGCCGGCGACGTAGTGGAGCGTTTTTAGCTCGTCAGGGATCTTTTCAAACAGCCAGTGCCCGCCGTCAAATATCCGCTCGTCCGCGTATGCCGCGACGACCTCGCCGATGAAAAGATCATAATTCTGCTCGTTATGAGGCTCGGGGATACGCTTGCAAACTAGCCATGCGGCGCAGCCCGCGATCAGCGGCACATCGAAGTCATCTTTATAAAAAATTTCCACGTTTTTCATCTTGTCCGCGTTATCAAAGCGCGAGTTATTTTCGGCGCCCAGCTCGCTAACCAGCTCCGCCTGCGCTGCCGTGGGGATCTGCACGGCGAAATACCCGCTCTTTTCGATGAGCGTCCTCGTGTACGAGCCGTTGTGCGGCACGATGGTAACCTTGTCATAATCAAGCGCCTGCGCCCACGTTATTGCCATCGCATTGAAGTCACCATCGTATTTGGCCGATACGAGCGTGGTCGCGCCGGGGTTTAGGATACGGTATGATTTTTGTAGATCTACTTTTATGATCGCCATTTTTGCTCCTTTGACTTGGTTTTTGTTAAATTTTCCCGCTTTTTTGAGCCGCCTTGGCGAGCTTTTCAAATTTGACTTTAACTCGCCAGGCCGCCATATCAAGCCTAAAAACCGCAAATTTAGCTAAATTTACCGCGCCTTTTCGCAGTGCTCTCCGTACGGCACCAGCTCGCAAAGGCGCGCATGCAGCCGCTTCACCTCAGCCTCGCCGGAGATCTCGCGTAGCTCTTTTTCGTGATATTTAGCCAGCATGATGCAGCCTGCGAGCATATCGGTTTCGTGGCAGCTTCTAACAAGCGCCATTACCCCCTCCTTGGCCCCATAAGGCATCGCCATCGTGCCGAATCTAAAACATCGCCAAGCGTCCATCTCGCACGCCTTGCGCATATAGCCCACGGCATGCTCCGGCGCGCTGCTGCCGATGGCTAGTCCCAGATGCTCGCAGCCTAGCGCCGAGCCCTTTTCGCATGCGGTTTCGTATAGCTTTTTCGCGCGTTTTTCATCCTTGCCTGGCGCGCCGTCAGCCTCAAGGCTCTTGCCGTACTGCACGCAAGCATCTTGATAGCCGCTATCGCAAGCCGGACTCAAAATCTCTCTAGCGGCGATGAAATCTTTGTTATTTATGTGCATTTCGCCCGCCGCCGCGCACGCGTCAAATTTACCACCCTTGCACGCATCAAGCAAAATTTGCATCGCTTCGCGAATGTCTTTTTCATTTTGCTTTTTGGCCTGTTTTTGGTAAAACAAGATCACTCGCTTGCAAGCTCTCGCGTCCTTTTGGGCGCACGATTTTTTGAGCTCCTCGTATCTAGCGTTTAAAAACGCCTCTTTTTCGGGGCTTAGTTCGCCTTTTTTGGGCTCGCCGGCCACAGCCGCGATAGCAAAAAGTATCAACACAATCAAATTTTTCATTTTATTCCTTAAATTTATTTTGTTAGCGCCCTTGCGAGGCTAACGCCTACGCCGATCGGTTCGCGCAGGGCTTTTATCTTAAATTTATTTTTCAAAATTTAGTAGCTAAACTCGTCCGCAGCGTATCTTTTTATTAGTTTTAGCTTCATTGCCTTGTCTTACCAAGCTAAAACGGTTACTTTTGTACTCGCAAAGTTTGTTGCTATTATAATGCAAATTTGGACCTTTTTACAAGGCGCCGAGGATAATTAAAGGGCAAATTTGCCCTTTAAATTTAGTTTAGTAGAAGCGATTTTATATCTATTTTATACTCTATCATCTTACTTTCAAGCATAAATTCTTGCGTAGCTTCAAGGGCTTTTATGTCATCAGCAGTGATCTTTGAGCTAAAGTCGTACTGAGGATACATGCTCTTTACCGCCTCTATGC
>NZ_CAUPZM010000004.1:0-113082 GCF_963515975.1 Campylobacter showae
ATAAATGGTGCGCTCGAAGGAATTCGAATCCCTGACCTTTTGAACCGCAATCAAATGCTCTATCCAGCTGAGCTACGAGCGCACTTTAAAAGAAATGTGAAGTATAGCCAAAGATTTCTTAAATCTTTCATAAATTTTGATATATTTGTAAAAATTTCATTTTTTACCCACCCTACTACATCAAAATTAAAATTTATGTATTAAATTTGCCATATTTAATCGTCTATAAAAAATCTTTATGTTATCTTATACGGCAAATTTAATTAAAAACAAGTGTGCCTGGTAAAGCAGTCGCAATCACTAGAATATAGAAACAAATTAAGGAAAAAGCCAAAAAATTAATAGTAAAACAGCAAAGATAGTAAAAAAACAAATTTAAGACGACATAACAAAGATCGAGCTCTAAAAAAGCAGATTTCAAGCGTCAGCAAGCAAAAAAGAGTAAAATTTGAAAAACGATAAAGAAAGGAAAGCCAAGTGATACATAAAATTTTGATCGCAAACCGCGGAGAGATCGCCGTTCGCGTGATCCGTGCCTGCAAAGATCTACACATCAAAAACGTCGCCATCTACACCAAGCCAGATCAAGACTGCCTGCACGTCAAAATAGCCGACGAGGCCTACCAGATCGGCATCGATCCGATCAAGGGTTACCTAGACGCCAAGCGCATAGTCGAGGTTGCAAAAGCCTGCGGCGCAGACGCGATACACCCAGGATATGGATTTTTGAGCGAAAATTACGAATTTGCCAAAGAGGTCGAGGATGCGGGGCTGGTTTTCATAGGACCCACAGCCGATGTCATCCGAAAAATGGGCAATAAAAACATCGCTCGCTATCTAATGAATAAAAACGGCATCCCTATCGTGCCGGGCACCGAAAAGCTAAACAACGAAACGATAGAAAATATCAAACTCTACGCCGAGCGCATCGGCTATCCGGTTATCCTAAAAGCTAGCGGCGGCGGCGGCGGCCGCGGCATCCGCGTCGTGTGGAAAGAAGAGGAGCTAGAATCTAGCTTTGAAAGTTGCAAGCGCGAGGCTAAGGCATTTTTTAACAACGACGAAGTTTTCATGGAAAAATACGTCGTAAATCCGCGCCACATCGAGTTTCAAATTTTAGGCGACAACTACGGCAACATCATCCACCTAGCCGAGCGCGACTGCTCGATCCAGCGCCGCCACCAAAAGATCCTCGAGATAGCGCCGAGTCCGACGATGAGCGAAAGTTTGCGAAAAAGCATGGGCGTGACCGCAGTCGCAGCGGCAAAGGCCGTAAACTACACCAACGCCGGCACGATCGAGTTTTTGCTCGATGATTACAACAACTTTTATTTTATGGAGATGAACACCCGTATCCAGGTCGAGCACGGCGTGACCGAGGAGATCACGGGCGTGGATCTCATCGTGCGCCAGATCCGTATCGCGGCGGGCGAAATCCTAGACATGGAGCAAAGCGACGTCATTACGCAGGGTTTTGCAATCGAGGCTCGTATCACCGCCGAGGACGCATGGCAAAATTTCATCCCGAGCCCCGGCGAGATCAGCGGCTACTACCCTGCTCTAGGCCCTTCCGTTCGCGTGGATAGCCACCTGTATAAAGACTATCAGATACCGCCGTTTTACGATAGCTTGCTAGCTAAACTCATCGTGCGTGCGCCTAGCTACGATCTAGCCGTAAATAAACTAAAACGCGCGCTGGATGAGTTTACGATCGAAGGTAGCGTCAAAACCACGATCCCGTTTTTGCTCAGCATCAGCAAGGAACGCGACTTTAGGCGAGGATTTTTCGACACATCCTACGTCGAAAACAAGATGCCTACATTGCTAGAAAAGATGAAAACCAAAGACAACGAGGACAACGAAGAGGTGATCGCCGCCATCGCCGCCGCGATACAAAGAGTAAAAGACGCCAGGAAATTTAAAGAGGAGCACGCGGATGAATGATTTTTTCGATAGCTTAAAGGATATAAAAAAAGAGCTTCAAAAGGAGCAAAATGCAAATTTGAGCTCAAATTCAGCCGCCAAAAACGCCGCGAAGCAAAATTTAAAGCCTGAGCCAAAAACTTTTAGCAAAGAAGAAGCCATCGCACACAAAGAGCAAAATTTGCAGGGTGAGTTTCTAGCCTACGTCAAGGACGCGGATATCAAAAAGTGCTAGTAGTGCCGTTTTCCACCCTGCCTAGCCCCTGCCCCTACCTCAAGGACAGGGACTCGCGCATGGAGTATCGCTACATAGACGGCTGCGACTTTGCCGTAAACGACGCTCTAGCTAGGCGCGGTTTTAGGCGCTTTGGCAAATATTTCTCCAAGCCAAACTGCGCGGGTTGCCGCGAGTGCGTAAATATCAGGGTCGATGCGCTAAATTTTAAATTTAGCAAATCCGCCCGCCGCACTATACGCAAAAACGAAAACACCAAAATCATCCTCACAAAGCCGCTCATAGACGACGCGCACGTGGCGCTATACAAAAAATACCATAAATTTATGCAGCAAAAGCGCGAGTGGAAGTACTACGAGCTGGACTTTCGCCGCTACTACGAGCTCTACGTCGCGGGACACGCGGAGTTTGGCAAGGAGATTGCGTATTTTGCAGACGGCCGGCTCATCGGCGTCGATCTCGTGGATATCCTTAGCGACGGTATCTCGGCGGTTTATTGCTATTACGACCCTGATTTTGCAGACCTTAGCATCGGCAGATACTCGCTCTATCAGCAAATTTTACTAGCTAGGCAGCTAAATTTGCGCTGGATATACCTAGGCTACTACGTCAAAGACTGCCCTAGCCTGGCCTACAAGTCCGACTACAAGCCCTACGAGCGTCTGCGCGAATACGTCCCGCTAGAGCAGACGCCCGTATGGGAAAAAGCGGAATAAAAAATGCTTTTAAATGCGTTTTATAAAGGTAAAATTTGATAAAAGTAAGTCAAAATCTAGAATCTCTAAGCATAGAAACATCGGATGCGGATCTGTTTTTCGAGCTGCAAGCGCTCATAAAGCGAAACTTCGCTAAGACGCTGGGGCAAAAAGGCAAAGTGATGTCGTTTTACGACGAAAACGAGAAGGTTCAGCGCAAATATTTCGTCAAATTTCTAAAAAAACTCTGCCAAAGATACGAGCTAAAAAACGTAAATTTAAACTTCGCCGAGTATAAAACCATCAAACTCCACTACATCCAACCAAACTCGCTCAAAACCATGGTTTTCGTCGATGTCGCTTTCGTGCGCGGCGGCGCGATATTTAGCTTCGATCGCTCAAATGAAGCCTTCATCTCGCACATCATCAGAGGCTTTGAATCAAAGCAAATTTTATCCGCCGAGGGTCAAATAGCCCTAAATATCGCAAACCTAGACGAATGCGCGCGCCTAGAGGAGCTGTTTAACAAAAGCGAATATATGAAATTTTCGATCATCTTTAACTATAACGAAGAGGAATTTGAAAAATTTAAAAAACGCATCAAAATCTGCGCCAAGAAAAACGAAGCTAAATTTGCCGCGCTGGCTAGCCTTTTCGAGGATCATTTTACGGTGCTTGGATGCGATAAAAACGATAGCTTCGAGGAGGTGCGAAACCGCTATCTGGAGCTTGTTAAAGCCTATCACCCCGACTTTCACGCCGCGCTTAGCCCCGAGCTTTTGGACGAGTGCAAAGCGCAGTTTCAGCGTATCCAAAACGCCTATGAGAGCTTGAAGCCGTATTTTAAGGAGCTTGAGGCGGGAACAGAGTAAATTTGCTTTTTTAAATTTGAGCAAATTTGACGCTAAATCAAATTTGCGTTTTGGCCACTATCGCCTTTTTTAGAGTATTTTTTACGACATCGCTAAATTTATACATTATTATTGCAAATTTTATAACCGCAAAAACCGAAACAACCGAATTTAAAATCTCAAGCGGTATCCAAAACCTATTCAAATTTGCGTCGTGCAGGGCAAATTTGCCCTGCCCAAAGCGACAAATTTACTTTCCCGATTGCAGCAGATAGGTTTTTTTACGCTCGCTGGAGCTGCCTATATTTAGCGCGAGGCGGTATTTGGTTATCGTGCGGCGGACGACCTCGACGTTAAATTCCTTCTTTATAAACTCCAAAATTTTCAGATCGCTAAGCGGCTTGGCGGGATTTTCGTTTCGGACGAGATTTGCCACGAAGTCCTTGATGGCCTTGTTTGAGACGTCCTCATCTATCGCGGCGGAAAAAAAGCTCTTTATAGGCACGAGCCCGCGCGAGCATTCGAGGTATTTGTTTGAGATGCCGCGCGAGATGGTTGAGGGGTTTCGTCCCAGATCCTCGGCGATATCCTTTAGACGCATAGGCTTGATGTCGCCGCCGAAAAAGTAATCATACTGATACTCCACTAGCATGAGGGCAATCTTGCGCAGCGTGGCTTTTCGCATATCAAGCGCGTCTATGAGGTCTTTTGCCTCTTTTACGCGCGAGGCGACGAAGCTCTCTTTTTCGTCCAGCCCCTCGACGTCGATGACGATCTCGGGATAAAAGTCGTCGTTAATGCGCACCTCGATACCGCCCGAGCTCGTGTCTATGACGATGTCGGGGATGATCGCCGCAGCCTCGCTCATATACTCGATCGCGGGCGGATTTTTTAGCCTCTTGATGACGGCGAGAGCTTCGTTGTAGAGCGGGATTTTGCGCATTTGGGAGAGGTTTTCGAAATTTAACGCAAGCTTTTTAGCGCTTTCAAAGAGCTTCTCGTCCAAATTTAGCTCCTCAAGCTGAAACAAAAAGCACTCTTTGTAGTCCTTTGCGCCGATGCCGGCGGGCTCTAGGTAGGCAAACCGCTTTCGCACCGACTCAATCTCCGCCTCGCTAAATTCGTCAAAGACTTCAGGCTCGTAGTAGCCCTCCTCGTTTATGCACTCGATGATTTTCATTGCGATTTTTTGGGATTTTTCGGTCGGAAAAAGGGGCTTATCTATCTGCTCGATTAGCTTGTCGTAAAGCCCGGTTTTAGCCACGCTAAAGCTTTCGATATTGTCTGTTACGCTGTTTTTTGATATTTCTTTGAAGAAATTTTTATCTTTTTTAGATGGCGCGGCGCTCGGTAGCTCGCTTAAATTTCGTTGTTGCACGCTAGCAAACGGATTATCCGCTAAAAACGGCTCAAGCGTCTCCTTTAGCTCCTCGACGCTGCTGCTAAGTATCGGCAGCCACGATCTTAACGTGTGCGAGAGCTTATTTTTTGGAGCTTGAGTTTGCTTTAGCATTATTCTACAAATTTAAACTCTTCGCCCAGATAGTGGGTGCGCACGAGTTTGTTATTCGCGACTTCGTTTGCGCTGCCGCTAGCCAGCAGGCTACCGTCCTTGATCACGTAGGCGCGGTCGCAAATAGCTAGCGTCTCGCGGACGTTGTGGTCGGTGATGAGCACGCCGATGCCAAGCTTTTTTAGATCGCGAACGATGCTTTGTATGTCGCTAACGGCGATCGGATCGACGCCGGCAAAAGGCTCGTCCAGTAGCAAAAATTTAGGCGTGATGATGAGGCTTCTAGCGATCTCGCAGCGTCTGCGCTCGCCGCCGCTTAGGCTCACGCCCTTTCGCAGGCGTATGGGCTCGATATTTAGCAAATTTAGCATCTCGTTTACTTTTTTCTCGCGGACGGCTTCGTCTTTATATAAGATCTCGGCGCCGAGAAGTAAATTTTCTTCGACGGAGAGATCTTTAAATATACTTGATTCTTGCGGCAGATAGCCGATACCCATATGCGCGCGCTTGTGTAGCGGCACCTTCGTCACGTCCGCGCCGTCTAAAAACACGCTGCCGTTAGATGGCGAGATAAGTCCGCAGATCATATAAAACGTCGTCGTTTTGCCCGCACCGTTTGGGCCCAGCAGCCCTACTACCTCGCCGCTTTTGACCTCTAGCGAGATGCCTTTTATGATGTTTGTTTTTTTGATCGTTTTTTGTAAATCTTTAACTTCTAATTTATGCACCGTAAACCTCGTATTTTCGCCCTTTTTGGCTAGGCGAGATAACTACCTTGACGCATTTTTCGCCCAAATTTTCTAGCGCCTTTTCCAGTCGCTCGTCGCCCCACTCTACTAGATGAAGCCCCTCTTCTAGCAAATTTTCAAAAAGTCCGTTTTGTAAAATTGCGTCAAGCCCGTTTTGATAGATATCGTAGTGATAAATTTTATCTCCGTAGCTTTGCATGACCGAAAACGTCGGCGAAGTAACCTCCGCATCGATGCCGCGAGCCTTTACGATGGCTTTAACAAGCGTCGTTTTACCGCTGGCTAAATTTCCCTGCAATATGACGACGCCGCTTTGTGGTAAAATTTTTACCACCTCGTCAAGCTCGCCAAGTCCCAAATTTAGCTCTATCATAGCTCTTTTACGTATAGCGCTTGGGCTGATTTTGGGATGCTTTTGGTCTCCGGGATCGCTAGCACCTCGTAGCGCGCCCCTCTCGTTAAAAATTTGATCGTTATCACGTCGCCGATCTTGACCTCTTTAGCCGGTTTGGCGACGACGCCATTTACGCTCACGACGCCGCTTTTACACATGTCTTCGCTGACCGCGCGCCTTTTTGTGATATTTACGGTATTTAAAAACTTATCTACTCTCATGGCGGCGATTTTAGCCAAATTTGGCTTAAATTTTTAATTCCTCGCCGCTACATATTAAATTTAATGTAAATTTGACGTTTAGAGCACGCGATTTTAGCGGAAATATTTATTCCAAATTAATCAAATTTGGCTAAAATACGCGTCATCTCAATATAAAGGATAGAGAATGAAAAAAGATGTGAAAAAAGTCGTTCTCGCCTATTCGGGCGGACTTGATACGAGCATTATTTTAAAATGGCTGCAAGACGAGTATAAATGCGAAGTGGTAACCTTTACCGCCGATATCGGTCAGGGCGAGGAGCTAGAACCCGCACGCCAAAAAGCGCTAGAGCTTGGCATAAAACCCGAAAATATATTTATAGAGGATTTAAAAGAAGAATTTGCGCGAGATTTCGTATTTCCGATGTTTAGAGCAAACGCCGTTTACGAGGGCGAGTATCTGCTAGGCACCTCGATAGCTCGCCCGCTAATAGCTAAAAAACAAGCCCAAATCGCCGTCAAAGTAGGCGCCGACGGCGTGAGCCACGGAGCTACAGGCAAAGGCAACGACCAAGTGCGCTTTGAGCTAGGCTACTACGCGCTGGGAGATAACCTAACCATCATCGCTCCTTGGCGCGAGTGGGATCTAAACAGCCGCGAAAAGCTACTAAAATACGCCGAAAAAAACGGCATCAAAATAGAAAAGAAACCGGGCAAAAGCCCCTATTCTATGGACGCAAATTTGCTCCATATCAGCTACGAGGGCTTAGTGCTTGAAAACCCTGCTCACGCTCCCGAAGCTGATATGTGGCGCTGGACGGTAAGTCCAAAAGACGCTCCGAACGAAAGCGAAATAATAGAAATCGGCTACGAAAAAGGCGATCCCGTTAGCATAAACGGCAAAAAAATGAGCCCTGCGGCGCTGCTAGCCGAGCTAAACTGCTTAGGCGCAAAACACGGTATCGGTAGACTCGACCTAGTAGAAAACCGCTCGGTCGGCATGAAAAGCCGCGGATGCTACGAAACTCCGGGCGGCACGATAATGCTAAAAGCTCACCGCGCGATCGAGAGCATCACGCTAGACCGCGGCGCGGCACACCTAAAAGACGAGCTGATGCCTCGCTACGCAGAGCTCATCTATAACGGCTACTGGTGGTCGCCTGAGCGTATCATGCTGCAAGCGCTCATCGACAAGAGCCAAGAAAACGTAAACGGCACGGTCAAAGTCGAGCTCTACAAAGGCAACGTAATCGTACTAGGACGCGACAGCAAGACGGACAATCTCTTTAGCGAAGCGTTTTGCACGTTTGAAGAAGATAGCGTGTTTGATCAAAAAGATGCGAACGGATTTATCAAGCTAAACGCGCTAAGATTTATCATCGGACGCAAAAACGGACGCAAATTTAACTAAATAAAAGGATAAAAATGAAAGTACTACTAATAAAAGACGTAAAATCGCTCGGAAAAGCCGGCGAAATCAAAGAGGTAAAAGAAGGCTACGGAAATAACTTTCTAATCGGCAAAGGCTTTGCTAAAGCCGCGACTCCAGATGTTTTGCGCCAGTACGAAGCCGAGCAAAAACGCAAGGCCGAAGAGCTAAAATACGAGATCGCAAACATAGAAAAACTAAAATCCGAAATCGAAAAAATCACGCTCAAGGTTAAAAAGCCGCTCGGAGCAAACGGCGCGCTATTTGGCGCGGTAACGAAGGATGAAATTTCAGAAGCGCTAGAAAAAAATCATCATCTAGTCGTAGATAAAAAGGCGTTTGATTTTGCGCACACTATAAAAGCGACCGGCATATACGAAGTGGACGTCAAGCTCGGCCACGCCGTGCGAGCTACGCTAAAACTAGACGTCGAGGGCGAATAAGTGTTTCACGCGACTACCATTTTAGCCTACAAAGGCAAGAACAAATCAGTCATCGGCGGCGACGGGCAAGTAAGCTTTGGCAACACGGTGCTAAAAGGCAACGCGGTAAAAATACGCAAAATCCACGGCGGCAAGGTCCTAGCGGGCTTTGCCGGCAGCACCGCCGATGCGTTTAATCTCTTTGATATGTTTGAAAATAACCTAGATCACGCCAAAGGCGACCTGCTAAAAGCGGTGATCGAATTTAGCAAAGAGTGGCGCAAGGATAAATATCTGCGTAAGCTAGAAGCTATGATGCTGGTGCTTGATAGAGAGAAAATTTTTCTTTTGAGCGGAACGGGCGACGTCGTAGAGCCGGAGGACGGCAAGATAGCCGCTATCGGAAGCGGCGGCAACTATGCCCTATCCGCAGCCAGAGCTCTGGATAAATTTGCTCAGGTCGACGAAGAGGAGCTCGTAAAAGAGAGCCTAAAGATCGCGGGCGAAATTTGCATTTACACGAACACGAATATAAAAACCTACGTTTTAGAATAGAGAAAAGATGAATTTAACCCCAAAAGAGATAGTGGAATTTTTAGACGATTACGTCATCGGGCAAAAGGACGCCAAAAAGATCATCGCCATCGCGCTGCGAAACCGTTACCGCAGGATGAAACTAGATAAAACAATGCAAGACGATATCATGCCAAAAAACATCCTAATGATAGGCTCGACGGGCGTGGGTAAAACCGAGATCGCAAGGCGTCTATCAAAGATGATGGGCTTGCCGTTTATCAAAGTAGAAGCTAGCAAATACACCGAAGTGGGCTTCGTCGGACGCGACGTAGAAAGCATGGTGCGCGATCTGGCGGCTGCGTCGGTAAATTTGGTTAAAGCCGAACAGCGCGAAAAAAATCGCGAAAAAATCGACGAATACGTAAAAGATAAGATAATAAAAAAACTCCTGCCGCCTCTACCGGCGGGTGCGAGCGAAGAGAAAAAAGCAGACTACGAAAAAAGCTACGAAAAGATGATGAGCAGGCTCGAAAACGGCGATCTAGATGATCTAAGCATCGAGATAGAGGTCGTGCAAAACAGCTTTGACACGGGTGCGAACGTGCCGCCCGATATGGCGCAAATGCAAGAGAGCTTCGTCAAAATCATCGGCCTAAGCAACAAAACCGTCAAAAAAGAGATGAAGGTAAAAGACGCCAAAGAGGCGCTCAAAAACGAAGCTAGCGATAAAATTTTAGACATGGAGAGCATCAAAACAGAAGCCGTGCGAAGGGCCGAAAACGAGGGCATAATCTTTATCGACGAGATCGATAAAGTCGCGGTGAGCTCCGGAAACTCGGGCAGGCAAGATCCGAGCAAAGAAGGCGTGCAGCGCGACTTGCTACCTATCGTGGAGGGCTCGACCGTGACGACCAAATTTGGCGCCATAAAGACCGACCACATACTTTTTATCGCTGCGGGAGCCTTTCACATCAGCAAGCCAAGCGATCTAATCCCGGAGCTTCAGGGGCGTTTCCCGCTGCGAGTTGAGCTTGATAGCCTAGATGAAAACGCGCTGTATCAAATTTTAACTCAGCCTAAAAATTCTCTACTCAAGCAATATGAAGCGCTTTTAAAAACCGAAAACGTGGAACTTAAATTTAACGATGAAGCCATCAGAGCTATCGCTAAAATAGCTCAAAACGCCAACGAAAAAATGGAAGATATCGGTGCTAGACGCCTTCACACCGTAATCGAGCGCGTGATCGAGGATATCAGCTTTGAGGCTAACGAGCACGGCGGCGAGACTGTAGAAGTGGATAAAGCCCTCGTAGAAAAGCGCCTCTCGGACGTCGTTGAGGACCAGGATCTAGCGAGATATATCTTATGAAATCGGGCTTTGTTAGCATCATAGGCCGTACAAATGCGGGCAAAAGCTCACTTTTAAATTTTTTGCTTGATGCGAAGATCACCATCGTCTCGCACAAGCAAAACGCCACGAGGCGCAAGATCAGCGGTATCGTGATGAACGGCGAAGATCAGATCGTTTTTACAGATACGCCGGGACTTCACGAGAGCAACAAGACGCTAAACAAACTCATGATAAACGAAGCGATAAAATCGATGGGAGACTGCGATGCAATCGTATTTTTGGCGCCTATTCACGACGACATAGACGATTACGTCAAATTTTTAAATCTAAATCCGCAAAAACCTCATGTCTTGGTGCTTACCAAAGTCGATGAAGTCTCAAACGCCAAAGTGCTTAAAAAAATCGCACAGTATCAAAAATTTCAAGACAAATTTACCGCGCTTTTGCCTTTTAGCGTCAAAAAGCAAACCTACAAAAAGCCGCTTTTGGATGAAATTTGCAAGCTTTTGCCCGAGCACGAGTATTTTTACGATCCGGAATTTTTAACGCCGACAAATGAAAAGGAAATTTTTCGTGAATTTATCCTTGAGGCGCTCTACGACAATCTAAGCGACGAGATCCCCTACTCTACCGACGTGCTCATAGATAAGGTCAAAGAAAAACCGGAAATAACTGAAATTTATGCCACCATAATCACCGAGCGCGAGATACATAAATCTATGATTATCGGAAAAAACGGGCAAACCATCAAAAGAATCGGGATAAATTCAAGAAAGTTAATATCAAATTTTACGGGACAAAAAATCCTCGTAAAGCTCGTTGTAGTCGTTAAAAAAGACTGGCGTAAAGACGAAAAAACTATAAAAAGCTTGAATATTTTATAAATAATTATTAAGTTGCCTAATTTTTGTGCTATAATAACGCCATTGGTTGTGGGTTCTATTATTTTTTTGCAATCATACAATTGATTATTTGTTTGGAGGAAATTTAAACTATGGCAAAAAACAAAGGCGATACAGGAAGCATAGTCACATACGATCCGTATCTGCAAACCTCTTATGCTTTTTCTAATAATAAAATTTTTCCAACGGAATTAAGCAAAGCTAATAAAAACAGTTTTTTCATATCGTATGTCAAGTATAAAGATATCACGGTAGGAAGCGTGGAAATTCCGATATCTACCGAAGAAGACGATACATCAAACCTAATAACAATAAAAGCTTATGAACAATTTAACCTAGATCCAGCAACTGAATACAAGATAGTGTACAATGAGGTTCCAAATATCTCATCCGATACTAAAATTTTTAATGTATTCATATCTGATGTTTTATCTACAGACAAATTGTACTCTTTAGCAATAAAGAAGATTCCATTTATAGATTACGTAGTTCCTGCTCCATTGGCGTTTGATGCATTATACAAAAAGAACATACTTTCTACTCAAGATACGGAAGCCTTTATAGTAATACAAGAGGATGACGCTTTTATAGCAGTTTACTACAACGGAGAGTATATTCAGTCAAGACCGCTTAGATATTCTATAAAAAACATTAGCGAAAAATTTGCTACTTTAAGCGGAGATAAATTAAACGATAGTGCGTTTTTAAATATACTTAAACACGGAACAAATACGCCTGATGATAAAAATAAAAATTTCATAACAGAAATTTTTGACGAGATAGCTTATTATATAGGCGATATTGTAAATAGTCTTAGCAGGTTTAATGGGTCAAGTATTTCAAGCATATATATAGTAGCTGATGCAATAATGGGTGATTTTGCAGAATTTATGCAAGAAAAACTAAATATACCAACCAAAAATCTTGAGCTAAATATTGCAATAAATTCAAAAGAAATTGAGATAAGCAACATCCATAATATTATGGTGGTTAATGCGCAATATTATAAAGAAACCCAGGAAAACGACTTTAATTTCTCAAATTTCTTGCGCCCGTTGCCGCTATTTCAACGCAGTAGCGGTAAACTTGTTACATATGTATTGGTTGGCTTATTGCTCGGCCTATTACATCCATTATATCTTTACGTATCAGGAATTATAACCGATATAGATACTGCCGACAAAAAAAGCGAATACGAAATCAATAATGCAGATAAAATAAGAATAGAGGGAGCTCTAGCAGCTATTGATCAACAAATTTCAGACACTTCAAAGTTAATTGAGGCAGAACAAGAAAAAATTAACTTTAGAAAAAATACCATTAGCGAAATTTATGACAAAAAAGTTAATTATCCTATGAAAGGTATCGTGTTGTTTGAGCTTAGCAATCTAATAAATAATAAAGACATACAAACTGCAAAAATCAATAACTCAGATAGAAACATGACAGTTACTTTGGTAAGTAAAGATGAAAAAAAATTAACGGAGCTTATACAAAATGTAAGCAATTCTGAAAGATACTCCATTTTGACGAGGGAAATTTTGCTCGATAAAAATTATGGAGTACTATCATATGAAACAAATGTCACTATAAAGATTAAATAATGAAAAAAGATAATGCACTTGTAAAAATCGATAACTATTTCGACGGGAAAAAACCAAGCGAAGTTACAATAATGCTAT
Organism: Campylobacter showae; assembly: GCF_963515975.1. GTDB lineage: Bacteria > Campylobacterota > Campylobacteria > Campylobacterales > Campylobacteraceae > Campylobacter_A > Campylobacter_A showae_F. The sequence continues at coordinate 12,863 of NZ_CAUPZM010000004.1, forward strand.
TTATGGCACTCGTACTATCTGGCGTTATTGCATATTATGCAATTATACAGTACGCAGAGGACTATTATGATGTCTCAATGTCAACCAATAGTCAAATAACCGAGGAACTAAATAAAGTAAATACTTATCTAGATAGCGTAAGCCAAAACAATGATAGAAACAATGATAGAAATTTTAAAATAAATCAGAAACAAAACGAGCTGAAGCAAAGACAAAACGAACTTGCGGATGCTAAAAATATGAATCAATATTTTGACAATAAACTCAGAGAGTTATCATATCTAATTTTTAATGAGCAAAGCTGGGCTGATTTCTTAGATAGTTTGGCCCTTTTGGCAAATAAAAATAATGTAAAAATAACAAAAATTGTAAATACCTTCAAAGAGCCTAATGCGCAAAAAATAGAGCAAATACTTGATATCAACGTTTCAGTCGATGGTAATTATAAAGATATTATAGGCTATATCAATGCTATTGAAGAATCAAAACTTGTAGTGGACGTCAATGGAATAGATATAAACTCTACCAATGGCAAATTAAAAGGAAATATGGGAATTTACATATGGGGGATGAAATATCAATGAAAAATAGAGTCTTATTTTTTATATTAATGCTTTGCTCTGTATCTCTAGCTAATAATTCTCAAGCAGAAATGGAGCACTATGATCAGCTTTTTAGTGCAATCAATGAGCAGCGAAAAGGCTTAAGCGATTCTGAGCTAAAAAGCCTTTCTGATCCTTTTTTAAAACTAAAAACCATAAATCATGACAACAATGGTTCTTTTGACGACACATTTGATCTGCAAGCTATTTTTAACAATAAGGCTAAAATAAACGGCAAGTGGTATCAAGCAAAGGATCGTGTTGGCGAGTATGAACTTGCGAACATTAAATCCAAGAGTGTTACATTAATAAACAAAGATGAAAAAATCGATTTAAATTTAACAAAAGGGGCAAATAACAATGTCGTTATCAAAATTAAATAAAATTTTTACCATATCCATTATTACTACTTTATCACTAACTGCAGCAAGTGCTAATAGTTGCGAAAAAAGGGTTTTTAATCTCAAAATCAACGAACAAGTTTCTGTTCAAGAGATTTTAACACAACTGTCAGATATGTGTCATTTTAGTGTCGTCACAAAAGATCAATTTGCCAAAGACGCTATAAGTGAACCGCTTTTTGGAATCAATATAAAAGACAAAACGCTGAATGAAATTTTTAGCCTTTTACTCTCCGAAAAAGATATGAGCTATACCTTTTCTCAGGATATACTAAAAATTTCGTCTCTCCAGACTAAAACATTTAAGATTGATTATATAACGTCAGTTAGAGAAGGAACCGCAATCACAAAAGCTTCTGTTGATTCTGCCCCAATTGAGATTGGCGACGAAGAAAAAGATGAAGGACAAACAGATATCACAAAAGGCGGCGGTAAGCTTGATAACGTAATAAGAACAGTTGAAAAATTTGATTTCTGGGAAAAATTAGATACAGAAATCAAGGCCATATTAAATAATACAACGGAAAACATAGTTGCACCAGATCCTATTATTAACGCAAATGCAGGATTGGTTACCGTAACTGGTACAGCATCTCAGCTAAGAAGAGTATCTGACTATATTAAAGATGTGCAAGAAAGACTCAAAAAGCAAGTTATAATAGATGTTACTATTGTATCTGTTGAATTGGGAAATAATTATACAAAAGGAATTGATTGGAGCAAATTTAGTGTTGGCTTCAAAACCGGTCTTGCGACCGGCGGCCCACTTGCAGGACAAAACAATGGAGGAACTCTTACTTGGTCCAATAGAGGAAACAGCTTTAATGCCGGCTTTAATCAAACGCTAAATTTAATGGCCGGATTTAATTTTAATCTAGATGGTGTTATAAATTTTTTAGAAACAAATGGAAAAACAAAAGTTGTATCAAGTCCTAAAATCACGACACTAAATAATCAACAAGCCTTGATTTCGGTAGGCGATAACGTGAACTACCGTGTTCAAGAAGAAAGTCAAAACAACAATGCTCTAAATGGTAGAACCACCATAACATATAAACAATATTCTGTTTTTATAGGAATTTTACTAAATATCTTGCCAGAGGTTTCGGACGATAATAAAATCATGTTGCGCATCAACCCATCCCTTAGCAGTTTCAAATATAATGAAGACGATGTAAGGCAGAGCACGAGTATAAGAGAAATTGCGCCTGATACTATACAAAAGAAACTTTCTACAGTTGTTCAGGTAAATAGCGGTGACACTATAGTTTTAGGTGGGCTTATAGCGCAGTCAAAAGGCAAAGAAAATTCTAAAGTTCCTTTACTTGGTGATATTCCTGTCCTTGGACATGCATTTAAGAGCACGAAAGATAACATTAAAACAACAGAGCTCGTATTTATAATAACACCAAGAATAGTAGATGTGTCAAATGCTACCCCAATCAACCAGTCTCTTAAAGACTTAGGTTTTTCGAGGTCAATATATGAACAATAAATATACTACTCTTAAAAATATATTTATTGATATTGCACAAGAAAATGACTATATAAATTTAGATAAATCCATTATCGCATATAAAAAGATTTTGGATTTATTGCAAAAACAAGCAAAGTTAATTTTATTTTATGGCAAGCCTGGCTGCGGAAAAACATTTTTGCTAAAAAAAATCGTCAGCGATCTTAAAGATCGCGACGATATTTTATTTTTTCCGTACCCGTTTTTTAATGAATCGGAATTTGTAAAATCATTATATGAAGGGATTTTTAAAAAAGAGTCTCAAGAAAAAATCGAAACTTATGAGCAATTTATAAAAATATATGAGGCTAAAATTGAAGATAGCCAAGAAAAAAAGCAAATAATAGTTATTCTTGACGAATCACAACTTTATCCTGAGATTTTATTAGAAAAAATTCGCATAATGTCCGATAGTGGTCTTTTTAAATTTTTATTTGCCACGCATGAAAACGTCGATAAAGATGTACTATCAAGGGATTATTTTAAATCAAGAGTGTGGGAAAGTATAGAAATGGGCTCTGTTGACACAGAGGAAATGAAAGTTTATCTAGAAAATAAACTTCAGAATAGTCAATTTTTCTATATATTTTTAAAATTTACTGAAGAGCAATTTAGGCTTTTGAATGAATTAAGTCGTGGAAATTTAAGGATGCTAAACAAACTTATGTTTAATATTTTTGAACTCTATGAATATTTTGATGCAAATCAACCAACTATAATAGGCGGTGACAAAATGGTAACGAAAATTTTAGAGATGGCAGCCATCAAATCGGAGCTTATAGATGCTTGAAACATATGAGATATTGGAGCTAGAAAGGCGATGGAGAGCCTACGACAAAAAGAGAAAAGAGTTTAAGTTTTCAGACAAAAAGAACTACATATACGCCATTTCAGCTGTTTTGGCTATATCGGTTTCAGTATCTTCGCTTACTTTTTACTTACTAAAGGACTCGCTAGTAAATAATGTTAGTAGCACAACAATTAGCAAAGATATCAAGGAAAGCAATAAAGATACTATAAGACAGTCTGAAAATGTTGAGCCTGAGCAAAAAATCGATCCAAGCAACAATACTTTGTTAAATTCTGATAATTTTGGCGGAACCGAAAATATATCAAATTCTCAAAACAACAGTATCGCAAACGAAGATGCCTCGGACAATATCAATACTAAAATTCAGCAGCACGGTTGGGTAAATGCAAACGATATACCACAAGATATACAGCCGGCACCGGTAGACAATATGCATAAAAGCATTGGTGGCAGACAAGTTGCAGTAAAAACACCAACAGAAGAAATGATAAATTTTGATTCTGAAAAGCCTATTGTCGCAAAAAGCATGAGTAGCTCTCAAAATCTAAACAAATTCCAAATTCAATCTTCCGGCTCAGATGTTTCGGTAGATGAACTGACCGCTAAATTTGAAAAGTCAAATAGTTCCGATATTGCAGTACTGATTGCAAGAAGATACTATGACATCAAAGACTATAAAAATAGTGAAAAATGGGCACTAATAGCAAATGAGCTTGATAGCAACAATGAAGAGAGCTGGATAATATTTGCAAAGTCGAAATATAACCTAAAACAAAAAGATGATGCAATAAGCGTTCTTAGAATATACAACGATAAAGCAAATTCTGCAAATATCGAAGACCTTATGAGACAAATAGAGGACGATACTGCTCTGTAACGAGCAATCGTCCTATCAAATATTAGTGGATATTTAAGGCATTAAGGTAGTAATCTTAGTCTACGTGTTCCCATATATTATTATCTTAAAAATGTAAAAAGGTATTTTTTGTGAAAAAAATTTATGAAATATTTTTAACTGATATTTTAAAAAACAAATTAATAACCCAAGCACAATATTCGAATATAGAAACCGCATTAAGAGAAAAAAAAGATTTTGAATCAATTTTTCACAAGGAAGCACCAAATTTACAAAACGATTCTATATACGATATACTTGGCGAACTCTACAAAAGACAACGCATTACGATCGATGATATCGTAGAAAATTTCGCTGTAAATTTAAAAGATTTTCTAAAATCAGTAGCAACCAAATTTAAGCTTGAGTATATTGATCTAGATAACATTGATATAGATTACAAGCTTTGCGAGAAAGTCCAGCTAAATCAACTAAAAACATACCAAGCGCTACCCATAAAAGAAGATGAGATCGCCGTATATGTTGCATTTAAAAATCCTTTTGATATGTCTGGGCAAGATAGACTTCAGGCTGTGTTCAATAGAAAATTACTAAAGCCCGTTATCGCGGATCCCTCAAAGATTGACAAATATCTAAGCAAAGTTGAATTAAACGATAGCGTTAAAGGTATAGTTGCCGAGATCAGAAAAGAGCTCTCGTCAACGACGGTAATAGGCGGCAACGCAAATGAAAATAGCTCCGGCATATTAAAATTGATTGAAGTTATTTTGCGAACTTCTATAGTAAGCCGCGCAAGCGATATACATATTGAAGCTACAGCAACAAACTGTGTCGTGCGAGGCAGAATCGACGGCATGTTGGCTGAACTTTTTATCTTTGATAAAGACCTTTTTCCGCCTCTAGTATCGCGCATGAAGCTACTATCAAATATGGATATAGCTGAACGCAGAAAACCTCAAGATGGGCGCTTTTCTGCTCAAGTAGCCGGCAAAGAGTACGATTTTCGTATTTCTACTTTACCGATACTTCACGGCGAGAGCATAGTTTTACGTATTTTAGATAAATCAAAGGTCCTAATTAGCCTTGAAAATTTAGGCATGCATCCAAACACCTTTGATAAATTTAATAAAGCAATGAAAGCCCCTTATGGCATTATATTAGTTACAGGACCGACCGGGTCCGGCAAAACAACCACTCTTTACGCTGCATTAAACGATATAAAAAGCGTTGAGACAAAAATAATAACCGTCGAAGATCCGGTAGAGTATCAGCTAAATATGATTCAGCAAGTCCACGTAAATGAAAAAGTCGGACTCACTTTTGCTTCAGCTCTTCGCTCTATTTTAAGACAAGACCCGGACATCATAATGATAGGCGAGATCAGAGACCAGGAAACGCTTCGTATAGCCATTCAGGCCGCACTTACAGGACACTTAGTATTTTCAACGCTTCATACAAACGATGCAATAAGCGCCGTAACGAGAATCGCCGATATGGGGATCGAGCCGTATCTAATTAGCGGCGCATTGGTGGCGATAGAAGCTCAAAGGCTTGTTAGAAAGCTATGTCCAAACTGCAAACAAAAAACAGTTTTACCGTCAAATTTGCAAGAGCAGTTTCAAGACTTTTTACCGCAAGATTATCAATTTTATAAGCATGTCGGCTGCGATCAATGCTCGCAAACTGGCTATGTAGGACGAGAGATGATAAGTGAAGTTTTGCCGATAAGCGATAAGATCGCGGCAATGATAGCAAACGGAACCACAAAAGAAGAAATAAAAAAAGTAGCGCTCGAAGAGCATTTTATAGACATGTTTAAGGATGGTGTTATAAGGGCTGCAAGAGGCATTACAACAATAGATGAAGTATTTAGGGTGGCTAAAGTATGAAATTTTTTGAAGTTGAATATATGGCTAATGGTCGTCGCCAAAAGATGACCTTAAAGGCAAACAACAGAAGCGAAGCGCAGGCTATAGCAAAAAACAAAAATGCCGGCGTAATAGTAAAAGTCGGAGAAACAAAAAGCGTTCCATTAGAAGAACAATTTGCCGATCTAATGAGTAAAGCCTCGACTTTTCTAGGTGGCTCAAAAATAAAAATCAATAACCTAATTGCTGCCTTTAGGCAGCTAAGCGTCATGACTAATGCGGGAATTTCAATACACGATAGCATCAAAGAAGTATCTAAATCCACAGAGGATAAGAGACTTAAGGCTATATTTGCAGCTTTAAACGACGACCTTAACCAGGGTCAAAGTCTAACCGATGCTATAACCAAATTTAAGAGCGAGCTCGGCGACGTAGTTGTGGCTATGGTGAAACTTGGCGAAAGCACAGGTAATATGTCTGAGTCGCTACATAAGCTATCTGAAATTTTGCAAGAAGTTTGGGAAAACCAGAGAAAATTTAAAAAAGCTCTTAGATATCCGATTATAGTAATGTCTGCGATGGCTATAGCTTTTGTCATTTTGATGTTATTTGTCGTTCCTCAATTTAGGGAAATTTTTGAGCAGCTTGGAGCTAAACTGCCTCTCCCTACAATCATTCTTCTTTCCATTGAGAGCGCATTAAGCAATTACGGCCTATACATATTAGCCGGTTTTATAGCCACAATATATATCATAAAATATTTCTATAGAACAAACCATGATTTTAAATATAAATTTGATAAATTCCTACTAAAAGTCTATTTGATTAATAAAATAATATTCTATTCGACCATGAACAGGTTTAACCTTATTTTTACAGAGCTTGTAAGAGCCGGTATTCCTATCGCCGACGCTCTTGAAACAGCAACTTTAACAGTAGAAAACCAAGAAATACACGACAAGCTCGCTACGATCAAGATCGCGGTTTCAAGAGGCGTATCTTTAACTGAGGCTTTTAGAGATACTCAGCTTTACGAAAGCATGCTTATACAGATGCTAAGCGCTGGCGAAAAAGGCGGTGCGATAGATGCGATGCTAGAAAAGATAACCGACTATTACAAGGCTAAATTTAGCGACCTAGTCGACAATATCTCAAGCTACGTCGAACCGATCATGCTTTTATTTATGGCCGGCATGGTTATCCTTTTGGCGCTTGGTATTTTTATGCCTATGTGGGATCTTGGAAATGCCGTCCAAGGGCGACAATAAGCAGGAAGTTAAAGAAATAATGCAAAATAATTTAGTTGAGCGTCAAGTTAACGCCGATGCGTTTTTAGTTTCAAAAACCGACACAAAGGGCAAAATAACCTATTGCAATATCCCTTTTGCCCAAATAGTCGGAGCAAAAGGTGATGAGCTTATCGGAAAGCCACACAATATCGTAAGGCATCCCGATATGCCGCGCATTATTTTTAAAATTTTATGGGAGCACGTAAAAAATAAAAAAGAGGTTTTTGCCTACGTTAAAAACAAAAGCTTTGACGGTTCATTTTATTGGGTGTTTGCAAATGTGACGGCTTCGCTTGATCAAAACGGCAACACTATCGGTTACTATTCCGTTAGACGAAAACTAAACCCAAAAGCTTTAGAAATCATTATTCCGCTTTACAAGCAACTACTAGAAGCCGAAAAGAGCGGCGGTATAGAGGCGTCGTCAAGACTGCTTGAAAGTGTTCTAAAAGAAAAAAATAAAAGCTATGATGAGCTGATGAATAATTTACAAAGATTGTAGTAGAGAGTGATATGTTTTTTAAAAAAGAAAAAGTAAGTTACGATGAAATTTTAAACGTAATTGAGCAAGCCAGGAATGGCTTTTTGGAACCTAGAATTTTACAAGTCGATCAAAATTCGCAAATCGGTAAAATAGCCATCGGCATAAACGACTTGCTCGATCAAGTCGAAGCCCTGCAAAGAGAGATGAATACTTGCGTAAAATCGGCCGAAAGCGGGATACCTTATAGAAATATTTTCACAGATGGTTTTCGCGGTCTTTTTAGAACCAACGCTATATCCATGAGCGAGGGCGTCGATGGCATAAAAGCCGGACAAAAAGGTAAAACCAGAGGCATACTCTCCGAAAAATTTAGCGAGCTCGGGAGTGGAAACGACGGCATTTTAGAAGTACAAAACGATCTAAATCAGGGTATTAAAAATTTAACCCAAATTTCAACCATGGCGCAAGACACTTCGGTGAAGGCTAGCGAAAGCATGTCGGCCGTAAGCGAACTCAGCCAAAATATGAGCAACCTAGAACACCTGATCACAGAGTCGACCCAAGCCATTAAAAATTTAACTCACAGAACTGAAGAAATCTCATCGGTAGTAAATTTGATCAAAGATATCGCCGAGCAAACAAATCTGCTCGCTCTTAACGCAGCCATAGAAGCGGCGCGCGCCGGCGAACATGGACGAGGCTTTGCCGTGGTCGCGGACGAAGTGCGAAAACTAGCCGAAAATACGCAAAAAGCTACAAGCGAAATCGGCATAAATATCCAAACCTTACAACAACAAACAAACGATCTAAACGACAACTCCAATAAAATCACGCAAATAGCGCAAGTCGCAAACGTAAGCGTATCTAAATTTAGGGATGCCGTGAACGTATTTAGCCAGGGTGCGACGCAAAGCGCAAAAATCTCAAAATACGTCGAAAACAAAACAATCGGCATCATCGGCAAGATCAACCGAGTGACGTATCTACAGACTGCGTACAGAAACGTCATCAACGAAAGAGGCGACGACGAAAATATGCAAAAACAAACGCTAAATTTAAACGCATGGTATGAGAGTGCGGCGGCGTATTTTGCAAATTCAAAAAGCTTCGAGAAGGCAAGCGCTCCCGCAAAACAAATAAGCGATCTAGTAAAAGCTAACCTAGACGACTCAAAAAATGGTTACAATATGAACGATATCCAAAAATTCGTCGATAGATTTGCTAAAGTCAAACAAGCAAGCGGCGAGATATTTAATATAATAGACGCAACGATCGAAGAAAGCGTAAAGTAACGTTGTATGAAATTTGAGCCAAATTTAAAACGTTTGGCTCAAATTTAATCCTCTCACTCTACCTCAAAAAATCAATCTAAAGCATGTCGACAAAAGCAAAAATATTACAATCCCTGGCCGTAGAATATAAATCAAATCGCGTCTAAGCGTAATAAAAAATATCTTGGATTCGTTTTAATCTTATAGGCATAAATTTACACTCTTTTATAAAAGGCGCAATACATCCTTACAAATTTATCAAAATTAGCAAATTTGCCCCGCGCCAGTCAAAAACCGTATATCGTAAATTCAGCAAAAGCGCACCAGTCACTCTCCGTATCGCCTCAAATTTCACAAAGGCAAACCAGCTTAAAACCAGCCTGCCCTCCTCTCAAATTTGACCAAATTTCAAAGAAAATTCGGTCAAATTTAAATGCAAATTTAGCCCAGCAGCCTCTTTGCGCACTCGCTTATGCTCTTGCCGTCACTTCTAGCGCCGATTTTTTCTTTGGCTGCTTTCATCACCGCGCCGATATTTGCGCCCTCGCCTAGTCCCACGATGATCTCTTTTATCTGGGCTTCTAGTTCGTCCGCGCTTAGTTGCTTTGGCAGATAGCCGTTTATGATGTCGATCTCTTTTTGCTCGTTTTGCGCCAGATCGTCCCTGCCACCGTTTTTATACTGCTCGATAGAGTCCATGCGGCGTTTGATCTGGGTTTGTAGGATCGGCAGCACCTTTTCGTCGGTCATCTCGGCGCGCTCATCGACTTCGACTTGTTTGATGACCGAGTTTATGAGCCTTAGCGTGTCGCGGCGAAAGTTATCTTTTTCTTTCATCGCAGTCTTGATATCGTCTAAAATTTTCTCTCTGATAGTCATTTTTTCTCCTTTAAATTTAAGTGGGCAAATTATAACGAAGCTAAAATTTAAAGCTAATAAAACCGCCTAAATTTGGCTTGCTTAAGAAAAATATAGCTATAATTAACCATTCATTTTTAAAAGGACTTGCTTGAGAAGCGACAATCTTTTTGCCTTTGCGATCTTCGCTATTACCGCGTTTGGATTTTTCGTTTGGGGCTATCAGTACATCCCGACTCATCACTTTTTGCTTTTCAGTATCGCTAGTATTTTCGGTATCTTTATGGCGTTTAATATCGGCGGTAACGACGTCGCAAACTCCTTTGGCACGAGCGTAGGCGCCAAGACCGTCACGATAAAGCAAGCCCTGGTTATAGCCGCCATTTTCGAGCTTAGTGGCGCGATATTCGCCGGCGGCGAGGTGACCAAAACCATCCGCGAAGGCATAGTGAGCTTCCCGCAGGAGGGCACGGAGCCGATGCTTTTCGTGCTGATTATGATGTCGGCGCTTTTAAGCTCTGGTATTTGGCTATTTATCGCGTCTAAAAAGGGGTTGCCTATCTCCACGACGCACTCGATCGTAGGCGGTATCGTTGGAGCCGGGCTTACAATGGGCTTTACGACGATGGGCGGAGATAAGGCACTAGCTATGGTTTCCTGGGGCGAGATAGGCAGGATCGCCGTGAGCTGGGTCATCTCGCCGCTATTAGGAGGCATCCTTTCTTACTTCATTTACGGCTACATAAAATCTAAAATTTTGATCCCGACTCGTAAATTTACCCTAGAGCTAAAGGTACTAAAACGCGAGCGTAAAGCCTATAAAGAGCGCTATTTGCAAGAGCTAAAAACAAAACCCGAAAGCGAGCAGATAAAGATACTAAGCAAGATCGCGGTCCTTGACGACGACGACGTCGAAAGCGGCGAACGCAGCGAATACAAGCTCGCCATCAAAGCCATGAAAGAGCGCGAAAAAGAGTTAGATACGTCAAAAGCCATGCGCAAACACATCCCGATGGTGGCCGGCATCGGCGCGATCATTATCTCATCGATGATGCTGTTTAAAGGCCTAGCGCACCTAAATCTCGATATCGGCTTTATCGGCACGATCTGGATCATCTGCGTCATCGGCATCGTCACCTATCTCGCCACGCTTGCGATGATAAACGTGATGAAAAAAGACAACGCCGAAAAGAGCACAAACCGCATTTTCTCATGGTTTCAGATATTTACGGCCTCCTCGTTTGCATTCTCTCACGGCGCCAACGACATAGCAAACGCCGTAGGTCCATTTGCCGCGATCCTAGACGTGCTAAAAACAGGCTCGATAAACGCCACCGCTCCGGTGCCGGGCATCGCGATGGTGACATTTGGTATCTCGCTCGTGGTGGGGCTTTGGTTTCTGGGTAAAGAAGTCATCACCACGATAGGCAGCAAGCTAGCCGAGATCCTACCTACGACGGGATTTAGCGCCGAGCTAGCCGCTAGCACCGTTATCCTGCTAGCTACAAAGCTCGGCATCCCAGTCTCCTCGACGCATATCCTTATCGGCGCGGTGCTTGGTATCGGTATCCTAAACCGCGACGCCAACTGGAAGATGGTCAAACCTATCGTGCTTGCGTGGGTCATCACCCTACCGATCGCAGGCGGCTCGGCAGCGCTAATCTATATGCTTCTTAAGACCGTGTTGGGTCTTTAAATTTGACTCTTGCGAGCTACGGGCTCGTCTGATTTGATTTTACGTCAGTATCTGACAAATTTGAGGTAAATTTAGACACGACTTTGTCGTTTCGTCAAATTTAACGTCCAAAATCTATATGTCAAAAATAGCCCGTAAGAGTTGCAGCCTAAGTAAATTTTAGCGGTAACTTAAGTAGATTTTAGAGAGCTAGTGGCGTGAGGCAAACATAAAAGCAAATTTTACTCGTTGCTTATTAGCGAGAGGTTTCTACAGCCGATCTCATCGCCCATCTCACAGCCCATTTTATAAAATTTCTTCGCAGCTTCCAAGTCGGCAGTTTTGACCCCTAACGAAAACTGATGCATACCGCCGAGATTTGAGCAGCTTTGCGCGTGTTCTAGCTGCAAGCACGACTTTTCGTATAGTCTACGCGCCGCGGCAAAATCATGCTCCGTACCGCGCCCGAGGCGGTAAAAGTTAGCTGCGTTATAGCAGCCGTATTTGTTGCCGAGCGTGCAGGACTTTGCAAATATCGTCAAAATCTCGCTCTCTTCCTTGCTTTTTAGCTTTTGATGCAGCGAGCCTAGATTTGAACAGGCGATACCCTCGTTATCCTCGCAGGCCTTTTGATAGCAGAGTTTTGCGCGCTCGTAGTCTTTGTTGTTTTCAAATTTCACGCCCGTGTTGTTGCATTCTTTTGGAGTTTTATCGTCGCAGATGTGCTTTATTTCAGCATTTGTGATAGGCATTGGGGTGCCAGGGCTTGCCTTTTTTTGTGCAGCACAACCGCTAGCAAACGCCGCAACCAGCGCAAAAACGACAACATGCAAGATAGCTTGAACAAGAGCGCGTTTCAAAATTTAGCCTTAAGAAAATTTTGCCTTAATCTTACCTTACGTTCGCCAAAATAACGCTTAAAATAAACTTTAAAAACTTAATTACAATCAAACATAGCCGAGTTTGTAACAAATTTATTGCTCATTAAAAGAGTATTTCTAGCACGTTAAGACAAATTTATGCTTAATTTTATATCTAAATTTGGCGCCTATCGTCATTCGTAAATTTACAAATTTCATACCGACAAAAAGCGCCGAATTTATAATCTGGATAACCGCACTAGCAAACAAAGCTACGCGGCAAAAAATCTAAAGGGTTTAAAAACTATACGTAAAGCCTAGATTAAACGTTCTCGGGTCGCCGTAGACCATCTTGTTGTTGCCGATACCCTCGAAGTATTTTTTATTAAACACGTTGTCGATATTTAGCTGGATGTCGAAATTTTTACTTATCCTGTAGCCAAACATCAAATTTGCCAGCGTGTAGGCCTTTTGCGTGATTTCGTTTGCGCCGCTACCGACGTAAATTTTACTTTTATACTGCACTCCCGCGCCCGCTCTAAAGTCCGCTATAGAGTATTTGGCAAAGAGGTTTGCCGTAGTGCGCGAGCTTTCGGTATCAAATTTCTTACCGTCGGCGTCCTTGGCGTTAAAGTGAGTAAGCCCAAGACCTAGGCTTAAATTTTGATTTATCTCGCCGTTTACGTCTACCTCAAAACCCTTGCTCGTCACGCCTTTTTTAGCTTCGTACGCATCGGTCGTAGTGCCTGGGATCTTTTGTCCCGTTCTTGCGCCTAGCTTATCTTGTACGACCTTAAATACGCCAAACGAAGCCGATAGCGCTCCGTCAAAATAATCGCCCTTTATGCCCAGCTCATAGTCCTTGCCTTGGATCGGATCTAGATATTTGCCTTCTATATCCTTTACGGTTTGAGGTTTAAAGATACTCGTGTAGCTAGCATAAAGAGTGTGATTTTCGCCGATATCGTACGTTATACCTAGATACGGCGTGATTTCTTGCGTAAAGTTTCTATTGCCGTTGCCGCCCGCGATGCGGTACTTATAGTAACTCATCCTAGCTCCCAGCAAAAACTTTAGCTCGTCCGTGATTGAGAATTTATTAGCCAAATATACAGCCTTTTGCACCGTCTTATCGGCGTTGTTTTGATCGGCGTAAGGTAGATTAGGATCGTCTAGGTGCAGGTTTTTAAAGTCTATCCTAGTACGCGCCGCATAGGCTAGGCCTGCTGGAGTCGTGCGGCTATTCCAGTAGCTACTGACGTTGTCGGAGCTTTTTTTATAGTTGTTATACATAGCGCCGAAAACCGCCTCGTGAGGCAAGCCAAACGCTTCGTACGGCACGTTTACGTAGGTGTCTACGTTGTGAATATTTTCTTCGCGTTTATTTGCGTAGACGCTAAGTCCGCTAACATCGCCCGTGCCGTCTAAATTTACCTTGCCGCCATAGTAGAGTAGATTTGAGTCCGTGTTTGCTCGGCGGAAGGAGTAGGAGAGATTTAGGCTGGCTTCGTTTTCAAAATAGTGCCTAAAATCAGCATAAACGTCAAAAGTCTTGATATCCCACCTAGTCCAAGGCTGCGAAAAAATTTCGTTTTTACCAAACTCGCGCCTAACGTCGTTTTTGTAAAACGCAGGCATTCCTCCCCAGCGTACGCCGTGACGCTTTAGCTCCTGATAAAACGCGCCCAAGCTAAGCCACGAACTATCCATGATATCAGCGTCCACTACGCCGTAGATAGCGGTGTTTTTACGGTTATAGTAGTCCATATACGAGCGAGACTTCTCGTGCATAAAAGACGCTCTAGCCCGCACGCTGCCGTCAGCAGTCACAGGAGTCTGCACGTCGCCCGAGACGCCGTATCTATCGTATGAGCCCGCGCTTAGTTTAAAATTTCCCGTCAATTCTTTCGAATTTGCTCTTTTTCGGATGAAATTTAAACTAGCCGCCGGATTGCCTGCACCCGCTAGTAGGCCGTTTGCGCCCTTTACGACTTCGACGCGTTCATACGGCAACATGCTCATATCGTTTGCGCCTAGGCTAAATCCGCCAAAGCTTGGCATCGAATCAAGCAAATAATAATCTATCTTAAAGCCTCTTGCCGTAGGGTAGACGCGCTCGTCCCACTTGCTAAGCGTGACGCCCGGGATATTTCGCAAAAGCACCTGATAGTCGTTGATGTTTTGATCCTTTAGTCTGGCCTCCGTTATGACGGTAAGCGACTGAGGCGTCTGACGCGAAGTGAGGTCTAGCCTCGTGGTGCTTTTTACCAGCTCTTTTGCGTTGTATTTGACGTCGTCGCGCCTTTGTTCGCTAGTTACCTCGACGGCCTGAAGCGTCTCTTTGCCCGCTGCGTTCTCCCCGTTTTGGGCGGCTAAAATTTGAACCGATGCGAGCAAATTTATCGCCGCAACCGAAAACAAAATTTTATTTTTCATCTTTTTCTCCTTTTAAAATTTGATCTTTTTATCCATAAATAAATGCCTGAAACGCTAAGCGCAAGCGGAGCTAGCCCGCATAAAAACCAGAAAAATTTAGTCGCGGCGTTATAGTCGCCGTAGTGAGCGCGCCTAAACGTCGATAAAAACTTATCCTTATTGCTTGCTAGCTCGATATCTTTTACATCGATTAAATTTGCGCTGTGTTTATCATAAGAAACGGTGCTTGAGTACTGGCTATGAAGGAAACCTTGACTCGGTTTTTGCCCGTAAAGCGTGATATTTGCGCCATCATAAAACGGAAAACTAACGTAGTGCGTCTCAAATCCCGGCATATCGGCAGCCGCTTTTTGCACGAGAGCGTCGATTGAGATATTTTTATCGTAAATTTGCGGACCGATTGCAAATTTAGAATTATCAAAAGGCGGCATAAACATAAACCTAAGCTCCCACCAAGCACCGCTAAGCGCGACCGCAAAGATAACGGGCGTCGAAAAAACGCCGATAAATTTGTGCGAATCGCTCATAAAAGTAGCCATGCGTGCAAACCGAAGGCGCAGTAAATTCGTCCAAAAATTTCGGTAAACGATAAAACCGCTAATCGAAATAATAAAGGCAAAAATCGCCGTCAGACCGAGTAAAATTTGACCGCTTTTTTCAAGGAGTAAATTTTCGTGAAGCTCGGTGATAACGCCGATAAATCCGCTATCGTGCGGCACGAGATCGCTTTTTATCTCGCCGCTAAATGCGTCTAGATACACGCAGGCCCACTCTTTTTGACCCGCACCGTG
The DNA here is from genome assembly GCF_963515975.1 of Campylobacter showae. Taxonomy (GTDB): domain Bacteria; phylum Campylobacterota; class Campylobacteria; order Campylobacterales; family Campylobacteraceae; genus Campylobacter_A; species Campylobacter_A showae_F. Next base: position 28,581 of record NZ_CAUPZM010000004.1, read on the forward strand.
AGGCAGTAGCCAAATTTTGTCCGTTTTTTGGGGATCTACGTCGATATTCCAACCTACGATCTCGTGATGCGGATACTCTTTTTCTATTTTTTCTCTTAGCTCGTCAAATTTTAATCTACTTTTTTGCTCGTTTTCGTCGCTATTTTTTGCAACGTATATGGCGCCTGGCATTAATAAATTATTTATCTCGTCTTTATAAACCAAAACCGAACCCGTAAAACAAGCGACGACTAAAGGAATGCAAAATATCAGCGAAGCGTAAGTGTGAATCTTATATATAATCTTTTTGCTAAATATATTCACGTTTAAAATTTGCCCTTTTAAAATTTGCTTTAAATCGGCGCGGATTTTAGCATTTTAAAAATTAATAATTTCTAAAACCGTTATCAAAAATATGGCTAATGATTTGTATAAAAAATGCTTTGAGATTAAATTTTAACTAGCTGATTTAACCCTCCGCAGGGCAACAAAATCGCCAAAAACGGCTAGTAAATTTATGCCCGAAAGCTCGGCAAAATCGGCCGATTATGAACGAGTATATAAAAAAGGCTTGCAAATTTAACTACCGAGCAAAGCCGGCGAAGAAGGTTAAATTAGACCGTAAGCAAAAGCGATTTTGACGCTTTAAATTTGAGTAAATTTTAAATAAGACGCTCAAAAACTAGGCGAAATCAGCCTGGGCGCAATTTGGCCGAGCCGTCAAATTTAAGCGCAAATTTGATGCGAGCCTCGCCGAAAAATAGGCCGAAATTTAAGCCCTAAATTTTCTCTCTTTTATAAATTTTACTCACATTTTTATCTATCTTATACACCGCGCCAAAGAGCGCAGGTACGACAAGTAGCGTTAGCAGAGTAGAGCTAATGAGCCCCGAGATCACCGAGATCGCCATCGGGGAGTTACCCTCGTATCCAGCACCCCTACTAAGAGCTAGCGGTAGCATAGCAAATATCATCGCAAAAGTAGTCATCAGTATCGCTCGCAGTCTTTTAACTCCCGCGCGCACGATGGCTTCGCTTAGCTCCACGCCCTCATTTGCGTAGCGGTTGGCGAAATCCACGACCAAAATCGCGTTTTTGCCAACCATACCGAAAAGCAAGATCGCGCCGACCATAACGAACAGGCTAAAGGAGTTGCCGCTAAGGTACAGTCCGACCGCCACGCCTCCAAACGCCAGCGGCATCGAGATCATGATGATGATCGGCAAAATAAAACTCTCATAAAGAGCGGCGAGGATCATATAGATGAGTACGACGCTAAGGCTGATCGTAAACACAAAGGCCGCGTTCGTATCGTTCATCATCTCGATAAAGCCCGTCATCACGTACTCAAAGCCCTCGGGCAAAATTTTACCGATATTTTCGTCGATACCTTTTTGCACGGCGCCCAGCGGGACGTTATCCACGTTTGCCACGATCCTGATCTGGCGCTGTTTGTTAAAGCGGTTTATCACGGAAAAGGTCTTGCTCGTCTTAAACTCCGCCACCGCGCTTAGGCTTATGCTCTCGCCGTGCGCATTTTTGATCTTTAGCTTTTGCAGCGCCTGCGCGTCCTTGCGGTACTCGTCGTCAAACCTCAGTATCATATCGTACTGCGCGTCGCCGTTGTCAAAGCTACCTAGCCTATTTTGCCCAAACGACGCGTATATCACTTGCGCGACCGCGCTAGGATCGACGTTTAGGCGTTTGGCTTTGTCTTTATTTATGCTGATTTGCAGCTCGTTTATCTTATCCTCGTTATCGCTGCCCACATCCGTCGTGCCCTCTATCGCGCGCACCATGGCGATGGCTTTAGGCAAAATTTCATCTAGCTTTTCCAAACTATCGCCCGTGATCGTTAGCTGCACCGGCTCGCTGTCGCTACCCGTATCGACGTAGGGTATCTGTAGGACTTTGACGCTGAGATCTTCAAATTTAAGCTTCTTTCTATACTCGTCCATTATCTGCGTTTGGCGCTCTTTTCGCGACTCAAAGCCCTTTAGGTGGACGTAAATTTTAGCCTTATACGCGTCCTTTGAGTCCGTGTAACCCGCGATCATATAGGAGTACTGCACGCGCGGATCGCTATCTACGGCGCGCACGACCTCGCCGGCTCTAGCGCTCATAGCCTCAACCGAGATGCCGGGGCTTGCTTTTAAAAATATCTCAAACTGCCCCTCGTCCTCTACTGGCAAAAAGTCCATACCGACCTTGCCCGCTAAGCTCATACAAAGAGCCAGCACGCCCAAAGTAAGTATAACAAACGCGGTTTTAAACCTCAAAATAAGCTTCAAAAGCCACTCATAACCGCTCTCAAGCGCCTCAAAAAATGGCTCCGTAATGCGGTAAAATTTACTCTCGCCCTCGCTCAAAAACCTCGCCGCCAGACTAGGTATCAGCATGATACAAACCAAAAACGACACCACGATACCGCCGCTCACGCTCATACCGAAGGAGTTAAAATACTGCCCGACGATGCCCTCCATAAAGGCAATCGGCACAAACACGCAAAGCAACACCGCGCTAATGCTAAGCACGCTAAAGGCGATCTCACGCACGCCCTCAAAGCTCGCTTTTAGCGGATTGCTCTCGCCCTCTTGCATCTTTTTGGAGATATTTTCGACGACCACGATCGCATCGTCGATAAATATACCGATACCAAGCGTGAGAGCCAGTAGCGTGAGGCGGTTTAGATCAAAGCCCAAAACGTCGATGATAAAAAACGTCCCCACGATACTAGCAGGTATCGCAAGCGCGGCGATGATAGTCGCGCTAAAACTTCGCAAAAAGAAAAAGACGATGACGACGGTGAGCGCGACGCCTAGCATCATGTCAAATTTGACCTGATTTATGTGCTTTAGGATGCTTTCGCTCTTTTCGTAAACCCGCTCCACTTCGTAGTTTTCGCCCAGTCTCGCCGCTAGTTCGCCCGTTTTGGCCTTGAGCGCATTTACCGTCTCGATCGTGTTTGCGCCGCTTACTTTTATAGCGTCAAGCAGCACTCCGCGCTTGCCGTTATACATAGCTACTGAGTCGGTGTCGTGATGAGATAGCTCTATGCGCGCGACGTCTTTTAAAAACACGTCCTTTTGCAGGCGGATATCCTCTAGCTCGCGCACGCTTTTAGCGTCAAATTCGCTCTTTAAAAATATCTCGAATTCGCTATTTTCCAGCTTACCCAGCGGAGCTTTTAAATTTTGCGATTTGATTATATTTATGACCGAGGCTGCGGTCAGGGCGTATTTATCGAGCTTAAACGGATCAAGGTAAATTTTGATCTCAGGCTCCAAAAAGCCCTTGTCATCGACCTTGCCTACGCCTTTTACGCGCTGCAAAAACGGCTTTGCCTCGTCTTTGACCGCCTGCATGAGCGCGGTTAGATTTTCGTCCTTGCGGCTAACGAAAAAGCTCGCCACCTTGCCGCTGTCGCTGTTGATTTTCTCTATCTCGGGCTGGGCGTCCAGCTTTGCCTTTGCGACCTTGTCGCGCACGTCGTTTGCGGCGACGTCGATGTTTTTCTTGAGATTAAACTCGACCAAAACGATGCTGAGATTGTTAAATGTATACGACCTGATCTTTTTGATACCGTCTATCGTCGAGACCTCGTCCTCGATCTTTTTAGTGACCCTGCTCTCGATGAGGCTCATGTCGCCCGGCGCGTAGGTCGTGATCTTAACCAGCGGGATGACGACCTCGGGGAAGAGATTTACCGGCATCCTAAAAAGCGACATCGCGCCGAAAAATACGAGCGCGACGAAAAACATCAACGTAGTAATTGGGCGATTTATAGCTAGTTTATACATTTCGCGCCTTCGCTAAAACGGGCTTTTGCGTCAAACTTACCCGGCCTCCTCGCCCCGCAAAAAGCATTTGGCGTTTAGCGGCTAGTAAAATTTGCGCCGCGTTAAATTTGACGTTTAAATTTACGCCGCCTTGTTTATGCGATAAATTTGACCCGCTCGTTAAATTTGCATTTTTTGCGGCGGAGTCAAATTTAACGCCGCACGCCGAATTTGAGTTCAAATTTATCTCGCTTTTCATCTGTGCCATCAAATTTGAAAACCGCGCCGCGCCGAAACTAGTTTTTTCTACGTCAAATTTCGCGCCTGCTAGCCCATCGTTTTTAAAGCCGTCAAATTTAAGCCCAAATGTTTTATTTGCGTCCTTTTTAGACTCGGCTTCCGTTTCAACCTGCGAATCTGATACGATATATCCCTCGCCAAAAAGTCCCGGCGTCAAATTTCGCGCCTGCACTTCGGCGTAAATTTTGCCGTTTTTCGTGTCGATAGTCGGGTAGATGAGGCTGATTTCGCCGCGTCTTTCCTTATTTTCGCCGTCTAGTTTATAGATAAATTCGCTACCGATTTTTACGCGGTCTTTAAATTTTTCATCAAAGCTAAGCTTGAGCTTCACGTCCGGATAGGAAAAAATCGACATCAGCTTTTGCGCTACGCCGCCCACGCCCTCGCCGACCTCGATACTCTTGCCCGAGATTGTCCCGTCAAAAGGCGCTAGCAATCTAGTATCCTCAAGTCTTTTTTGCGCCAAATTTAGCGCCAGATGCGCTCTGTTTTCGGCTAGCGCTGCGTTTTTAAAATCAAACTCCGCATTTTCAAAAGCCTGCTTCGAGCTCACGCTTTGAACGAGCTTAAATTTATCCAGCACGCTTTTTGCGTGAGCTTTTGCCGTCTGCGCGCTCTCTAGGTCGTTTTGAGCGAGCTTTACGGCTAGCTTTTCGCTCTCGTTTTCAAGCTCGAGTAGCACGTCGCCGCGCTTTACCGCAGAGCCGATTTCTACGTTTACGCTCTTTACGATACCGACGGCTTTTAGCGCGAGCTGCGCGTCTTTTGCGGGCGCGACGTCAAAGCTCGCGTAGATCCTATCCTGGGCACAAAGCGCAACCGCCGCACTCAGTAAAAAAAGTAAAATTTTATTCATTTGCGCTCCGTTTTTTCGATATTTTCGGCGATTTTGCCGCCGCGCTCGTATAGATACTCCGCCTTTTTGATTTCAAATTTACTCTTGCTTAGCTCCAGCGCGCTACCTGCGCTAAAGCTCTGCGCGGTCGCGTTTAAAAACTCGACGTATCCAAGCAGCCCAGCTTCGTATTTTTTGCTAACGGCATTTAGCGAGGTTTGCGCCGAGTTTAGTGCGCTTTTGCCTGCAGCGATCTTTTGCTCGAGCGTCTTTAGATCGTTTTTGATATTCGTCAAATTTAGCTCGTTTTGCAGGCGCTTTTGATCTAGATTTAACTTCGCTTGCAGCGCGCTAATGCGCTTTATCTCGCGCTGCTTTTTGTTTGCTCCAAAATCAAACGCCTTCCAGCTAAAGCCTAAAATCAGCTCGTTGGTGTTTAAATTCGGCTTAAAAAAGTCGTCAAAATAGGGCTCCAGCGCGCTTCTATACTGCGCCGGCAGCAAATTTCTGTCGTAATGAGTACGCATAAAGGTGTAGGTATTTTTAATGAAAATTTGCGGGTTCGTCTCGGATGCGGTTATCTTTTCATCCTCCAAAGCCGCGGCGAAATTTAGCCTAAGCGCCTCAAGCTCGGGCTTTTCGCTTTTTTGCGGCGCGGAGTCGTCGTCTGCAAACGCGATCCTAGAGCCCGCCACAGGCTCGATATCTCTGCCCGTTAGCGCATAAATTTGATTTTTTATCTCATTTTGATTTTGCGAGATCTCGAGGCGTTCGGCGAGCGCCATGGCGTATCTAGCATTTATCGCTTCATACTCGCTCTCGTCGCTAAGCCCCGCGCGGTAGTATTTTTCCAGCCTATTTAGCGCGTTTTTTAGGTAGTTTATCTCGCCCTCTTTTGCCAGCGCGAGCTCGCCCAGCGACAAAAAGCTAAAATAAAGCTTAGTCGCGTTAAACGCAAGCAGGTTTTGATACTCCTCGTTTTTTAAAATTTCAGCCGCGCTAAGGTGCGAAAGAGAGCTTAGCAGGGCTTCTCTTTTGCCGCCGTCATAAACTGCAAGCTCCAAAATAGCCCTTGCCGTGGCGGCTCTTTGCGGGCGCAGGACGTTTATGTCGCCGCTTAAAAAGCTGTATCCGCCCTCAACCCTGAGGCTTGGCATATACGCACTCTTTACGGCATCTTTTTGCAGCTGCGCTTTTTGCGGTTCGTAGTTTGAAATTTGAGCCAAATTTGAGCTCTGCGCAGCCAAAATCAGCTCGGGCAAATTCCCTTCAAATTTAATCTCCGAACCGCCTAAAAAAACGCAAAAACTCAAAAATATATAAATTTTTTTCATCTAAACCCTTCCCTGTTAGCTCTGGGCGGCGCGGGCTAAATTTGAGCGGATTTGCGCCGCCTGAAGTCTGGCGCCGTAAGTGAAATAAAATGAAAATTTAAGCGGCGCGCGGAGCATTTTTAAGATTATAGCGATAAAAAACCTAATGAAAGCTTTTAACGAGGTTCATGACGAGCAAATTCCACCCGTCGACGAGCACGAAAATAAGCAGTTTAAACGGCAAGGAAATCATCGTCGGCGGCAGCATCATCATACCCATCGCCATGAGCACGGAGCTAACGACCATATCGATGACCAAAAACGGTAGATAAAGCAAAAACGCTATCTCAAACGCCGTTTTCATCTCGCTGATCATAAACGCGCTCATCACGACCGTGAGCGGGATATCGTCGAAGCTTTGCGGGTTTGGCATATTTCTGATGCGTAAAAATAGCGCCAGATCCTTCTCGCGCGTATTTTTTATCATAAACTCGCGAAACGGCTTCACGCCGCGCTCAAAGGCCTCTTGGTAGCCGATTTGTTCGCTTAGGTAGGGCTGTACGCCCGCTTCGTAGGCTTGCTTGCCCACAGGCTCCATGATAAAAAAAGTAAGCACCATCGCAAGGCTAATAAGCACCGTAGAAGGCGGCATCTGCTGCGTGCCCATCGCCTGTCGCAAGAACGAAAAAACGATAATGAGCCGCAAAAAGCTGGTCATCATAAAAACTAGCGAAGGAGCGAGCGTGAGGACGGTGAGGACCAGTAGGACGTTTAGCGAGCTAACTAGCTGGGTGGGCGTAGTAGGCGCGCTTAGGCTGAGATTTACGGTCGGGATCGTGACGTTATCCTCGCCGATCGCGACCGCCGCAAAGATAAAAAACAGCAAAAACGTCAGTTTTTTCAAATTTACTCCTGCGCGTCCAGTATGCTTTTTTGCGTTTTGGCTTTGTCGTCTAAATTTAACGAAATAAAGTGGATCTCGACCCTGCGGTTTTTCTCCCTGCCCTGCTCGGTAAAATTCGTCGCAAACGGCTCAAATTCGGCCTTTGCGGACGCGGTTAGCTTTTTAGGATCGACTCCGTCTTTGATAAGCTCGCTAACTACGCTGATAGCTCGCGCCGATGACAGCTGCCAGTTGTCTTTAAACTCGGCAGAGCCCGGCTGCTCGCTGTCGGTATGTCCGATCACGTTTGCTACGACGTCGGGCGGTAGCTTGGCTATCACCATCGCGATACGTTTTAAAAATAGCAAAGCATCGTCGTTTTGTAGCTGGGCGCTGTCTTTAGCAAAGAGTAAATTTGCCGGCAATCTAATCACAAACCCGCTCTCGCTCTCCTCAAACGTAACCTCCGGCGAGCCGCTGGCATGCAAAAGCTCGTTGATAGAGCGCAGAGTCTGCTCGAAATTCGACTTCACGCCCGTGCGCTCTTTGTTTGAGGTGGCGTGATCGCCTTGGTTTTGCTCGGCGCTGACGTCCGGTTTCGCGCCACCCTCAAGCACGCCCAAAGCCCCGCTTAGCGAGCCGATCGCTGCTTCTAGCTTTTTCGCGTCCATCGTACTCATAGAAAGAAGCAGTACGAAAAAGCAAAGCAGAAGCGACATCAAGTCGCCAAACGCCGCGAGCCACTCGGGTAAGCATTTGGGGCAGTCACCCGGATCGATTAACTTTTTAGCCATTTTTTCTACTTATCAAATTGACTAACGCGGTCTTTAGGCGGCAAAAACGATAGTAGCTTCATCTCGAGCGTCCTAGGGTTGTCGCCCGCTTGGATCGCCATTATACCCTCTAGCATCAGCACTTTAGCCGTGCCTTCGTCCTTATCGCGGATACTTAGGATGTTTGCTACGGGCGAACCCAGGATGTTTCCTATCATCGCGCCGTAAAGCGTAGTAATGAGCGCGACCGCCATAGATGGACCGATAGCCGAAGGATCGGACATGTTCATAAGCATCGCGACCAGACCGATGAGCGTACCGATCATACCCATCGAGCCCGCAAAGCCCGCGATTTGCTCGAAAATTTTGATATTATCGCCGTGACGCGAGCTTGCCTGTTCCATATCTATCTCAAGTAGCGTTCTGATGGCGTCCGGTTCGTTGCCGTCAACCGCCATAGATAGGCCTTTTTTTAGAAATGGATCGGTTTCGTTATTTGCATCGCTCTCAAGCGCCAGGATGCCGTCGCGACGAGCTTTTGTAGAGTATTCGACCATTTTTTTTACGATTTCGGGGAGATTGTAGGTTTTTGGCTTTACCGCGATGCCGTAAAACGTGCCTAGCTTTTTTATCTGCTCCATCTTAAAGCCGATCATCAGCGCGCAAATCGTACCGCCGAAAACGATCAAAACCGACGGAATATCGATGTAAGCTCCGATTCCGACGCCCATCTGCATGGAACCGAGCAAAAGCACCATAATAACTATCCAACCGACGAGGCTACCTAAATCCATCTTGCAACTTTCTATATTGTAAATTTGGTTTGTATTTTAGTTTTTTTTAGTTGAAAATACAGTTAAATTTAGGTTAGCTTTTTGCAAAAGCCGTTCCAAAGCGGCGTAAAATTTTTCAAAATTTTATATTTTGTCAAAATTTGATTTAAAAAACGAAGTAAAATTTTAAACGAGAGCAAGAGATAGCGTCTTGCTGCGAGCGTAAATTTGACGAATTTATCGCTCGCACGCTATCAATGCTTAGCAAAAGGCAAATTTAGCTAAGCCTTTTTTGGCTTAAACGCCCTTTTTGCAGTCATATAAAAGCCGCTAAAGATAAAAAGCGCCATCAAAAGCGAAACTACCGACCACAAAATTTTACCAACAATCCCGAAAAAATACCCCGTATGCAGCTGATAGTTCGTGCTCTTTACCATGCCTACGGTTATGCCCTCAGTTTGTTTTTGCTCCGCCATCTTGCCCTCTTTTACGTTTACGGAGGTCATTTTCGGACGAGAGGTGCTAGGCGCATCCGGTTCGTAGTATCTGACGTTTATCTTATCTCCGGCTGCTAGCATCAGGCTAAATTCTTTATACTCTATGCCGCTTGATTTAAATATCTCGTAAGCCCTCTGCACATCGCTAAATTTATACTCGGCGCTCTTTTTACCCTCTGCTTTTGCGGGCGCGCCCTCTTTGCGCTCGGCCTCTTTAGGCAAATTTTGCGCACTAACGAAAAGCTCCGTCACCGCGCCGTTATACCAGCGGTACGACCACATGAGTCCGGTTAGACAGATGACGAGATATATCACTGCGCTTAAGGCGCCTAGACTCGTGTGCAGGTTGTGAAAAAGGGCGTATTTTTTGAGTTTAAAATTCGGCTTTATCGCCTCGGCAAATTTGCGTTTTATCCTTGGGAAATGCAACCAAACGCCGCTTATCACGAGCACTATCATCGCGACCGTACTAGCGCCTACGATCTGCTTGCCGACCTCGCCCGCGGTTTTGTTACCCGTTAGCGCAAAGCCTAAATTTCGGTGCAGCGACATTACGGTGCGTATGAAGGCGACTCCGTAGTCCTTGCCGATGATCTGCGCGGTATACGGATCTACCAGATAGGCATCGCTACCGCTAGCATAAATTTTGACCGCTTCGTTTTCGCTTTTAGGTAGCACGAGCCTTGCAGGCTGTTTAACGCCCGTTTGCTCGCTAAAGCTTTGCAGAATTTTTTCTACGCTTAGCATTTCGCCCGTTTTTTCTATCTTGGGAGCGTTTAAATTTATGAGATCATCAAGCTCGTGTTGATACGATAAAATAGCGCCAGTAACGCCGATGATGAGTAGCGGAACGGCAAAAATAATCGATAAAATCAGGTGAAGATTAAACAAAAACTGATTTCTTCTTAAAGCCTTTTTTAAAAATGAAAGCAAGTTGCATCCTTTAAATTTGATTTTGATTATATTCAAAGGCTGTGATTATATAAGTTAATGCTTAAGAAATTGTTAAGTCCAAAAAAACATTAATCCCGCATTTAGCAAATTTGAGATAAAATCGCTCAAATTTAAACAAGGAAAAAAGATGAGCGATATCGGCGTAGTTGTGCTTGCCGCGGGGCTTGGCACGAGGATGAAATCAACCAAACCAAAGGTGCTTTTCGAGCTTTGCGGAGAGCCGATGATTATCCATATTTTGCGCAAGACTTATGAGATCAGTAGCGACGTGAGCGTGGTTTTGAGCTATCAAAAAGAGCTCGTCGAAGCTAAAATCAAAGAAATTTTCCCTCAAACTAAAATTTACGAGCAAAATTTAAAAGATTTCCCGGGCACTGCGGGCGCGCTAAAAAATATCCCGCTAAATAGCGAAAAAACGCTGATTTTGTGCGGAGATATGCCGCTTATAAAAACCAACGACCTAATCCGCCTAAGCGCGGGCAACTCAGACATCGCGCTAAGCGTTTTTGAGGCGGCAGATCCGTACGGCTACGGCCGCGTGATCATAAATAACGGCAAAGTAGAAGCCATCGTCGAGCAAAAAGACGCGACCGAGACGCAAAAAATGATAAAAAGCGCAAACGCCGGCTGCTACTGCTTTAAAAGCGAAGTTTTGCGCGAGATTTTACCTCTCATCGGCAACGAAAACTCGCAGAAAGAATTTTACCTAACCGACGCGATAAAAATCGCAAACGAGCGCGGTCTAAAGTGCTGGGCCATCAGCGTCGAAGAGCAAAATTTTATGGGCATAAACGATAAATTTCAGCTCAGTATCGCCCAAAATTTGATGCAGGATGAAATCAAGAAAAATTTGATGAAAAGCGGCGTGCTAATGCGTCTGCCAAATAGCGTTTACATCGACTCTAGAGCAAAATTTGAAGGCGAATGCGTCATCGAAGAAAACGTAAGCGTCATCGGAGAGTGCCTCATCAAAAACTCCGTCATCAAAAGCGGCTCGGTCGTAGAAAACTCCGTCGTCGAGGACTCGGACGTCGGCCCTCTAGCGCACCTACGCCCAAAATGCGAGATCAAAAACACTCACATCGGAAATTTCGTCGAGCTAAAAGCAGCCTGGCTAAACGGCGTCAAGGCAGGCCATCTAAGCTATCTGGGCGACTGCGAGATCGACCAGGGCACAAACGTAGGCTGCGGCACTATCACGTGCAACTACGACGGCAAAGCTAAGCACAAAACGATAATCGGCAAAAACGTCTTTATCGGCTCTGATACCCAGCTAGTAGCCCCCGTAAAAGTTGGCGACGATGTGCTAATCGCGGCGGGAAGCACCGTAACTAGCGACGTACCTAGCGGCGCGCTAGCTATCAGCCGCACGAAGCAAGTAAATAAAGAAGGCTTTTTCTATAAATTTTTTAACGACACGAAAAGCGGCGACGAAAATGCTAAAAAATAAAAAAATTTTGCTCGCGGTTTGCGGCAGTATCGCGTTTTATAAGGCTTATGAAATTTTATCCGCGCTAAAAAAAGAAGACGCGGACGTGCGGGTTATGCTTAGCGAAGGAGCGCTTAAATTTTGCTCTGAAGCGGGCTTTGAGGCGCTGTGCGAGCATAAAATTTTAACCTCGCGCACGGAGAGTTGGCAGGACGGACTAAATCACATCGCCTACGCCAAAACCGATCTAATCCTCATCGCGCCCGCGAGCGTAAATACGATAAACAAGCTTGCAAGCGGCATTTGCGATAACGTCTTTATGCAGACTCTGATCGCTAGCCCGGCTCCCCTACTCATCGCGCCCGCAGCCAATGACAAAATGCTAAATCACTTCTCTACGCGCAAAAATTTCGAATTTTTAGCGGCAAACGGCGCGAGATTTATCGAACCGGTAGAAAAAAACCTAGCCTGTGGCGACACGGGTAAAGGCGCGCTAGCAGACGTTTCTACGATCATCTACGAAACCAAAAGAATGCTAACGGAGCCAAAATTTAAAGGACAAAAAGTGATCGTCACGGGCGGTGCTACGAGCGAAAAGATCGACGACGTAAGAGCCGTGACGAATCTATCCAGCGGCAAGATGTCAAAAGCGCTGGTGGACGCCTTTTACTACGCGGGTGCGGACGTGACGCTGTTAGCTAGCTTTGAGACGACGAACGCGCCATATAAAACGCTCAAATTTCAAAGCTCGGCGGAGCTAAAAGAGCTACTGCATGCAAATTTGACGGACGCAAATTTACTCGCGATGACGGCTGCGGTTAGCGACTATACTCCTAAAACCAAATTTGAAGGCAAGCTAAAAAAGCAAAATTTAGGCGAAATTTGGACGCTGGAGCTAGCGCAAAACGATGATGTTTTGGGCTCCTTGAAGGACTTTAAAAACGTAAAAAAAATCGGTTTTAAAATGGAAATGGACGACGCAAACGCCATGCAAAACGCAAAAAATATGCTTGAGAAAAAGAGCCTTGATGCTGTTTGCCTAAACGTGCTTGGCGGCGATATAAATTTCGGCTCTGATAGCACGCAAATAACCTTTATCACGCGCCATGACGCGCAAAATATCGCGCTAACGTCCAAAGAGGATGCGGCGCGGCAAATAGTAAATTTAGCAAGCATGCTATGATAAATCCCGTCTCGAGAGTGCAAAAAATCGCAAGCGGCGGCGCGGGTACGGCTCTAAACGCGAGCCTGCCCATCAGCATCAAAGTCGCCGAAAAGACGGGCTATAATCGCTACAATCTCAAAATGGGCAACAAAATCCTAAGCACGAAAAGCATGAAAAGCCTCGACGTGGACGGCGAATACTGGGGCGAGATCGCAAGCGGCACCGAAAATATCGTGATAAGAAATCTCTTTAAAAAGCCAAGCTTAGCCTACGCTGCGCCCGACGGACTTGCGCTGATAGAAAGGCTGATAAGCGAGCCCGATCTAAACTGGTTTTATGAATATATATTTAACGGCCTTAGCGCGGCAGACTCGCGAGAAACGTTTGAAAATCTAGCTCAAATGTTGCTTGCGCTACAAAAAAATATCATTAATATTTCGTTTGTTTATAACGGCATAAAAGGGGTTTTTCAGATGAAATTTGACGGCGCCCGCACGAGTCAAATTTACCTCGTTTTTTCAAATTTCGCTCCGATTATTTTCACGCTAAAAGGCGCCAGGATAATCAGCGCGCAGACGCCGTTTGACAAGGTCGCTAGGCTCTTGCGAGGTGAGTTTGACTGCGAAACTCAAACGACGCAAAACATCGCCGCTTTCTTTGATCCAAGCGGCAAAATAATTGATTTTAAGGGCTAAAATGAACGAGCTAAACCACCTCGCGATCATCATGGACGGCAACGGCAGATGGGCCAAACGCCGCGGTTTGCTACGTACGAAAGGGCACGAAACGGGCGCAAATGTCGTGGGGCAGATGTGCGAGTTTTGCATCGACGAGGGCGTGGCGGTGCTGAGCCTTTATGCATTTAGCACCGAAAACTGGAAGCGCCCAAAGAGCGAAGTGGCCTTTTTGATGGAGCTTTTGCATAAATTTTTGCTCTCAAAACGCGATAGTTTTATCAAAAACGGCATCAAATTTAACGTTATCGGCGACGAAGGTCCGCTAAGCGACAAGCTAAAAAACGAGATAGCTGATATCAAAAACGCAACCACGCAAAACTCTAGGCTAAAGCTAAATTTAGCGCTAAACTACGGTGCTAAAGATGAAATTTTAAGAGCTTTTAGGAGATTTTGCGAAAAAAAAGGTGGAGAGTTTAATGCCCAAAACCTAACTCTAAATTTAAGCGAAGATAGCCTGCAAGCTTGCCTCGATGAGCCCGCGCCTATCGATCTTCTCGTGCGCACCGGCGGCGAGCAAAGACTATCAAATTTTATGCTCTGGCAGGCTTCATACGCCGAGTTTGCATTTACGCCCACGCTTTGGCCTGATTTTACGCGCGAGGAGCTAGCCTTGATAACGGCTAAGTTTAAGAAAAAAGACAGAAGGTTTGGCGGACTATAAAATTTGACGTTTTTGGTTACCGCTATCTTTTAAATTTATGTCGTTTTATTTGATTCGCTCACCGAAAAAGCGCCTTTAAATTTGACAAATAAAAGCCTCGCCTCAACGCCGTTTTGCATAAATTTTGAACCGAAATCTTTAAATTTAAAATCATTCAAGGCAATATTTCGCTAAAATCGCCTTTAAATTTTGTGTTTTATGCTTTTTGCGGCGCTAAAAACTAGTCAAATTTTAGTTCAAATCAGCGCGGCAAATTTGCGCAAACATTGCTTAAAAACGTCGCCGCTAGCTCAAAAATAATCGCAAGCAGCCAAATGCATTATAAATTAAATTAGGAGAGCCATGATTTTCGCCGTTGTATTTTTTATTTTATTATTTTTTATCTTGGGCGCCGTAGTCGGCAGCTTTAGCAACGTCCTGATCTACCGCATGCCGCGCGGCGAAAGCATAAATTTTCCCGCCTCACACTGCCAAAGCTGCAAAACACCGCTAAAACCGTATCATAACGTCCCGATTTTTGCGTGGCTGTTTTTACGCGGCAAGTGCGCGTTTTGCGGCGAAAAAATCAGCTTTCAGTACCCTCTAGTTGAACTTGCTAGCGGCCTGCTTTGCGTGCTTGCGTATTGCGTTGAGACACACGGACTTGAGCCTCTTACGGACGGCTTTTACGCCGCGATTTTTAAGGCGGCGATGCTTGGCATCTGCTTTATCTTGCTGCTAGCGCTTAGCCTGATCGACTTTCGTTACAAGGCTGTTCCGGATCCTCTGCTTTTTGCCAGCGTCGCATTTTCGCTACTTTACGGCTTTAACCTCCCCGCCTCTTTTGACTCGGATGGGCTTTTATTTGCATTTGATTCGTTTATAAACGCTGCGATTTTTATGTTTGCCTTTTGGCTACTGCGCGCGGTCGTTAGCCTAGCTCTTAAGCGCGAAGCCATGGGCTCTGCCGACATCTTTATAGCAGGCGTTATGGGTGCGATTTTAGGTATAAAGCTCGGCCTCATGGCGATCTACGTCTCGGCGCTGCTGACGCTGCCCGCATACGTTATCGTACGAAAGCGCGGATATGAGCTTCCCTTCGTGCCGTTTTTGAGCCTTGCTACGCTCATCGTTTATGCGTTTAAGGAGCAGTTTATCTACATCTTAGGGCTGATTTATGGATAGGACGGCGCGTTATCTTTTTTCAAACTTCCTAAGTACGTTCGCATCGCTATTTGCGACGCTTTTTCTCATCATGTCGATCGTGTTTTTCATCCAGATCGCGCGTATCACGTCATACATCGAGATTACGTTTATAGAGCTTTTTAAACTCTATATGTTTATGCTGCCTAGAGTGTTGCTTTTTACCGTTCCTATCGCGTTTTTCGCATCGCTTGCGCTTATGTTTTTCAGACTTTCGCGCGAAAGCGAGAGCATCGTGCTTTTTACGCTCGGATATTCGCCCGTTAAGATCGCTAAATTTTTTTTCATCGTTAGTGGCGCGGTTTCGACCTTTTTAATAGTCACCGCGATAGTGCTGATCCCTACGGCCGCAGAGCTAAACTCAAATTTCGTCTCGTACAAAAAAACCGTCGCCAAGCTAAATTTAAAAACAACCGAATTCGGACAAAAATTTTCCGACTGGATGGTCTTTATCCAAAATGAAAAAAGCGACGAAAACGGCACTCTTTACGAGGGCGTGACGCTTTATTCGCCAAAAGAAGGCGCACATAGGTTTGTTCTAGCTAAAAATGCTCGCCTAACAAACAGCAATGCCGTTCTTGAATTTACGCTATCAGATGGCAAAATTTACGATATCAGGGACGCCTCGTGGCATAAAACCGACTTTGGCACGATGAAAATCAGTACAGCCCAAGAGGACAGCGTCGCGCAGACGAAGTCGTTTTGGCAGTATTGGCAAATGATGAGCGAGGATAAAAAACGCGCCAAAGACTTCGCGACCTACGTTCTCATCGCGCTTTTCCCGCTAGCGACGACGCTTTTTGCTTTGAGCCTGGGTATCGTGACCTACCGCTACGAAAAGGGCTTTGTGTATTTTGGGATATTTGGCGTGCTTTTTGGCTATTTTACGCTCATTATGCTCTTTAGTTCGCGAGTTTTTATCGCGATTGCGGCGATATTTTCGCTATTTTTTATCGCCTCGATTTTTAGCTTTAGGGCTAAAATTTTAAAAAGATACTAAGTGTGGCTTAAACTCATTTTTAGCTACGACGGGTCGAAATTTCAGGGCTCGCAGACCCAGCCGCACGAAAACGGCGTCGAGGACTCTCTGGGTGCGGCTCTAGCGCATGTGGGCATTTTTAGCAAAATAATCTCTAGTTCGCGCACCGATAAGGGCGTGCATGCAAACAACCAAGTAGCCTGCGTCGAGTGCGGCGAGCATTTTAGCGACTTTACGCGCCTAAAAGCTCTCATCAATCGCCACGCTCACCCTACCGTTCACCTTAAATTTATAAGCCGCGTGCATGACTGCTTTCACCCGCGCTACGACGCTACGGCCAGAGCCTACCGCTACGTCATAAATCACGGCGAGTTTTCGCCTTTTTTAGCGCCTTACGAGACTTTTTTGCCGAAATTTGACCCAAATTTAGCAAACGAGCTGCTTGAGCTTTTTGTCGGAGAGCATGATTTTAGCGCGTTTATGAAGCTTGGTAGCGACGTCAAAAGCCCAGTACGGCAGGTCACAAAGGCATTTTGTTACGCGCGCGGCGAGCGGTCAATCATCGTTTTTAAAGCAAACGGCTTTTTGCGCGCTCAGGTTCGCCTCATGGTCGCTAGCGCCCTTAAGGCGCTCGAGCTTGCAAAAAACGGCAAATTTAAGGAAACGGGTGCACTGGAGTTTAAATTTGGGCCCGCGCAGACGACAAAACCCTGCGGCAAGGCAAATTTAAACCAAAGCAGCCGCGAAAAAATCTTAACTACAAGCGACGAAAGCGTAAATTTGAGCGCCGAACACGCGGTTTGCGTCGTCTCAAAATTTGACGCCGAAAACTCGAATTTAAACAAAGCCGTAAGCATAGATACCGAAAAAAATCGCGCAAAAATCGGTAATAAAAACTCAAGCGGTTGCCGCGATGCAAATTTCCTCAAAGCAAAAGAGCTTTTACGCCGAGCTATCTACGAGCAAAAGCCGCTCACGCGTATCCCCGCGCCGCCAAACGGCCTTTATCTAAACCGAGTTTTTTACGAATAAAAAATCTAAAAATCGAAGAAGCTATCGCAGCCGTAACGCAAAAGCAAAATGAGTGCAAAAAAAAATAGTAAAAAAATACGCTACATTTATGACTATAACGACATTTGTCGCACCGATACTACTTTTTATTATTATGGAGCGACGCTTTGAAATATCCTTTCTTTTATTTGCAGCCATCCCAATATACGTCACGCCGAGGATTCCAAAAGTAGAAGAAACGCTGGAAGAGTATAGAAGCTTCTACAAAAATGTTTTTGTTAGCACGGTAGTTGCCGATATAGATAGTAATTTTACATACGAGCCTCAAAAAGGCATCAGCGCAAACGAATTTTATAAAAGCGGAATATACAGGCACGTAAATTTTTACGGCGAAGACCAAATAAGCGGTACTTACGCTAATGTCAAATTTCAATTAAGCGAGGCTATAAAAGTAGAAAAAACATATAACTCAAACGGCTCAAAAAACCCTTATCTGGCGCTTTTGAGAGTAAGCAAAGCCATATACGACGAATATATGGACTTTAACGGTACAGTACTAGTCTGCGAGTTTTATAAAAATTTTAAAGGACAAACGATACTGGCCGACAAGAAGGTGCTAAATACGAAAATATCTGGCGAAAAAGAGATACTGGACGATACGGAGTTCAGCAACGAATTTCGCGTATTTACCGACGACAAAATAGAAGCGCGCTATCTTTTAAGCCCCGGTTTTATGCAACGCCTACGCGAGGTTAAGCAGGGTTTTGACAGTGCCGTATCGCTAAGCGCGGCGTTTATGGACGATAAATTTTATCTCTTTTTAAACGGCGCAAAAAACCGTTTTGAAAGTTCGCTCTTTGACCCGCCGCTAAGCCTTTCTGATGCACAAGCCATAAAAGACGAGATCCTGCGGCTATTACGCGTCATAGACGAGTTAAATTTGAGCCTTTACCTTTATAAATTAAAATCATATTGGAACATATATAGTTATTAAAAAATTTCGGCTATAAAATTTCTAAAATGTCTTGAAATTTTATAGCCGCATGCAAGAAAATCCGCGCTTTGCCGCTAGTAGTTAAAAAGTATTTTCTCTCTTTTCTAGCACAAGGTGCAGTATGTAAGTCACCGCAAATGCGACCGCGCTAGGCACGATCCAGCCCAGCATCGAGTCGTAAAACGGCATTTCCTTGACGAGATCCGTCACTAGCGGCACGGAAACGCCCGCGATATCAAGGCCGTTTATCGTGCCGACGACCACGCAGACGTAGACGCAGGTGCGGTAGATGAGCTTGCTCGAGTCGATCAGCGGATTGATGAGCGAAAGGATGATGAGCATGATGGCGATCGGATAGATGGCGATCAGTACCGGGATCGAGCCCTTGATGATGGTCGTAAGGCCGAAATTTGCCACGCCAAAGCCGATCAAGCACCACGCCGCAACCCAAATTTTATATTTTACGCGCCCGTCCGTTAGCTCCTCGAAGTACTCGCTAGCAGAGCTGATAAGCCCTAGCGTCGTAGTAATGCACGCTAGAAAAAACGCCGAACCCAGCACCAAAACGCCAGCCTTACCGAAATAATAGCCGCTAATGCGCGATAGCAGCTCAGCTCCGTTTATCTGCGGCGCGTCTTTAAAAAGCTCTGCCGACGTCGCGCCGAGGTAGCCCAGCATCAAATAAATCGCCATCAAAATCACGCCCGCCGTCATGCCTGCCTTTATCGTCGAGGAGACGAGATGACGCTCGTCTTTTACGCCCACGGTTCTGATGGCGTTTATCACGATGATACCAAAGGCAAGCGACGCTAGCGCGTCCATCGTCTGATAGCCCTCTACAAAGCCCTTGGCCGCGGCGTGCTGCGCGTACTCGCCGCTAGGAGCGGCAAACTCGCCTATCGGGAAGAAAAATCCCGCCCCAAAAAGCAGCAAAATGAGCGCCAAAAGTAGCGGAGTGAGGTATTTGCCGAGTAGATCGACTAGTTTTGAGGGATTTAGACAGATGTAGTAATTTAACGCAAAATACGCCGCCGAGTAAAAAAATAGCCAAATTTGCAAATTTTCGTGCGCAATAAAAGGCTTAACCGCGATATCAAAGGGCATGTTTGCCGCGCGAGGTATCGCAAAAAGCGGCCCGATCGTGAGGTATAAAAGCGCCGTAAAAAGCACCGCAAATACCGGATCTATGCGGCGAACTAGGCTTTGAAGCCCTTTTGCTCTAGCGATCGCTGCGACGCCAAGCACCGGCAAAAGCACCGCCGTAGCGCAAAAAAACATGATCGCGACGTAAAAATTCTGCCCAGCCTCTCGCCCCAAATTCGGCGGAAAGATAAAGTTCCCTGCGCCGAAAAACATGGCAAAAAGCGTGAGCGAGATGACTAAAAACTGATTTTTGCTAAGCTTTTGTTTCATTTTCGCTCCATTTTAGTTTTAAATTTGGCAAATTGTATTTAGATAAAGTTGAATTTTCGTTGATTTGAGTTAAATTTGCTTATTTTTCGCTCGCGCGTGTTTCGATTTGAAATTTAACCGTGCGGCGGGAGTAAAATTTAAACATTTTAAAGTATAATCGCGCAAAGGAAAAATATGGCGAAAATAAAAACGGTATTTGAGTGTCAAGCCTGCGGCAATCAGCAGAGCAAATGGGTCGGCAAATGCCCTCAGTGCGGGGCTTGGGATAGCTTTTTAGAACTAAACGCGCAGCAGATCGAAACGCTAAAAGAGATCTCAAAAAGCTCCGCAAAACCAAGCCTCGCAAAGCAAATCAGCGAGGTCGAGATCGAAAAAGTCACGCGCATCAGTACGCAAAATAGCGAACTAGATCTGGTTCTTGGTGGCGGCGTCGTGGAGGGCTCGCTGGTGCTAATCGGCGGAAGCCCAGGCATCGGTAAAAGCACTTTGCTGCTAAAAATCGCGTCAAATTTCGCCGCCCAGGGCAAAAAAACGCTGTATGTCAGCGGCGAAGAGAGCGCGAGTCAAATCAAAATGCGAGCTCAGCGCCTAGACGCAGTCAAAGAGGGGCTATTTTTACTCACGGAAATTTTACTCGAAAACATCCTCGCCGAAGTACGCAAAAACGAGTATAAAATCCTCGTCATCGACTCCATACAGACCCTTTACAGCGAAAAAATCGCCTCCGCGCCGGGCTCGGTGTCGCAGGTGCGCGAGATTACCTTCGAGCTAATGCGCCTAGCCAAAAACGAAAATATCTGCGTCTTTATCATCGGACATATCACAAAAGACGGCTCGATCGCTGGGCCGCGTATCTTGGAGCATATGGTGGACGTGGTGCTTTATTTCGAGGGCGACTCCAGCCGCGAGCTACGTATGCTACGGGGTTTTAAAAACCGCTTCGGCTCGACTAGCGAAGTGGGGATTTTCGAGATGAGCCAAAACGGTCTAATCAGCGCCAACGACGTTGCGGGCAAATTTTTCACGAGAGGCAAGGCTACTAGCGGCTCGGCGATCACTATCACGATGGAGGGTTCGCGCGCGCTTAGCGTCGAGATCCAGGCGCTCGTGTGCGAGAGCGCGTATCCTAAGCGCAGCTCCACGGGCTACGAAAAAAACCGCTTAGATATGCTGCTAGCGCTACTTGAGCGCAAGTTGGAGATCCCGCTGGGCCACTACGATGTTTTCATCAACGTCAGCGGCGGCGTCAAGATCGGCGAAACGGCGGCCGATCTAGCCGTAGTCGCGGCGATCATTTCCAGCTTTAAAAACCGTCCGATCAGCAAAGAAAGCGTATTTATGGGCGAGCTTAGCCTAAACGGCGAGATTCGCGAGATATTTAACCTCGATCAGCGCCTAAAAGAGGCCAAAACGCAGAAATTTAAAAACGCGATCGTCCCGTCTAAGCCGCTTGACGCGCAGGGGCTAAAATGCTTCGTCGCCGGCGATATCACGCAGGTTTTGGAGTGGATGTGAGTTTGTTGCAACCCAAAAGCCACATAATTACCTCAAGGCACCCATATGGAGCCTTGAGGTAAAGAAGAATATTTAAAATTTATACATAATCTCGGCTGCAGCAGCAACGCCTTCTCTTTTACCAACCATGCCTTCAAATTTCAAATTTGTCTCAAATCCTTTTTGTGTTTTAAATTTTAATCCAAACTCTGCTATGCCGGTATTGCCCTTCATGGAAGGCGAAATAATATCCGTACTATACGTTAAATTGTATCCGTTTGATTTTCCTTTAAACTCTCTATCATATGCAAGACCAGCAAACCACAGAAGACCATCATTTATACCTTGAGAAAATTTAAAGCCTACTTTTGTTCTTAACGAGTCGCTTTTGCCTAGCAATATTCTTTCACTATTTAATTCGACTTGCTTTTTGCCGACTCTAGTAAAAAATACTTTAGAATATACGTCAATATTTGAAAAATCAGTTATTTCAAATACTTTACCTAGGCCAACATGTCCGCCATAGTAGCTCCTTGATGCGTCATAGCCGACCTTTACGCCGTTAGGCAATACCGTTTCGTAATCGGTTTTTATTTTGCCTATCTTTACGGTAGCTTCAGTATAGAAATTTACTGGCAAGCTTGCTTTACTAAGAAGTCCTATTCCGTAATAACGCATCTTGCCCTCTCCTTTAATATCGCCTACGCTTCTTCCGCCAAAAGTACCGCTATATTCATTAAAGGTATCATAATTGCCGCCTCCAAATTCTAAAAACGCGCCCGTAACGACATCCTTGAATTCTTTCGCAACCCCCACAGCAGATGATACTGATTTTACATCCACGTGCGAGCCTGAATTGTGTCTAGTATTAGATATGGCGGCGCCCGTTACCACGCCGCCATTTAATTCGCCACTGTCGGCTACGCCGCCAAGGTCTATATTTGAAACAACTTCAGAGCTTTGATTGATGATGGCTATAGCGCCAACGGTCGGCTCTAATGTGCTTTTTTGCACGGTATCTATAAGTTTTTGCTCGTTACTGCCGTTATGGGGACTTAGCGGACTAACTTTTTTAGCAACTACCGCATACAAATTATTTCCTTGAGCGGTCAAATCACTACCATCTTTTTGTAGATTAAACTCATATATGGTTGATATTCCGGCTATAGCTTGTAAATTTTCATTATGATTTTTTATTTTATCCGCAAGCTCTATTGGATACAAAATACCATGCGGGTTTGAGATTAAAGTTATCCTGTCGTTCACATTGAGATTATTATTTTCCGCCCCCATGGTTACAGCTAAAAGCGAACGCGTCAAGTCGGTATTTTTATTCTGATTGCCTGTTTTACCGCTTAAATTTAAAATAGTATCGCCGGCTCTCACGTCTGAAGGTAGGTAAAAATTAACATACTCAAAATTTACGATATTTCCAGCCTCTATATTTTTGCCGCGAATATTTAAAGTATTTCCTTTTGTGGTTTTAGTAAATTCGCTAGATATAGAGTCGCCGCCGTAAATAGTTTGTAAGCTCAACAAACTTGCATCTAAATTTACTATATTGTCTACATTGTCACTACTGCCTTTTCCACCGTAAATTTGCCCTTTTATCGTTCCGCCTTTTATGGTTACGATATTGCCGTTTGCTTTACCGCCGTTTACAGCATGGCCGCCCATAACGTCTTCGCCTACCATTCCGCCATCTATAGTTACAGAATTTAAACTAGCCACGCCCCCAATACTATGTCCGCCTACGACATCTTGACTTATCTTGCCATTGTTTACTGTTACAAAATTTGAAGCACTATCGTCCCCTGTTTCTGCAGAACCACCATAAACCGACTGTATCCTATCTCCGCCGTTGATATATACTTTATTATTAGAGGCATTTTTGTTTCTTGTCGATTGGTTTAATCCGCCGTATATCCGAACTCCGAATCTACTATTTTTAGCCATATTGGCAGGAGTAGCATTCCACGTAACGCTATTATCAGAATAGCTTCCACTTGTCTCGCCAGGGTTAAAACCATAGTAACCGCCAAACAAACTATTGTTCTCTAAGTATCTTGCATAGTACGATGCCTGAGTATCTGCATCAATAACAATATTTTCTGCTCCATATAAAGAGCACCCTAACACAAAACATAAAGCAATATTATTATGCTTCATTTTTTCTCCTTTATTGTATTTTATTAGATTTATTAGCTATGAAAAATATATCGCCATACTTGCAATTAAACTAAAATTATATATTGGAAATTCAAAAAAGCTAGATGAATATGGTCTATAGTATATTTTAGTTCTATTTTGCAAACTATCTCGTTATGGCTTGCAAAATTATGTACTTTCTTTTTTTATCAATTCACCAAACACGGTTTGTAAATTTTCCAAAGTTTTTTCATCTTTTGCCTCAAATCTCGTGACGATAACCGGCGTCGTATTTGAGGCTCGCACTAGCGCCCAGCTGCCATCGTCAAATCTCACTCTAACGCCGTCTATGTCGATGATTTCAGCTATCTTACCTAGACCTGCTAGCAAATTTTGCGCGTCGCCCTTCTCGTAAATTTCTACTAAGACCTCTTTTAGATTTGCAACCAGCTTAAATTTTTGCGCGTCGGTCGTTTTTATTTTTATCTCGTCGGTGCTAAAGACCTTGGGTAGTTTATCCAGCTCGCCATCTAGGCTAAAGCCTTTTGCCACAAGCTCTAGCGCGCGAAACATCGCATACGTCGCGTCGTCAAAGCCAAAATACCGCTCCTTGAAGAAAATATGCCCGCTCACCTCGGCCGCCATATCGATATTTAGCTCCTTCATCGCCTTTTTGATATTACTGTGGCCGGTTTTGCCCATGAAGCTTTTGCCGCCGTGCGCGTCGATCTCGTCGTACATATTTTGCGAGCATTTGACCTCGCCCAGCACCCTGGGATTTTTCATCGCAAGACTATATAGGTAGGCTAGTTCGTCGCCTTTTATGTTGCGTTTTTTGGTTAGAACCGCGATGCGGTCGCCGTCGCCGTCAAAACCAAACCCTATGTCAAATTTGCCCTTTAATGCGGTTTTTAGATCGCTTAAATTTTTCTCCTCGCTAGGATCTGGGTGATGATTTGGGAAGTTTCCGTCGGGCTCGGAGTATAAAATTTGAGCGTCTAAATTTAACGCCTCGCAAATTTCGGGCAAAACCGCTCCGACCGCACCGTTTGCGCAGTCGATAACGATTTTAAGCGATAAGGCTTTTAAATGCGCAAACTGCTCTATAAGAAAATTTTTATAAGGCGTCGCGATGTCGAATTTTTCAGCTCTTAGATCGTTTGGAATTTGCGTTTTTGCCGCGATGTCTGCTAACACGGCGACTTTTAGCTTCTGCAAATCCTCGCCGAAGTAACTATCCTTAAAAATCGTGATTTTAAAGCCGTTATACTCTTTTGGATTATGAGAGCCTGTTATCATTACGTTTGCGTCAAATTTGTCCGTAAACACGCTAAAATACCCGACCGGCGTCGGTAGCAAACCGATACCATAGACCTTGATTCCGGCTAAATTTAGCCCGCTAACTAGCCAACCGAATATCTCGCCCGCGCTTAGCCTAGCATCATACCCCACGCTAACTTTTTTTGCGCCCCTGCGTAGCATTTCGCGGCCTAAATTTAACCCGATCGCCTTGACGCTCGTTTCATTTAGATCTTGCCCGAAAATCCCGCGTATGTCGTATTCTCTAAAAATTTCTTCTATCAAAATTTTACCTTTTTAAATTTATTTTATTTTAAGACGGCGTATTTTAGCATTTTTGGGTTAAATTTTACTAAACGGCGACGTCGCCGAGCTTTGCGTTGATGGCTTCTATTAAGCTTTGGGACGCAATTTTTATCTGTTTTCCGCGCACGCCGGCGCTTACGTAGACGTAGTCTTGTTTTAAAATCCTCTCGTCAAAAAACGTTTCAAACGCCTTTTTCATCGCTATGGGCGAGCAGCCGCCACGGATATAGCCCGTCACTTTTTCAAGCTCTCTTAAGTTTAAAAGTTCGCATTTTTTATGCCCACTAAGTCTTGCTAGAGCCTTTAAATTTAAGCTCAAATCGCCCTGTATGCACGCTACGACGTAGCCTCTAGGCTCGCATTCGCAGACGATGGTTTTGTAGATTTTTTCTATTTGCTCGCCGCAAACGGTAGCCACGTGAACGGCGCTCAGATCGCTTTCGTCCACTTCGTATTCGACTAGCTCGTAGGGGATATGTTTGCCGTCTAGAAACCTTGCGGCGTTTGTTTTATGTACCATTGCCTTCTCATTTTTCAAAAATTTAAGATATAATTATAGCTAAAATTTTAAGGAGAATAGATGGCTGAAGAGACACAAGCTAAAAAAAGCAGTAGCTTAGTTTTAATCATAATCATCGTTATTTTGATACTACTTTTGGTGGTCGGAGGGTTGCTTGCGTTTTTATTAATGAGCGGTAACGACGACGCTACGCAGGGGCAAACGGCACAAGCGCAAACCGAGCAAGTCCAATCAGCGACACCAAAAAACACGGCAGGCAAGCGCTCAAACGACTACATAAATATGGGGCCCGTTTATCCGCTCGATCAGTTTATCGTAAATTTACTTAGTGAAAGCGGCTCAAGATACCTGAAAACAAAGGTCGATCTAGAACTAAGCGCCGAGACGCTAACGCCTGAAATAGACAAGAAAAAGCCGCTAATCAGAGACATCATCGTATCTACCCTCTCGTCTAAAACGTATGAAGAGGTAAGCACTCAAAAAGGCAAAAACCGCCTAAAAGACGAGATAGTCGACCGCCTAAACGAGGTTTTGGCCGACGGTCATATAAAAAATATCTACTTTACCGACTTTGTGGTGCAATGATCGGCATAGATATCGTAGCGATCTCGCGAATCTCAAGGCTTAAAGAGCGACGAGGCGAGGATTTTTTGAGATATTTTTTGAGCGACGACGAGATAAGTATCGCAAAAACGGACGCTACGATAGCGGGATTTTTCGCAGCTAAGGAAGCTATCAGCAAAGCTCTTGGTTGCGGAATCTCGACCGAGTTTTCATTCTTTGACGCTCAAATTTACAAAGACGACAAAAACGCTCCCAAAGTAAAACTCTCAGAAAAAATCATCAAAAATTTTAATCTAAAAGACGCACAAATCACCATTAGTCATGACGGCGGCTTTGCGATCGCCGCTGCGATACTGCAAAAAGCGGATTAAGCTTTCAAATTTAGCTCGGAAGTGAAGCAAAAATCATAATTTTGCCAAATTTGGCAACCGCCGCCGATCCCATTTACTCGACAAGCGCAAGTCAAATTTGATACTGTTTTTATCCGCGGCGATTTTTTCAAACTCCGAAACTTCGCTAAAATTTATCTGTGCTATAAAATGAAGCAGTTCGCCAGCTTGTTCGTTTGCGGGCCACGGCTCGCTTCGCGGCATATTGAGCAATCCGCCGAATTTTGACGCGCTTATCGGTATTTGTCGATCGGCGCTTTCTTTTGCCGAAATTTTTACCGCATTTTTAGTATAGTTTTTTATATCCTCAAATATACGTCCGAGACAGTACTTTTCGTATCTTGCACGTAAATTTTGCAAATTATCAAATTTAACGCATCTCGGTAAAAAGTTAGATAAATTTCACTTTTGCAAAGTCGGTAAATGCCAACCAAGATAATACGCCGCAAGCCTAAACACGACTCCAAACGCAAAAAGCCCCATCACCCAAAACACGCTCGTAAATCCCGCATAATCCATAGCAAAATAAATCAGTCCCACGACAATGCTAACCGTCGCGTAAAGCCCGGTTTTAAGACACCACGGCACTTCGTTAAAGAGCACGTCGCGTATCATACCTCCGCCCACGCCGTTGCAAAGCGCTAGCAGCACGACGCCAAATACGTTGTAGCCAAACTGCAGCGCCACGATCGCCCCGACGATAGAAAAGCTCACGAGATCCACGGCGTCGGTGGTGACGAAAAGGAATTTTTTCTCGATATCGCTTCGCTTATGCAGGCGTAAAAACGCCGAGAGAAAGAGCATCACCATCACGATAATGCACGGAGCATAGTGCGTGAACGAATACGGCGGGCGCGAGACGATAGCGTCGCGCATAAATCCGCCTCCAAGCGCAGTCAGAAGCGCGGCGATAAAGATACCCAGCCAGTCGCAGTCGCGCTTAACCGCGAAGATAAATCCGCTCGTGGCTGCCGAGGCGATGCCGATGTATTCGGCGACAAGGAGCGCAGTCATTTTCAGCCTTAAGTTTTTAAACGAGATTTTACATTTTTAAAATAAAAAAATGGATAAATTTAAACGAAATACCAAACAAAAGCGCCTATTTTGATTGTGTTTGCGATTTTACGGTTGTAAATTTAAAAACCACATCTGCACTCAAGTACAATATACAAAAAATAGAAAAAACAATATAATAGCGCAAATTTTAAAGTAAAGGATAGTCGTGCCGGCCGAAGCAAGTATCGTAAAAAGCATCGAAAAAGACGCCATCGTCATACCGCAAAATAGCGATAAAGACGTAGTCATAACAGACGAAGATACTTTTCTATCAGATCAAGGCGCAACAGTAAAAGAAAACATTGAAGACGCGACCGTAGCGGCCGACACCATTGCGTTACAGCAACCATCGCTGGACGAAACTCAAACTCAAGATACAAAGGAAAGCGCAACTGACGGTAGTGGCGGTTCGGCTAGCTTAGATGGCGTGAGCCTGAGCAAGGTTGCGTTTACAGAAGGCGGCCATATATCAAGCGTAATTGCAACTTATAGCAACCCGTATACGCAAAATCAACCTTCTATTGCAGTTGAACGAGCTATCGGTATTGCTACCAAGATAATTTCATCATCCCCTGCGCCAAAAGCACTACAAGTAAGATCTCTAAGCGATGTCATGGAGGGATCTGGTGATTATTTGACATTTGCTTTATCCGTAGGAAGCGCCCTAAAAGCTAGACCGACTACGCTAAATTTTAGCCTAAGCGGCGGAACGGCAGGCGTAGATTACGAGGCGGGTTCTATGCAGTATTCGACCGACGGCGGCTTAAGCTGGACTAGCGGCAGCCAAGCAACCATCGCCGACGCCAACGATATAAATAGCGTTCAAATAAGAGTAAAAATCATAGATAACGACGGGCATGGCGGCGTAAATTTATCGAGCACCCCTACGACGCAGAGCGACAACCAAAACCAAGGCGTAGAAGGCGAATCAAAAGTAGATGCAAACGGCGTTAAATACGAAGACTACGGCGTAACCTACAAGGACTACTCTAGAAATTTAACCCTAACCGTCACCACGGACAATACCGAGATAATAAACTCTAGCGCAACTGGCAAAATAATAGACCACGACGACTACCTAAACATACAAGGAAACGCGCAAACCGATGGCAAGCATATAAATACCGGTGCGGGCGACGATACGCTAAATCTTAGCGGTCACGTTAAAAATCATTTCGTCGCAAATACCGGCTCCGACAACGATATCGTAAACATAAAGGGCCAAGTTACAGATAGCTCTAGCATCAACACCGAGGAAGACAACGATATCGTAAACATAAAGGGCATCATAGAAAATTCCGAACTACATACCGGCACGGGCGATGATACGGTGACTATAAAAAACTCCGCCGTCAAAGGTCAAGGCGGTTCAAAAGCCGCGATAGATACCGATGAAGGCAACGATATCATAACGGTTGAAAATTCCGCATTAGAAAAAGTAGTTATCATCGCGGGCAACGGAGAAAATAAGGTGACATTGGGGCAAAATTCTACCTTTAAAGACGTTAGAGTAACGACGGGAAAAGACGTCGATACGATAAATATAGAATCCGACGTGACCGGCTCTACAAACAACAGAAACGACTCCATCATATCAACATACGCAGGCAACGATAGCATCAACATAAAATCCGGCGTAACGCTCACCAACGTCGCGGTAAACACAGGCGCGGGCGAGGAAAAGATCGAGCTAGACGGAGTTAAATTTATAAATTCCGAGCTATTTATGGAGGATGATAACGACGAAGTAACCATCTCTAATAGCGCCTTTGAAAACGCTACTATATCAGGAAACCCTGCCGGCATAGGCACGGGCAAAGGCGAAGACGTCGTAACGCTAAACAGCGGAGCCGAGTTTAAGCAAGGCACGTACGTACACACCAGTATGGGCAACGACACTATAAACGTAAACGACGGAGCGATCCTTGATAAAGCCCAGATAAACGCCGCCGAAGGAGACGACGAAATACATATCAACAGCGGCGCGCAGATCCAAAACGGCTCCCGCATAACCGGAGGCGAAGGTGACGACACCATAAACCTAAACGGCGGCGCAAACGTCTCGCACTCCGTGATATTTGGAGGTAGAGGCGACGATACCATAAACATGAAAGCCGGAGCAAATTTTGATAATTATTCCGAAATAAGAGGCGACGAGGGCAACGACAAAGTCGTGATAGAAAAAGGAGCAAACGTCTCAACCTCCGTCATAAAAGGTGGCGACGGCGAAGATACGCTAAATATCTCCGAAACCATAGACTTTAGCAAGGTCAAAGACTTTGAAAAACTTGAGCTAGGAGGCGCCGAAAACAACGTCGAAACCACGATAACCGCCAAGAACGTGCTTGATATGACGGATAGCGACAACAGGCTAAGGATAGACGGCGAGAGCGGAGATACGCTGCATCTTAAAAACTTTAACCAAGGAAACGTAGGCTCGGAGTACACCGAATATAACGGTACTACCCAAAGCGTAACCGTAGAGGTAAAAAACGAAATAAACGTCGATATTCTGCCTTGATATACCAAATTTGGCTTTCTCGGTTTTGCATACTTTCTAAATTTAGCCCGCTTGCGCATCAAATTTAAGTTTAGCGATTTGGGCCAAATTTGACGGTTTAAAATTTGACTCGAACTTGCCGCATAAACCAAAGCACCCTAAATTTACAACTCGGCTTTTTTAAATTTTAACCGCGCTACTACCAAGACCGACGCGAAACTCGGTTAGTCCGCCGCCGCTTTTGCACGAGATTTTAAACCCAAGCTCCTCGCAAAATGTTTTAACGATGTGAAGCCCGATACCAAAGCCGCCGTTTCGCTCGTCAAACCGCGTATAAAGATCAAAAATCCGCGGCAAATTTTCCTTCGCGATGCCCGCGCCGCTGTTTGATATCGCGAGCGCTGCGGGAGTTAAATTTACGCTTACCGAGCCGTTTTCGTCGCAATATTTTATGGCGTTGCTGAGCAGATTATCTATGATTTTTCTCGTTTTTTTATAGGACGAGCGTAGCTGCACTTCGGCGATTTGCGTGCTTAGATTTATATTTTTTTGCTCCAAATTTAGCCCAAAGTACCCGATCCGCTCGCGCACCAGCTCGCTAAGGCTAAAGCTCGTCGCCGCTACGTCATCTTTGCCGCTAAGCTTTACCAGCGTGAGATCCTCGTAAAGCGTCGAGATCGTTTTAGAGGCGGTTTTTATGTTATTTAGGTATTTTTTGGGATCGGTTTCAAACATCTCTATACTCATCAAAATGACGCTAAGAGGCGTGTTTATCTCGTGCGTCGTATCCCTGATAAAGCCGTTTAAAAAGTCGATACGACGGTAAAGCGGACGCAGCGAAAGTCGGATGATAAAATAAGCTATGACTAAAATAGCAAGCAGTATCATAAACGAGAAAAATATTATCTTGAGTTTTAGCGTCAAAATCGCAAACTCGGGATCCGCGACCTTGACCGCGACGTAGTACTCCTCCTCGCCGAGGCGATTTTTGAGATAAAACTGCACAACCGAGCTCGTTCCGTCCTTGTATCTGCTCGGCATGCCTTCGCGCGGCTCAAAGTCGTCCTCGATCTCCTCGCCCGTTTTTAAATTTACGGCAAAAGCCTCGACGTCGTCGAAATCATCGTCGTCTATCTCGCCGTTTTTTTGCAGTTTATTTTGCAGGTCATGCTGCAAATCTCGCACGATAAATACGTCGCGGTCTAGGATAAAATGCTTTTCACGCTCGTAAAACATCTGCGCGAAAAAGACCAAAAACGCGGCGCTCGTGATAAAATAAAGCAAAAAAATAGGTAAAATTTGACGGTCCGAGATCGCAACAAAGGCTTTTTTAACTGATTTTAGAAGTGACATTTGCCGCCTTTTGGGTTAAATTTGCGGCTATCTTGCGGACGTAAATTTTGGAGCCTAAAGCGGCAAGAATCTTGCGTAAATTTGGATGAAATTTCAAACCCGCGCCCTACTCTTTGTATCTCGGCCGCACTAAAAAGCTTAAACATATTTATAGCCTAGCTTTGATGCGCTAACGATACGCTCTTTGCCTAAAATTTTACGCAGCTCCGCGATATAAACGCGCAAACTAAGCTCGCTAGGACTCTCGTCGTAGTCCCAAATTTGAGAATAGATCTCCTCTCTACTCAAAAATTTATCCTGATTTTTAAGTAAGAGTGCTAGCAGCCTAGACTGCTTTTTAGGCATCGAGACAGCCCTGCCGTCACGAAACAGCAGACCCTGATTCATATCAAAGCCCAAATTTTCGCCCAGATTTACCAGCTCGTTTTTGTTATGTACGAAGGTGCGTTTTAGCAAATTTTGTACGCGCAGATGCAGCTCTTTTAGCTCAAACGGCTTTTTGATATAGTCGTCGCAGCCGCTAGTAAAGCCGGTTTGTACGTCATCAAGCGTATTTAGCGAGGTCGTAAATATACAAGGCGTGTTTTTGCCCGTGTTTCGCAGCTCCCGAAGTAGCGCAAAACCGCTGCCGCCGATGATCTTGACGTCAAATATCCAAAGATCAAAGTTGCTCTCGTAGGCTAAATTTAACGCATCGTCGTAGCTTTTTGTGCCCGCCGTCTCGTAGCCCTGAGCCTGCAAATACGCACACATCATCTCAAGCAGCATATTTTCGTCCTCGACGATCAAAATTTTACTCATTTTCGCTCCGTTTTATTTTTGTCGTTTTACGGCGTTTTATCCGCTTGATTTTCGGGTTTATTTATCCTGCTTGTAAGGCTCGTTTTCATCCGAGATTTTCAAAGAGCGCTCAAATTTCGCTACAAATAAATCCTGCGTAAATTTATCAAATTTCATCTAAATTCCAGGGCAAAATTTCATAAATTTACGCCCCCGTCAAAGTGCTTAAATTTGTAAAAACCGGAGCAAATTTTCGCGCAAATTTAAACGAAAATCCGCCCCACAAAGCCTAAAAAAGGCCGAATTTACTCTTTACCTTGCGGCATATGAGGGCCTTTGCCGTCTTTATCTTTTATAAATCCGCCCTTAAAATCGTGCTTAAATTTCTTGTGAAAATCATCGTCGTCATCGTCTTTCAGCTCGATATCAAGCTTTTTAGCCTCCGCCACGCTTAGCGCGCCAACTTGGGCGTTATAGCCGTTTCTAAACTCGCGCATAAACGCCTCTTTATCGGCGATACTCATCGCGTCAAGCTTCTTTCTGATTTCGGCCTTTAGCCCGCGCTTAGCCTCTTTGGCTTCAAATTTTAGCTTGCCCGCGCGCTTATCTATCTCAAACGCTACCTCGCTAAGCGTTTTAGCGTCGGCGTTTGCGACCATTTTATAAAGCTCGTCGTTCGTGCTATTTTCAAGCGAAGCGGCAAAAAGCCCGCCCGCAACCAACATACTGATCAAAACTACTTTTTTCATTTTCTCTCCTTCAAAAAGATGAGCGAAGTTTAAAGAAAAGTCGTGAAAAAAATGTTAATTTAAAATTTCGTTGATTTTTTTGACGAAATTTATCGGATTTACCTGCACGCCGCCAGCGATTACGCCAAAGTGCAGGTGCGGCCCGCTCACTCGTCCGCTAGCGCCGCTAAGCGCGATGATGTCGCCTTTTTTGACGCTTTGTCCGACTTTGACGTTTAGCGCGCTTAGATGATAGTACTGAGTGTAAATGCCCTCGCCGTGATCGATCACCACGGATCCGCCCGCATAGTAGCGGTCTTTTGCGATGACGACTACGCCGTCGTTTGCCGCGACTACGGACGTGCCGACCGCCGCTCTAAAGTCCGTGCCGCCGTGATAGCTCTTTAAAGTGCCGTTAAATACGCGCGCAGTACCGAACGGACTCGTGATAGCCGAGCTCATCGGCAGGATAAATTTGGAGTCAAATTTTAGCCCGGCATTAGCCGTCGCGTAGATTTTATTTGCCTCCTCGCGCTCCTCCTCGATACGCTTTAGCACATCTTTTGGCGGCGTTACTTTGCTGCCTTCGACGGTTATTTTTTCTTTTTTATATTGACCCTCTACGATCTTAAAAATTATCGTTTCATCGCCGCCTTTAAGGCCGTTTATTAGCTTTATTTCGCCCTTTTGACGGTAGCTAGCGGCGACGATGGCAAATTTTAAATTTTCATCCCCGGGCACGCTAAGCCAGCGCTTTTTCTTGCCGTCAATGCTTAAATTTCCGGCAAATTTAGCCTCCACCTGCACTATCTCGACGTCGCCGTTTACGATCGTCTGAGTTTGGCTCGGCGTGCCGCTCTGCGCTTTTGCGCTTAAATTTAGGCAGAGCAAAACCGCTAAAATAATCTTTTTCATTTACATCCTTTACGTAAATTTAACGAATAATTTTTAAATTTAATAAAAAAATACTATAATAGCGGGTAAATTTTACGAAAAAGGAAACAAAATGCGAAATTTTTTCAAACTGGCGCTTTGCCTCATGTTGCTATCCGGTGCTGCCTTTGCCGAGCTCACGCAAAATCAAAGGGTAAAAACGGCACTCAATATCCTAGATACGTTTGGACAAGATAACGAAAAACTTGCCGAAAAAAATAGAAAAATCAACCTAAAAGACGTCAAGGGCATCGTAATTATCCCGGATCTCGTTAAAAGCGGATTTATAATCAGCGGACATAACGGAAGCGGTATTTTCGTAGCTAAAAACGATGACAACGAGTGGAGCAGCCCGATATTCGTGGATTTTAGAGGCGGCGGCATAGGCGCGCAAGCAGGCTACCAATCAAGCGATTTGATAATACTTTTTAAATCAAGCAGATCTTACGACGGTTTAGTAAACGGTAAAGGCACCCTAGATATTAGCGTCGATGCCGCTATAATGGGAGTCGGCGAAAAAGCTGCCGCGATGACGGATCTACCTGAGATTTCGGCATTTGGCGTATCAAAATCGAAAGAGAGAGGAATATTTTTCGGCGTTAGCCTAAACGCGTCAAATTTAGTTATAAATATGCAAGACACCAACGACTACTACGAGAGAATGTACGCAATCGAAGATATCTACAACAACTCTCCGAAAGACTCAAGATATACTAAAAAGCTAAAAGAAATAATAAATAAATATTTTGAAAGCGAAAAATAAGTTTTAAAAACGGTTTGGCCTAGCGGCTAAACCGTATAAAGAGAGACGAATCTTTTTTTATTAATCGGCGAAAACTGAGTCATATACTCAAACGCCTCTTCATAATCTCCGTCGGTATATTTTGCGACCTCTTCGATAAGTTCGAAAAGCTCTTCATCGTCAAGCGATTCAAAATTGCCTCGGTTTTCTAAAACCTCCAGCAAAACCGCCTCAAGTTCTAGTTCGTCGTACGTCATGGCTTCCCTTTTAAAATTTTTGCGGAATTATGCCAAAATAACCTTTATAACCGCTTAGCCAAAATCTCCATTTTTTGAGAATTGGTCTTAAATTTATCGCATTATCAGCTTTTTTTACTATAATAAAAAGTAATTTTAATCGGCTGAAACGGTGGCAAAATGCACACTTTTGATAAATTTTATATGAAATTTTTAGAGCTTTTACGGGATTACGGATATAAAAATTCCGCCGCAAAAGAGCAAATTTTAAAAATTTTATTTTCCAGCGACGAGCATCTTAGCGCAAGCGAGATACAAACCAAGATCAAAAGCGAATTTAGACGAAACGTGAGCCTCACGGCGATCTATCAGTTTTTAAATTTTTTGCAGGACTTCGGTCTCGTTTTAAGCTTTGAAGAGAACGGGATAAATAAATTCGAGCTAAATTTAAAGTCGCATCACGACCATCTAATCTGCATAAAATGCGGTGCGGCGGAGAGTTTTTTCGATAAATATGTAGAAGAAAAACAAGAACAAATTTGTAAAAATTCAGGCTTTAAACTCGAAGGTCATGCGATGATTTTATACGGAATTTGTCCAAAGTGCCAAAACATATAGCCTATTTTGCGCCTCTTTATCAAAAATGATTTGATAACGATATGCAAAAAAGTTTCAGTTAAATTTAAGCGTGACAAATAGATAATACGCCAAAAAACAAAGGAGAAACATGAGCGCAGCACCACATATACCATCGGAGCTAGTCTTACGCATAGCTTCGTATTTTACGCCGATCCACCACGTCGCAGGCCGTTTAAGAGTCCGCGTCAGCAGCGATATCAAAAAAGAAGCGGACAGCTTGCCGTTAGAAAAAATAGACCAAACGATCAAGCAAATAGACGGCATAAAAAACGTCAAATTTAATAAGCTAATCGGCTCGGCAACGATCGAATACGACCACGAAATTTTCCCGAAAAAGATGTGGGACGATCTGTTAAAAGGCCAAAATTTACACGAAATCTCAGCCCTCATCAATAATCTAGCTCAAAAAGCTACCGGCGGCGCAAGATGAACGAGGAGCTAAAGCAAGCCGCAAATGCGGTGTTTTTACTAGAGTCGCAGGGAGTAAAATTTTACGAAAACGTCTGCAAAAAAGATGAAATTTTTGATCAAATTTTAGCGGTTAGGCGAAGCGGGCTGGAACTTTTAAAGCCCTATGCAGACCCCGCCGATCCGCAAGTTTTTTGCGCTTTAGCGTGCGAGGATCTTGACGCTTGCTTTATAAAAGCCCTAAACTACGAGCTTGAGCTAAACGCGTTTTATGAGAATTTGACCGACAGCCTGAGCGATGAAAACTTTAAAGACGTCTGCTTTAGGCTCTGGGCTACGTCAAATAACGAATACATCCCGGCTCTAAAAGCAAAACTGGCTCAAATTTTAGCCGCGCAGTTTCAAGGTGCGGATAACGCAAGCCAAGAGGAGCAGGCGCAAACGGCTCAAAATCCGAACGACAATATCTTAAACGCTTTTGATTCGGATAGCTTTAAACAAATCAGTCAAACGCTAGAGCGCATAGGCTCTGGGCAAGGCAGCAAAGAGGACGCTATCGCGCTTTTAAACAATCCGAATTTTTCATTTTTCGGCGGTTTGGCGCTTGGCGGACTAGCTAGCATGATGCTCAGTAAAAATTTAGATAAAAATAAAGATAAAGAATAAAATTCAACATAAAGGATAAAAAATGGCATTACCGTTTATCGCAGGAGCAATCTTAGGAGGTTTAGCCGTCGCGGCTTTTAACAACAAAGATAAAATCAAATCAACCCTTGAAAACGGACTAGATAAAGGCAAAGAGTTTGCCGAAAACGCAAAAGAATTTGCCGAGAAAAAAATAGGCGAAGCAAAAGAGTACGCCGAGAAAAAATTTGCTAAAACAAGCGAAGAGGCGACCGAAACAAAAAAACGCACAAGACGCACTAGCGCCGAAGTAGCCGCAGAGAAATCTGAAAAAGAAGCCGAGAAAACAAAAGCTAAGAAAAAAAGAGCTCCAAGAGCTAAAAAAGCTCCGGCAAAAGCGGCTACACAAACCGAAATTTTAGCCGAAGATATCGCAAATGCGCTTGAGCCAAATTTAGAAAAATAATAAAGGTATAGAATGAATTTAACATCAACAACTAGACTCCCACTAGATCATATGATAAGCGGCGCGCTAATCGGCGCGATAGCAGCCGGCGGCGTAGGCATACTAAACTATAAAAAAGGCAGCGCAAGCAAGGCCGAAGTAGTCGCAAAAACGACCAAAACCGCGATCCAAGGCGGTATCGTCACGGCATGCGCCATTAGCGCGTCAAACAAACTAGTCTCTGCACGCTATTTTGCCGCGGCAGTCACCGTAGCCGTAGGTATCGCAGGCGTGATAGCGACGGAGAAACTAATCAAAAATTTAGAGGAAAGCAAATGAAAAACCCATACATCAATCAAACTCAAACAGTAAATCAGCTAAACGACGACGGCAGCACGACAACTACGACGACTATGGTAAAAACTACCGGCGCGCCAAGCGCGTTTGACCGCGGCATAAACGACGCGCTAAAGGACTTTATCCCGGCAAATTTTAATGCGGCAGGCTTTATAAAAGGTGCGCTCATAGGCGGCGTCGTGGCATACGTGCTAACAAACGAAAACGCACAAAAAGCGCTATTTTCAGCTATCGCAAAAGGATCAAATTTGCTTCAAGCAGGATTTGAAGAACTAAAAGAGCGATTTGAAGACGTAAAGGCCGAAATTGACTCCCAAAAATAATGTTCGCATCGCGCACCTGACTAAAAACCGCGTGCGCTTCGTCTGCGAACGCATCGGCGAGGACTGTGACGAGAGCCGTTTGGAGGCTCAAATTTCGGAGTTTAGGTACGCAAAAAGCGTCAGGGTAAACAAAAAAGCAAAAAGTATCATCGTCGGCTTTGAGTCAAATTTAAACGAGATCAAAGAGTTCATCGAAAATTTGCCGATCGCAAATTTAAGCAAGCGCAAAAATAGCCCGAGCAAGGCTGAAATTTACAAGGCGGCAACGGCTCTAGCCATCACGCCTCTTATAAACAACAACGGCGTCAAAGCTATGGCTAGCCTGATAGCCGCCGCTCCGCTGTTAAAAGAAGGCGCAAGCGAAGCCGTAAACGAAGGCATAACCTCAAAAGTACTCGAAGCCACCGCAGTGGGCGTGAGCCTGGCTAGGCGCGACTTTTTAGCGGCAAATAGCACAAATCTCATGCTAACCATCGGCGAATACA
The DNA here is from genome assembly GCF_963515975.1 of Campylobacter showae. Taxonomy (GTDB): domain Bacteria; phylum Campylobacterota; class Campylobacteria; order Campylobacterales; family Campylobacteraceae; genus Campylobacter_A; species Campylobacter_A showae_F. The sequence continues at coordinate 66,567 of NZ_CAUPZM010000004.1, forward strand.
TGGAAGAAAGCGCCGTACACCGCAGCGACGACCTCATCAAAGAGCTAGCCCGCCCGAATATCGAAGAGGTCTGGATCGAGATAAATGATCACGGCAAAAAATCTCTCAAAAAAATCCCGACCGTCGACGTTAAAATAGGCGACATCGTAGTCGTCGGTACAGGCGAGAGCATCGGCATCGACGGCTATATTGTGGAAGGCACCGCAAGCGTAAATCAAGTCTCGATGACGGGCGAAGCAGAACCCGTCAAAAAAGAGCGCGGCGACCGCGTGATGAGCGGAACGGTCGTCGAGGACGGACGCATAAAAATCTGGGCCGAGAGCATAGCAGCCGAAAGCGCGACTGCTAGGATAAAATCCTACATCCAAAGCTCGCTAAACGAAAAATCGGCCGTCGGACTAAAAGCCACGAAGCTAGCCGACAAACTAGTGCCCGTGACGTTAAGCCTAGCCGGCGTTTCGTATCTGCTTAGTCGCGATATGACTCGCGTAGCTAGCGTCTTGCAGGCGGACTACTCCTGCGCGCTAAAGCTAGCCACGCCCGTCGCCTTTAAATCAAGCATCTCAAAAGCCGGCCGCAACGGCGTACTGATAAAGGGCGCTAAAGCTATCGAAGCGCTAGCGAGCGCCGATACTTTCGTCTTTGATAAAACAGGCACGCTAACGCACGGCAGCCTAAGCGTCGTGAAAGTTCACTCGTTTAAAAAAGAATTTACCGAAGCACAGCTGTTAAATTTGACCGCAAGCGCTGAGGAGCACTACTTCCACCCGGTAGCCGAGGCCATCGTAAAGGCCGCGCGCGAGATAGGTTTTCACCACATCCACCACGACGAGGTCGAGTTTATCGTCGCTCACGGCGTAAAAACATACGTAGGCGGCAAAGAGGTCGTGATCGGCTCGCGGCATTTTTTAGAGGACGACGAGCAAATTTCATTTAGCAAACATGAAGAAATCATAAAAAGCGAAGTAGATAGCGGACTCACGCTACTTTACGTAGGCTACGACAAAGAGCTCTTAGGCGTCATCGCTATGCGCGACACCATGCGAGAAAACGCCGCGCAGACACTAGCAAAGCTACGAAAACTAGGCGTAAAAGAGCTCATTATGCTAACGGGCGACGTGCAGTCTAAAGCCGATCAGGTAGCAAGCGAGCTAGGCATCGACAGAGTCTACGCAAACTGCCTACCTACCGATAAAGCAGGCATCATCGAGCAGCTAAAAGCCGAGGGTAAAAAAGTAGCCTTTATCGGAGACGGCATCAACGACGCGCCAAGCCTCACCAAGGCGCATGTAGGCATCAGCATGCAAAAGGGCGCCGACATAGCAAAAGCCACCGCCGACATCAGCCTGCTAAAAGACGACATCGGCTCGGTAGCCGTCGCAAAAGACGTCGCAAATAAAACTATGAGGCTGATAAATACGAATTTTAACGCTACCGTCGGCATAAACTCGCTCATCCTAGCAGGCGCGACGTTTGGGCTATTTAACCCTATCGCCACGGCCGTTTTACACAACGGTACGACGATCGGACTGCTGGCAAATTCGATGAAAGGCGTCAAGATAGGCGCGAAGTAAATTTGAAGGAATGACGGTTGATAGATAAAATTTTAAAATTTATGAACGACGAGATGTCGCTAGCCAACGACTTTTTATACGGCTATTTTTTGGTTATCGTGCTCGTTCTTACCGGTATTTATTTTAGCTATATCACGAGATTCGTGCAGTTTAGGATGTTTTTCGAGGCTTGCAAGGTTTTAGTCGAGAAAAAAGATAAATACAACAAGCACCACCTTACGCCCTTTCAGGCGCTTATGATCTCCACCGCATCGCGCGTGGGCATCGGAAATATCGCCGGCATCTCCGCCGCTATCGTAGCTGGCGGACCGGGCGCGCTATTTTGGATGTGTTTGATGGCGTTTTTGGGCGCTGCTTCGGCATTTGCCGAGAGTACGCTAGCTCAAATTTACAAGACCAAAGATGTATTGGGCTTTAAGGGCGGCCCGGCATACTACATCAAAAACGGCCTAGGCATCAAGTGGATGGCGAGCCTTTTTGCCGTCATTCTCATCATCACGTACGCGTACGGATTTAACGGCCTACAAAGCTACACCATGACCTCCGCCTTTCAAATTTACTACGACCAAAGCGCGGGTGCTACGAGCTTTAGCGATAGCGGCTTGCCCGTGGGTATCGGTATCATCCTAACGGCATTTGCGGCGGTGATGTTTTTTAGCAAGAGCCACGTCATCGGCAAGGTTAGCTCCTACATCGTGCCTTTCATGGCGCTTGCTTACATCCTGCTAGCCTTTATCGCGATCTGCTTAAATTTAGACAAGCTCCCGGCCGTCTTTGATATGATCATGAAAAGCGCCTTTGATTTTAAGGCGATATTCGGCGGATTTGCAGGCAGCGTGATCGTCTACGGTATCAAGCGCGGCCTGTTTTCAAACGAAGCCGGCATGGGTTCTGCGCCAAACGCGGCCGCCGCGGCTCACACTAGCCACCCCGTAAAGCAAGGACTCGTGCAGGCGATGGCGGTTTTTATAGATATGACGATCTGCGTGGCTTCAGGCATGATAGTGCTTTTCTCGCAGGCCTATATCACAAAGCAAACCGGCGCTAGCGGCGAAGTTTTAACCGCGCTTCCTTTGGTGCAGGCCGCGATGCGCGAGTACTACGGCGAGATCGGCCTTCACTTTACGACGCTTGCGGTGGTGCTTTTTGCTATTACCTCGCTGATCGGCAACTACTACTACGCGCAGGCAAATATCAAATACCTTACCAAAAATCACAAAATCGCCCTAGCCTTTAAGCTAACGGCGGTCGCGATGATATTCGTCGGAGCGCAGATGAACCTAACTATCGCCTGGAATATCGCCGATATCACGATGGCGGCGATGGCTACGATAAATATCGCGGCGATCTTTATGCTATCAAAAGTCATGATAAAAGCCCTAAAAGACTACGAATCGCAAAGAAAAGCTGGGCTAAATCCGGAATTTGACCCTGAGAGCATAGGCATCGCAAACACAACTTGCTGGAGGAAAAAATGAACATAAGCGGACAACTTTTAAATTTACAAACCCATAGAAAAGTCGCAAAAATCGGCATGAGCGTCACTCTGGCCACCGTTTGCCTAACGGCGCTAGGGCTTAAAGGCAGAAACAAAAGCCGCTGCGAGAAGCTGCATACGATCGCAGGCATCGCATTCGTCGGCTTTTCACTATATCACGCGGGACTCTACGAAAACGGCATTTTTAGAAATATGATCGTAAACGCAAATAAGAAAAACGCCGAAGCAAAGAGGCTAGCAAGCGATGATAAAGCTTAGCGACGCCGAAATTTTAGCCTATATCGGCGAAGATCTACCCTACTTTGATCTCACGACCTCGCTTCAAGGCATCCGCAAAAACGCCGTTTTAACCATACTGCCGCGCGAGGACGTGACGGTTAGTTGCGTAGACGTCGCGGCGAGTATCGCTAGAGCGCTTGACTGCGAGGCGCAAATTTGCGTCCCAAACTCAGCCGTCGCAGCCGCAAAAAAGCCGATCGTAAAAATCAGCGGCAGCTACGACGACGTGCACAAAGCCTGGAAACTAGCACAAATTTGCCTAGAGCACGCCTGCAAGATCGCCACCTACGCAAGAGCTATGAACGAGACGGCCAAAAGCGTAAATCCAAAATGCGAAATCCTAGCCACGCGCAAGAGCTTCCCGTTTGCTAAGAAATTTTGCCTAAAAGCCGTGCTTGAGGGCGGCTGCGGCATACATAGGCTAAATTTGAGCGATAGCGTGCTATTTTTCAAAAATCACATCAAGGCTTATGGCTCATATGATGAGTTTTTGGCTCAAATTCCAACCTTTAAAGCAAAAGCCCCCGAGCGCAAAATCGCCGTCGAGTGCGAAAATTTAGATGATTGCGAAGCGCTTTTAAAGGCTGGCGCCGACGTCGTGCAGTGTGATAAATTTACGCCGGGGGCGGTAAAGCAAGCGGTAGATCTACGAGATAAAATCGCTCCAAACGCAGCCCTAGTCGCAAGCGGCGGGATAAATCTAAAAAACGTCCGAGAATTTGCTAGCGCCGGCGCGGACGCACTCGTTACGTCAGCTATGTACACGCAAGGCATGGCAGATATCACCGCGGTTTTGGAGTTAGTTTAACGGGTTACAAATTTGTAAATTTGACGAACGATTTAGGCGTCAGTTTATACTGCTATTTTAGAAAAAAATATGAAATCATATCAAGATATAAACAAAGAAACGATAGATAGGTGGGTCAAGGAAGGCTGGGAGTGGGGCAAGCCCATTTCTAGCGAGCAGTATCTGAGTGCAAAAGGCGGTGACTACGTCGTTTTCTTAACGCCGACCGTTCCTGTTCCTAGCGGGTGGCTCGGAAATTTAAAAGACAAGAGTGTCCTGGGACTGGCATCTGGCGGAGGGCAACAAATGCCGATATTTGCGGCTTTAGGCGCAAAGTGTACCGTGTTTGACCTATCATCCGAGCAAATAAAATCCGAACTTTCGGTAGCCGCTAGAGAGGGCTATGAGATAAACGCTCTGCAGGGTGATATGACTAAAGCTTTTCCTTTTGCGGACGAGGCTTTTGACGTTATTTTCCATCCCGTCTCAAACTGCTACGTAGAGGACGTGGAGCATATTTTTAAAGAAGCTTATAGGGTTTTAAAAAAGGGCGGCGTCTTGCTTTCTGGGCTAAACAACGAAATCAACTATATCGTCGATGGCAATGAGGAGCGGATAGTTTGGAGTATGCCGTTTAATCCGCTAAAAGACGAAAAAGCTATGGATTTTATGGTTTCGCAAAAATCGGGAGTGCAATTTTCTCATAATCTAACCGAGCAAATAGGCGGGCAGCTAAAGGCCGGCTTTACACTCGTCGATATATACGAAGATACGAACGGCACCGGCAGGCTACATGATCTGAATATAAAAACGTATATCGCTACTAAATCGGTTAAATAAATTTAATTCTACGTCGCCGTATAACGAAAAACCTAGCCGCTCATACGAACGGCTTAAGCTTCACAAACTTATCTCTTTTATATCGGCGATTTTAAGGAATTCCGCGTAAATTTGCCCTACGAGCGCAAGGCGGTTTTTACGCACGAGCTCGTCCTCGGCGTTTATCATCACGTTGTCGAAAAACTCGTCTATCGCAGCTTTTAGACCGAAAAGATTTTTTAGGCGTTCGCTGTATGAGCCGACGGCTTTTACTGCGGCCTTAAAGGCGTCGTTTAGCTTTTTCTCGCTCTCGTTTTCAAATTTCGCCTCATCTACAGAGCCGAAATTTTCATCTTTTATGATATTTGCTAGACGCTTAAACGTGCTGAAATTTTGCCTAAAGTCCTCCGCCGCGCAGATCGCACCTAGAGCCTCTATCGCCTCGCACTGCGCGAGTATGTCGCCCTTTTTGCTAGCCAGGCAGGCCTTTACGACGGACGGGTTCACGTCAAAAAATGTATAAAGTCTATCGAAAATGAAATTTATCAGCGCATCGACGTCAAATTTAGCATACCCCTCCGCCGTCTCGCGCAAAAACGCCGCGATGTCAAAGTTTAGATTTTCGTTTTGGATGATCTTGATGACGCCGTTAGCCGCGCGGCGCAGTGCATACGGGTCTTTGTTGCCGCTTGGGATTTTACCCGCGCTAAAGAGCCCTATTAGCGTCTCAAGCTTTATCGCGAGCGCGACGACGGAGCTAAAGATAGTGCTAGGTAGCGCGCTAGCCTCGCCGCTCGGCAAATACTGCTCCTTGATCGCGGTTACGACGTTTTCGTTTTCGCCCTTAGCCGCCGCGTAGTAGCCGCCCATCACGCCCTGAAGCTCGGTAAATTCATACACCATCTGCATGGTTAGATCAGCCTTGCTCAGCATCACGGCGCGTTCCAGCAGCGCCTCGTAGCCCTCTCCTGCGCACGCTTTTAGACGATCGGCGCAGATTTTAGCCAGCCGTTTTGCAACGCCTAGCTCGCGCACGCTTTTGTCAAATGTGCTGCCAAGCTCCTTTAGATAGGTGATATTTTTTAGCTTTTCAGGGCCAAACTCATGCGCTAGGTCGCTGCGCCAGAAAAACATCGCGTCGCTAAGCCTCGCGCGAAGTACTTTTTCGTTACCCTTTACGATGAGTGCTGGCTCTGGCGATATAGCGTTGCTGACGACCACGAAGCGATTAGCGAGCTTGCCTCTCTCAAAAACGGGAAAATACCTCTGATTTTCCTTCATCGAGGTGATAATGACCTCGCTAGGCACCTCCAAAAACTCCCGCTCAAAGCCCCCAAGCAGCGCGGTCGGATGCTCGGTGATCGCTACGACTTCGTCTAGCAGCGCCTCGTCCACCTCGACCGTTACGCCGTTTTTGACTTCGATTTGTTTAAATTCGCTCAAAATTTTCTCTCGGCGCGCATTTTGATCGAGAATTACGCCGATTTTAGGCATCGCGGCGAAATAATCTTTTGCGTTTTTGACGGTAAATTTATCGTAGCTTACGCTTCTGTGCATAAAAATACTATTGCCGCTTTCCACGTCAAATTTGTTAAATTTAACGACCTCGTCTCCAAGCAAGCACAAAAACGAGCGTACCGGGCGGATAAACTCGAATTTACCATCGCCCCAGCGCATAGATTTGCCAAAATTTAAGCCGAGCAAAAACTTCTCGATCATATCGCCCAGAAGCTCAGAGCTAGGCTTGCCCGCAACGGGCTTTTTATAGTAGAGCACCTCTTTGCCACCGACGGTTTCAAATTTTAGCTCAGACTCCTCGATACCGCATTTTTTAGCAAAGCTTAGCGCGGCAGGCGTCCATGCGCCGTCTTTTTGCGCGACTTGTCTGGGCGCACCGATAAACTCGCTATATCCGTCCTCCTGGCGCACCGCAAATTTTGGGTGATAAAACGCGATCCTGCGCGGCGTGTAGTAAAACTCGCACTCGCTATCCAGGCCGTTTTGCGCTAGCGTCTCGCGCCATTTTGCCGCGACGTTGCCGCACTCTTTTAAAAACGGGATCGCCGGCAGCTCCTCGACGCCGATCTCCACGATCAGTTCTTTTGTTTCGCTCATTTTTTATCCTTTTTTAAATTTTGTCTTCTTTTGCTTCTCTCAAGCGTCTGCGTGACGAATCCGCGCATCAAAAATATCATAAAAAGCACGAATGCGCCCAGTACTAATGCGTCAATTATTCTCATTTTCTATCCAAATTTGAGTTTCGTTTTTGTAGCTCACAACGCGAACGGAGGTGAAAATCGCCTCTTTTTCGTTGTGCGGTTTGCCCTTAGCGCCGTAAATTTTGATATCTCCGTAAGGCGTGTAGAGTCTGCCGTTTCGCACTTCGCCGCCGATACGGCTAAACACGTCGCCAGGGCGCGCTTGCTTTAGGTTTTTAGCCTCCAACATCTGCTCACGCGGATCTTGCGTTTCGTCATAAATTTTTACCACATAATGCGAGCTGATCTCAAGATTTCCCTTAAACTCGTCTAGGCGGTTTACCGCTACGTCCATGGCCTGGCCGGGCTTTGCGTCGTTTTTTGGCTCATAAACGTAAATGCCGCGCTTATCTTGCGCTAGCGTAAAGCCCTTTTTATCTTTTTGAACGACCGTAGCGCGTTTTAACAAAACAGGCAAATTTGACTTCTTTGACAGCTCGCCGACCCGCGCCTCGGCTATATGTTGCAGCGTATTTTTAGCGTTTTTATCAAAATTTAGCCTAAAAACCAACGCGAAATGATCCGAAATTTGTGCCCCGCTCTGCTCAACCTTAAAGCTGTTTAAAACGTAGTTTTGACTAAGCGCGTCTTTTGAGAGTAGGACGTGATCGAGCGCATTTAGGCTCGTGTGCGAGTAGCGCTCGTGCTTTGGCAAAAACGCCCAAAGATTGGCTAAATTTTTACTAGCCATAAGATCGCCAAGCAGCTCTTTATCTCCGTAAGGCGTATTAAAATCGCCCAAAACCACGACCTTTTCGGTATCCGTTAAGGCTGATTTTAGCGTGATAAAAGCCGTTTTTCTCTGCTTTAAAGGATTTTTTCTAGCCGGAAAATGTAAATTTAAAAGGCTAAATTTTTGCCCATCAGCTTCAAAATCAAGCTTTAAAATGTCTCTTGTTTTTACGTTTGGAACGCTAAAGATCTGCGTTTTTTCAGGCTTTACGCGAGAGATGACGGCTAGGCCTACGGGGCCGTTTTTACCCTTTGAAAAGGCAAAATATTTATACCCCGTCTCCTTCATCAGCTCTTTTAAAATCATTTCGTTTTCTATCTCTTGAAGCGCGATGATATCGGCGTTTAGCTCTTTTATCTTTGCGCTTACGGCTTTAAATTTGGCGCTCGCTTTTTTCTCGTTCCATTCCGATTTGCCGACGACGAAATCCTTATACTCGCTGCCGTCGTTTTTGGCGTCAAATAAATTTTGCGCGTTAAAAGTAGCGATCTTTAGCTCGGCGCCCGCCGCAAAAACGGCGAAAAATAGCGCCGCAAAAAAGAGCGCAAAGAGCCTATCTGCCGCAAATTTCATAGCGCGCTTCCAAGGCCTGACTGGGCGAAATTTTGCCTGATGGCCTCGTACGCGATGATGCCCGCGCTCGTGGCTAAATTTAAACTCCTGCCGTGCTCGCCCATCGGGATTTTGATCGCGTTTGCGAAATTTCGCTCCATCAGCTCCATAGGCAGCCCCGTACTTTCGCCGCCGAAAAACAAAAAGTCGCCCTTTTTAAACTCCGCTTCAAAATAAAATTTATGAGCCTTCGTCGTGGCGTAAAAAAATCTATCCTCATAAGCGGCGTTTGCGCACAAAAACTCGTCCAAACTCTCCCAGATCACCGGATTTAGCAGTGCCCAGTAATCAAGACCCGCGCGCCTAACGGCCTTTTCGCTGATGTCAAAAACGGTCGGCTTGATTATGTGTAGCTTAAGGTTTGCATTTACGCACATGCGCCCGATCGAGCCCGTATTTTGGGGGATTTGAGGATGAACGAGGACGATATTAAACATTAAAAAGCCGCCTTAGCCTGCGTTTTAAAAGACGCAAAAGCGCTTGTCTGGCCGCGTAAATTTGAGCTTTTTACAAGGTTTGTAAAATTTAAAAAATTATTTTTTAAGTTGTATTTAAAAACATCGCCGCAAGCGTATCGCGACGGCTCTTTTTTGTTTTGAAAATTTATAATTGAGATTTTTTCCACTTTCGCCTCTTTAAAATAGGGCTTGATTTTAGCTAATTTGCGCTTTTAACTAGGTTAATTTTTAAGCGCGGCTTGACTTTTCGTTTAAAAATTTATCTATCGCCAAGTCCTGCCTGCGCCTTATTTCGGCACCGATCTGCGCGCCTTTAAAGCCTTGCTTTAAAATCTCCGCCGTGTTGGTAGCGGGCTCAAATTTAGCCTCATAAACGCCTAAATTTTTGGCTCTTTTTATGAGGCTGGGCGAGTTTAGCCCGAGCCAGCTTTTTAGCGGTTTATCTAGCGCAATTTTAAGCAGCTCGCCGTCGCTTGGGCGCTGCGAAAAAAACGGCTCTTTAACGCAGGCTTCAAAGCTTTTCGGCAGTCCTAAATCGTAAAAATTTTTAACGCCGAAATAGCCGTTTAAAAGATACAAAAACTCGCGCTCGTCTTTTTTGCCGTTTTGTTTGGGTAGAAATTTGACCGCGCTTTTTAGCTTTACGGCAAATTTTTCCGCCTCGGCGCGGCTTAAATTTAGTTCGAAAATTTTACCCAAAAGACCCAGTTTATAAAGATATAAAAAGCCGATTTCTTGAAATTTAGCGCCGAAAAGCTTCATTAGCTCGCCGTTTATGCGCTCTCGGCTAAGATCTGAGATGCTTAGGCGTTTCATCAGCCGCAAACTATCGCGCGCGATACGGAAATTTAGCCGTGCGCTAAACTGAACCGCCCGCAGTACGCGCAGGCTATCTTCGGCGAATTTTTCATCGTCGATATGGCGCAAGATACCGCGTTTTAGGTCGCGCTCTCCGCCGTAAAAGTCCAAAAACGAGCCGTCAAAGATATTTATCATCATCGCGTTTACGGTAAAGTCTCGGCGCAAAGACGCCGCGCGCTCATCATCGGCGTAAGCGACCTCAAACGCTTTGTGCCCTTCGCCGGTTTTGTTTTCGGTTCGCGGTAAAGAAAGATCGAAATTTTTAAATTTATAAACGAAGTAGTTTTTGCCCACGCCGCAAGCGCCGATTTGCGCCATCAGCGCGTCAAATTTAGCCAGGTCGATGCCGTAAATTTCAACGTCAAAGTCGGATATTTTTTTACCGAGCATCGCGTCGCGAACGCAGCCGCCGACGATATACGCGCGCTTGGTGTAGGGTGCTAGAAAATCTCGCAACCATTTTAGATTTTTATTTTTGCAGATTTTCGAGCCGATTTTCGACATTTGCCAGCACGAATTCTAAAAATTTAAGCGTGAGCGAAAGCCTGTCTTTTAGATTTTCCTCACTCGTCGCGTTTAGCCCCTCAAAAAGCACCAAAATGCGCTCTTTTAGGTTTTTTAGAAATATCTCCTCGCCCGTAAAATTTGCAACCTCGACTTCAAAGGCTTTTTGCGGCGCAGTGCTCGCGACGACCTCCCGGACGGCGTCAAATTCTGCCGAGGTTTTTTGCGAGTTTACCGCGCTATCCAAAGCCGCCTCAAACTCGCTAGCCTCGTCCGCTACGCTTATCTCGCCTACCAAATTTGCAAGCCCGGCGGCATTGGTCAAATTTACGTCACCGCTTGACGCGGGAACGCCCCCCAAATTTAACCCGTTTTCAGCCTCGTGAGCGTCTAAGTTTTCCTGTGCGGCGCTCATTTGCTTTAGCTCCATCGCCACCTCGTCTATCGCCATTTTCGCTATTTCTTCCAGTTTCATAGTTTTATCAGCCACCTTTTAAATTCGGTTATTTCTTCGTCCGTTTTCATCTTGATAAAAAAATCTCGCATCTGCTCGTTTACGCCCGTTTTTTTTCTGCTAAGGCCGCTTAGACGCCTTATCGCGGCGATCGCGGCGGCGTTTGTCGGCTCGCGCTTTAGGATGTTTTTATAAACTATCAGCGCGTCGTCTTTTAGTCCTTGAGCCTCGTAGATTAGGGCTTCTGTGATTGTATTTTTCATTTTTTTATTAGCGAGGCGATGATGCCGCCCATTTCGCTCGTAGAGCAAATTTCTTTAGCGCCAAATTCCGATATATCCTTCGTCCTGTATCCTTGCGCGAGCGCTGCTTTTACGGCGTTTTCGATCGCTTTTGCGGCCTCGTTTTCGCCAAATGAATACCTAAGCATCATCGCAGCACTCAGTATAGTAGCGACCGGGTTTGCGATGCCCTGCCCCGCGATATCGGGCGCGCTGCCGTGGATGGGCTCGTAGATGCCTACCTTGCCTCCGATGCTGGCGCTTGGCAGGAGCCCTATCGAGCCGCACACCATGCTAGCTTCGTCGCTTAGGATATCGCCGAAGAGATTTTCCGTCAAAATCACGTCAAATTTACTAGGCGCGCGCACCAGCTGCATCGCTGCGTTATCGACGTACATAAACTCCAAATTTACCTCCGGATAGCTCTTTGCGACCTCGCTCGTGACCTCTCGCCACAGCTGACTGGTCTCTAGCACGTTTGCCTTATCGACCATGCAGACGCGTTTTTTGCGCTTCATCGCGGTTTCAAATCCGACCTTTGCGATGCGCTCAATCTCCTCGCTCGTGTAGGTCATCGTGTTATAGGCGCTGTTCTCTTTTTTCTCGCGCGGCTGACCGAAGTATATCCCGCCCGTTAGTTCGCGAACCACGATAAAATCGACGCCCTGAAGGACTGACGGCTTTAGCGTGCTAGCGTCAACTAGCTCGTCAAATATCATCGCCGGGCGCAAATTCGCATACGCGCCAAGCTCTTTTCGTAGCTTCAAAAGCCCGCTTTCAGGGCGTAGATGGCGAGGCACACCGTCCCATTTAGGCCCGCCTATGGCCCCGAAAAGCACCGCGTCCGAGTTTAGCGCGCCACTTAGCGTCTCGTTAGGCAAAGGCTCGCCGAACACGTCGATCGCTACGCCGCCCATCAGATAAAAGTTATAGCTAAGCTCAAAGCCGAACTCCGCGCTAGCCGCATCTAGCGCCTTTATCGCCTCATCCACTATCTCAGGGCCGATGCCGTCGCCCTTTATCACCGCTATGTTATAAATTTTAGCCATTTTATATCCTTGTTTTTGCGTATTCTATGAGGCCGCCGCTTTTTAAAAGCTCTTGCATAAACGGCGGTATCGGGCTAAATTTATACTCTTTGCCGCTCGTTAAATTTACGACCGCGCCGTTATCCACGTCGATTTTTAGCTCGTCGCCGGCGTTTATCTCGTCGGTTTCTTTGATTTCCAGTATCAAAAGGCCCGTATTAAAGCTGTTTCTATAAAAAATCCTAGCAAAGCTCTTAGCTATCACCGCGCCTATGCCTGCGGCCTTAAGCGCCAAAGGAGCGTGCTCGCGCGAGCTGCCGCAGCCGAAATTTTCGCCCGCTACGATAACGTCGCCGACGGAGATTTTTTTGCTAAACTCGGGATCGGCGTCCTCCATGATATGAGTGGCCAAGATTTTCTCGTCGGAGGTATTTAGGTAGCGCGCGGCTATGATGATGTCGGTGTCGATATTGTCGCCGAATTTCCAGACTTTTGCTTGTTTCATGATTCGCCTTAAGATTAAATTTGGGCGATTTTATCCAAAAGAAGCTAAATAAACAATCAAAGCGCGACAGCTAGCGGTCGGTGCGGGTAAATTTGAGGTTAAATTTAAACGATTCGGCTCGCGGGTCAAATTTCAAATTTAACATAAAAATAAGCGCGCCGAGGCGGAAATTTAAAGCTGCGTAAATTTGAGCAGTTAGAAAAGGCAAGCTTTAGAGCGGCGGGATTACGGTTAAATTTGATCAAAAAATGGACGAGATATCGCCGAGATACTCGTCCGCAGATTTTTATTTTTATAAATAGTTACGTTTGGTTAAAACAAAACCACCGCTGCCGTTAGACAACCCCAAAGCACGGCTCCGATAGCCATAGTTACGTGAGTTACTGCAGAATCTTTCATTTTTTCTCCTTTATTTTTGGAGAATTATAATTACCTTTTGTGTCCTCAATGTGTCCTTTGTATGACTTTTTAAAATTTCGCGTTAAATTTATGCTTATTTCGTCAAATTTCGCGCCCGCAAGTTAAATTTGCCGCGCAATCAGCCGAGTCTGAGAGTCAAATTTGCCCGCCGAAGAAGCGTAAATTTAAACGATTTTAGCCGCGGTTTTCTTAAATTTTACGCGCGTTTGGGATTTTCACGCTAGCAGTCGTGCCGCGTCCAGGCTCGCTTTCAAGGCTTATCTCACCGCCCAAAAGATAAACTATACGCCGCACGATAGATAGCCCCAGACCGCTACCCTTACCCTTGTGCGACTCCTCGCACTGATAAAATTTATCGTAGATTTTTTCAAGCTTGTTAGCCTCTATGCCCGCCCCCTCGTCGCTAATGCAAACGATAAGCCGCCCGCCTTCTTCTCGGCAGCTCACGCCGATATCGGCGGCTGAGTATTTCAGCGCGTTATCCATCAAATTTACCCAAATTTGCGCTAGCATCGAGGCGTTGCTACGTACGCTCACGGCGACTAGATCTAGATCGAACTCCCGCCCATCGTACTTTTGCATTAGCATCGCCGCGGCCTTTCGCAACTGCTCGTCTACGCGCACGTTTTCGTCCAAATTTACGCCCGCTTGGCTATCTAGGCGCGAGAGTAGCAGCATATCCTCGCACAGCCTGCTTAGCGAGTTTGCCTGCTCTTTTATGAGGTCTAGGTACTCGTTTCTGCGCGCCTTGTCCGTCTCGTCCTGCGCGATCTCGCAGTAGCCGCTGATGACGCTTAGGGGCGTTTTTAGCTCGTGCGAGACGTTTGAAATGAAGTCCTTTTGCATGTAGTCCATTTTTTCCAGCGCCGCCGCGGTCAAATTTATATTTGCCGCCAGCTCGTCTAGCTCGTGCAGATATTCGCTATCTGCGCCGCGCTTGCAGTTTTTACGCGCGACCCTAACGGCAAAGTCGCCTCTAGCGATCTTGCCGGCCGCTAGCCTAAAGTTCTCGACATATCTCAAAAAATAGGCCGATACCGCGTAAAATATCGCTCCGCCCGCGCCCATCACGATAGCGCAAAAGCTGATAATGCCCCAAAACATCCCAAGCTTCATCTCAAATACCCGCTCATAAGCCAGGATGGCCGCCGACGCCGCGACGCAAAGCACGCAAAAGACGAAGATAAACATCGCCGCGGTGTAGGTTTTGAGACTGATTAGGTATTTTTTCTTATTTTGCGTAGTATTCATATTTTATTTCCATTTTTTTGTATAGACCGATCTCTTTTATGTCGCCGTTTTCGTAGTATTTGTCCGCGGGCTTAAATTTGACCGAGGTTTTATGCGTCAAATTCCCCCGCCCGTCCCTCGTTATGTCTTTAAACTGCAAGATTTGCCAGATTTTTGCCTCGGAGCCGAAGTAATTTACCGACGTATACTCCATCTCGTCGCCGTTTGCGGCGTAGTAATAAACCCATTTTGAGTTCGGGGCTTGCGTGATTTTTTCGTATTCGCCGTTTGGCTTGCGCTCGAAGCTTATCTCTATGCCGTGGCGCGGCTCCATATTATTTTCTATCCGCGTTAAAACGCCCTTTTCGTCGTAGACGTAGCTATCGTCCGTCACTAGCGTCCCGCCCGAATATGCCGCCCGAGCGATCATTTTACCGTCCTTGCCGTAAGTGGTTTTCTCCGTGCGGGGGTAAAATTTATCCTCAACATGCTGCTCTTTGGCCGTCGCGACTAAATTTTCGCCGTCAAATTCGTATTCGTAGAGATAAACGGCGCTATCTTGGTATTTTTTGCGTATTAGCCCGTCTTTACCGTACTCAAACAAAACCGAGCTGTTCGGCACGCCGTTTATATGCTCGGTTTCTCGCAGTATATAGCCGTTTTCGTTAAACTCCGTCCGCTTTACGCGCGTATTTTCTAGCGCGCCCGAGCCGTCTATAGAGTATTCGTACTCCGTAGCCGTCATGCTTTTAACCTCGCCTTTTAGATCCTTTTTGCTCCAGTCGCTTTCTGGTAAAACGGCCGAGTTTAGATAGCAAACAGCCGATACCGCCGCGAAAATAGCTTTTAAAATTTTCACTTTATCTTCCCTGCCCCTCACTCGTAAATTTCACCCTTATAGCCGATGCCGCGCACCGTAGCTATCTCAAAGTCCGTGCAGTTTTCTAGCTTGCGGCGTAGTTTTTTTACGTGCGTATCGACCGCGCGCTCGTCGCTATCCGTGTCGTAGCCCCAGATTTCTTGCATGACTTCTAGGCGAGTGAAAATTTTGCCCGGGTTTGAGAGCAGTAAAAAGAGCAGATAGAACTCCTTTGGCGCGAGCTCTACGGCCTCACCGCCGATTTTTAGGCTAAGAGCCGCATAGTCTAGCTCGGAGTTTTTAAACTTCAGCCGCTTGCCGCTAGCGATCTTGGCTCGGCGCAAAAGCGCGTTTATGCGTAAAATCAGCTCCTTTAAATTTAAAGGCTTGCTCATATAGTCGTCCACCCCCGTGACAAAGCCCTTCTCCATGCCCTCCATGCCGCTTTTTGCCGTTATCATTAGCACCGGCAGCGACTCGTCTAGCAGCTTGATTTGTTTGGTTAGCTCGTATCCACTAAGTCCGGGCATCATGATATCGGTGACGACAAGATCGGCGCGCTCGCCCTCTAGTAGCTTTATAGCCTGCTCCCCGTCAAAAGTCGCAAGCGGCAAAAAGCCCTCCTGTGCGAGCTTTAGGCAGATTATTTTATTTAAATTTTCGTCATCCTCGGCGACTAAAATTTTAAACATTTACTTTCCTTAAATTTGCCCCGAATTTAACGGGCAAAGCGATAATTTTTGTCCTATTTTATCAAATTTAACGAGAAACGGGCGGGTAAATTTAGCGAAACATCATCAAAACGCCGATAGTGCAGATAACGACGGCGGTAAAAATCTCCAAAAGACGCAGGTGAGTTTGCAAAAATTTCTTTAGTATCGCGCCGCCAAAAGCATAGATGCTAAGCGAGCAAAACTCGATAAAAACGAGCGTAACCGTGATAGAGAGTATGCGAGGCAGGCTAAAAGGATCGTTCGCATCCAAAAAAGTCGGCAGCAAGGCCGATAGAAAAATCCACGCCTTAGGATTTGAGATGCAGACCACGGCGCCGTTTAAAAACATCTGCTTTTTGCTCGGCAGCTGCGAAACCTTCGTGATACTAAGCTGTCCTTTGCTAAAAAACAGCATAGCGCCCAGATACAGCAGATAAAGCCCCGCGATGATGTTTAAAACCTTAAACGCGAAGCTGTAATGCGCCAAAACGGCGCCCACGCCCAGCATACAGCAAATACCCACGAAGGCCAAAGACGCCAGCTGCCCCGACATCATCGGTAGCGCGCGCACGTAGCCTAGGCTCATGCCGATACTCATCGCGTAGGTCATGTTGATACCGGGCATCAGGCTAATCGGGAAAAACGTAACGGCAAAAAGTAGGTAGTTCATAAAGCGCCTTAAATTTTAAAGAAATAGTAAATCAAATTTAATAAATTTAAGATAAAAAACGGCGGCCAAACGGCGGAAATTTAGCAAAATTTGCTTAAGGCGTCGTTTGCTTTTTTGGGTCGCGGCGCGAAATTTGCTTTTTATGTGCAGGCAAGGAAATTTACCTGGCTTTACGGCGGCTTTTGCTTGCGTTTTTTGAGGCGCAGAGCATAAATTTAGCAAGCCGATCTTTGAGCACACAAATTTAAATCCGCAAATTTGACTTTATGTATCGGGCTTAAATTTACCCCGCAAAACGGCTCCAACGCCAGCCGACCGTTTAGCGGGTTTTGCGGTAAAATTTAGAAATCTAAGCTATCACGATCAGCACGCCAAGTCCATTGTCGGCGGCCTTTTGATAAAAGCTCAAAAGGCCGTTAAAATGCTCTTTTAGCTCGGCTTTGATATCCTCAAATTCGCTCTCGTGCTCCCATATCTCGGGGTATGTACCCGCCTCGCCGAAGTCCGCAAAATCTACGTTTGCTAAAAGCGCGTCGATATCGGCACCAGACATCGCTTTGGCTACGGCTTTCACATCATCATCGTCGATATAAGATACCGCCTCGCTCCCCTCCTCACCCGCCATGCCGCGTCCAAATATCGCCCAGCTAAGCGGATTTGGCGTCGCGAAAACCTCGCCCGCACTCATCGCCTCGAACATATTTTTGCCCGTTAGCGTTTTATGCATCGCGTCCCACATTTTATCTAGGTCGTATTCGTCCAGCGCCTCGCCGTCGCCGCCGTCGTTTTTGATCGCCTCGATAACCTCTTGCGCATAGGCGTAGTAGTGCGCGCTCATTCCCATTTTCGCTCCTTAGTTAAAATCAAATAAAGTCTCAAATTTAAGGCAAATTTGCCGCGAGCAGCAAACTAAAACGTCATCACCTGATCGCACTCCGCGACCCAGCTAGCAAGGATATCCATGCTGCCTTTTATCTCGCTATCAAAATACGGCTCTCCCGCGTGCAGACCGCATCTAGCCTCGCAGCTGCCGCAGACTTTTAGCGCTACGCCGTTTGCGTGTAGCTCTTTTAGTTTCGCCACGAGATCAAAGTCGTAGTTTTCGGGCTTTTGCGTGCTATTTCGCGCGAGATCTACAGCGTCGTTCATCAAAAATATCCTAACGTATTCGCCCCTGTTTTTGAGCGCTCCCGCTAGCCGCAATGCGTTATACGCGTTGTCCGTGCCGTTATAGGGCTGATTTGTGAGAATGAGTAGAAATTTTTTCATTTTGTGCTCCTTTTGCTACTTTTACTAGCTTCGCTTAAAAACCTCGCCTTTGCGGCGCCGCTGGTTTTTGCGGTACAAACAGTGCAAATTTTAGCTAAGTTGTGCGTAAAGTATCTTAAATTTGAGCTCAAATTTGAAATAAATTCGTCGCAGTAAAAGCCGCCGAAAAATGAAATTTATAAAAGAGACGGCGGACCGTAAATTTAGCAAATCCGCCGTAATATTAAATAAGTGAAAGTATCGCAAAGCTAGGCGAGGCGAATTTTGCTTCGCGAATGAGGCGGGCTTATCGTTCGCCTTAGTGAAGCGAAGTAAAATTCAATGATGCATAGCAATACGAGACGCCGCACAAAAATAAAACGCAAGTATCGCGAGATGATTTTGAGAGTTGTGCAGAAATTTTAAGTCAAGGCTAGACACGTAGTCTGCCGCAGACTTAAAATTTCAAATCTCTCTCAAAAGCGCCCGCGAGACGCCGTGCGCTTAGTGAGTTAGGAAAAGCTCCTGGATCTTAGCCTTATCCGTAGTCTGCGTAAGCGCAAGCATCAAGAGCACTCTAGCTTTTTGCGCGTTTAGGTTGTCGCTAGCTAAAAAGCCGTATTTGCCGTCGTCTACCTCGCCGTTTAGCGTGGTCTCGCCGCTACCTACGCGTGAGTCGCGCACTACCACTACCCCGCCTTTGACCGCTTCGCCTAGAGCCTCAAGCGCGCTTGGAAATGGATTTCCGTTACCCATGCCTGCATTTACGATGCCTTTAGCTCCGTTTTTGACGGCTAAATTTACGAAGTCCGGATTGTCGTTTGAGTGACTGTAGATGATATCTACTCTTGGAAGCTCCTTAATCTTCGTGATGTCAAATGCCGAATTTACGGTGTGTTTGCGAACCGGATTCATATAAAATTTGACGTTGCCGTAAAACACGGTGCCGATCTTGCCGCTGTTTGGAGATTTAAATGTATCGACCGCGGTAGTGTTGGTTTTAGTTACCTCTCTAGCCGCGTGGATCTCGTCGTTCATCACGACTACTACGCCCTTGCCTGCGGCTTCTTTGCTCATCGCGACGTTTACGGCGTTAAAGATATTTAGAGGGCCGTCCGCGCTTAGCGAACCGCTGTTTCTCATAGCACCCACCATAACGATAGGTTTATCGCTTTTGACGACTAAATTTAGAAAATACGCCGTCTCCTCCATCGTATCGGTTCCGTGCGTGATGACGACGCCGTCGGCCTTGCCGCTAGTTAGCAGCTCGTTTACTCTGTTTGCGAGCTTAAACCAAACTTCGTTATTCATCTCTTGAGAGCCGATGTTTGAGATCTGCTCGCCTTTGATGGTCGCTATCTTGTTGATTTCAGGTACCGCGGCGATCAGTTTATCGACCGTAACGGTTCCAGAAGTATAGCTCGTATCAAGAGCACCAGAGCCGCTGCCGGCTATCGTGCCGCCAGTTGCCAAAATGTAAATAGTAGGCTTTGCAAAAGCCAAAGTCGCTCCTAAAAGCATGAAAATCACCGCCTTTACCGCAAAACGCATGTTTGCTCCTTGTATTGAGATGTTACTAGGATTTTAGCGTTTATTACTTAAATTTATTATTAATTCTTAATTTTTATTTTCAGTTAAATAATCCTAATAAGCGTCATATATATCGCCGTCGAAGCCGCGATGCTAAGTAGGGTATTTTTAAATTTCAGATGAATCAAAACCGCGCTAAAAACGGCCGCCGCTTCGTTTAGTCCGTATGGATAGACGTCAAATTTAACGTCTCTTAGTCCGTAGCACACCAAGACAACCATTATCATCAGTCCCATGTGTCGCTCCACGGCGCTAAGCCACGGGCTAGGCTTATAGTTTTTGACGACGTAAAACGGCGCGGCGCGCGTCAAAAAGGTCGCAAACGCGCTTAGCAACACGGCGGCGAATATCGCCCACTCGCTAGAATTCACGCTTATCAAAGCTTATCCTTAAAAACCAAAATAAAAATAAAGCAAAGCGCCATCGAGCCTACCAGCATCGCTTTAGCCGGCATGAGCGCTACGCCTGCAACTCCAAACAAGCACGCCGCGCCTAGCACCTTATAGTTCTTATCGTTTTTAAACATCTCCATCACGATCACGATAAAAAGCGCGGTTAAGCTAAACTCAAGCCCGCTCGTATCGACTTTTATCAGCCCGCCGGCTAGGCATCCGACCGCCGTTCCCGCTGCCCAGTAAAACCACGAGAGCAAATTTAGCCGCGTAAAAACATAGCTGCGCTCCGCCGCGTCCGCGATCTTAAGCGCCTTAAATATCGCAAAAGTTTCGTCCGTGAGAGTCGCGATATTTAAAAGGCGGTATTTTAGGTCTTTGTACTCTTTTAAAAGCGCCAGCCCATAAAAAGTGTGGCGTAAATTTACCAGGTAACTCACGATAAAAACCTCAACTAGCCCAGTGCCCGCGCTAAAAAGCGAGAGCATCATAAACTGCGCCGCGCCGCCGTATGCCAGCGTGCTAAGCGCTATGGCTATAAACGCGCTAACGCCCATGCTTTTAGCCAGTATCCCAAAGGCGACACCGAGGGGAAAATAGCCCATAAAAATAGGAATAGATAGTTTAAAAACGTAGTTAAATGTCAAAATTTTACCTTAATAAAAGCGCGATGATAGCTAAAATTTTAAAAAAATTGGATAAAGGCCGGGGAAATCGCCATGCTAAATTCAATATATTTGCTATAATTTCTAGGATTAAGCGCTTTAAGGAGCAAATCGTGAATGCAAATTTTCAAGCTAAGACGAAAGAGTTGGATGAGAAATTTGCTGCTATCCCCAAGGGCGTGAAAAGGCGGTACGATAGGCATAGATTTATCAGGCGCGTGGTGATGCTGTTTTTGGCATTTTTACTTATCATTTTGACGTTTTCATCGCTTATTCCGCTGATTTCTACGCGATTTGAGGAATATATCAATGCCAATGTATCCGAAACCGTTTTATTTTTTGCCGTTATGATTTTGTCGGTCGGTTTAACTGCTTTTTATTTAAAGCTCGACCCGGTCAAAAAATACAGTATTTTTTTTATAAAAGATCAAGACGCTAGTCTAGTAGTTTTTACTTTTGAAAATATAGCCAGCTTGGCCTTGATTCTATTTCCCGTTTTACTGTTTTTATCTTCGGCAATGGGAGTCTCTCAAGATGAGTTAAACGGCGCGGGAACTTTATACGGAGTCGTCATAGCTCCGATTTGTATATTGGTTTTTCTCTTGTGTTATGCTCGTAATAAAGGCGAGTACGCTCTAAAAAACAAAGCTAACGGCTCCCAAACGGTATAAAATTTAGCGAAGCTAAAAATTGGGGCGAATGGAAACGATCTTGATCCGAAATTTTACTTAAGGCAAATTTTTGCACGCCGCCTTTAGAGCCAAATTTAGCCTGCACCGACCCAGCGCCGACGCAAGCTAAATCAAATTTAAGCCACCGCGTAGATCCTGATATCTGGAGCCTTCTCAAACAGCGGGCTAAGCTCACGCACGACGTCTTTTTCAAAAAGCTCGGTTTTAGATACGCGTTTGCGCCTGTACGCCATCAAAGCCGTGAAGCACCCGCACATCCTCGTCCGCGTATCAAAAGACCGTATTTTGCTTATTTACGCTACGCTACTTGTCGCTCACGACTTTGACCTAGGATATCAAATTTAAGCGGCTTGACAGCAGGATTTTGGAGTATCTGCGCTCGTTTGGCGCCGACGACATCGCCGAACATTTGGGAACTTCGCAAAACGTCATAAACCGCGTCTTGCAAGATTTGAAAGATAAAAATTTGATCAAACTCGGACGCGGGAAAATCAAGCTGGTGAAGTGAAATTTGACCCGCTAAAATTTGACATTCAACGTAAATTTAAATCGGAGTAAATTTATGAAAAAACTAGTGTCGATACTCGCTTTTGCGGCGGCTATGCGTATGACGGAGAGCAAGTCAAATCCCGCAGTCGCCGAAATTTACGAGCGCGCTTGCAAAAACGGTAGCACAAAAGAGCGTACGCGTCTTGGCCGATTTATTACTACGGCGAAGGAGTAAAACAAGACTACTCAAAAGCCGCCAAACTCTACTAAAAAGCCTACGATAGGCGACAGTGAAGCGAATTTCTTTCGTTTTAAAGCTAAATTTTATAAAATAGCGTTAAATTTTTTATAGGAGCAAAAGCATGAAAAAAATAGTCATAGCAGTAGCCTGCGCGGCGGTTTTATTTGGCGCGGGCAACGACGCAAAGATACTGCAAGGCGCTTGCGATGCGGGAGACGTAAGAGGCTGCTATAATTTGGGCGTTTCGTACGCAAACGGACAAGACGGCGCAGAGCAAGACTATAAAAAAGCTAGCGAGCTGTTTTTGAAATCATGCGAGATGGGAGACGCAAAGGGCTGCTATAATCTAGGAATTTTGTATAGTAACGGTCAAGGCGTAGCGCAGGACTCTAAAAAGGCTAGCGAGAACTTTTTAAAAGCTTGCGATAAGGGGGACGCAAAAGGCTGCTATAACCTTGGATTTTCATACGAAAAAGGCCAAGGCGTAAAACAAGACTACAAAAAGGCCGGCGAGCTATACTCTAAAGCTTGCGATATGGGAGAGGCGCTAGGCTGCGGCAATCTGGGGCTTTTATACGAAAAAGGCCAAGGGGTAAAACAAGACCTTAAAAAAGCTAGCGAGTTACACTCTAAAGCTTGCGAGATGGGGTATGCGGGAGGCTGCTATAATCTCGGGGTTTTATACATAGAAGGTCAAGGCGTAAAACAAGACTACAAAAAGGCTAACGAGCTGTTTTCTAAGGCTTGCGATATGGACGATGCGGAGAGCTGCTACAATCTCGGCGTTTCATATCATGACGGTCAAGGCGTAAAACAAGACTACAAAAAGGCCGTTGAGTTGTTTTCCAAAGCTTGCGAGGCAGACTACGTAAAAGGCTGCTACAATCTCGGGGGCTCGTACTACAACGGCCAAGGCGTAAAGCAAGACCGCAATAAAGCTAGCGAACTATACGATAAAGCTTGCGATATGGGCTATGCAAACGGTTGCTATAATCTCGGCGTTTTATACGCGGAAGGCCAAGGCATAATCAAAGATAAACAAGCGGCTAAGAAGTATTTCGGTAAGGCTTGCGATATGGGCCTGAAACAAGGTTGCGATAATCACAAAATCCTAAGCAAATAAGAATAGCGAGCAAGAACCGCTACGAAACGGCTAAAATTTAGCTCAAATTTAGCCGTTTTTCACCGTAAATTTAAAAAGCCGCCGGATACGTAAAATTCGCAAATTTGAAAGACCGGGCGGCGTCAAATTTAGCCTATTTTAGGCTATCTCTTTAGACTATTTACGATCGAGAGCATATCATCGCTCGTCGTAATCGCCTTTGAGTTTGCTTCGTACGCGCGCTGACCCGTGATGAGGTCGGTCATCTCTTCAACCAACTGGACGTTACTCATCTCGACGAATCCCTGTCTGATCGTACCCAAACCGTCAAGACCCGCCGTACCGACTACGACCTCGCCGCTAGAGCCCGTCGGCAGATAGAGGTTGTCGCCCATGGAGTGTAGGCCTGCCGGGTTGATAAAATTTGCTAGCTCGATGCGGCCTACCTGCGTCATCTCGGTGTTGCCCGGCTGCAGCACGGATACGGTGCCGTCGGTACCGACTGAGACCTGCGTTGCGTCGGCCGGGATAGTCATCTGCGGCTGGAGCACATAGCCGTCGGAGTTTACGATCGTGCCCTCGCTATCTAGCTTAAAAGCGCCGTTTCTAGTATACGCCGTCGTACCGTCGGGAAGCTGCACCTGGAAAAAGCCGTTACCCGCGATAACCATATCGAGGTTGTTACTCGTTTCCTTAAAATACCCTTGCGAAAATATCTTCGTTATCGCCGTCGGACGCGCGCCCAGACCCACCTCGATACCCGTCGGGCTTTTCGTCGTTTCGCTGATCGCCGTGCCTGCATACTCCATAACCTGATACATCAGATCGGCAAACTCGGCGCGGTTTTTCTTGTAGCCGATGGTGTTTACGTTTGCGATGTTGTGCGACGTGACGTCGATCTGGGTTTGTTGGGCGATCATACCGGTGGCGGCAGAATAAATAGACCTCATCATTTTCGTGTTTTCCTTTCTTAGCGCGTTGTATCTTGAGCGTATACTTCGTTGGTTTTTACTCGGCTTCGGTTACGTATCGCATATACGCGCCCTCGCCTCGCAAAAAAACCGCCTCGTCTCCACCTCAAGCTACTGCCGCTTATCTTTAGTATCAAATAAACGGCTCATCGCCTTTTACCATTGCAAAATATATTCCAAATTTGCAATCTTAAATTTTACGCTTTTGCGTAAAACAGTCGCCGACTGTTTTTATGCCTGGCGAGCGTCTAAATTTTACAAATTCGGTGCAATTTCTCGCATTTCTTAGGTATGTAGCAAAAGGCGTTCCAAATTTGCAAATTTAGAAATTTGAAAATATTTTTGCGAAAGTATTTTAAAATAAAATTTTGAGAGAAGATTAGAGTTGAACACCTGTGATCGTAAACAAAAAAATCAAATTTAAAGTAGCTATAATAAGCAAAGTATTTTTAGATGATTTTTAATGTTGTTGCAGTTTTTGCGACTGAGGCTAACCATTAAGGTTGCCGAAGAAGCAAAAACCAAACTCATTAAAAAGCGCTAAAAAGGCGCAGCTTATTAGACTTTCGTGTTAGCAAGCTTGCTTATAGCTTCCTGATTTAGATCATCCATATGCGACGTCATCACCTTTTGATACATCTCGACAAAGCGCTGCGTCTCGATGAGTCCGACCATCTCGGTCACGGCATTTACGTTGGAAATTTGAGTGTATTTCCACGCGACCGCGTCTATCTCGCCGCCCACGTCTTCAAGCTCCTTTAAATTCGGCAAAACGTAGAGATTATCGCCCTCTTTGGTTAGATTTCGTATCTCTTTTGGCTGCGCGATATAAAGTCTAGCTAGCGGTTCCTCGTTTGAGTATAGATTGCCGTTTTTATCGGCGGAGAAGCGCTCGCCCTGCGGGATTTGGATGCCTTGAAAATTATTCGTAAAATAATCGCTCGGTAGCACCTTGTAGCCCTCTTTGGTTACCAAAAAACCGTCCTCGTCGAGATTAAACGAGCCGTTTTTAGTTAGGCGCACGTCGCCGGGCTTCACCTCGACTAGGAAAAACAGATCCTCTCGCTTCATTGCAAAGTCAAGGTCATTGTTTGAAAATTTAAGCCCGCCCTGGCTAAAATCCACGTATTGCTCCGAAATTTGCGGTACTCTGTCTATGGTTCTGTTTAGAAATTTCGCCGCGTCTTTCGTGTGATTTTCTATCGGAAGCTCATCGCGGTACTCTTTAAAAATCCTCTCAAAATCCCCCACTACGACGTCGTCGCGCTTAAAGCCGACGGTGTTTATGTTGGCAAGATTGTTTGCGATGACGTCCAGGCGGTTAAACTGCGTCACCATGGCGCCGGTTGCTTGGTAGTAGCCGTTGTTCATTTACTTTTCCTTATCTTACGCGTCGTATCTTAAACGCATACTTCGTTGGTTTTTTGCTCAGCTTCGGTTACGTATCATATATACGCGCCCTCGCCTCGCAAAAACCCGCCTCGTCTGCGTCATAAGCTACTTCCGCTTGCTTTATTGAGCGTTAAATAGCAACTTCCGTTCCAACTCAAATTTAATAAAATTTTCAGCAAATTTAGCTTCCTTAAAAATGCCCGAATGATAGCACTTTTATTAATGTTTAAAGAAATTTGGGTATAATCCTCGTTTTCTACAAAAAGAAGGAATCCCAAATGAGTACCGCAAAAAAAGAGGCATTGTCGCTTATAGAAGAGCTTTTTAAAGAAAATGCCAAAGGTTATATCACTTACGAAAAACTAGTTAAATTCCTAGACAAAGCGCCGACTGCAGCAGTAGCAAAAAAGATAGAGTCGCTAGCTAAAGCAAATAAAATCCAGCTCATCACCTCGGCTGAAATTGCCAAAATGCGCAACATCGAGGACGCCAAAAAGCGCCGCGAGGAGCTAGCAAAACTAGCCGACGATAGTCTAGAGGAAGAATTCGACCTCGCCAGCGAAACGGATCTACTCGAGTGGTCGCGCTCAGATAGCCCAGTGCGTATGTATCTGCGCGAAATGGGTCAAATCGCGCTACTAACCAAAGAAGAAGAAGTAGAAATCAGCAAAAAAATCGAGCTTGGCGAAGATATCATCATCGACGCATTTTGCTCGGTGCCCTACCTAATCGACTTTATCCTTGATTACAAAGAACCGCTCATCAACCGCGAACGCCGCGTAAAAGAGCTTTTTAGAAGCTTTGACGACGAAGGCGAGGAAGAAGGCGAAGAGGTAGAAGAAGAGGAAGAAATCGAGGAAGAAGGCGAAGAAGGCGAAGAAAAAGAAGCCAAGCCTAAAAAGAATAGCAGAAAAGACGATAAGCGTACCGAAAAAGTAATCGAAAGCTTTAAGGCTCTCGAAAAAGCCAAAAAAGAGTGGCTAAAAACGGCAAATAAGCAAAACGAAGTCGAAACCGAGGATGAGTTTTTAGCAAAGATAACGCTTGCGTTTAAAAAGAAAATTTTAAAAGACAAGCTGATGGACTTAGGCCCTACAAGCAAGCTCATAACCGAGATCGTAAAGTCGATGGAGACGGCGCTAAAGAGCGATGACGACTTCGACAAAGAGCTAAAAAGGCTTGAATACAAGCTACCGATGTTTAGCGACGAACTAAAGAAAAATCACAAGTCGATCTTAAAAGATATCATCAAACTAAGCAAAGACGACATCATCGCTAGAGTACCCGAAGCTACGATGGTATCAACCTACGTGGAGATCAAAAAACTATTTGCGACCAAGGAAGCGAGTAAGAGCGGATTTAACCTCGATCCGATACTTTTAAAAGAAATTTTAGAGCAAATCAAACGCGGCAAAAAGATATCCGACGAAGCAAAAGCCAGAATGGCAAAGTCAAATTTACGTCTAGTTGTGAGCATAGCCAAGCGCTACACAAACCGCGGCTTACCGTTTTTAGACCTTATCCAAGAGGGCAACATCGGTCTAATGAAAGCGGTTGATAAATTTGAGTATAAAAAAGGGTATAAATTTTCGACCTATGCGACGTGGTGGATACGTCAAGCTATCAGCCGTGCTATCGCTGATCAGGCTCGCACGATACGTATCCCTATCCATATGATAGAAACGATAAACCGTATCAACAAAATCAACCGCAAATACCTCCAAGAAGAGGGCAAAGAGCCTGATGTGAGCGTCATAGCGCAAGAAGTCGGACTAAGCATAGACAAAGTAAAACAGGTCATCAAAATCACGAAAGAGCCTATCAGCCTAGAAGCCCCTATCGGCAACGAAGAGGACGGCAAATTTGGGGATTTCGTCGAGGATAGAAATTCGCTAAGCCCGATGGATCACATCCTAAAAAACGATCTAAAAGAGCAGATAGACGAGGTCCTAGACCAGCTAAACGAGCGCGAAAAAGCGGTTATCAGGATGAGATTCGGCCTGCTCGACGACGAGAGCGACCGCACGCTAGAAGAGATCGGCAAAGAACTAAACGTAACCCGCGAGCGCGTCCGCCAGATCGAAAGCTCTGCTATCAAAAAACTAAAACACCCAAAAGTCGGTAGAAAACTCAAAAACTACATCGAGGGCTAAATTTAGCCCTCCTTTTTTATAGCCGATCGGCAAATAAAATCAACTACCAAATTTAAAGAAAATCCAAAGGCGCAAAGATGAATCAGAAGCTCCTGACCGAGATAAAATTCCGCGGCATAGCTTCTAATATTTTACTAATCGGCGGCTGTATGTCTATTTGGATTTTGTGCGAATTTTGCAGCCGCGTTTCGCTGGCTGGTTTCTTGACCGCCGTATTTTTATTTGCCTTGTCTTTCTTGCGTCGATGATTTTTAGGCTTCTTGCCGCTAGATAAATCTCCAAACTCTCCGCAAGCAAACTCTTTACCAAAACCTTCTCCACACTAGTCACCGCGATGTTACTAGCGATTTTATGGCTATCTATGTCATTGTATTCGGTAAGTCAAGTCGGATTTGGCGCGGTAGATTATGCCGCGGCGCAGATTGGGGGCTCTTTTGTCGACAATGCTTATTCTATAATAGGAGCAGTCGCAAATAATTTTTTAAATACGCAAGGCACGCTCCTTACGATATTTCTCACCGTAGACTCCATTCTTACTATCTACTTTTGGCTTATGCTCGGCGTTGCGTACTATCTGATCGGCAAAGATACGCAGAACAGCGCTTTCTACATCTACTCAGGTTTAGCCTTTATGTGCACAGCGCTTCAGTTTATCGATTTTTCGTCCCTTAACGGTTTAGCATCTCCATATACGCTGCTTACGGTAGCACTCTTGATCCCGCTTTGCGAACTAGCGGCTTGGGCCAGGGTCAAAAATATCGCTCTAGTGCAGTCCTAAAATTTAAAAATTTCAAATTTTATCACAGCCGCCACACTAGCCGTTTTTGCTAAATTTTATCGAAAACGGCACTAGTGTCGCCTCTCAAATTTTATGATAAATTCATCGCTGT
The DNA here is from genome assembly GCF_963515975.1 of Campylobacter showae. Lineage (GTDB taxonomy): Bacteria > Campylobacterota > Campylobacteria > Campylobacterales > Campylobacteraceae > Campylobacter_A > Campylobacter_A showae_F. The sequence goes on from NZ_CAUPZM010000004.1 coordinate 94,935, forward strand.
TTTTGTAATATACTATTATTTATTTATGAGCTAAAAATGCTTATTTTAAGCCTATAAATAAATATAATTTTAAAACTTAAGGAAAAAACATGAGCAAATTTCACTCTTTCGCGTTAGCTCTTGCGCTGTGCGCTAGTTCGCTTTTTGCCGATCGCGTCGTAACCGATCAGCTAGGCCGCGACGTCACGCTGCCTGATCAGGTTAAGCGCATAGTCGTACTTCAGCACCAAAGCCTAAACGCGCTAAATGAGCTAAACGCGCTGGATAAGGTCGTCGGCGTGCAGGAGTCGTGGGAGAAGTCGCTCGGTAAAAACTACGTCCGCCTAGCGCCGAGCCTAAAAGATATGCCGACGCCTGGCGATCTAAAGGTCATCAACTATGAGGCGGTGCTTAAGCTAAAGCCTGACGTCGTGATCGTCACGAACTACATCCCGCAAGAATACATCGACAAAATGACGGAGCTCAAAATCCCAGTCGTAGCCGTTAGCTTTCAGCGCAGCGACGCCGCCGATAAGGGCAAGCTAAATCCAACCTTCAAAGACGACGAAGCTGCCTACACCGAGGGCTTTTACGACGGGATCGAGCTTCTTGGCAAGGTCGCAAACCGCGAGAAAGAGGCCGCCGAGCTCATAAGCTTCGTTAAAACCTCGCAAGAGCAGCTAAAGGCTAAATTTGGCGGTTTTATCGTAGATAAAAGACCTAAAATTTATATGGCAAATCCCGATCTCACGACCTACGGAAGCGGCAAATACACGGGCATAATGTTTATGCGAGCAGGCGCGCAAAACGTCGCGGCGCAGAGTATCAAGGGCTACAAGCAGGTATCTGCCGAGCAAGTTTTAGCGTGGGCGCCGCAGATGATCTTCGTGCAGGATCGCTACCCGCAGGTGCCCGCCGAGCTTAAATCAAACCCGCAGCTTGCAAATTTAAGCGCGGTCAAAGAGGATAAAATTTATATGATGCCCGAATACGCCAAAGCATGGGGCTATCCGACGGCCGAAGCCATGGCGCTTGGCGAGTGGTGGCTAGCGATGAAGCTCTATCCAACGCACTTTGACGAGGCGGAGTTTGACAAAAAAGTAGAGGAATTTTATCAAAAATTCTACCGCACGAGCTATAAATGAAATTTTCCGCCCTGCTGCTGCTCTGGATTCTGCTATTTGCGGTATCGCTGGGCATCGGGCAGTATCCCGTGAGCCTAGAGGAGACGGGTAAAATTTTACTCGGCTCCTCCGCCGATGAAACGGCAAAAAGCGTGGTGCTTGATATCCGCATCCCGCGCGCCCTGCTTTCAAGCCTTTGCGGCGGGATCTTGGCACTTAGCGGCCTCGCGCTTCAGGCGGTGTTTAAAAACCCGCTCGTAGGCCCGCACATCGTGGGCGTGAGCACTGCGGCGGCATTTGGCGGCGCGCTTTGCATACTGCTTGGCTTTGGCTCCTATTTTATCGTAGGCTTTGCCTTCTTTTTCGGGCTCGCGGCGCTTTTTATGCTCTATTTTATCGCCAAATTCGTCTCGCGCAGCGACGTATTTTCACTCATCCTAGCAGGCATCGTCATAAACGGCGTGTTTGCTGCGCTAACGAGCCTCGTGCAGTATCTAGCCGACAACGAAGACGTGCTACCAAACATCATCTACTGGCTGCTGGGTAGCTTCGTGCGCGCAGACTATGACAAGCTCGTCATGCTCACCGCCGTTTCGGCGCCCTGCGTCGCAGCACTCATCGCGATGCGGTGGCGATTTAACCTACTCAGCCTCGAAGACGGCGATCTAAAGGTTCTCGGCGTAAACATCGTGCGGCTGCGCTCGGTCATCCTCGTCATCTGCACGCTGCTAGTCGCCGCTCAGGTCAGCGTCAGCGGAAACATCGGCTGGATCGGACTGGTGGTGCCGCACGTCGCTAGGATGATATTTGGCAGCGACCACTTGCGCTCGATGCCCGCTTGCTTCGTAGCGGGAGCCGTTTTTATGCTCGCTATCGACGACGTATCGCGCTCGATCAGCTCTAGCGAAGTGCCGCTTAGCATTATCTCCGCGCTCATCGGCAGCCCGATATTCGCCATCCTCTTAAAAAGGAGCGCCGATGCGAACAGAAGGTAGTTTGCTCGCGATCAAGGACGCGGGATTTTTCTACGAAGAGGGCAAATTTCTTTTTAGAAATTTAAGTTTTGAGATCGAGCGCGGTCAAATTTTAGCGATCCTAGGGCTAAACGGTCAGGGCAAAAGCACGCTGATGTCGTGCATGATGGGGATTTTGGGCCTCAAAGAGGGGCAGTTTTCTACCGAGGCAAAATTCGGCTTTTTGCCGCAAAGCTTTAGCGTGGCGTTTGATTACAGCGTGCAAGACATCGTGGCGATGGGGCGCGTGCGCGATATTTCGCTATTTTCAAAACCTAGCAAACGCGACGTGCAGATCTGCCTGGACGCGCTTGAGAGCCTTGAAATTTCGCACCTGAAAAACAAGCGTTTTAACTCGCTTTCAGGCGGTCAAAAGCAGCTCGTGCTCTTTGCCAGGGCGATCGCGAGCAGGAGCGAAATTCTGTTTTTGGACGAGCCAGCTAGCGCGCTTGATATCAAAAACCAAGACCGCGTGCTAAGCCTCATCGTAAATTTGAAGCAAAAAAGCAATGCAAGCATCGTTTTTACCACGCATCAGCCAAACCACGCCCTTGCGGCGGCGGACCGCACGCTCATTTTAAAAGACGATCTTAGCTACGTTTACGGGAGCAGCGCCGAGGTTTTAAACGAGGAGAATTTAAACGCGCTCTACCGCGTGCGGATGAAAACGGCGAAATTTGACGTTGCGGGCGAGCAAATAAGCAGCATCACGCAAATTTTCAGCGCACAGGTGAAGTAGTTTTGGGGCTTTTAATCGGCAAATTTGCACTGTACGTAAAACTGTGCGTAAAATTTTATGTATTTTTGAAATTTACACGGAGTAAAATTTGCCGATTTTAAATTTATGTCGCTGTTTACGAGGTTTGCGTGATTTGCGGCATTTATTAAATTCCACGTAAGCCACCTAAATTTACACGGCGCTAAATTATATTTTACGCTCGCGGCTTTTCATTTTACGCGCTCAAATTTGACACAAACGATCTCTTTTGATGGCTCGCAACTTTGCTTTTTGTATTTTAGATCGCGATTATACGCCTGCCTACTTTGGTTAAATTTAATAAAAATTTTAAGCTTGTTTGTGTAAAATTTTTATTAGATTAATAAAAGACAAAACGTGCAAGAAAACTTCATAAGGCGCATAAGTACGGCAAGAGCGCTAGGTATGGCATCTGGGATTTTGGTTGTTTTAAATTTGCTCTCGCAAGAGATGGTTTTACCTAAAAGCCTCTTTGATATCGCAACGAGCGCGCGCGTAGCGATGTTGTTCGTCTCCGTTATCTGCCTTTACGGCGCGATATCAAAGGTAAACAAACTCGCAGGCGGAGGCGTGTTTAAGCTTTACCGCATTTTTATCGCAGTCAGCAGCGCGATGATTTTGCTAAGCTTTAGCACAAACTACGCTCCCGCCAGCACGCACAAGGTCCTATTTTTCGTCATTTGCGCCACGGCGGTGCTTGCGTTTTTGCTTTGGATAAAGATAAATTTAAAACTTGGCGCCGTAACGCAAAACGCCCTATTTTCAGGCTATGCCGTACTTTGCGTGATCGGCACTTTTATCGCTGCGGCGCTCAAGCTTTTACTGACCAAAGCCCTGCGCGACCCCTACCCTATCGAGCTTGCGGTGCTTGGCATCTACCTGGCGTTAGGGTTTATCTACGTGCTTGCCTGGTCGAGGGTGGATTACGTCGAAAATCGCAAAGAAAGTAGGCTAATTAAAAATCGAAAAATAAAATAGTAGCTTTTTTGTAATAATTTATTTAAATTTTAGAGCTAATATTCACGCCGTCAAATTTAAGGAGAGAAAATGAGAAAAATTTTACTTTTAGGAGCGGCGGCGGCGATGGCTTTTGCAGAAATTTCTACGGTTCAAGTTAGCCCAGAGGCGATCAAAAACTACGAGCAGATCGTAGATATCAGGACGCCTGCTGAATGGATGGAAACGGGCGTGATAAAGGGCGCAAAGACTATCACTTTTAACGCAACCGATAAAGAGGGATTTTTGAACGAGCTTAAAGCCAATGTCGATCTAAAAAAACCGGTCGCGCTCATATGCAGAAGCGGACGCAGAAGCGCTGCGGCGGCGATGATGATAGATTCGCCGGAGCTAAATATAATAAATCTTGACGGCGGCATGGGTAGCCTCATAAATCAAGGCTACGAAACCGTGCCGTATCAAAAATAATCCGCAGTTTTACTTTATAAATTTCGTCCGTCAGGCTTAAATTTGCGCTAAATTTTAAGCTTGACGGAGCTGTTTCGTGCTCTACTCGCGCGTAGAGCGACGGTAAATTTTAAATTTGCCGCCGTACTTAACGCAAAAACTGTCACCGTTTTTTGCAAAATTTAATACAACAAAAGCGTATCGCTTTAAATTTTAGCGAGCGTAAATTTCACCAAATTTGACCAAAATTTACGCCAAAAATAGTCTCGGCTTTAGCTTCAGCAAGCAAACATACGCCGCCAGCGCGCTTTGCTCTCTTATGTAGTTGCGATCTCCGTTTAAATTTAGCCTCTCGATGATGCACTCGCCGTCTTTTGCATAAGCCCCCACAAACACCGTCCCCACCGGCTTCGCCTCGCTACCGCCGTCAGGTCCAGCGATACCACTGATAGCTAGCGAAAAGTCCGATTCGCTCGCCTTTAGCGCGCCTTTTAGCATCGCCATCACGCACTGCTCGCTCACCGCGCCGTAGGTTTGTAAAATCTCATCGCTAACGCCCAGCCAGTCGCGTTTCATCTTATTTGCGTAGGTCACTAGCGAGCCGTTAAACGCCGCCGAAACTCCCGCAAAAGCTCCGAATTTTGCCGCGGCAAGCCCCGCCGTGCAAGACTCGGCAAAGGTAAGCTTGAGTCCGCTTGCCATAAGAGTGCTAGCAACGTGACGGAAAACATCCTCGCCCTCAAAAAATTTGCCCGAAAATAGATTTTTCGCGCCATTTATAAAGCCGCTAGTTTGGCCGAATTTGTTCGCTTCCACTCTGATTAGCGCCAAATTCGACAAAATTTGGGACGAATAAATCTGCACTTCGTAAGTTTTTGCTAGCGGTTCGAGCAGGATTTTCGCACTCTCCTCGTCGATATCGACCAGATGAAAGTAGCCGAAATCTCGCTGCGTTTTGATATCTATGGCAGGCAGTTTTTGGTTCGCGTCGGCCTTTAGTAAATTTACGTAAGTTTGATTTAGTTTGATTAAAAAGCCGTAGTCGCTAAATTTTTCAGCCCTACTCGGAGCTAGCATTTGCGGGGATTTTAGCTCTAAAATATCGCCGCTTAACGTAGCTAAAATTTTAGCCGCGACGGAGCAGTTTTGACTCGACGCGTAGATACAAAGGCTGTCCGAACGCGCGCAAAGATGCTCGATGATAAACGGCAACTCCTTGTCGCTTTTGCTAACGAACCTAAACTCGCCCAGCTCGCCGAAATGCCGCTTGTAAGCGCAAAAAATATAATCTAAAAAAGGCGCGTTTACGCCGATATCTTCGCCGATGATCAGTAGTGCGTTTTTCACTGTTTTCTCCTTTAAAAGCCGAAAACATCTTACATAAATTTAGCTTAAAATAGCGTTTTTTCAGTAGCATTTAATCGCCGTTTGGATAAAATCTACCAATTTTTTACTTCAAGGCGAACCTATGGATTACAAAGATACATTATTGCTTCCAAACACCGAATTTCCCATGCGCGGCAACCTGCCGGAAAACGAACCCAAACGCTTAAAATCGTGGTTTGACGATAGAAAAATCTACGAAAAAATGAAAGCCAAAAGGCAAAAAGCCGCCAAAAGCTTCACTCTGCACGACGGCCCTCCCTACGCTAACGGCAACATCCACATCGGACACGCGCTAAACAAAACCCTAAAAGACATCATCTTAAAAACGCACTATTTCTTCGGCGAAAACGTGAGATTTACACCTGGCTGGGACTGCCACGGACTACCGATCGAGCAGCAAGTCGAGGTAAAACTGGGCGATAAGAAAAAAAGCCTCAGCAAAACGCAAATTCGCGAGCTTTGCCGCGAGCACGCCAGAGAGTTTATCGAGGTACAAAAGGAGAGCTTTAAACAGCTAGGCGTCGCTAGCGACTGGGACGACCCGTATCTGACGATGAAATTTAAATTTGAAGCAGAAATTTACAAAACGCTTTGCAAAGTCGCCAAACGCGGGCTTTTGATCGAGCGAAGCAAGCCGGTGTACTGGAGCTGGGCGGCTAGAAGCGCTCTAGCCGAAGCCGAGGTCGAGTACGAAGACAAAGAAGACTACAGCATCTACGTAGCCTTTAAGCTAGGCGAGGAAGCCGCCGCAAAAATCGGCGCAAAAGACGCTCGAGCGGTCATCTGGACGACCACACCTTGGACGCTGCCGGCAAACCAAGCCATCTCGCTAAGTCCGAGCGAAATTTACGTTTTAACGGCTGAAAATTTGATATTTGCCAAAGAGATGCTTGGCGAGCTGGAAAAAGAAGGGCTAACTAAGGGCGAAATTTTAAAAGAATTTGCCTCGGCAGAGCTAGAAAACCTGCACGCGGTAAATCCGCTAAACGGTAGAAAATCGCTATTTATCCTAGGCGATCACGTCACGATGGACGGCGGTACGGGTCTAGTTCACACTGCCCCGGGGCACGGCGAAGACGACTACCACGTGAGCCTAAAATACGGCATCGAAGTCATCATGCCGGTTGATGAAGGCGGATTATACGACGAGACGCTAAAGGCGAAAAAGTTATTCCCCGAGGACGTAGTAGACGAGCTAATCGGCATGCATATCTTTAAAGCCAACGAGAAAATTTTAGAGCTTCTAGGCTCAAATTTGCTAAAAGTTAGTAAATTCGTCCACTCGTATCCGTTTTGCTGGAGGACGCATAAGCCGGTCATCTACCGCGCGACAAAGCAGTGGTTTATCGCTATGGACGAGCCGAAAATCGAGGGCAAAACGCTACGAGAAGTCGCGCTAAAAGAGCTTGAAAACGTCAAATTTTACCCTGCAAGCGGCGTAAAAAGGATAGGCTCGATGATAGAAAATCGTCCAGACTGGTGTATCTCTCGCCAACGCGACTGGGGCGTGCCGATAGCGTTTTTTAGACGCAAGGATACAAAAGAGCCGATATTTGACGATGAAATTTTAGATAACGTCGCGGCGATATTCGAGCAAAAAGGCGCGGACGCGTGGTGGGATAGTGAGATAAAGGATCTCCTGCCAGCAAACTGCAAATACGATCCGCAAAATTTGGAAAAAGTGATGGACATCCTCGACGTCTGGTTTGATAGTGGCTCGACGTGGGCTGCGGTGCTAAAAAGCGGCGACTACGATGCGGGCAGCTATCCTGCGGATATGTACCTAGAGGGCAGCGATCAGCACAGAGGCTGGTTCCAAAGCTCGCTACTGCTAAGCTGCGCCGCACAAGGACGAGCGCCGTATAGAAGCGTGCTCACGCACGGATTTACCGTCGATGAAAACGGCCAAAAGATGAGTAAAAGCAAGGGCAACGTCGTAGCTCCGGCGGACGTCGCTAAAACCTACGGCGTGGAAATTTTACGCCTTTGGGTTGCGCTTAGCGACTACTCCAGCGACCTAAAAATTAGCGAAAACATCCTAAAACAAGTAAGCGAACAATACCGAAAAATACGCAATACGATAAGATTTCTACTAGCCAACGTAAACGATCTAGAAGATATCGAAACATCAAATTTCAACATCCTAGATCGCTGGATACTAAGCCGCGCGAAAAAAGCATTCGACGAGGCCGAAGCGTCGTTTAGAAATTACGACTTTTCAAAGGGTTTTAGCCTGCTGATGAATTTCTTAAGCGCTGATTTAAGCGGCATTTACCTTGATATCTGTAAAGACCGCCTATACTGCGATGCCAAGGACAGCGATACGCGCCGCTCGGCTCAAAGCGCGATGGCGTTAATCACAAGAGCGCTACTACCGCTCATCGCTCCGACGCTCACATATACCGTGGACGAGGCGATGGACTATGCGCCTAAGATCATCAAAAACGGTGCAACCGACGCCTTTGATCTAGAGTACGCGCCGCTAGATTTCGAGTTTAACGTAGACGACGAGCTGCTAGTGGCTAGCCGCGAGAAGTTTTTCGAGCTAATCGACGTACTCAAAAAAGATAAAAAGATAAAATCGACCTTAGAGCTCGTACTGCAAACCAGCTCAAATTTGATCCTAAGCGAAGATATAAACGAGATCAGCGACTGGTATATGGTTAGCGACGTCCAAAGCCTAGACGGCAGCGGCAGCCTAGCCGAATTTGACGTCGGAAACGATAAATTTAAACTCGTTTTATCGACGCGACACAAATGCCCGAGATGTTGGAAATTTACCGCTAAGCACGACGGCGAAACCTGCCCGAGATGCGAAAAGGTACTAAAAAATGTCTGAGCCCATCTCCGCTTGGTTCGTCGCGGCAACTATCGCGGCCATCCTCGCAGTCACAGCCGCGGGCATCGTAGCGGTAAATAAATTTAAGGATAAAAAATGATAACTTTAAAGCAAGCTCTAAAGCTAAGCACCGGCGAAATAGCCGAGCTTAGAAACGAGCTAGAAAAGAAAATTTTCGCGGATAGGGAGCTTGGCGCTTACGTCGAGCAGTTGGCAGATTTGCCGCTTGATAAACTGGGCGCGGGCGTGCCGATCGCTATCAAAGACAACATCCAAGTAAAAGGCTGGAGCGTAACAAGCGCGTCTAAAATTTTACAAGGCTACATCGCGCCATATAACGCGACGGTTATAGAAAAGCTGCTAGCAGCGGGCTTGGCGCCGTTTGGCCGTACGAATATGGACGAATTCGCCATGGGAAATACGACCGAAAATAGCTACTACGGCAAAACGCTAAATCCGCTAAACCGCGAGCGAGTGGCGGGCGGTAGCTCGGGCGGTTCAGCTGCCGCAGTGGGTGCGGGACTAGCCGTGGCTGCTCTAGGAAGCGATACGGGCGGCTCGATACGCCAGCCTGCGGCATTTTGCGGCTGCGTGGGACTAAAGCCGACCTACGGACGCGTGAGCCGCTATGGTCTAGGTTCATACTCTAGCTCGCTAGATCAGATCGGCCCGATAACGCAAAACGTCGAGGACGCCGCAATCCTATACGATATCATCGCAGGACACGACGACAAGGATAGCACGAGCGCGGATATAAAATTTGAAAGCGTAGCAGACAAGCTAAACGCTGACAAGAAACTCACGATCTGCGTCATCGAAAACTACATAAACGAAGCCTCGGAAGAGACCAAAAAAGCGCTTTTAAAAGCGGTCGAAATTTTAAAAGCCGCAGGCCACAAAATAATCTATAAAAATTTAGAAAACTCAAAATGCGACATCGCTACCTACTACATCATCGCCACGGCCGAAGCCAGCGCAAATCTCAGCCGCTTCGACGGTATAAGATACGGACGCAGAGCCGAGGCTAAAAATTTAAAAGAGCTCTACATTAACTCGCGCTCGGAGGGATTTGGCGAAGAGGTAAAAAAGCGAATTTTACTCGGTACTTTCGTACTTAGCAGCGGCTACTACGACGCATACTATATCAAAGCGCAAAAAGCTCGCGCTCATACTAAAGCCAAATATGAGCGAATTTTGAGCGAATGCGACCTTATCTTGATGCCGGTCGCCCCTAGCACGGCGTATAAATTCGGCGAGCTAAAAAAACCGCTAGACTCCTATCTATCAGACATCTATACGATCAGCGTAAATTTAGCCGGCCTACCCGCCATCTCGGTTCCGGTAGCCAAGGACGCTGACGGCCTAAACGTCTCGGCTCAGCTCATCGCAAAGGCGTGGGACGAAAAAACGCTGCTAGAAGGCGCGCTTAGTTTAGAAAACTCTATAAAAGGATAAACGCATGAAGATAGTTACGAAGGCTCTCACCTTTGACGACGTTTTGCTCGTCCCGCAGTACTCCGAAATTTTGCCTAAACAAGTCGATATAAAAACGCGCTTTAGCAGAAATGTGGAGCTAAACATCCCGATCGTATCGGCTGCGATGGATACCGTCACTGAGCACCGCGCGGCGATCATGATGGCGCGTCTGGGCGGTATCGGCGTCATACATAAAAATATGGACATACAAAGCCAGGTCAAAGAGGTCCGCCGCGTGAAAAAAAGCGAAAGCGGCGTAATCATCGATCCTATCTCCATCTCGCCAAACGCCAGCATAGGCTCCGCGCTTGATATGATGGCGGATCTACACATCTCAGGCGTTCCCGTCGTGGATGAGGAAAATAAACTAATAGGAATCCTAACCAACCGCGATTTGAGATTTGAAAACGACAGAAGCGTCCTCGTAAAAGACAGGATGACCAAAGCCCCGCTAATCACGGCTCCAAAGGGCTGCACGCTAGACGACGCGGAGAAGATTTTCTCTCAAAACCGCGTAGAAAAGCTACCTATAGTCGATAAAGACGGCCACCTAGAAGGCCTCATAACCATAAAAGATCTAAAAAAACGCAAAGAGTATCCAAACGCAAATAAAGACGCATACGGCAGACTTCGCGTAGCAGCAGCTATCGGTGTCGGGCAAATGGATAGAGCAAAAGCCCTAGCGGAAGCCGGCGTAGACGTCATCGTCATCGACTCCGCCCACGGCCACTCAAAAGGCGTACTAGATACGCTAAGACAAGTCAAAGCCGAGCTAAAAGTGGACGTCGTGGCTGGAAATATCGCAAACCCGGCCGCCGTCAAAGACCTAGCGGAAGCAGGCGCCGACGGTATCAAGGTAGGCATAGGACCGGGCTCCATCTGCACCACTCGCGTGGTAGCGGGCGTTGGCGTACCTCAAATTTTCGCCGTCGATAGCTGCTCGGCCGAGGCTGCGAAATACGGCATCCCCGTCATCGCAGACGGCGGACTAAAGTACTCGGGCGACGTAGCCAAAGCCCTAGCCGCAGGCGCTAGCTGCGTGATGGCGGGTAGCTTGTTAGCTGGCTGCGAGGAGACTCCGGGCGAGGTGATAACATTCCAAGGACGCCAGTACAAAGTCTACCGCGGCATGGGAAGTATCGGCGCGATGACGAAAGGCAGCAGCGATAGATATTTCCAAGAAGGCACCGCGCAAGATAAGCTCGTGCCTGAGGGTATCGAGGGCCGCGTGCCGTTTGCGGGCAGTATAAAAGAGGTCGTGCATCAGCTAGTTGGCGGCCTACGAAGCGCGATGGGCTATATGGGCTCAAAAGATATCAAAACGCTTCAGGAAAAAGCCCAGTTCGTCGAGATCACGAGCGCAGGCCTAAAAGAGAGCCACGTCCACGACGTCGTCATAACGCAAGAAGCCCCTAACTACAAAGTCAATTAGTGCTAAATTTAAAAACCGGCAAAGTAAAATTTAATGAGCCGCTCTATCTGGAGAGCGGCCGAATTTTACCCGAATTTGAGCTCGCTTACGAAACATACGGAAAGCTAAACGAGGATAAAAGCAACGTCATAGTCGTCTGTCACGCGCTAACGGGCAGTCACCACGCCGCGGGCAGATACGAAAACGAGCAGAAATTCGGCTGGTGGGACGCGCTAGTGGGCGATAGCAAGGGCATAGATACGAGCAAATTTTTCGTCATCTGCGTAAATATCCTCGGTTCAAATTTCGGTTCGACAAATCCGCTCAGTATCGAAAAAAGCACGGGCAAGCAGTATCGTTTGCACTTTCCGGTGCTAACCATCAGCGACGTCGTAAAGGCGCAGATGAGGCTTTTTGAGCACTTAGGCATCGAGCGAGCACATGCGGTCGTGGGCGGTAGCCTAGGGGGCATGCAAGCACTTTGCTTTGCGATCGAGTTTCCAAATTTTGCTAGAAACGTCATCATCCTAGCCAGCACCTATCAATGCAAGGCCTGGGCGATCGCGTTTAACAAAATCGCGATCGAGGGCATCCTGCGCGATCCGGGCTTCAAAGACGGGCAGTACGACGAAAACGACATCGCCGCCCAGGGGCTAACAGGCATGGCGCTAGGACGCATGGCGGGGCACATTAGCTTTCTTTCGCCAAGCTCCATGGACTCCAAATTCGGCCGCAACTACGTTGAGACCGACGGCCTTTACGAGCTTACGGGGCGGTTTCAGGTCGATCGCTATATGGAGTACAACGGCCACGGCTTTCCTAAGCGCTTTGACCCGCTGAGCTACCTTTACATCGTAAAGATGATGAATATCTTTGACTGCACGCGCCACTACGACGACCTCGCGCACGCTCTTTTGCCTATTTGCGCCAAGGTTACACTCATAGCATTTAGCGGCGATATGCTATTTCCGCCAAGCTGCATGCGGCAGATGTACGAGACGCTGAAGGGTATCGGCAAGGAGTGCGATTATCACGAGATAGACAGCGACTACGGCCACGATGCGTTTTTGGTCGAAGTAGATAAATTTGAAAAAATCATAAAAAAGGTTTTAGATGAGTGAAAATTTAAGCGAGGATTTTGAAAGCAAACTCGCCAAAGCAAATGAAATTTTAAAACAGCTCGGCGACGAAAATTTAAGCCTAGAGCAAAGCGTTAAGCTGCACAAAGAGGGCAAAAAACTGCTCGAGGAGGCAGATAAAATCCTGCAAAACGCAAAGCTAGTCGTAAAGGACGCAGACGATGAATAACGCGACCACAGCCGTTTGCGCCTTACAGCTGCCGACCCAGCCCATGAGCGAGTCGCGGCTAGATTATTATTTTAGGATTTGCGCGGGCGAAGGCGCTAGGCTCGTGGTGCTCGGAGAGTACGTGCTAAACAGCTTTTTTAAAGAGCTAGAGCTCATGCCAAAAAGCCTCATCAAAGAACAAAGCGAGCGCAAAAAGCACGCGCTTGCCGCGATGGCGCAAAAATACAATCTAGAAATCCTGGCCCCGCTAGTGCTACCCAAAGGCAAAGGCTTCGTCAAGGTTGCGGCGAGATTTAGCCCCGCATCCTCGCGCTTTTACGAGCAGCAGATATTGATGCCCTACCCGCACTGGAACGAGGCGAAATTTTTTACCAACAAAGACGAAGGCGAGCTAAATTTGCCCGTCTTTAGCTACGAAAAATTTAAAATCGGCGTGATGTTTGGTTTTGAGGCGCATTTTGACGCGGCGTGGGCGTATATGGCGCGCAAGAAAGTCGATGCCGTCGTGGTCCCCACTGCATGCACGTTTTTTAGCGAGTCGCGCTGGGAGGAGCTGCTAAAAACCCGCGCCTTTACAAACAACGTCTATGTTTTACGCGTAAACCGAGTCGGCAACCACAAGGCCGCTAGCGGCGAGCAGTGGAGCTTTTACGGCGATTCGATGCTCATTAGCCCCTTTGGCGAAGTAGTTTCGCGCCTAGGTAAAAACGAAGAGATGATGGTAGCAAAACTCGAAAAAACCGAACTCGCACGGGCTAGACACCTATGGGGATTTTCTCAAATTTTAAACAAAAGACTAGGCTAAATTTAATTTTTAGGCGGCAAACCTATCAAATTTGCCGCTCTTTTTCCTGCAAATTTTGCCTAACCGTTAAATTTATCTTGATTTGTCGCGCTTTTTAGACCATAAACTTATCTGGCTTTTATCGACGATAAAAATTTATTTTAGCGGCAAATTTGACCAAACCTGCCTTTTCTAACGTTAAATTTTACAATGTGCCGCTCTTTTTCACGAAACTATATGTCGCTAGATATAAACCTCGCAATAATTTGTTTTAATTTCTAAATTTAGTTTGAGATGCTTTCACTAAATAAACCTATAAAAATTTCTTTATGTCATCAGAAAATAAAACCAAAAAGTAAAATCATAAAAAATCATAGAGTAAATTTAAATTTAGCAAAACAGTCAAATTTTACTAAAGTATGCCAAAGGTTACAAAATTTGACGCAAAACCGTAAAAATACTAAATTAGGCTCGGCCTCGTCAAATTTATCCCCTCCAAGCATTACCGAAATAGACTAAAAATCGGTTTTTGCCGTCAGAGTACTCGTATCTCATCTCGCAGCCGTGGCGGACGAAAATTTGATTTGCGATGTAGAGCCCAAGGCCTAGCCCCGAGTTTGCCAGTTGGGTTTTGCGGTTAAAGGCTTTGGTAAAATTTAGCCTCTCCTCCTCGATCCTCTCGCCGCTGCTAGCCACTACGAAGCGATCCTGGCGTATTTGCAGTAAAACCGCGTCTTTTGAGTATTTTAGCGCGTTATCGAGCAGATTTTTTATCGCCGTGGCAAATAGCTCAAAGTCTACGCTTAATATCGGCGTCCGTCCAGCCGTATCTACTTTGACGCGCTCTTTGTCCTGCGCAAAAAGTAGATCCATCGCATGGTCGGCGACGTCTATGAGGCGGTATTCGTTTTTGTTTAGTCGCCACTCATCGGAGCTAAATTTTTCAAGCTTGACGATTTCGCTCAGAACAAGTTCTTGACGCGTGAAAATTTGCTTTAGATCGTCCTTAAATTCCTCATCCTTTATGATGCCGGATATTATCTTGCCCTTCATTACCGGCGTTCGAAGCTCGTGCAGAATATTGCGCAAAAACAGCTCTCTGGCCTCTTTTATATTGTTTATCTTTTGCATCGTGAGGTTAAATTCCTGCGCTATCTCGCCAAGCTCGTCGCGACCGCTCACGTCGATGCTTTTTCGCGAGCCGGCGCCCACGGCTCTGATTTGTTTTTTTAGATTTCTTAGACCCAAGAGTTTTTTCATTAGCACGATAAAAAAGCCGATCGTCACGGCATTTATCGTGCCCGCTACCGTCCAAAATCTAGCCATCGAGAGCTCTTTTGTATTTTCTAGCGCGGCGATATTGTTTGCCGGCATTATCTCGCCGTAGTCGTCCGTTTCTATGCCGGCTTTAAACATCAAATTTAAGATTGATCTATGAGACGAATTGATATCTCTAGGTACGTAGTACAGCTTCTGGTTGTACTCGATCATGTCGCAATACGTATCTTGCAGTATTTTTACGCCGCCTTTTCTTATCTCGTCGTTTGACTCGTCGGCATATTTTAAATTTATCTCTTTTAGCGACTCCACGATGTGCTCGCCGCCCTCGGCCCTGATGTGCATACCCAACATAAATCTCTGAAACACCGAATACTCAAGCTCTTCAAGAGTGCGCTTATGCTCGGCAAAAAAAGTTACGTTGATAACTAGCATCGTAACGGCAAACAAGAACGATATTAAATTTACGATAGAGAGCTTAGGCATTGATAAATTTATACCCCACGCCGCGCACAGAGTGGATGAAGCGCGGATTTTTCGGATCATCACCGATCTTTTGCCTAATACGTCCGACTATGACGTCGATACTTTTTATCCCGCTTTGAAATTTGACGGAGTCGATGTTTAAAAGCAGATCCTCGCGCGAGATTACAAACCCCTCTCGTTCAAACAAAAATGCGAATATATCGTACTCTGCGCGAGCTAAATTTACCTCTACGCCATCTTTTTTAAGTACGTGTTTATCTTTATCCAAAGTAAAAATTTTGCCGCTTGGCTGATCTTGCAAGCCTCGGCGAAGTATCGCTCGTATCCTAAAAGCAAGCTCGACGGGCTCATAGGGCTTAGCTATGTAATCATCCGCTCCAAGCTTAAAACCTTGAACTTTATCTAAAGTTTCAGATCTAGCTGAGGAAATGATAATAGGAAGCGTCGGATGCGTCTTTCGTACCTGCTCGCACACCTCAAATCCATCCATATCCGGCAAAGACAGATCAAGCACCAAAGCATCGTATTTTAGCCCATTTTCTAGGATTTTTAGCCCTTCAAGAGGATTAAACGCCATCGTCGTTTCTATCTTCTCAAGCTCCAGCATCCTAGCTAGTAGTTTTGCAAGCTGTTCGTCGTCTTCTATTAATAAAATTCTTATCATAGCGCAATTATAGCAATAACTTCGCTCTAACGCCTTAAATTTTGAATTAAATTTATAATTTAAGTTTGTTACCAAGAATTTACCGTATTTGAGCTTACAAAGTGATATGATTTCATCATTACAAAAAAACGAAACGGCTAAAAACCGCTTCTAGACGGCGTCGCTCGAAATAGAGCCAACAAGCAAAAATCAAAAGGAGACAAAATGCAAAACTCAAGAAGAAGTTTTTTTAAAAATGAGCATGGCAGGAGCTGGCGCGCTAGCTCTTAGCAGCGTAAACGCTAATGCTACGGCAAACGAAAAAGACGTCAAATTTGACGAAGAGTACGACGTCGTCATCGTAGGAACAGGTTTTGCGGGCTTGGCTGCGGCTATCAAGGCCAGCGAGCGCGGCAAAAAAGTGCTAATCCTAGAAAAAATGGGACGAGCAGGCGGTAATAGCGTAATCAACGGCGGAAACATGGCGGCTCCTATGAATAAATTCCAAGTCGCTCAAGGCATCAAAGACAGCAAAGAGATCTTTATCGCAGATGCCGTTAAAGACGGACTCGGACTAAACCACACCGAGCTACTTGGCACGATGTTTGACCGCAGCAACGACGCTGTAAATTTACTGATTAGCTGCGGCGCGGACTTCCTTGAAAGGCTTATTTTTGAAAGCGGCCACAGCGTAGCTAGAAGCTTGCAAACATCAAACGGCTCAGGATCCGGCTATGTCCAACCTATGCTAAATAAACTAAAAGACGATCCAAACGTTACGATAAAAACCAGAGCCAAATTTGATGAATTAGTACTAGACGACAGCGGCCGCGTCGTGGGCGTTATCGGTAGAGAGGATTATAAATTTGACGCTAAACTCTTTAGCGACGACCTTGAAAACAAATCGGGCGAAAAGAAAGCGTATAAGGCAAAAAGCGGCGTATTGCTCGCTGCGGGCGGCTTTGGACGCGACTTGTGGTACCGCCAGATCCAAGATCCTCGCATCGTACCTACCATCGACAGCACTAACCACCCTGGCTCATCTGCGGGCGCGATGCTACAAGCCACCAAAATCGGTGCCGTAACGCTCCAGACCTCATGGATTCAGTTTTTGCCTTACTGCTCGCCGGACGAAAAAGGCTTTGGTGCGGCGGTAAACTTCACCAACCACTGTTGCAACACCTACGGCATCACGGTTAATCCAAAAACCGGCGAACGCTTCATGAACGAGCACGCAGGACGTAAAATCAAAGCCGACGCATGCTTTGCCGTCATCGGTAAAGAGGAAAACTATCCGGTAAATATCTGCGACTCTCAAGCCGTCGCCGCCCAAAACCCGATCTATACGTCAAGACCTCTTGAGATCGGCGTTATCTGGAAATTTGACACTATCGACGCGCTTGCGGCACATTTTAAAATCCCTGCCGACAAGCTAAAAGCTACGATTGCTAAGTATAACGAAGGCGTGAAAGCAGGCAAAGACGAATTTGGCAAACCGGTATCTAAACTAAACGGCATCGACGTATCCAAAGCGCCGTTCTATGCTAGCCGAACTATGCCGAAAGTTCACCACACTTGCGGCGGTTTAGAGATAAATACCAAAGCTCAGGTTATCTCTCTTGATACTCACGAGCCGATCCCAGGCCTCTACGCTGCGGGCGAGATCACCGGCGGCGTACACGGAGCTAGTAGGCTTGGAACGTATGCGATACTTGATTGCATGGTGTTTGGAATGATAGCGGGAGAGAATATCTAATCTTGCAGGGGGGCTGTGCCTCCCTTTTGCGATCAAGCTCCATCCCGTTGGAGCCCCGCATTAAAGAGTAAGATCGCTACTCGCGATCCAATTCGTATCGCAGGTCAAATTTAAGATTAAAGTCAAGAATTCGGCTTGCGGTACTTTTAAATTTAAAGCCGAATTTGCAGTTAAATTTGTAAACTAGGCATCCGAAAGGAATTCGCATGAAACATAAAGCGTTTCTCGCCTTGTGCGCATCTATGCTACTATGCTCTTTTGCATTTAGCGCAGGCGCACCAAGCGCAAAGATAACGTCTTTAGTCGATCTTAACGTCACCGACGAGCTGCGAGCCAAGCATCCTTTAAAGCCTCATCACGAAAAGCTAAGCTTTACCTGTCTTGATTGTCACGAAGGACAAGGAAACGACGCTAGTAAATTTAAATCTATCGGCGATAAAGGCTGTTTGTCCTGTCACGGCGACAAGAAAAAGATAGCTAAAAGACTAGAATATATGGATCTGC
>NZ_CAUPZM010000005.1:0-104627 GCF_963515975.1 Campylobacter showae
TTCTTTTTATCTTTTCTTCAGCCTCTTCGTCTCTGCCTTGATTCATTTTATAGATGTATTTTTCTTTTTCTTTCGTAAAAGATTTTAATTTATCATAGCACACCTCATACGCCTCCTTTAGCTGCTCCTTAGTCGGAGCATTAGGGAGATCGTATTTTATAAAGACGTCAAGCATGGGCTCGTAGTTTTCGTAGTTGCCTAGATATGCCCAGCCGCTTTGTTCTAACGGCCTGTTTTTCTCTTCTTCTTTTATGCCTTGCAGTCCGATGCCCATTTCAAATTTTTTAGGTTTATACCCCGTGCTTAGCATTATCTCTGCCATTTGGGGTAGATTTCTATTTACTACGTAGAAAAACGGATCCGATTTATATCTAGTGCTAGACTCTACGCATTGAGGATCATTTAAGTCCGTCTCTGGACGCCCCTGATCGTATTTGTAGCGTATTGTTATGTTATTCTCGCCGTTTATGATTATGGATTCAAACCTGGAAGAATCATAATCTGTTTGTATAAATATGCGGCGATACATACTCCACCTCTTCAAATTTAACCCCTTTATCTAGTAATATCTTAGCCGTATCAACGGAGTTTAACATAATTGCATAAGCCATAGGAGATAGGCCGAATCTATCTTTAGCCCTTATATCGGCTCCTAAATTTATCAAAGCATTTGAAGTATCTACGTCGTTTCTAAAAGAGCTGTACATCAAGGGGGTTCTTTTATCTCTCATACTCACGTCTACGCTTAGGTTGTTATCTTTTATAAATTTAACTACGAAGTCCGTATCTTTTCTATCAAGAGCGGCCCTTAAAGGCACGAGCGTAGTGTTTTTCTCCTCGTCGCAAACGATATCTCTAACTCCAAATCCAAACGCCTCTATCTCCTCTTGCGTTACGTACTTAGCTAGCTCGGAGTTTGGGTCTATCTTGGTATCCGGAGTAATAGTAAAACCCGTCGGCATAGAGCTTGATCCAAATTTAACTCCCAAAAACGAAAGATAAAAGAGGACGGCGGCAAAGGCGGCGAGGGTGAATAGAAATTTAAAAAAGCTTTGCAAATTCGATCCTTTTGCTTATGACTAAATTTACGAAATCTTAGCCAAAGGGCGGTTAAATTTGAGTGAATTTGGGGGCGGGGATTTGAAAAAGCGGAAGTAAATTCGGGCGGGTTAAAATAGGGCTAAAATAAATTCATACCGAAAACGGACGGGTTTATCTAACTAAATTTAAAGCGCAAATTTGCCTGCCGGCGCGAGCCTAGCAAGCAAATTTAAGCGCGCAATCCTCAGTCGTCGAACTCTTGCGAGATAACGGGCGAGAACTCCTCCCAGCGGAGTTTGGTTTTGGCCGTAGGCATCTTGCTTTGAAACGGCTCTTTTTTCATCGAGGCTACCGCCGCGCTGTCGCCGATCGGCGCCGCAGGAGCCTCCACGCCTAGCACCGCGCGCTCAAGATCGATAAAATCGCGCAAGATAATCGCGTAAGAGGCGAAAAAGTCAGCATTTTTGTGAGCGGATAAAAATTTGATAAATTCGTCGATAAATTTGTTCGTAACGTCCGTAAATAGCTTGCTGCTGATATTTGCCGCGCCCGCTACTTCGTCGCGCAAAAAGGTGGCCGTGGCTAAAAATATAAATCCGACGTAGTCCTCGCTGTCTTTGCAGGCCTCTTTGTCTCTGCGGTACGGGCTTAGCTTCAGACACTCGATCACGCGCAGCCTAGCCGCGCCGTCGTCGCGCCCGTCCTCGTAAAATGAAGCGTTTAGCGGGATGTTTGAGTAAGAAAAGTCAAAAAGCACGTCGTTTTGCTCTCTGGCGAATTTCTCAAAGTCGAATTTGGCTAAATTTGCAAACGCAGCCTCGCTCTGAGGCGTAACTGGACTGGTCGCTAGGTAGGCTAGCTGCTCGCGCCAGCGGTCAAATTTACCGCCGTGCTTGTGAAAAAACAGCGGATAGGCCAAAAACTCGTAAAAATACGCGCGCGCCTTGGTTAAGTTATTATCCATTTAAAACCTCTTCTCTCATTTGATCCATTTGCGCTTTTATCATTACTTTGGCTTTGCAGTCCGAGCAGCAATAAAGCGTCTTTAGCTTGGCTTTGTCGCCGTTAAATTTAGGCGCCATGATCGAGGCGATCTTCTCGACGGCCTTTTTGGTCGCAAACTCTTTGCCGCACTCGATACAGGCGAAAAGCTCGTCTCTAGCTAGCTCGCTAAAGGTAAAGAAGCTAGGCTCCAGATCGATCTTGCCCGGGCGTAAAAATATCGTGTCTTTTTCCGCGCAGCTAAGCTCGCAGTATCCGCACGCGGTGCAGACGCTCGGGTTAAAGACGATGGAATTTGTCTTTTTATCGGCGACTAGAGCGGCGACGTTGCACGCTCCCACGCAGCTTAGGCATAGCGTGCAGGTGTCTTGATTTATCTCGACGCGGCCGTATCTGATGAGCTCGGTGGTGCTAACGGAGCCTAAATTTTGATCTCCGACTAGCCATTCTAGGCGTTTGGCGAAAATCTCGCGCTTAGGCAGGGCGTACTCTGCGATGGAGTGCTGCGAGCCCTCGATAAATTTAGCCTGAGATAGGGCGCTTTTTAGCTTGTCTTCGTTCCCTGCGACTAGGACGGCTTTTTCGTTAAATTTAAGCTCGTAAATTTGATTTAAAATATCCACCGCGTCTTTGGTGCCTTTGCCGATATTTTGCTCGTAGATCACGACCTGCGCGCCGCTTTCTTGAAGTAGCGTGAGCAGATGCGTCTCGCTCAAAAATCTCTCGCCGTTCACGGCAAAAGGCAGCACGTTTGCGGGTAAATTTACGCTTAGGTTTTCTAAATTCGCCTTTGCAGGCACGACTAGCGCGATCTTGCCGCGGTATAGTTTGGCTATCTGGGCAAACGAATTTCTTGGCATATCGGAGTAGTCAAGCGCGCCGCTAGGGCAGACGCTCACGCAACCGCCGCAGTTTACGCAGTCGATGTGAGAGAAAACTAGGTGCTTGGTTTCGTCCTCTTTTAGGATCGCTACCGTAGGGCAGGCCTCGACGCATCTGCCGCAGATCTCGTGTCTGCGCTCGTGGTACTGGCAGATCGTGGAGTCGTAGTGGACGTGGCTTTTAAATTTAAATTTCGGGCTTTGCGCCTCTAGCTGCGCGGCGATCTCGTCGTCGCTTTTACCCGCGATCTCGTAGCAGCCGCTTTGCTTTAGCATGTATTCGCGCGCGTTTTCTACGAGGAAAAAGTCGCAGTCCACCTCAAACTCGCCGTCCGGGCGCAGTACTAGCACGCTTAGCTCGCCTGCTGCTCCGTAGATAAATTTTATCTCAAAATGCGTCAACTCGATGGCTTTAAAGCCTTTAACTTTAAGCAAATTCGCCAAATTTTCGCGGCCGCCGTTGCTAACGATAACGACGTTTTTGCCGACGGGTTTTTCGTAGTCGATGTCGCGCGCTAGGTCAAAGGCGCTAGCTCTTGCCTCATAAAGCAAAAGCGTGTTTTTAGCCTTATCCAGCACCGAGTCCGCGGTGTTTTTTAGATAAAAATTTATCTCAGGCGCTACGACGCTTGATTTTAGTTTGGGCGAATTTGATACGAGATAGTCGCCTTCGCCGTTTATCTCGATCTGCTCGTTTAGCATCAAATTCTCGTCAAAATCGTTGTAAAAACCGAATTCTTTCATGATTTTCTCCCCCGCGCTACGCGTTATCAAAATTGAGCGCATTTTAATACTAAAGGCATTAATAGGCTCTGAATTTTTATATTTATTTTTTTTAATAAGATTAGATTTATCCAAATTTATGCTAAAATCGCGCTCGGTAACACAAATTTACTAGGAGCAAATTTGAACGAACTACGAAAACTTCCGCAGATAGATAAATTTATAAAAAACGAGCGATTTTCCGGGCTTGATATTAGCTTGTTAACCAAAGTCGCTAGGTGCGAGCTAGAGAGCCTCCGCGCTCAAATTTTAGGCGGCGGGAACTGCCCCGAGCTTGACGCCATCGTCCAAAACACGCTTGCAAGATACGAAAAGGCGTTAAATTTGAGCCTGCGTAGCCTGATAAACGCAACCGGCGTCATCATTCATACCAACCTCGGCCGTAGCGCGATCGATCCAGAAATTTTACGCCGAGCCCAGCCCGTGATTACGGGGTATTCAAATTTAGAATACAGCGTCGAAAAGGGCGGCCGCTCAAACCGCTACGACTACGTGGGCGGGCTGCTGGCGGAGCTTTTTGGCTTTGAGGACGCCATCGTCGTAAATAACAACGCAAGCGCCGTATTTTTGGTGCTAAACACCTTTTCAAAAGGCGGCGAAGTCATCATTAGCAGAGGCGAGCTAGTCGAGATCGGCGGGAGCTTTCGCGTGCCGGAAGTCATGGCAAACTCGGGCGCGATCCTGCGCGAAGTGGGCACGACGAATAAAACCAATCTGCGCGACTACGAGGAAGCGATAAACGAAAACTCCAAGCTGATTTTAAAGGTGCATCGCTCAAATTTCGACATCGTGGGCTTTAGCGAGGAAGTAGCGATGCCAGATCTTAGCGCACTGGCAAGAGAGCGAAATCTCATCGATTATTTTGATCTTGGCGGCGGATTTTACGGCGAGCTGCCTTACGGTCTGGAGCGCAACGAGCCGAATCTAAAAAATCTAAAAGAGGCCTCGCTCGTTAGCTTTAGCGGCGATAAGCTCTTTGGCTCCGTGCAGTGCGGCATAATCCTGGGTAAACGCGAGCTCATCGCAAAACTAAAGAAAAATCAGCTGCTAAGAATGCTGCGCGTAGATAAGGTGATCATCTCGCTATTGGCTGAAAGCGCGAAAGCCTACGCAAACCGCGAATTTGAGCTTATCACGACGATAAAGCAACTGTATAAAAGCGTAGAGGAGCTGGAAAACACGGCAAATTTCATAAACTCGCGGCTAAAAAATCCGCTTGAAGTCGTGCGCACTACGACCTATGTGGGCGGCGGCACGATGCCCAACAAACGCATACCTAGCGTCGCGCTGGCCGTCAAAGGAAACGCGAACGAAAGCGAGGCTAAATTTAGGAAAAATCTCGTGATCGGGCGCATCGAGGAGGGTAAATTTTTACTCGATCTTCGCAGCGTGCTAGACGCGGACGTGCAAAATTTGATAGAAAAAATCAACGAAACGGATGAAAAATGAGCTTAATAATAGGAACAGCCGGACACATCGACCACGGCAAAACGGCACTGATAGAGGAACTAAACGGCTTTGAGGGCGACAAGCTAGAGGAGGAGCAAAAGCGCGGGATCACGATCGATCTTAGTTTTTCAAATTTGAGCAAAAACGGCGAAAATATCGCATTTATCGACGTGCCGGGGCATGAAAATTTGATCAAAACGATGATCAGCGGCGCGTATGGATTTGACGCGTGCCTATTCGTCGTGGCGGCAAACGACGGGCTGATGCCGCAGTCTTTGGAGCATTTGGAGGTTTTAAATATCCTTGGCGTTCGCTCGCTCGTCGTCGCGCTAACTAAATGCGACCTAGCAAGCGCGGAGTTAATAGAACAGCGAAAAAACGAAATTTACGCCGCCGCGCAAAACTACAAAAATCTGCAAATTTTAGAGATTTTCCCGGTTAGCATTAAAGATAGCGCGAGTATCGACGAACTGCGAAATTATCTTTTCACGCTAAAGGCGGCTAACCGCGAGCAAGAGGGCGTTTTTAGATACTACATCGACCGCGTTTTTAGTCTAAAAGGTATCGGAAACGTAGTCACGGGCACCGTGATAGAGGGCACCGTGAGCAAAAACGAGAAGCTGTTTAACTATGACGCGGGCAAAGAAGTTCAGGTGCGAAGCGTGCAGAGCCACGATAAATTCGTCGACCGCGCGGGAGTTAGCAGCCGCGTGGCGCTAAATTTGACGGGTATTGAACTAAATGATCTAAAAAAGGGCCAATTGCTTAGTAAAAAGGGCTTTTTTAGGGGATTTCGCGAGATAGACGCGATCGTTTTTGCTCGCGAGCTAACGCACGGGCAGAATGTAACGTTTTGCGTCGGCGCAAAGGCCGCGCCTGCAAAAGCGCTCGTTCTTAGCGAAAAAGATGGCGGGATATTTGCGACGTTTAAATTTGAAAGGGATATGTTTTTAAAATTTGACGAGCCGTTCGTGCTCATCGCAAACGGCCGCGTCATAGGCGGCGGCAGGGTGCTAAACGCCGTGAGCGAACCGATGAAAAAATCAAGCAAAATTTCGTTTTTAAACGCGCTACTCAAAAAAGATTTCGTAAGCGCCTTTGCGATGCTAAAAGATACGCATAAAAACGGCTTTGGCATCATCTCGGCCTATCAGCGCTTCGGGCTAAATCACGAGGAGGCCGTAGCAATAGCAAAACAAACGCCAAACGTATTCGTCGATGAAAAAGCGCTAAATATCTACGATCTAAGCGCGGTCGATCGGATAAAAAGCGCGGTCAAATTTATGATAGAAAAGAACGAATTTGCGGTATTTTCGGCTACGAGCATCAGCCTAAAGCTCTCATGGGCTAGCGAAAGCATCGCTCAAAAGGCGCTTGACGAGCTAGAAAGCACGGGCGCGATAACCAAAAACGAGGGCGTCTACACCAAAACTGGCGTCGATATGAGCAAGCTAAAAATCAGGCTCGAGGAGAAAATTTACGAGATTTTGCAAAGCGGAAATTTAGCCCCCCTGGCGCCTTATAACATCTACGACGAGCTTGAGATAGACCGAGTTAGCGGCGATAACGCGCTAAAAAAGCTAACCGGAATCGGACGCGTGGTGAGGCTCGCGCATAATCTTTTCGTAACGTCAAAAGCCCTAAACGAAGCGCTTGCGAAGCTAAAAGCTATCATCGCCGCGCAAGGGTTCGTAAACGTAACGAACGCGAAAGAGGCGTTAAATTTGAGCCGAAAATACATAATCGCCTACCTCGAGCAGCTCGATCTGGATCCAAATATCGTAAAAAACGGCATGGACCGAGTTTTAAAAGCGTGATTTTTTATCTGTTTAAAAAAAGCAAATATAATCCGCGCAAATTTTTAAAAAGGAATGAAATGAAAAAAATAGTTTTGTCGCTAATGGCGGCCTCTGCGATGTTTGCGGCGTCAAACGAGCAAGTAGTCGGTTTTTACTCGCAGATGGTCGGCGAGGGCGTGAAAGTAAACGTAACCGAGCGTAAACCGATAGCCGACGGCATCGAAGCGGTCGTGGTAAATTTGAGTAACGGCCAAGTCAGCCAAGACGAGGTTATCTTTACTAAAGGCGACCTGCTTTTCCCCGACATCATCGACTTAAAGGCGCAAAAAGCCTACATGCAAGAGATAAAAAAGGAAATAGCGGCGAAAAACATCTCAAAAGTATATAAAAGCGAGCAAAAAGAAAACATCATCACTCTAGGAAACGACTCTAAAAAGCCGACTATCGTGATGTTTTCGGATCCTGAGTGCCCATACTGCCGCCTAGAGCTTGAAAAGATCGAAGCGACGCTAAAAGAAAGTAACGTAAAGCTAATCTTAACTCCTGTTCACGACGTTTCGTCTTTGCAAAAGAGCTTTTTGATATATAAAGACGCAGCAAGCGCGAAAACCGATAGCGACAAGATCAAAATTTTACGAAAATATTTCGCGGACGACTATAAGGTAGCAGATGGCGCCGTTAGCGACGCGGACGTAAAAGCGATGGATAATTTAAGACAAAAATACTCCGCCGCCGGCGTTCGCTCCGTGCCTTTTATAGTAAATTTAAGCGATCTACAAAAATAATCTCTAGCGCAAATTTGAGCTAAATTTGATAAATTTAGCTCAAAAGCCCTAAATTTTCATAAAATATACTTTTATAACTTGATATGTAGTATTGAAATTTAAGCTAAATTTTAGGTTTCCTTAACTATTTATTAAGTTTCATAATTAATCTAATATTTTTACTTCGTTTATTCTCAAAATATGCTAAATTTGCATAGTGATATTTTAAAATATGCAAGTGCCCTAAAATACGCGCCTGTAAGGCGCACTACGCCTAGGAAATATGCAAAATTTGAACAATATCTTTCTAAAAACGTCTCAAAAATTTCAAATTTGGGATTAATAAGGAGAAAACATGCAAGGATCAAGACGAGATTTTCTCAAAAAATCTCTGAAGGTCGGCGCGGTAGGCGGAACCGTATTGGCCGCTGCAGCTATCGCAAAACCGACTAGCGACGAGCTTGCTCCTGACGACAACGGCGTAGTTGTCGGCAAGTCGAGCAAAAAAGAGGTGCTTTACAAAAAAAGCAAAGAGTGGGAATACTACTATAAGATCGCTTACTAAGGGAGAAAACCATGAGTGATTCACGCATAGGAAGACGCTCGTTTTTGAAGCTTGCCGCTCTTGGTGCCGGTAGCACGATGGCATTTGGCGAAAACGAGACGTTTAGAAAGGCAACCAACGAGGAGATAAAAAATCCTTACGAAGGTTCAAAAAAGGTTAGAACGATTTGTTCTATTTGTTCGGCGGGCTGCGGTATCGAAGCCGAGGTAAAAGACGGAGTATGGGTACGCCAAGATATGGCTATGTATCACCCTATCTCTCAGGGTTCGCACTGCTCTAAGGGAATCGATCAGATCGACCTTACGAAATCAAAACAACGCATCAAATTTCCGATGAAAAAAGTAAACGGAAAATGGGAACGCATCAGCTGGGAACAAGCCGTAAACGAAATCGGCGATAAGATGCTACAAATCCGTAAAGAAGACGGTCCTGATAGCGTAGTTTTCTTGGGTTCGGCCAAATTTAACAACGAGCAAAGTTATTATTTCCGCAAATTTGCGGCGTTTTGGGGTACAAACAGCAACGATCACGTAGCACGCATTTGACATAGCGCAACAGTCGCCGGTGTGGCGAATACTTGGGGTTATGGCGCGATGACGAATCACTTCGGAGATATGACGGCAAATTCAAAAGCGATCTTTTGTATCGGTGCGAATTCGGCTGTAGCAAATCCCGTCGGCGGCATGAAGCATATGTTGCAAGCCAAAGATAGAAACAACGCAAAATTAATCGTAGCGGATCCGAATTTTACTAAAACGGCTGCGCACGCGGATCTTTACTTGCGTCAGCGTTCAGGAACGGACGTAGCTCTTATTTACGGACTTATTCACATTATCCTTAAAAACGGCTGGGAAGATAAAGAATTTTTAGAAAACAGAACCTACGGTATCGAAGAGGTTAGAAAAGAGGCCGAACACTGGACTCCTGAGCTAACTTCGGACGTTACGGGCGTACCGGTAGATAGACTCATAGAGGCTGCTAACATAATGGCGCATACGAAACCGGGAACGGTTATCTGGGCTCTAGGTATCACTCAACACTCGGTAGGAACGTCAAATACCAGAATTTTACCTATCCTTCAACTAATCCTAGGCAATATGGGTAAACCGGGCGGCGGCTGTAACATCATCCGCGGTCACGATAACGTTCAGGGCTCTACCGATATGGGTAACCTTTCAGACACTCTTCCTATGTATTACGGACTAGGAGACGCCTCGTGGAAATACTACTGCAAAGGCTGGGGCGTTGATTACGACGAGTTTATCAAACGATTTGCGGTTTCGACAAAAGAGCCGAAACAAGGCGGCGCTCCGGTAAAAAATACCGTATTTGAAGAGTATTTTTATCACGATCCGCAAAATCCGGAAGATAGAAACTGGAGAAACGAAAAAGGCTGGTCGCTATCAAAATGGTGGCAAGGCGTTCTAAAAGAGGAAAAGACTTTTACTAGCGGCAAACTTCGCGTTCTTTGGGTTCAAGGAACCGGTATCACCTCTATGGCTCACCTTACAAAAATTCAGCAAGCCGTAGATAAGCTAGATATGCTAGTAGTTGCGGAGCCGTTCGTAAACGAGGTTGCTATCCTTTCAGATAGAAAAGACGGAATTTACGTACTTCCGGTGGCTACTGCGTTTGAAAACGAAGGTCATATAAGCTCGACTAACCGCTCTGGTCAGTGGAGAACAAAAGTCGTTGAACCGCTTTACGAGAGTAAAGCCGACCACGAGGTTATGTTCTTATTTGCTAAAAAATTCGGCTTTTACGACGAGTACGTAAAAGGTATGAAGATGGCGACCGTAAATAACGAGCCAAAACAAGTTAAAGACGACTTCGTATGGCCTGACGACGCTACAAACGAGATAGCTCGCATGGGTAAATCTATCGGCTACACCGGTAGAACGGCCGAGATGTTTAGAAGACATCAGGCTAACTGGCAAAATTTCGACCCTGATACGCTAATGGGTATCGGCGGCGACGTAAAAGGCGAATACTACGGTAAGCCTTGGCCGGCATGGGACGAAAAACACCCTGGTACGCCGATACTTTATGATATGAGCAAGTCTTATGCAGAGGGCGGTTGCGGATTTAGAAATCGTTTCGGCTTAGAGCATAATGGCGTTAGTCAGCTAGCTAGCGAGGATACGACCTTGGTAGGATCGGACGTAAAAGGCGGCTATCCGCAAATTACCAAAGAAAATATCGAAAAAGTCCTAGGCATAACCTTAACCGAAGAAGAAAAAAGACTGATGGGAGCTACTTGGAGTACGGATCACAGCGGACTTATCTTAGAAAAATGCCGCGAAAAAGGCGTAGTGCCGTTTGGTAACGCAAGGGCTAGAATGATCGTTTGGGAATTCCTAGATCCGATCCCTAAACACCGCGAGCCTATCCACTCTCCGCGCTGGGATTTGGTACAAAAATACCCGACTTTCGACGATCAGGCTAGAAACTTCCGCGTCGAGACGAAATATAAATCCGAGCAGCAAGCAAAAGACTGGAGTAAGGAATTCCCTATCGTATTTAGTACATTGCGCCTAGTAAACCTAAGCGGCGCTGGTATGATAGAGAGAACGAGTAAGTATCTAGCGGCGATCACGCCTGAGATGTTTGCTAACGTTCACCCTGAGCTTGCTCTAAAATACGGTATCCAAGATCGCGATATGATGTGGATCCACTCTCCGCAAGGTACTAAGATCAAGGTTCGTTGCTACCATACTCAGATGGTTACGCCGGATAGAATTTGTATGCCGTATAACTTCGCGGGCGTTATGCAAGGCGTGAGCTTAGAGGATCGCTATCCTGAGGGCACTAAGCCTTATACGATCGGCGAAAGCTTTAATACCGTAACAAACTACGGCTTTGACCCGGTTACTCAAATTTCGGAATTTAACGCCGGGCTTTGCAGGATAGAAAAAGCGGACGGAGAGGGCTTTAACACCTTCTTCCACGAATACGGCGAAAATAGAGTCTAAGGAGTAAGAGATGGCAAGAATGAAATTTTTCGTAGATACAAACAGATGTATCAGCTGCTTTGGATGCCAGGTCGCTTGCTCTTCGGCTCACGAGCTCCCGGTGGGGCTCTACCGCCGCAAGGTGATCACGCTAAACGACGGTATAGAGGGCAAGGAAGTATCGACTACGATAGCCTGCCAACACTGCACCGACGCTCCTTGCGAGCAGGTGTGTCCGGTGGATTGTTTTTACATCAG
Organism: Campylobacter showae; assembly: GCF_963515975.1. Taxonomy (GTDB): domain Bacteria; phylum Campylobacterota; class Campylobacteria; order Campylobacterales; family Campylobacteraceae; genus Campylobacter_A; species Campylobacter_A showae_F. The sequence continues at coordinate 11,494 of NZ_CAUPZM010000005.1, forward strand.
AGCCGACGGTATCGTGCTTCACGATAAAAACAAATGCATCGGCTGCGGATACTGCCTATACGCATGTCCGTTCGGCGCGCCGCAGTTCCCTAGAGACGGGGCATTCGGCATAAAAGGCGCTATGGATAAGTGCACCATGTGCGCCGGAGGCCCTGAGGAGACGAACTCTCACGAGGAGCTTCATATGTACGGTCAAAACCGCATCTCAGAGGGCAAAGTCCCTATGTGCGCCGCCGTTTGCGCTACAAACGCGCTACTAGTCGGTGACGCCGCAGACGTGTCAAACGTATATCGCAAACGCGTTATGCTAAGACAAGCGGGCACTACTATCTAACTCAAATTCGGGGGCGACTCGCTCCCGAAATTTATCTCAAATTTTACCTCTTAAATTTACTCAAATTTCAAAGTCGGATCAATCTGATAATCAAAAAATATAGCTTCTTGATAAGGCTTATACTTGATAGCCGTTTTTATTTTCGCTAAAGTTTTTTAATGATAGAATGCGCGCGAGAAAAATATTTTTTTGGAGTTTTTATGACTAAAATTTTGAGATTTATATTCGCTTTATTTATCCCGTTTGTTCTAAATGCAGCGGATACGGACTACACGCCTGAGATACAGAGCATAAAAGATTCATTCGTAAGCATCATGCAGCAGTATAAAGAGGGCAAGATAGATGAAGCCAAAACCGCCACGCAAAATGCATACTTTGGACATTTCGAAAATATCGAAGCGGCGATCAGGGTAAATTTGGGGCAGAAAAAAGCCTACTCGATGGAGTCTAAATTCGGCAAAATCCGCAAAGCTATCATCGCCAAAAAACCGGTAGAAGAGATACAAGCTATAATGGACGATTTAAATAAAGAAATGGATGAGGTTTTGCCGGTTATAAATACCGGTCACAAGCTAGTCGGCGAGTACTCCGATCCTAAAAACGCAGACGCCGCGCAGACAGCTAAAGCACCCGAAGCTAGCCAAGCTACGGCTCAGCCTGCAAGCACCGCCGCTATAGAGCCGCACTGGCAGGTGGTTTATAGCGACATAAAAACAGCCCTTAGCGCTGCGGGCGCGGCTTACGAAAAGGGCGACAAAGACGCAGCAAAACAGCAGATAAACAACAAAGCCAAATTTGAGCTATATCGCAACACAAAGCTAGAAGAGGCTATCCGTAGATTTATAAACGGCGGTCAGGGTATTGACGGCGACATCCAAAAACGCATGGGTTCGGCGATAATAGCGATAAACAACGACGTAGCCGCCGACGTACTAAAGTCAAATTTGGAAGAGCTTGACGCGCTGATATACGAAAACGTCGCCAAGCTACCTATGGACTCGGGCTCGCTAGCTACCAACGTAGTTTTACCTGATAATGCCGAGGATGAAGCGGCTACTGATTTTGCGCCGGTGGTTGCAAACATAAAGGCAAAAATCGCCGACGCGATCAAACTTTACGCCGCAAAAGACGTAGCTAAAGCTATGAGCGATGCGCAGGATATTTACTTCGACGAGTTCGAAGGTAGCGGCATGGAAAATAAAGTAGGCGCGATAGACGTCGGTCTAAAAACTAAGATAGAAGGAAATTTCGGCGAAGTGGTCGCGCTGATGAAAGCGGGCGTGAGCGTCGAGAGACTCCAGCAAGCGGCCGATAACCTAGGCGCAAATTTAGACGCCGCGCTAGAAAAAACAAGCGGTAGTAGCTCGCCTTGGGCGCTATTTCTTTACGCGCTTACGATCATACTTCGCGAGGGATTTGAGGCGCTCATCATCGTAGCGGCCGTCGTGGCGTATCTACTAAAAACCGGCAACGAAAAGCGCATGAGTATCGTTTACAGCTCGCTTGGCGTAGCGGTCGTTTTAAGCTTTGTTATGGCGTGGATTATGAATTTGATATTTGCCGACGCTGCTGGTCAAAAAAGAGAGGTGATGGAGGGCGCGGTGATGCTTATCGCCGTGGGACTGCTCTTTTACGTCGGTTTTTGGCTGCTCTCAAACGCGGGTGCGAAAAAATGGAGCAAGTATATCCAAAGCCACGTCAGCGAGTCGATATCGGCGGGCTCTGCCAAAGCGCTTTGGTGGACGGTATTTTTAGCCGTATTTAGAGAGGGCGCGGAGACCGTGCTTTTCTATCAGGCGCTGATTTTCGACGCTAAAGATAGTGCGGGCTACTCGATGATAGCGCTGGGATTTGTAGTGGGGCTAGTCGTCTTGCTCGTTACTTACTACGTGTTTAAAATTTTTGCTATTAAAATTCCTATCAAGCCGTTTTTCTTGGCTACTTCGGCGATCATTTTTTATATGTCGATCGTGTTTGTGGGCAAGGGGCTTATGGAGTTCGTCGAGGGTAAAATTTTCGTTCCGACTAAGATCGAAGGCTTCCCGACTATCGAGTGGCTAGGCATTTATCCGTATTACGAGAGCTTGGTGCCGCAGGCTATCATGATAGCGGCGCTGATCATCGGCGTAATCATAATGAAAAATAAGCAAGCCAAAGAGGCTTAAATTTGACGTTTCTAGCTTTCGCGGGTTGCCGCGAAGCTTAAAAATAAATTTACAAACCAATTAAAGGAGAGAACATGAACAAATTTGTTAAAACAGCTTTGGCATTCAGCCTTGCTGCTTCAGTTGCCGTAGCAGGCGAGTTTCCTATCGGCGATCCGGTAGAAATCAACGGTATGGAGATAGCTGCGGTTTATCTAGAGCCGATCGACATGGAGCCAAAAGGCATCGACCTAGCTCCAAGTAAAGCCGACATCCACCTAGAGGCCGACATCCACGCTATCGAGGGAAACAAAAACGGCTTTGCGGCTGGCGAGTGGATCCCTTATCTAAAAGTTAATTACGAGCTAAAAAACCTAGATAACGGCAAAGTTAAAAAAGGCACATTTATGCCTATGGTCGCTCAAGACGGCCCTCACTACGGCGCTAACCTAAAAATGGACGCTGGCGTGGGCAACTACGAGTTAAAATTTCATATAGAAAATCCTGAAAAACAAGGCTTCGGTCGTCACGCAGACAAAGAAACAGGCGTAGGTAAATGGTTTGAGCCGTTCACCACGACTTATAAATTCCAATATACCGGAGCGCCTGCTAAATAGTTCGGGCTTAGAGCGGCTAAGTCCGCTCTAAATTTCACTTAAATTCTCAAATTTTAGGGCTAATCATGTCTATATATTTCGTCCAAGTTATCTCATCGTTACTAGGATTTGTCTTTTTTGCAGCGTTAAACAACGACAAAAAGAGCCTAAAAGCGCTGTTTTTACCCTCGGTTTTGGGTATCGCAGCGGGCATAGTCGTTTTTAAGATCGCTAGACTCACACTTCACGACGCCGGCGTGAAAATGGTATTTGACGCGGCTACTTTGGTATTTTTGCTAGTTAGCGCGCTTTGGATTTTTATCAAATTTAACCCTGCAAAGATGATAACGTTTTTCGCCTTGGGTGCAGGCTACGGCCTCACGTACGCTCACGCTGGCGCAAATTTTCCGGTATTTGCCGGCGAGCTACTCGATACGCAGTCTATCATCAGCCTATTTTTGATGATATTTGCGTTTTTGCTTTTGCTGATTTTGTTTTTCGTCGTTTCAAATTTAAAAGAATGCCTATGCAAACACGTCTTATGGACGTTTTCGCTTCTTTCGCTTGCGGTTTTGATAGTGCAGGCTCTTTCAAATACGGGGCTTGAGTTTATGCGAGCGGGCATGATACCTACATATCCGTGGGCGCTCTCGCTCGTGGCCAAGGGCATTTACTATACGACGTTTTCGCAGTATTTTTTCATCTTTTTAGTTTTAGTTTTGGCGGTTATAAATTTCAAAAAACGTCCGGCTCCGCTCTTAAAATCGGTCGTGGGTTCAAACAAATTTAGATTTAACAACGCGGCTAGAAATTTCATGGCGGCAAACTCAAAAAGCAGTATAGCTATCGTCGTTACGGCTCTGATTTTTGGGCTTTATTACGACCTGCATGCGTCAAAACCGCCCGAGATCTCAGATCCTATCGTCGTAGAACCCGTAAACAACGAGTTTAAATTCGACGTCCAAGAGCTAGCCGACAACGAACTACACCGCTACGCATACATAAACGACGAAGGCAGGGAGATAAGATTTTTTCTTTTAAACCGCTTTTCCGACCGCGCTTCGCCGATCATCGTCTTTGACGCGTGCGCGATATGCGGCGACATGGGCTACGTCAAAAAAGGCGGCGATCTTATATGCATCTCGTGCAACGTACGCATTTTCTTGCCGTCGGTCGGCAAAGAGGGCGGATGCAACCCGATACCTATGCCGTTTGAATTTGACGGCAAATTTATAACCGTTACGCTTGATACCATCCAAAGCGGCGCGAACTACTTCTCAAAAGTCGTCGAAAAAATGGTACTAGATCCGGTAAGCCGCAAAAAAGTAAGCAACATCGGCTCAAAATCTTATTTATACTACAACAGGACGTATTTCTTTGAAAACGAAAAAACTCAGGCGGAATTTGAAGCCAACCCTGAAAAATACGTCGATATAAACGGGACTTTAAAATGAAAAATATGCAACTAAGGCTCATAAAAAGCTCGATCACCGGCTCGAAGGTGCAAAAAGGAATGGCCTTTATCACCATACTTTTGGCGACGGTTTTGATCGCTTGTATGCTAAATATCACGCTAAAAATCGGCGATCAGATCGCTAGCGAGCTACGCGGCTACGGCTCAAACATCGTCGTCCTGCCAAAGGGCGAAGCGTTAGCTATCGAGATCGAGGGTAAAAATTTTACCCCGCTAAAATCGCAAAACTATCTAAACGAAGAGGATTTGCATAAGGTAAAGGAAATTTTTTGGCGAAACAACATCGTGGCGTTTGCGCCGTTTTTAAACGGCGAGGTAAAAGACGCTAGCGGCGAAAAATACCAAATCACGGGCACTTGGTTTGATAAATTTGCAAACGTAGCCGACGAGTCCGAGTTTAAAACGGGCGTGAAAACGCTGTTTGGCTTTTGGGCGGTCGATGGCAAATGGATAGAAGACGACGATACGCAAAACGTGCTCGTAGGCGAAAATTTAGCCGCGAAGCGAAATTTGAGCGTCGGCGGCGAGCTAAATTTAAACAGTCGTAGCGTAAAAATCGCGGGCGTGCTAAAAGGAGCCGGCGAAGAAAGCTATAAAATCGTAACCTCGCTAAAGCTCGCCCAAGAGCTTCTAAATAAGCCCGGCCAATACTCAAAAGCCGAGGTTTCAGCGATGACGATCCCAGAAAATGATCTATCCGTTAAGGCCAGGCGAAATTTAGATAATCTAGACAGCGCCGAATACGATATGTGGTACTGCTCGGCCTACGTTAGCTCCATAGCCTATCAGATCGAGGAGAACTACGCGGGCGTAGCGGCCAAGGCGATGATGCAGGTAAGTGACGCCGAGAGTAACATCGTGAAAAAAATCCAAAGCCTGATGGGTATCGTTAGCATCATCGCGCTTGCGGTCTCCTCTATCGGCATTACGTCGCTGATGACAAGCGAAATTTATAGACGTAAAAAAGAGATCGGCCTGCTAAAAGCCATAGGCGCGAGCAACTTTGAAATTTACGCACTTTTTGCGAGCGAAAGCCTAGTCGTGGCGTTTTTTGCGGGCATTTTGGGTGCGTTTTTGGGCTACGCGCTAAGCTACATAATCGCTTACAGTATCTTTGGCTACGGTATCGGCATCGCGTGGATCGTGCTTCCGCTTAGTATCGCTTTTGCGCTTCTTATCTCGATCGCGGGCTCGCTCGTGCCGATGAGAAGCGTCGTCAAACTCTTGCCTGCGGAGGTGCTATATGATCGCAAATAAGGGCTTTTTTTATAACGTTATCTTTAAAAGCCTGCGCTTTGGCGCGGCTAGAGTGGGCGTCATCATCGTCTCTATCCTGCTTGGCGCGTGCGTGACGGCGGCGTTTGTAAACGTATATCTGGATATCGACTCAAAAGTAACGAAGGAGCTAAAAAGCTACGGCGCAAACGTGGTTTTCGCTCCCGCAGACCCGGTTAGCGACGCGGTAAACGAGGCTAAATTTAACGAAAAGATCGCCAAAATCCCAGGCGACAAGCTAATCGGACAGAGTGGATATCTTTTCACTCAGGTAAATATCGGTCCGACGACCGCGATAGCCATGGGTGTCAAATTTAGCGATCTAACGCGGGTTAAGCCGTTTTTGGAGGTTAAAGAGGGGCAGGGCATAACGCTTGATTTTGACGAGAGAAACGCGCTAATCGGCACCGATCTAGCCAAACAAAGCGGCTTTAAGGTTGGCGACACGATCGAAGTAAGACAAATCGGCGCGAATTCGGGCGAAAAGGTAAAAATCCGCGGTATCGTGCAAGACGGCGACAAGGAGGACTCGCTGCTCATCATCTCGCTACCTCTAGCTCAAAAGATAGCAAACGAGCCAAATACGTTAAACTACGCCGAGGCCGTAGTAACGGGCAAATTTGACTACATAAGCGAGCTTGGTAAAAGCCTTAGCGACGAGCAAATTTCCGTCAAACCCGTGGCTAAAATTTCAAAATCAGAGGGCCTAATTTTGGATAAGATTAAGCTTTTGATGGCGCTTGTTAGCTTTGTTATCTTGCTCATCACTTCTATGTGCGTAAACACGACGCTAAGCGCGATTTTATTCTCGCGCTCAAAGGAGATCGCGCTGCTTAGAGCGCTTGGAGCTAGCAAGAAAAACGTGTTAAATTTATTTGGCGTCGAGACCTTCGTCACGGCATTTGCGGCGGCTTTGGCGGGCGCTATTTTAGGCTACGGCTTAGCGCAAATTTTAGGCTACGCGATTTTTGATTCGAGCATAGATTTTAGATTTATGAGTATACCGATAGCGATGGTTATCTCGCTCGTTTTTGCAGGCGTGGCCTCGATCTATCCGATCAAACGGGCGCTAGAAAACAAGATGGCCGATATTTTAAGAGGAGAATAATATGCAGTACGCGATAAGATTAAACGGGATAGAGAAAAGATTCGGCGAAGTAAGAGCGCTAGAGAGCATTACCTTTGACGTAAACGCCGGCGAGTGGGTTAGCATAATGGGTCCAAGCGGTAGCGGCAAAAGTACGCTGGTAAATATACTCTCGCTGATGGACGAGCCAACCGCAGGCACGTACATGCTAGGCGGGGACGACGCTAGTAGGCTTAGCGACGAGGAGACGCTCAAATTTCGCCGCGAAAAGATCGGGCTGATATTTCAGCAGTTTCACCTCATCCCCTACCTAAACTGCGTCGAAAATGTGATGATAGCGCAGTACTATCACAGCAGCGTGGACGAAGAGGACGCTAAAAAGGCGCTCGAGCGAGTGGGGCTTGGACACAGGCTAGATCACCGTCCGAGTCAGCTTAGCGGCGGCGAGCAGCAGCGTCTGTGCATCGCGCGCGCCCTGATCAACGATCCTGATATCTTGATAGCCGACGAGCCGACGGGCAACCTAGATGAAGCAAACGAGCGCGTAGTTTTGGAGCTGTTTCAAAAGCTGCGAAGCGAGGGCAAAACGATCCTGCTCATCACGCACAACCCCGATCTTGGGCAGTTTGGCGATAAGATCGTCTATCTAAGGCACGGCAAGATGGAAAACATCCACTACGTGAGCGACGGCGAGCGCGCGGAGGCATGCGAGAGACTAGCAAGCGAGCCAAAGGGTCAAAGCGCCTTTGCGACGGTTTAAATTTGGGAGAATTATGATAAAAAAATATATATTATTAGTCTTTGCGGCGGCGATGATAGCGGGCTGCGGAAATAGCGGCTTTGACAAGCACCACATCAGCCTAAACTCGCCAAAAGGCGTTGATACGCACTATTTTCCCGAGGGCAGGCGACTTAAAACGGACGGCAAGCCCTATATGCTCTTTTTCTTCGGGACTTCCTGCGGCGCCTGCGTAGCGCAAGCTCCGATCGTAAATGAAATTTACTCCGAATTTAAAGACAAATTCGGCGTTTACGGGATATTTGGACCCAGCCTTGGCTTTGATAAAGATATCGACATGGTAAAGCAGCACCATATCGACTACGACGTGATTAGCGACAAAGTTTCGGTTGATTATTTTAGCAAAGCAGTCGGCGGCGTGATGGGTGTGCCCGCGATCTTCGTCTTTGACGGCGAGGGCAACCTCAAAAAGCGCTTCATTGGACTCACTCCAAAAGCCACTCTAGAAAACGAGATCAAGCTGGTATTATAAATTTACTCAAACGTAAAGATTTAGTAGTAAAATACGCTTAAATTTGATCCTAAATTTGACCCGTCCGCGTTAAATTTGCGGCGGTCAAATTTGAGCGAGGAGACGCGAAATGAAACTAAAAATTTTCTCTATTTTGCTATTTGCGATTTGTTTCGTAGGCTGCGGCGAGCCCCGCACGCCCGAACTTTACGCTAGAAGCACGATGCCTATTTTTATAACAAACGGCGACGTAAAAAAAGCCTCGCGCAGCGTCTATGTTTACTTTAAAAACTCCTGCGGCTACGCAAATACGCTAGAAAACACCGTGCGAAACAAGCTACTGCAAAACGGCTTTACCCAAAGCATGGATCAAAAGAGCGCCGATATCGTGATAATGGGCGATTTTGCGAGCTTGCAGCGCTTTGAGCGACGCGAACGCCCGCGCGCGTATATGAGCATGGGCTACGGCTGGGGCGGCTATGGATACAGGCGTAGCATGGGCTTTGGCATGCTTTTTGGCGACCCGTTTGACGACGATTTTTACGACAGGACGGATTATTATCTTTACAGAGCCTTTATCAGCGTGATGATCCGCGCAAACGGCAGCGAACAAAGAACCAATCTTGAGATCGAAAGCGGCCAGAATCTTTATTCGCCAAGTTACATAATCCCATACATAGAAGAAAAGGCGGCGACGCAGATACTTAGTTTCTTTTATCCTTAGCGGCTTGTCTCGCGAGCGCTTTTGAGAGAGATTTGAAATTTTAAGTCTGCGGCAGACTACTTGTCTAGCCTTGACTTAAAATTTCTACACAACTCTCAAAATCATCTCACGATACTTTGCCTTGATTTTTTTGCATTCAAATTTGGAGTCAAATTTGTAAATTTCGGCTTCAAATTTTACCCACCGAGACCTGCACCCTGAAAATATTAATTCGAGTTTTTAAATTTGACGCATTGATTCAGGCTGTCTCTTTTCATGATTAAATTTAAAGCACCGGAACTAAGATTAAATTTGATACGAGCCTCTTTGTCTAAAATTTACATTTATCAAATATAACTTCGCTAGCGTCAAATTTGCCGCCGTCTACAAACAAAACCGTGCGAAATTTATAAATCTTATCTTAACGAAAATCAAGAAATACTCAAATATTTTTCTATATAATTATGATACAAAAAATCAAAATTATCATAAAGGATGCTAAATGAGATTAGTTATCAGTTTGTTTGCGGCTGTGACGACGCTGCTCGCAAATGGTGCAAATCCTGACGCCATAAAGCCGATAAAGGATTTTACGCCTCCGCCACCGTATACACCAAACATCGCTCAAAGCGCGTTTGCTGAAAATCAATTTGACCGCACGCCCAGGGATGATTATTTTTTCGTGACGGATTTGCTCGATAGTTCGATGGATAAATTTCACGTCGCGGGCGGCTTTTACGGCAGGACGTTTTACGGTTCGGGACTTTTTAAATACCGCGGCGCAAATTTCTACACGATTTTAAACGCGAACTTTTCTAAAGCTAACCGCTACAAAGACGGCGGCGGCAGGACGTGGAACTACGGCTACGCCAGGCAGGGGCAAAGCGCGGTCGTGGGTTTCGTGCCTAGCGAGCTAAGCGAGTTTAGATTTACGCTCGTGCACGATAACATCGACGACGACAAGCAGCCTCACCACCTCATGGATGCCGTCAAGACCGAGCGATACGTTGGTAAATTTAACGCTCGTATCGGCGCGGAGGATCTATCAAATACGCTAAATTTCGAGTTGATGCTGCGCGATGTGAGCAGAAACGCCGATAACTACCGCCTAAGAAGCACGTCGCCAACGGTCAAGGTCGAACTGGATAGAAAAATCGTGGACGCCGAGCTAAAATACGACGCGGACTTGGGCGACTTTCACAATCTAGCTGGCATCAGCTATCAGCATGATAATCACGAAGGCAAAAGGTACGTAAAACAGCCTAGCGGCTGGGTTTTTAACGGCTATAGGTTTGCCGACGTGACAAATAAGCGAACGAGGATTTTTGATACGCTGAGTTATAAATTTAGCGACGCTCACAAGCTTAGCCTTGCGCTAAACTACGACTGGATGAAGTCAAATTTAAAGGGATTAAACGAGCCTTATTTTGCGCCCGCTGCACCGCTTAGGACGGTAAAAGGGCTTATCCGTAGCGTTTATGGATATGATTTTGACGGTAGCGTCAAGCAAGACGGCCTAAGCGCCAGTCTAAAATACGATTTTACGCCAAACGAGCTAGATAGCTACTACGCGGCGCTTGAGAGCCTGCAGCGCATACCCGGCAACATGGAGCGATTTAACACGCTTTACGGTCCGATGAATAACGGCTGGGTGAGCAACCCGCTGCTAAAGCCCGAGCGCCACAACCGCGTAAATTTGGGTTTTACTTACAAGAGTGAATTTTATAAAGATTACTTAAGCTCGCGTCAGGGCGAGGATAGCTTTAGCGTGGGCGGGTACTTTATTGCAGACGACGCGCAGGATCTAGTTATCTACGATCGCCGTCACTCGGCCGCGGCCGCACCAATAAATAAAAACGCCGTCATCACGCGCAACGTCGATGCTAGAATTTACAGCGTAAATTTGCGCGGCGAGTATAATTTTGCGCGAAATTTCGGGCTAAAAACATCGTTATTTTACAACTACGGACAAAACAAAACCGACGGCAGACCGCTCTATCAGATTCGCCCGTTTGAGGCAAATTTAGCCTTTGATTACAAAGACTACGCGAGCTTTGGCAGCTACAACATCGGCACGGCGGTGCGCTACGTAGCAAAGCAAAATAGAGGCGACTTCGATAAATCCACTGGCTTTGGTATCGACAAGCGCGAAGCGGCTAGGAGCTTTACGACGATGGACGTTTACGGCGGATTTGAGTTTAAAAACAGCTGGGGCGTGAGGCTTGGCGTGACGAATATCTTTGATAAAGATTACGCCGAGTTTATCAGCGGCGATCACGTAGGAGCGCTAGATCCAGATCCGGTGGTGCGTGCGCCGGGGAGGGCTGTGTTTGTTAGCTTTCACTCTAGCTTTTAAAATTTGAGCGGCGGCTCGTATCGTGAGCGTCTTTAACGGAGCTAGAAATTTTCTCTCTCGATGAACTATATGTTCTATCTTCGATCGAAAATTTCTTCGCAACCCTTAAATCCATCTCACGATACTTCGCCTTATCGTTTTATGTTCAAATTTGAAGTCAAATTTACAAATTTGGGCCGCCGAGGCCCGTACCGCAAAAACGTAAATTTAAATTTGCGACGCTTTGCGTCAGCAAAGCTATGTCGCCACCTCTCACGTGCAGTGGGGTTGGTGGGGGTTTGGGGGCGGAAGGGGACGCTCTACTTCGCTTCGCTCGTAGCTGCAAGCAGACCGTAAGTAGAAACCCCTTCCGCCACCCAAGAAAAAAATAAATTTGAGAGCTTAAATTTAATGAACCAAGTCAATAAAAAACCAAGATTTAAATCAAGGTTTTATATTTAAATCTTGGATATAATTATCAAAAATAAGTTGAGGTGAGCTCAAATTTGCCTCGAGTAAATTTAGCATTTTCGCGGTACGGGTCTGGGTGGGTCAAATTTAGCCGTCAAATTTTACGATCAAATTTGACGCCTAGGGGCGAGCCGCGAAGCGAAACGAAATAAAATTTAAAATCTTAATACAAGGAGAAAGTTATGAACAGACGAGGATTTTTAGGACTCGGCGCGGCGCTGGGCGCGACTACGATGGCTCCTAGCCTTTTTGCGAAGGAAAACTTTACGATGTGGGGCGCGCCTGCGATCCCTAGCGTGGTAATGGCAGTAGCAAGCATGCAAGGCGAACTAGCTAAGACGCACGACGTAAAGCTGCGCATCTGGAACACTCCGGACGTCCTGCGCGCTGGCGTGGCTAGCGGCGATATAAAGGTCACTATGTCGCCCTCAAACGTCGCGGCGAACCTGCGAAACCAGGGGTTAAATTTCTCGATGTTAAATTTACTAACGCTTGGCGTTATGAACGCGATGATAAAGGACGAGAGCATAAAGACGCTCGAGGACTTCGTCGGCAAAAAAATCATAATGCCGTTTAAAAACGATATGCCCGACCTCGTGCTACGCGCGCTTTGCAAGAAACGCGGCATAGACGCGAGTAAGCTTGATATTACGTACACCCAGACGCCGCCTGAAGCGGTGGGGCTGTTTATCCAAAAGGACTACGACGTGCTTATCGTGCCGCAGCCTCTTAGCGAAGCGACGATTTTGCGCGGTAAAAAAGCGGGCGTGGCGGTGCATTACGGGCTTGATTTTCCTAAAACTTGGGGCGAGAGCTTTAATGCCAAGCCATACATCCCGATGGCGGGAATCATCGTAAACGTGGACTACTACGAGGCAAATCGCGCGCTTTTTGAAACGCTGCACGCCGATCTAACAAGCGCGCTAAAATGGATCCTAGAAAACAAACAAAGCGCGGCTAAAATCGGCGCCGAGTATCTGCCGGCTCCAGAGCCTGCGCTAGCCGGGGCTTTTGATAAGGCAAATTTGACCGTAACAAAAGCGCATGAGTTGCAAGACGACGTAATGGCGTTTTTTGAGCAAATTTTTGAGTTTAATCCAAAGCTGCTCGGCGGAAAAATGCCCGATAAGAGCCTATTTTTATGATACTTATAGATAACGTCAAAAAAGACCGCGGCGCGTTTTTAAAGGTCGCGGACTATCTTTGGGGCGGCTTTAGCGGGCTTGCGACGATAGCGCTTATTATCGCGCTTTGGCAAATCGGCAGCGAGCTGGGAGGGGAGTTTTTACTCCCCGCGCCTGGGGCGGTTTTCGTGCGGGCTTACGAGCTTTTGGCGGATTATAAAAACAGCGAGATAAATATCACTCTCGTGCGCTCGCTAGTCGGAGTCGGTACGGCCTGTGCTATCGGCATCACGCTGGGGTTAGTTGCGGGCGCGTACAGAAGCTTTGCCGCGTTTTTAAAGCCCGTGATCACGACGCTGCTTTCTATGCCGCCTATTATTTGGATCGTTTTAGCTATATTTTGGTTCGGGTTTGGAAACGCGAGCACTATCTTTACGATCATTATCACGGTTTTGCCGCTAACCTTTGCTAGCTCGATGGTCGGCATGATGAGCGTTAGCGAGGAGCTAAAGGAGATGTTTGACGCATATAAACTAGGCATTTGCAAAAAGATTCGCCACCTATACGTTCCGCACCTAACCAGCCATATCATCAGCTCTCTAAGCGTCGCCGTGGGCATGGGCGTAAAGATCGTCATAATGGGCGAGCTGCTAGGTGCAAACGACGGTATGGGCGCTAAGATCGCGAGCGCTAGAGTGATGCTAGATACCACCGAAGTGATGGCCTACGTCGTGCTTACTATCGCTATCATTATGCTTTTTGAGTATCTGGTTATCGAGCCGCTAAAGATCACGCTAATGCCGTGGAAAAGGTAGTTTGATATGCTGGAACTTCAAAATTTAGAATACGAAATTTTACGCGACAAGGTCGTGCGCGATTTTAGTTTAAAGGTCGGCGCGGGCGAAGTAGTGACGCTATTTGGCGCGAGCGGCTGCGGTAAAACCACGATCCTGCGCCTGATCTCGGGCCTCATCGATCCGCGCAAAGGCAAGATAATCAATAAATTTAATAAAACGACCTATCTCTTTCAGGAAAATCGCCTGCTCGAGTGGAAAAACGCGCTTGATAACGTGCTGCTCGTGATGGACGAGCCTAACGAAAAGGCCGTGCTAGAGCTCTTTGTTAGACTAGGACTAACGGAAAAAGACGCGCTAAAGTACCCTGACGAGCTAAGCGGCGGTATGCGCCAAAGAGTTGCTTTCGTGCGGGCGATCGTGACAAAGCCTGATTTGCTGCTGATGGACGAGCCGTTTTCGGGACTTGATTATGATATGAAAGAAATCTTGATAGACATCGTCACGCGCCGCGTAGAGGAGGGCATGAGCGTAGTGCTGGTAACTCACGATAGGATGGAGGCGGCCAGGATGTCTAGTAAAATTTGCTTTTTATCGAGCAAGGGCGCGGTGATCGAGCGCGAGCTGGAGCTTGACCGCGCCTTTTCGCAGCGAGATTTTGCCTACGCTAGCGGCGTGATAGACGAAAATTTTAAAGGAAAAATTTATTATGATTAACGACTTTTTTACCTATCCGATGAGAATTTTTTTCCTTACGAGCGCGGTTTGCGCGGTGCTAGGCGGGGCGATATTTTTTACGCCCGTAGATTTCGTTAGCTGGCATAAATTTATCTTTTTGCACCTGGTTGCAGCGCTTGCGTACGCGGGATTTTTGCTAACGGGGCTAACTGATTGGACGAATTTTGGCGGAGGGTTAAAAAAGCACGCTTGCGTTATGTTTTCGTTTTTTGCGGCGAGTTTTGTTAGCGCGTTTTTTAGCCTATTTGCGGCTCATTTTTTTATGGCGCTTTTTTGGGCGTATCTGGCCGGGCTTTGCGTTTATATGATCTGGCTTGATAGAAACGACGATCAGCTGGGCGTTTTGGCATTTTTACTCGGCATTTTGGGCTTTGAGATTTACTATCTGCTTAGCGGCGAGGAGAAATTTTTAAATTTACAAATCCACCTACACGTTATCGCCATTTTACTTATATCTTTTCGCGTTAGCGTCGTGCTTGGCAAAGAGGCGCTAAACCGCGAGTCAGGTATGCAAGATGCGGCCTTTGTGCCGAATTTCGTCTATAAAAACATCGCGATCGTTAGCGTTTGCGCGTTTTTGTTAGTTAGCCTGTTTTTTGAAGGTAGCAAGGCGGTAAATTTCGCTGCGATAGCCTGCGGTAGCGCGATTTTAGCTAAGCTAAAAGAGTGGCACTACAAGGAGCTTTTGCGTCATAGCTTCGTGATTTACTACTACTTGATGCAGCTTTTGCTGGCCGCAGCATATATTATTTACGGTGCGAGCGGGATTTTAGGGCTGGGGCTAGAGACAAATATGCTGCACGTCATCGCGCTAAACGGCATTATTTTTAGCATTATGCTTATCTTTAACATCGCGGGTCTGCGCCACAGCGGGCAGGAGCTTGAGTTTTTACGCCTTAGCAAGATCGCCTTCGCGCTTGTTATTATTGCTGGTGTTTGCAGGGGCTTTTTGGCTTACGTTTGGAGCGGATTTTACATCCATCTGCCCGCAACTCTCATCGCCGTAGCTTTCGCGCTTTGGTTTATCGATTTTTATAAAATTTTTAGAGATAACGAGTTTAGCGACGATCCGGAGTAGGCGGCTAATCCAGCGTCCTTTTATACCTAGCGAGCGATATGGCCGTGCTAACGCATAAAAACGCCAAAATCGCGGCTAGATCGTAGTAAAAATCGCTAAGCTCGGCGCTTTTTAGCCATACGCCTCTAATGATACGCAAAAAATGCGTCAGCGGAAAGCACTCGCCGATAAATCGCGCCCACGCGGGCATCCCGTAAAAAGGAAACATAAACCCCGATAGCAGCATCGAAGGCAAAAAGAAAAAATAAGTCATCTGCATCGCCTGCAGCTGGCTGCGAGCTAGCGTGCTAAAGGTAAAACCCACGCCCAAATTTGCAAGCATTAGCAAGGTGCAAGCCGTAAAAAGCGCTACCCAGTCGCCGATAGCGGGCAGTCCAAACAGCAGCCTAGCTATAAGCAAAAGCGCGCCTACTTGTAGGTAGGCTATGAGTAGGTAGGGTAAAATTTTGCCTATCATCACCTCGGCCGGGCGTAGAGGGGCGGCGAGGAGATTTTCCATCGTGCCGCGCTCAAATTCCCTCGTTACCGAGATGCTTGTTAGCAGGATCGTCGTTAGCGTGAGCAAGATACCCATGAGTCCCGGGATGATCTGGTAGCGCGTGAGTAGCTCCGGGTTGTAGCGGGAGTGCGCGCGTAGTTCAAATTCCGCCCTAGGCTGCGCGTAGCCGAGTTTATCTCTAGCTAGAGCTTGCTCAAATGCTATTTGCAGCGCGGCTGCGGCGCCCGAGTTTGCCGAGGGGTCGGTAGCGTCGGTAGCGATTAAAATTTTAGGCGTTTGGCCTCGTATGAGGTCGCGTTCTAAATTCGGCGGAAAATAGATAATAAACTGCGCCTCGCCGCTTTGCATCATGGCTTCGGCCCCGTCCGCGTCTGCGCCGACGTGTTTGACGTCGAAAAACTCCGTATTTTTCATCGCGCTAACTAGCGAGCGAGTGAGCTTGCCGCCGCCCTCTGTGATCACTACGGCTGAGGGCAGGTGGCGCGGGTTGTTGTTTATCGCGTAACCAAAAAGCAGCATCAGCATCAGCGGCATCGCGATGATCATAGCTAGCGTCGCGCGGTCTCTTAAAATTTGACGAAATTCCTTAACGACCATCGCCGCGGTACGTGAAAACGAGATAAATTTCATCGCCGCTCCTAAAATCGCTCGTCTTTATGAAGCTCTAGTAGGTGGATGAAAACATCCTCTAGGCTCGCTTTTATCGGTCTTAGGCTTAACTCGCCTTGCGGTATAGCAAGGCCTCTAACCGCCTCTTGCAGCGCGGCCCCGTCCTTTGCCGTTACGTGATAGCCGTTACCGAAAGCCGAAACGCTAAGCGCGGAGTTTGATACTAGTCGCCCGGCCGCCCGCCCGGCCGCGTCTCCGCTTAGCTCCCAGACGTTTAGATCGTAGCTAGCGATGATGTCTGACTGCGTGCCGCGGGCTAGGATCTTGCCGTAGGCGATGTAGATGAGCTCGCGGCAGCGCTCGGCCTCGTCCATGTAGTGCGTGGAGACTAGCACCGTGATGCCGTCCCGGGCTAACTCGTGGATGATATCCCAAAACTCGCGTCTAGCCTTTGGATCTACGCCCGCCGTGGGCTCGTCGAGCAAAAGTAGCTCCGGGCCGTGCACGAGGCACATCGCAAGTGCTAGCCGCTGCTTCCAGCCGCCCGATAAGCTGCCTGCTAGGTGGTTCTGACGCGGGGCGAGATCTAGGCGGTCTAGGATTTGATTTACGGCGGCTTTTTGGTTTTTGACCGCGAAGAGCCTAGCGATAAATTCCAAATTTTCCCTCACGCTAAGGTCGTCGTACCAACCGAATTTCTGCGTCATATAGCCTGTTTTTAGGCGTATGGCTTCGCTTTGGCTGCGAAAATCGTACCCTAGACAGCTACCGCTACCGCCGTCTGGTTTTAAAAGGCCGCAAAGCATGCGTATGGTAGTCGTCTTGCCGCTGCCGTTGGGGCCTAAAAATCCGCACACGCTACCCTTTTTGACTCTGATATCTACGCCGTCCGTGATGATCTTTTTGCCAAATTTTTTGGTGAGGCCTCTAACGTCGATGGCGTAGTCGCCGCTCTGCGGTCTTGGGCTTAAATTTGGAGTCAAATTTGAGCTACGGTTTGTGGTTAAATTTGCTGCGTTTGTCAAATTTGAGGGTAAATTTGCTCTACTAAAATTTACGCGAGAATTTTTACGAAGGCTAAATTTGGCTTTGACCTCGTTTGCTAAATTTAACCCGCTCAAATTTGAAATTTTTCCGGCCGATGGTGGAGCTTTGTCTATGCCGTAAATTTTACCGCCGCGTGCGTTTAAATTTTGCCCCGGCGAAATTTTGTCCAAATTTAAACGCCGAATTTGAGCGGCGATATTTTGCGCGTTCACGGCTCTAGCCTCGCTTTTATCGGTAGCGACGGGTGCAGGGCGGTTGCGTCGTTTTCGGGCACGGCTTCGACTAGATAAACAAGCGTGCTTTGCGAGGTTTGGTTGTAGATGACGGGCGGGGCGTACTCGGGAGTGGACGCGATCTTTACGATACGAGCGCTAAAGTCAGCGCATCCCTCGCAGCTAATGCGCGCTTTTTGTCCCTCGCGCAGGCTAGGCAGCCCGCCTGCGGGCACGAAAAACCTGATCTTGACCTCGCCCGGCAGCAGCAGAGATAGCACAGGCTGCGAGCTTTGGACGAACTCGCCAGTTTTATAAAATATGTCCTCGACAAGTCCGGATCTCGGCGCTAGGACGGCGGTTTGCTCTAGCCTCCACCGCGCGGCGCGTTCCTGCGCTTCGGCCGCTTTTATTTTTGCTTTTAGGCTTGTTATTTGTTCGCTTCTAGCGGGCAAATTTGCGATTTTTAGCGCGGCGTTTAGCTCGCTAACTAGGGCGTTTGCGCGGTCAAATTCCGCCTTTGCGGCGTCAAATTCTTTTTGCGAAACGGCATTTTTAGCCAGCAGCGACTTTGCGCGTTCGTAGTTGGCCTCCGCGATCCAAAGTGCAGACTTAGCTTGTTTTAGCTCGGCATTTATCCGCTCGATCTCCTCCGGGCGCTTGCCTGTGCTAAGGTCGGCTAGCTCGGCCTCTAGCGCGTCTACGTTAGCTTTTGCTGCGTCTAAATTTGCTAGCGCTTCGGCACTCTCGATCTCAAAAAGCGGCTCGCCCTCTTGTACGACGGCGCCCTCTTTGACGCTTAAATTTACGATCCGTCCGCTAACGCTAGGCGCCACGTAAAGATAATCTCCCTCGACGTAGCCGTTAAAAAACGCGCTCCGGCTTTCGTCCGCGCAGCCTGCAAAAATCAGGATAAAAAAGGCAAAAAACGCGTAAAATTTGCTCAAATTTAAACTCATTTCGCCTCCTTAAAGCCGCTGTCTCATTAGCATTATACTCCGCTTTGGTTAAATTTGGCTACATTTTAGGATGCCGCGCGGTACTCGGGAGGGAAATACTATCGGAGCGTAGGCTTCGGATAGTGCAGCAGAAGTGGTGGTTTTTTATCTCTTTTTATGAAAGAATAATTTAAATTTGGAGCAAATCTATGCGACAATTTAGTATTTTTCGAGTTTGAAATTTTCCAGATGCGCTTTATAAGCACTATAAAAACGGCAACTCAAAAAAAGAGGATAAAAAATATCCGCTTTAAGCTTTCTTTGAAGAGCAAGATTATATAATTCCCATTTTAACGATAGTAGTTATTAATATTAAATATTGAGGAGAAGAAATGAAAAAAATCATTTCAGGTGCGCTAGCCACGTCATTGCTGGCTGCTTCGGCATTTGCTTTTAGTGTAGATGGCAACCCTAGCGTCAAATTCGTTGGTTATAAGTTAGCTAACAAAACAGCCGTCGAGGGTACGTTTAAAGATCTTGGCTTTAAAAGCGCGGAAAACGCAATTTTTGCTGATTTTCTAAAAACCTTTGAGTTTAGTATCGATCCTAAAAATATCGATACAAAGTTGCCCGATCGCGACAAACGTATCGGTATGATCTTTGACGGCAACGCAATAATGGCTAAAATTGTATCCGTAAGCGGCGACGAAAAAGCGGGCGAAGCTGAAGTCGAAGTTAGCGTAAAAGGAAACTCAAAGTCTTACAAAACGCAGTATACGGTGGAAGATGGTAAACTAAAGGCTAAAATCGGCATTGATTTGTTGGCTGATTTGAAACTCAATGAGACATTTGAAAAATACGCGGCTTCAGCCAAGCCTTTTCACGGTGGCAAAAGCTATCCGGATGTAGAAATCTCACTCGAAGCTAAAATAAAATAATCCTTAAATTCGGCGCTTAAAGATCTGCTTGCGCCGAATTTTCTGCTTTATTATTATTTTTTATTCCGTAATGCCGAAAAATCGCCGACTTAAGATATAATGGGACTAAAAATTTAATCCAAGGCAAAATATGACGACTAAAGAAAATAAAAAAGGGGCGATGAGCGCGCTATTTTTGGCGTTTGCACTCTTTGCGGCGGGCTGCGCGGGATATTTTTATTACGGGATAGGCGGAACCGGCATTTTTACGATGGCCGTTGCCGTGATCTGCGCCGTTTTTTGCGTGAAAAAGATATTTCAGGTTAGCTTTCTAAGCATCGATGACGACGGGTTTTTGGTGCAAAAGGGCGGCAAGAACGCCAAATTTTACTTTAAGGATATCGAAGAGATCGGCGTTCGCATGGTCGACGCCAAGCGCAAAATCGACGTTTTAAACGTAAGATTTAAACGAGGGAAACTAGACCGCGACGCAGCTGATGGGCTCATGCAGCCTATCGGCGACGATGACGCCGTGATATACGACAAATACGAGCTATCCAAGCACGAGGTTTTTAAAATTTTAAAGCAGAAATTTGAGGCGTTAAACGCGCAAAAAAGCGAAAATAAGAAAAAGTAAAATTTGGCTAGGCCCGCTGGAGTCAAATTTGATTTTTGGCTTTGGCGACTGAAAAACTGAATAAATTTAAATACAAGATTAAAAGGCGAAAAATTTTTCGCTTAGACGAGTCGAAATTTCTACTTCGCTTCGCTTGTAGCTGCAAGCAGAAGATTTTTAAGTGGAGCGTGTATATTTAAATTTAAATACCACAAACCCGCAGGCGAAGTATCGCGAGATGATTTTAAATGTTTTGAAGTGAATTTCGTCCCAAGACTAGACATATAGTCTGTCGCAGGGCGAAATTTACGAAATCATTTAAAAGCGCTCGCGAGACAAGCCCAAATTTAGACTTCATACCTCTCGCCCGGTTTCATCTCGATAATCTCCCACGGTAAGCCCTGCTTATTTAGCTCGTCCATGAAAGGCTTAGCGTCGAAATTCTCCATATTAAATACGCCCTTGCCGCTCCAGATGCCCTTTGCCACCATCATCGAGCCGATCATTGCAGGCACGCCCGTCGTGTAGCTCACCGCTTGCGCGCCCGTCTCGGCGTAGCAAGCCTCGTGGTCGCAGACGTTGTAGATGTAGACTTGGCGCTCTTTACCGTCTTTTAAGCCACGTATCACGCAGCCGATGTTGGTTTTGCCCTTCGTGCGAGGGCCGAGGCTTGCAGGATCCGGCAGCAAGGTCTTTAGAAACTGTATCGGCACGATCTTTACGCCGTTGTGCTCGACCTCGTCGATGCGAAGCATGCCGACGTTTTCTAGGCATTTCATGTGAGTTAGGTAGCTTTGTCCAAAGGTCATGAAAAAGCGGATTCGTTTTAGCCCTTTGATGTTTTTTACTAAGCTTTCTAACTCCTCGTGATAGAGCAGGTAGCTATCCTTGACGCCTACTTTCGGGTAGTCCCATTTGAACATTATCTCCATCGGTTCGGTCTCTTTCCACTCGCCGCGCTCCCAGTAGCGGCCCTTTGCGCTCACTTCGCGAAGGTTGATTTCGGGGTTAAAATTCGTCGCGAACGCATAGCCGTGATCGCCTGCGTTGCAGTCTAGGATGTCGATCTCGTGAATCTCGTCAAAGAGATTTTGCTGTGCGTAGGCGCAAAATACGTTCGTCACGCCCGGATCAAAGCCGCTTCCTAGCAGCGCCATCGTGTTTGCGGCTTTAAACTCGCCGTCCTTCGCCCACTGCAGCTTATATTCAAATTTGGCGGTGTCGGGGTGCTCGTAGTTTGCGGTGTCGATGTATGGGATGCCAGCGCGAGAGCACGCGTCCATCAGCGTTAGGTCCTGGTACGGCAGCGCCACATTTAAAAGCAAATCGGCGCCCGTTTTTTTGATGAGCGCGACTACGGCGTCGGTATCGTCCGCATCGATCTGGGCGGTATCGATCTGCACGCCTAGGCGCTCTTTGATAAACTTAGCGATCGCGTCGCACTTGCTTTTGGTGCGGCTTGCAAGGGTGATTTTTGTAAAAACGTCCGCGTTCATCGCGCATTTTACGGTCGCGACTTGGCTTACGCCGCCCGCGCCTATGATTAAGATATTTGACATTTTGGCTCCTTTAAATTTTAGTGATTTTATCCAAAGCTTATATAAAATTTGCTTTTAGCCGTTACAATAGCGCGAAATTTTAAAGGAATTTTATGCGTAAAATTTTAATTTTTCTGCTACCGATTTGGCTACTTGGGACGAGCTGCGAGGAGGCGATAGAGCTTAGTGCCGAAGAGTTCATTAAGCCCGACCGCAACGCTACGGCTACTGCGCTAGTGAGTGAAAAGGCGGCGCAAATTTGCCTGGCTGAGTACGGCGAAGAGCATGAGAACACGATCATAGCATTAAACAACTCGGGCAGCTTTTTTATGTTTGCGGGCGAGCCGCAAAAGGCGCTCGCAGCTTATGAGCGGTCGCTAAAAATTTTACAAAAAGGGCTAGGCAAAGAGCATAAAGCGCTAGCAAAGCCCTATCACGGCGTAGCTATCGCACAGTCGGCATTGGGGAGATACGATGAGGCGATAGCGAATTTCGGCTTGGCGATCAGATGCTACGAGCTTGGCGGCGAGAAGATGCAAAAAGATCTGATGAGCTGCTACGCGGGGTTTGGCGATACGCTCTATAAAATGGGCGATTTTAACGGCGCATACGTAAAACACGCCGTTGCGTTTAGAATTTACGAATATGTTTTCGGCGCTGATAGCGTAAATTTACTGCGAGCCAAGTACTATGCGCTGATGGCTGGCGATCTGGCGGGACTCAGTAATAAAACGGAGGCGCTGCAAAACTACGAAAAAGCCCTTGAAGTCGTGAATAAAATTTTAGAAAAAAGTAACGATAAACATGCAAAAAGCCTAAAAGCAGAGGTGGAGGCAAAGATAAAAGAGTTGTAAATTTAGCGATTAAATCTTGAGGCGGGCTAAATTTACGCCTCAAATTTGACTAAGCCGCTGCACTACTCGGCGTTTAATCGCTTTGCTAAATTTGCCGCGCAAGCGAAGGCAAAATGCAGGTTGTACCCGCCGAGCATCCCCGTTACGTTTAAGACTTCGCCGATAAAGTAAAGCCCGCTAGTGCCGCTACGGCCGCAGTTTGCGTCTAGCGCGTCCGTGTCTACGCCGCCTTTTGTGACTTCGGCTCGCTCGAAGCCAAACGTCCCCGCAGGCGCAAATTCGTAAGCAAAGAGCCGCGAGATTTTCGCCGCCTCGTCCGCCTTGTACTCGCCGTAAGGCTTGTCGCTAAGCCCCGCCGCGCGTAAAAACTCGAGCGTAAATCGCCTAGGTAGCGGTAGGATAGTGCTGAGCTGTTTTTTGCTTTTTTGCGCGTTTTCGATGCTAAAATTCGGGCAAAAATTTATGGCGATCAAGCCTTTTTGCCAAAAAAGCGAAGCGTTTAGCACGGCCGGTCCGCTTATGCCTTTGTGCGTGAAAAGTATGTCGCCTGCAAATTTGCGCGGCTTTTTTTGCTCGCGGTTTGCGGCGTTTTGGGCGGCGTCTTTACCTGTGCAGCCTACGCGGATGCGGGCTGGGAAGCAAACTCCGCTTAGATTTTTGAACCAAAACTCGTCTTTTTGCACGGTAAGTCCCACGAGCGCGGGCGCGGGCGGTATGACTTTGATGCCGAAGCTTTGCGCTATTTCGTAGCCGATGTCGCTAGCGCCTAGGCTTTTGTAGCTTAGTCCGCCGCTAGCTACGACGAGGTTTTTGGCGTAAAATTTATCTTCGTTTTCGGCGAGCACTTCAAAAACTTCAGTCTGTTTGAATTTGAAATCTTGCAAATTTTCGCTATCAAATTTTGCTTCTTCGGCAAAAGAGGCTTCCAAAATTTTGCCGTTTTCATCTATCGAAATTTTCCTCGCGCCTTTTACGCAAACGCCGCAAAATATTTGCGCTCCGCTTTGTCTAGCGCGCTTTAAAAGCACGCCCAAAACGTCTTTTGCGCCGCTTTCGCAGAAAAATTGACTCTGCTTTTGCTCGTTAAATTTCAGCTCGCCCAAAAATTTTAAAACGTCTTTGAAGTCTAGATTTTTTAGGATATTTTTGACGAAATTTGCGTCGCCGAGGTAGTTTGACGCGTCTATGCGGCGGTTTGTGACGTTACACCTGCCGCCGCCGCTAGCTAGGATTTTCTTGCCGGGAGTTGCGTTTTTCTCGAGTACGGCGACGCTTTTACCGCGTAAATTCGCCGCCAAAAATAGCCCTGCCGCGCCCGCTCCGATTATCAAAACGTCGTAAATTTTGCAAATTTTAGCCATCATAAAACCTTAAAATTTACGCGCGGCAAAGCTAGCTAAAATCAAAAGCTATTTTTTAGCGCTAGGAATTTTTGCTCTTGCGCTTCGTCTAGTTTCATTTTTTCGTTGCGATTTACGAAAAGCTTAAAGATCACGTTGTGATCCGCGTCGTAAAAGTGCAGGCTGTGTCCGAGAAATCCCATAAATTTAGTACTCACAAAGCCGATACTTGCGATAGATTCTTCTTTGAGGTGACCGCCCAAAAAGCCTGTTTTATCGGTGAAATTTAAAAACCCTTTCGCCTTTTTAGGCATAGGCACGCTAACCTTGATCTCGATGATAAACTCGGGCGTATTTTTGATAAAAAGCATCTCGCCCCAAGTGCTGACTTCTTCGAAAATTTTCATCAAATTTTCTGCGCCGACCTCCTTAAATTCGTCATCGCCGCGGTACTGCAAGATATCGTATTCGCGTACGTTTAGCTGTTTGGCCGCGTCGTAAACGGACATCTTTTTGTCCTCGAAAAGCTCGTCGATTTGTTTTTTTAGATCGCTCATTTTTGTCCTTTTTTGAAATTAGATTTTGATAATAATATTTAAAAATAGCTAAAAATCGGCTAAATTTACGCGCTCGGCGTCGTTGCGTTATCAAACGGCGCGCAAGCCGAAGTTTCGGCGTTTTGCGCGGGACGGATTTAGCAAATTCGCTCCGTCCGCAAAGACCCCTAAACGCCTAAAATCTGCTTTATTTCCGCCTCGTTAGTGAGCTTGGAGTTGTATTTCACGACGAGATTTTGCGCGTTTTTGTAGCACTCCACGACGCCTTTTTGCTTCTCGACCTCGGCTAGATCGGCATCCGTGTCAGACGGCAGATAGATATTTTTAAAGATATTGGGGTTATCTAGCCATTTTAGCGCGATCAGCCACACGACGCAAAGCACCGTCACGACGGCGGAAAGCGCGCTAAGGCCGTAAAATTTAAGCAAAGTACCGCCGCCTATGCCGCCGATAAAGCTTCCCATGTAGCCAAAGGCGTTAAAGATGCCTAAAACCGCGCCTTTTTGGCTTACTTTGCTAAATTTGGACGCCATGGATTGCAGGATCGGTTCGTGCAGGTTAAAGCCGATAAAAAATATAATCACGCCCGCGTAAAACAGCGGCTTGTGTCCGAGCGAGAGCGCGAAAAGTCCGTAGCAAACGACGAAAAGCGAGACGCCGATGACTAAAATTTGCTTTGTGATTCGCTTTGTTTCGCCGATCGCGCCGCCGATACCCATCGCGATAAAGCCAAACACCGTCGCGACCGAGTAGATGCCGCTGAGGTCCTTTTTGTCCATGCCAAAATACTTCACGATAGCGATCGGAATCACGATAAAGGCCGCCGACATCAGCATTTTTTGCATGAAGTTGCTGATGTTCATGAGTAGTAAATTTCTGTTTGATAGTAGCTTCACGGCCGGCATTTTGGCCTGTGAGTGCGTAAATTTAGGCTCCTCGCCAACAGCCGTGTATAAAAGCACAATACAAACGACCGTAACTGCGATCGAAAGGTAAAAAAGGCTTGAAAGGCCGTATTTGGCGCTAAGTATCGGCGAAAGTATCATAGAAAGCGTAAAGCTAATGCCGATAAACGCGCCCATCATCGCCATCGCGTGTCCGCGCACTTCTTCTTTGGTCATATCGCTCATAAGCGCGATCGCCACTGCTCCTATCGCACCCGCGCCCTGGATA
Source organism: Campylobacter showae (assembly GCF_963515975.1). Lineage (GTDB taxonomy): Bacteria > Campylobacterota > Campylobacteria > Campylobacterales > Campylobacteraceae > Campylobacter_A > Campylobacter_A showae_F. The sequence goes on from NZ_CAUPZM010000005.1 coordinate 37,197, forward strand.
AATCTACCAAAAATCATCATATAGATATCAGTCGCCACGGCGCAGATCGCAGCTCCCACGATGAAAACCAACAGCCCGATCAGCATAGAGTTTTTACGCCCGAAGCGGTCCGAGACGTAGCCGAAAACCACCTGAAACGTGATCTGCGACATCGCGTAAACGCCGATAAGAACGCCGACTAGAAACTCGGTCGCCCCTTCAAGCTCGAGCGCGTAGACGCTGATAACGGGCAAAATGATAAAGAGTCCGAAAAACCTGCTGCCGATGATAAAAGATAACGGTAATGCGCTTTTTACTATCATAAATTTCCCTTTTAAAGGAGTGATTTTACCCGAATTTTGATAATACGTAAATTAAAGCCGAATTTGATAAAATGCGCGGATTAAAAAATAGCATAGCGAAGTATTTTTGGATTATTTTTACGGTTGCGTAGATGAAATTTTGCGTAGGCTAGGCACGTAGCCTGCCGAGCGAAATTTTAGCAAGCTACGTAAAAAGAACCAAAAAGACAAGCTAGAAAAAGGAAAAATTTTGAAAATAGTTTTAGCAACGTCAAACTCCGACAAAGTACGCGAAATAAAAGATTTTTTAAAAGGTTACGAAATTTACGCACTACGCGAAATTTGCGAGCCCTTTGAGATCGCCGAGGACGGCGCGACTTTCGCCGCAAACGCGCTAATCAAAGCTCGCGCCGTGCAGGCAAAACTGCGCGAGCTAAATTTGGCGGGCGAGTTTATCGCGCTAAGCGACGATAGCGGCATCAGCGTGGAGGCTCTTGGCGGCAGGCCCGGGATTTATTCGGCGAGATTTAGCGATATGAACGAGCGCGGGCAGATAACGGGCAAAAACGCGACCGATGCTAGCAACCGCGCAAAGCTGATCTCGGAGCTAAAGGCGCTAAATTTGACTAGCTCGCCCGCGTTTTACACCGCTTGTATCGCGGTTAGCTCAAAGCTTGGCGACTTTACGGCGCACGGCTTTATGCACGGCACTGCGATAAACGAGGAACGCGGCAGCAACGGCTTTGGCTACGACAGCCTCTTTATTCCGCGCGGCTTTACGCAGACTCTGGGCGAGCTAGATGAGGGCACAAAGCTAAAAATCTCGCACCGCTCAAAAGGGCTGGAGCTCATAAAATACGTGCTAAAGAGCCTTGAGAGGAAATTTGGGCGCTAAGCTCGGAGCGCAAAAGAGAAAGTAAATTTGCGGGGCAAAAGTCCGGCTAAATTTGCCGTCCCTTAACGCTAGCGCTGTATAATCGCGCAAATTTGAAATTTGAGATAAAGATGAATCTGGTTTTATTTGACTTTGACGGGACGATCACGCGCGACGACTCGCTGCTGGAGTTTATCGCTTACGTCGTGGGATTTAAGAAATTTTTTCGGGGGATTTTTTGGCTTTCGCCCGTTTTGATCAGCTATAAGCTAAAAATTTGCAGCAACAACTACACTCGCAGGCGACTGATGACGCACTTTTTCGCGGGTATGAGCGCGGATAAATTCGCTCAAATTTGCAAAAAATACTCAAACACGCACATCGAGGATATCGTGAAATTTTCCGCGATGGCAAAGATCGCCGAGTATAAAGCAAACGGCGACAAGGTCGTGATCGTGACGGCGTCGCTCGAGGACTGGCTAGCTCCGTGGTGTCAGGCGCAGGGGCTAGAGCTACTGGGCACTCGCATCAAGAAAAAGGGCGGCGTGATAACGGGCGAGATAGACGGCGCCAACTGCTACGGCGCGGAGAAGGTGCGCCGCGTGCGCGAGGCGTATGACACGGACGCCTTTGAGCGCGTGATCGCATACGGCGACAGCAGGGGCGACAAGGAGATGTTGGAGTTTGCCGACGAGGCGCATTATAGGGTGTTTGAGTGAGCGGGTTAGCGACCAAGAAAACTGCAAATTAGTCGTAAATTTAGAAGCTTTAAATTTGAGAATTTGCATGGCAAAATTTAGCTCTAGCGTATTTTTGCGGCGCGGCAAATCGGCGCGCGCGGGCTGAAATTTGGCGCCGGAATGTTTGAGCCGAATTTGCTAGGCGCTTTTTAGCTAAGCTTAAATTTGTTCGTCCTTGCCGTAACGGCTCATATAAATTTGACCCGGCACACGTTTAAACCGTGTCAGCGTAAATAAAAATAGCAAACTCGGCGCTATTTGTTTTAGCTTAAATTTAGGCCGATTTACGGCCTTTTCTTTGTGAAAATGCGCTACTCTTGTAGCTCAAATTTGAGCGTTAAATTTACCCGCGACCGCAAAGCCGGGCTCAAATTTAACCCCAAATTTAAACCATTTTCAGCACTTCGACTATCTCGCCCTTTGCGATAAATTCGGTCTCTTTTGGGATGATTAAAAGCGCGGCATCGTTTGTGAGATTGTTTACGATCGCCGAGCTGCCGAGCTTCTTGCCGTCTAAATTTACATAAATTTTTCCGTCACGATTTACTAAATTTACCGCCGTAAACTCCAAAAACGGCGAGCGCTTTTTGTAGTCCTCGTCCATGATCGCCGTGATTTTGGGCTCGCTAGCGCCAAACCACGCGTTTAGTAGCACGCGCACGTAGAGCACGCACATCACCATCGCCGAGTACGGGAAGCCCGGCAGCGCAAAAATGTATTTTTCGCCAGCTTTTGCGACCTTGATGTGGCGGCCCGGTTTGATTGCGGCGCCGTCTATTATGATGTCGAAATTTTCGCCCAGCGCGCCCTTGACGAAGTCGTAGTCGCCCATGCTGATGCCGCCCGTGGTGACGAGCACGTCGGCTGATTTTAGCGCGCGGACAATGGCGTCTTTTACGAGCTCGGCGCGATCGCGAACTATCTCGCACAGTACGGGTTCGCCGCCCATTTTGCGCACCATGGCCGCGATTCCTACGTGGTTTGAGCTGTGGATCTGCGCGGCGTTTTCTAGCGGTTCTCCGAGGTCTTTTATCTCGCTTCCCGTCGCTAGCACCGCGACTCGCGGCCGCACGAATACGCTAACGTTAAAGATCCCAAGCTCGGCTAGCAGCGCAGTCTCGGCGTAGCCTATCGTCGCGCCTTTTTTGATTAGGATTTCGCCTTTTTTGTAGCTTTCGCCCACTTCGCGCACGGCAAAGCCCCTCGGCACGGGCTTTTTAATCACGACCTTGCTACCTACGACCTCGACGTTTTCGACCGGGATTAGCGTGTCGGTGCCTTCGCTCATCAGCGAGCCGGTGAATGTTTTGACGCATTTTACGCCCTCGACCTTTAGGCCTTTATCGCTACCTGCGGGTAGGTCGGTAATGAGCTCAAGCTCGCTTAGGTTCTCTTGCCACGCAAACGCGTAGCCGTCCATCGCCGAGACGGGACGCTCCGGGTAGTTATCCTGCGCCGCGATATCTACGGCGATACGGCGATCAAGTGCTTGCGTGAGAGTGACCTTTTCTACGCGGTCCCAGGGAGCCAGCGTCGAGTGCAAAATTTCAAGAGAGGATGCGTAACTCATAAATTCTTTCATTTTTTATCCTTTTTTGATTCCCCGGCTCGGCTGGATTTCAAATAGTTTTCGGCTAGGATACTCTGGTCACGGACGACCGGTCCGCTCCCGTCGTATCCGCCGCAAACTATTTAAACTACACACAATCCGTCTGGAATATTTCTGCCGATTTTACTAAATTTAATCGTAAATTATGCTAATAAAGCATAGAAGTTTAAAAACGCGCGAAGTTTAATATGTATGTGCAAGCCGAGGCAAAGCCGCTCCCGTCTAAAAAACGTAAATTTGAAAAGCCGAAAATATTAGCCAAACGTGCCGGCTTGGGTAAATTTTAAAATTCGGCCGAAATTTAAAGTTCGCGATTAATCTCCCGTCAAATTTTATTAATTTTTTATTTTAACATCAGTAAAATACAGCTTAAGAAATCGGGTCGATTTTACCTTTTCAAAGGACACTTCATGAATTTTTCAAATTCAAAATGGTTTATCGTTTCAGGTGCGGCGCTCGGTGCTTTAGGCGCGCTACTTGTGTATTTCGGCAACCCCGGCAACATGGGCGTTTGCGCGGCTTGCTTTTTACGCGATACGGCGGGAGCGCTCGGCTTTCACCGCGCAGGAGTCGTGCAGTACGTGCGCCCGGAGATCATCGGGCTTATTTTGGGCGGCTTTTTAGCTAGCGTGCTTTGGACGAAGGAGTTTAGCGCGACTACTGGCTCGTCGCCTTTCGTGCGCTTTTTTCTAGGATTTTTCGCGATGATCGGTTGCCTCGTGTTTTTGGGCTGCCCGTGGAGGGCGTTTTTGCGTGTGGGCGGCGGCGATATGACGGCGATTGCGGGAGTCGTCGGTATTTTTGCGGGCGTGTGCGCGGGCGTATTTTTCAAAAAGCTCGGCTACGGACTCACGCACGAGACTAAAACTCAGGCCGCGATAGGCGTTTTGCCGACGGTTATCGGTATTTTGCTGCTTGCCGCGCTTGCGTTTGGACTAAAGCTCGGCGAAAACGGCGCGCTTTTTAGCTCCGCAAAAGGCCCGGGCTCCATGCACGCTCCTATCCTGATCTCGCTTGGTTTTAGTATCGTCGTGGGCGCGCTAATGCACAAAAGCAAATTTTGCAGCGTCGGGGCGTTTGGCAGGCTTTTTAAAAAGGATTTCTCGATGTTTATGGGGATCATCAGCATCGTGGTCTTTGCTAGTATCGTAAATTTAGCTCTCGGGCAGTATAAATTCGGCTTTGAAGGCCAGCCTATCGCGCACAACGACGTGCTTTGGAACTTCCTTAGCATGACGCTAGCAGGGCTTTGCTTTAGCCTGAGCGAAGGCTGCCCAGGCAAGCATCTCGTGCAAATGGGTACGGGCAATCTAAGCTCGGTAATCTTCGTCATCGGTATGGCGGCGGGGGCGGCGGTAGCGCATAACTTCTTGCTCGCCAGCTCTCCGAGCGCCATAACGGCGGCGGCTCCGTGGGCGGTGGCGATAGGGTTTGTTTTTGCGGTTTATGTGGGATTTTTTCACAAAAAGGCCGCTTGATCCCATAAATGAACGGATTTTAGAATAAGTTTTTCTATACCCGCTTCGGTTACGGACGACGAGTCCGCGCCCTTGCGGGTAAGAAAAAATTATTTAAACTACGCCTATTCCGTCTTGAATATTTGTAGCACATCTTGCTAAATTTGTAAGTTTTGACATTTTCGCGGTGTGGGTCTGGGTGGGTCAAATTTAGCTTAAATTTAAAATCAACCACAAGACAAAAATACGAATAAAATATTAAATTTTGCAAGTTTCTCTATGTGACCAAAAGCAAAAAAACTAGGATAATATCGATTTTATAGATATTTAATGCGCCTCGGCGTAAAATAGATTTAAAATTTATTTTAGGGAAAAAGAAAATGAAAAAAGTAATTTTTTGTTTGGTTGCGGCGTATTCTTTGGTCTCTGCCGCTTCGTTTAACGAGGCGCAGATACGTGAATTTGAGCAAAAGTGCGAGGTCGGAGACGCTATTATATGCGGTAGCGTCGGGATATCGTACTATATGGGCGATAACGGTTTTATGAAAGATTACGAAAAAGCCGCGAAATTTTTTGCGAAAGCTTGCGACGGAAATAACTACAAAACCTGCTCGAATCTCGGGTTTATGTATTCTACCGGCCAAGGCGTCGTTATAGACCCTGATAAAGCCGCGGAGTTATACGTCAAGGCTTGTGAGGGCGGAGACGTTTTTGGTTGTCAAAACGTAGGAGCCATGTATCTTAAGGGCGAGGGCGTAAAAGCAGACGCCGTAAAAGGGCTAGGCTATATAAAAATAGCTTGCGATAAAGGACTTTGGGGTGCTTGCTCAAATTTTGCGCTTGCTAACGAGCTTATCGGTCAAAAAAACAAGTCGGAAGTATCTTTTAAAACAGCCAAAGAATACTTCAAAAAAGCGTGCGATCTGGGCAAAAACGACCGCAGCGCGCAGGTTATTGAGGAGCAAAAGAAGATATGGCTACAGGCGTGCGAGAAATACGAGACTCTAAAGTGATTTCAGGTTTGCAAATTGAGCTTAAAGGTATTGGTAAAAGCGCATTTTGTCACTACCTGAGTGTCGTTTCAAACTAAAATTTAATCAAATTTACGAGTCTACATAAAACTAATAAAAAGCGGCGCTACGCTAAAAGTCCGGCACCTTTGATCGCTTGGCTGCGCTCTTTTGCGTAGATGCGTTCGCCTCCTATGATGTCGTATTTCCAGATCGGCGCGTTAGCCTTAAAGTCCTCTACAAACTCGTTTATCAGCCGCAAGGCGACCTTTCTTTGCGGGCTAACGACGCCTGCGACGTAGGAGCTCTCGTGCACCGGCACGTCACCTCGCGAATGCGCAAAAAGCACGTATGCGCCCAGATCCTTTGCTTTTTGCTCCCAGCCCGCTAGCCATTTGCGCAGGATCGGCTCGTAGATATCAAAGCTAAGCGCGCTTATGCCGCTTTCCTCGCGCACGATGCCCGTAAACGTGATGAGCGCGCCGCAGTTTTTGTCCTTAAACTCGTCGTACCAGGCGTTTGTGATCGCCTTGGCGTCGAGGCTTCCTTCAAAAATCTGCATCTCAGCCTCCGCAAACCGGCGGTAAAATGGAAATTTTATCCCCGTCTTTTAGCGGCGCGTCAAGAGAGCTCGCTATCTCGTCGTTTACGGCGACGGCGCAGATTTTTAGCCACTCGCCGAGCTGTGCGTATTCGCCTAGTTTTTCTTTTACTTCGCTTAAATTTGCCGCTTCCAGCTTTAAATTATGCATCTTTATCGGGCCCAAAAACTCGATTTCTACCATAAATTCGCCTTTAAAATTAAATTTTTTTCTTGATTTTACTTAAAAAAATATTTAGATATACTTACGCGAAAATTTAAATGAAAGAGCCGTAATGAACGAAATATTAAGCAAAATAAAAACACCCGCCTACGTCTGCGAAGAGGCCAAGGTGCGCGGGAATCTCGAAATTTTAAAACGCGTCAAGGATGAAAGCGGCGCGAAGGTGCTAGTCGCCCTAAAAGGCTTTGCATTTAGCGGCGTGATGGGGCTTGTCGGCGAATACCTAGACGGTGCGACGTGCAGCGGCCTGCACGAGGCTAAATTTGCCGCAAAATACGCTCGAGGCGAGATACACACGTATTCTCCCGCTTTTAAAGACGAGGACATAGATGAGGTGCTCGCGCTCTCAAAGCACGTGGTTTTTAACTCCTTTGCACAGTGGGCGAAATTTAAGCAAAAGGCCCTAGCTGCGGGCGTTACCTGCGGCCTTCGCGTAAATCCGGAACTCTCCGTCGCGCCGACTGACGCTTATAACCCGTGCGGCAGGTATAGCCGCCTAGGCATCACTCGTTTAAATTTTGACGCAGACGCGCTTGAGGGTATCACGGGGCTACATTTTCACGCGCTTTGCGAGGAGAGCGCGCAGAGTCTGGAGACCGTGCTGATGGCGTTTGAGGAGAAATTCGGCGAGTTTATCCCGCGCATGAAGTGGATAAATTTCGGCGGCGGACATCACGTGACAAAAGAGGGCTACGACGTGGATCTGCTCATAAATTTGATCAAAAGCTTCCGCGCAAAATACGGCGTCGAGGTCTACATAGAGCCCGGCGAGGCGGTGGGCTGGCAGACGGGATTTTTGGCAGCTTCGGTGCTTGATTTCGTGCAAAACGAAAAAACCATAGCCATCCTAGACGTCTCGGCCGAGGCGCATATGCCTGACACCGTGCTGATGCCGTACCGACCGGCGGTGCGAGGCGAGAGCAAAGGCGGTAAATTTATCTACCGTTTCGGCGGAAATACCTGTCTAGCAGGCGATATCGTGGGGCTTGACGCTGGCGAGCCGGATTATAAATTCGACGCGCCGCTAAGCGTGGGCGATAAGATAATCTTTGAGGATCAGATCCACTACACGATCGTAAAAAACACGACCTTTAACGGCATTAAGCTGCCTGATTTGCTGCTTTTAAAAGAAAACGGCGAGCTTGTAACCGTGCGGGAATTCGGCTTTGAAGAGTACGAGAGGCGAAACTAAATTTGACGCCAGGAACAGTGTCCTTTGGGGTGTAAATTTGATATTTTGAGGCGCCGTTTTTGGCGATAAATTTAATCAAATTTTGCGGCGATCTTTTATTTGGCTTGCGCCTAGTGTGCGGCTCCATAAATCTGTGCCTTTTTAGCGCCAAATTTAAAATTTGTATTATCGCTTGCCAAATTTGTCGCAAATTTAATCACAAACGAAGTTAAATTTAAGATAAATAAAATCTAGCTTATATAAATGAATTAATATAGCGGATTATAAATTTGACCCCGATTTTGATAAAAATGCGCCATAACCGCCTAAAAAAGCGATGTTTCGGCGCTAAGCTTGCATTACGTTATTTTTTGATATAATTTCACGAAAATCCGCGAAAATTTAGCCTTTGGCTGGATGCCGACCACGACGAGCTTTTTAAGGCGGAAAACAAAACCAAAGGGAGATAGCATGACGAGAATTTTTAGTTTGCTTTCGGTTTTCGCCTGTTGGGCCTTCGCTATCGAGGCGAGTCCTAGCACGAACCAATACCAGAGCAATATCTGGGCTGCCGGTAGAATCGAAAACATTAAGCCTTACGAAGACGGTTTGGGGCCGATTTTCACGTTTATTCAGGGCAACGACTACTTCGCGATAGCGGCTTTGTCGCTTATTTTGGCTGTTATCGGCGCGTTCGTTCTGCACTTTTTGATCATCGGACCGAAACACTTCAGCCACGACGGCAAAAAAGTCTATGCGTTTAATATGATAGAGCGCGTATCTCACGGCGCTGCGGCGATCGCATGGATAGTGCTCATACCGACCGGCGTCATCATGATGTGGGGTGCGGAGCTTGGCGGCGGTGCGTTTGTTAGATTTTGCAAGGATATCCACGGACTGGCTACTATTTTATTTGCCGTTTCGGTGCCTCCGATGTTGATAGCTTGGACCGTGAGGATGCTGCCTGCGGTTTATGATATCAGATGGATGCTGATCATCGGCGGATATCTCTCAAAAGTTAAACGTCCCGTACCTGCTGGCAAATTTAATGCCGGCCAAAAGGCGTGGTACTGGGTAGCTATCCCTGGTGGTATCGTGATGATACTAACCGGCGCAGCGATGTTTTTCCTTGACTTTAGAACCCCAGACGTTGCAACCTGGCTAGGCGTATCTCAGATCGAAGTTTTAAGAGCTTCTGCGCTAGTTCATAATGTTCTTGGTATCGTTTGCGCGGTATTTTTCCTAGTACACATCTACATGGCGGCTATCGCGATACACGGCGCTATCTGGTCGATGATAACGGGCTATAAAGAAGAAGAAGAGGTTTACGTACTCCACCACTACTGGTACCAAGAGCTCATCTCTAAAAACAAAATCCCGGTATCTGAATACGAAAAAACTTATCCAAAATTAAAATAATAAAAAAGGAGAAATTTTTCTCCTTTTTGCCTCAGAGGCGAGTTTGCAAGCCTCTTTTTTATACGAAATTTAAAATCTTTTAGATAAAATTCCCACTAGACTTCAGGTTGAAGAGTAATAAATTTAAGGAAAAATCATGCAAATCGATTGTAGAAATTTAGCTTGCCCTGAGCCGGTCATCAGAACCAAAAACGCGCTTGAAGGCTTAAAAAACGGCGAAAAGCTTGAGATTTTAGTAAATTCCATCGCTCCTAAAGAAAATATCAGCCGCTTTTTAAAAAACCAAAACGTCGAATTTAACGTTGAGCAAAACGGCACCGAGACAAAAATCACCGCCGTTAAGGGCGAATCCAAACTTGAGCTAACGAATTTTGACGAATTTGTCTGCGAAATCACGCCAAAAACCAAAAAAACGGTCGTTTATCTAAACGAAGAATACGCCGGAAGCGGTAACGTGGGCGTTAGCTTGCTATCTAAATTTTTAGGCGCGCTTTTGCAGGTGGAAAAACCGGAGTACGTCATTTGCGTAAATAACGCCATCAAAATGACGACGAACCGCGCTCATCCGAGCTTTAAACCGCTTAAAGATTTAGAAGCTGCGGGCGTCAAAATTTTAAGTTGCGGCAGCTGCCTAGAGGCGTACAAACTCGTAAGCGACCTAAGCGTCGGCGAGATGTCAAACGCCTACGAAGTCATGCAAATTTTAACTACGCACGAGCAAATCAAACTATGATTTATAACGACAAACGTCTCACGAAATTCGTCCGAGCGGCGGGTTGAGCAGCCAAGCTTGACCCGTCGGGTCTAAACAAAACTATCGGCGATTTAAATTTAGCTCACCCAAATTTGCTCTCAAACATCGGCACGAACGAGGATGCGAGCGTCTTTAAGATCACTGACGACATCGCGCTCGTGCAGACGCTGGACTTTATCACGCCGGTGGCGGACGATCCGTTTATATTCGGTCAGATCGCGGCCGCAAACAGCTTAAGCGACGTGTTTGCTATGGGCGGCAAGGTGCTAAACGCGCTAAATATCGTCGGTTTTGACAGCTGCAACCTAAGCGGCGAAATTTTGGGCGAAATTTTGCGCGGCGGACAGGATAAAGTCGCCGAGTGCGGCGGCGTGATCGTGGGCGGACACACGATAGAGACGCAGCAGATGTATTACGGACTTAGCGTCACGGGCGTCGTTTCGCCAAACTCTTTTTGGTCAAACAACGCCGCGCGAGAGGGTGACGCGCTCATACTCACAAAGCCGCTGGGAACGGGCGTTTTAAGTACGGCGATCAAGGCCGATTTGCTAAATTTGACCCAAATCGAACAGGCCGTCGAGACGATGCGGCAGCTAAATTTTTATGCCGTGGACGCGCTAAAAGGCATCAACGTAACGGCTGCGACCGACGTTACGGGATTTGGTTTTTTAGGGCATTTAAGCGAAATGCTAAATGATAAAATCAGCTTTGAAATTTACCCTGATAACGTGCCCGTGATAGCGGCCGCGCGCGAGTTTGCCGATATGGGTATCATCCCCGAGGGCAGCTACAAAAACCGTGAATTTGCATGTAAATTCGTTAACGGCGATGCGGATATCTTGCTTTACGACGCGCAGACTTCGGGCGGACTTTTGCTAGCCGTGCCGCAAAGCGAGGCAAATTTGGCTCTGTCTCGTCTAAAAGAGGCTGGTTACGAGAGCTCGGCAGTCGTCGGCGTAGCTAAAAAACGCGGCGAATACGGCATAAATTTACGCTAATGGGCTTTAAATTTAAGCTTGCGAGCTTGGCGTAAATTTGACGGCTTTAAATTTGGTCAAATTTTAGATGGTTTAAAATCAGCCGAAACGGCGGTCAAAAACAGCAAGCCTAATCAAATTTATTTACAAAAATCACTAAAACAGCCAAGTTTTCTAAATATAAATTTAGTCAAATTTGGGCTGCTAAAATTCGTAACAGCCAAAATCCTTAAAAATAAAATTTAGTAAAATCTTGCAAAATAAAATCATAAATTTACAGCTAAGCTCGCCCTTAAAATTCGTAAATTTTACTGTTTTATCGCGAGCCAAACCCGTCAAATTTCTAAAAATATCTCCCCAAATTTTAGAGCAATCTGCAATGTATTATCAAAAATATCTCAAGATTTAAGCAAGAATATAAAAGAATTAAATTAAAATTACAATCTAATCTTAACGAAATAAAGGAGATAAAATGGAATTTTTATCGTTTCTCTTTCTGGCTATAGCCGTTTTTATAGCTTGGAAAAAGCCTGAAAAAGAGGGCTTAGCGTTTGGCGCATTTGCCGTGGGGACGGCGATTTGCTTTATTATGTTTTTCATCGCCAGCTGGACGTCCCTGCTGCCTTACGCGGCATACTAGGAGGGCCGGATGAGTTTTTTTAACGAGAAAAATTTCGACTTCGTCATGGCTACCGCGGTCTTGCTCGTGCTTGCTATCCCAGTCGGTATCGCAAACATTTATCTTGGCTACGTCATCGGAGAGGGCCCTTGCACGCTTTGCTGGTGGGAGCGCATCGGTATGGTCGTAGTTGGCGTCGCGGGCATCTTGATACTGCGCTACGGCCTAAAGGCGCGCTATATAGCCGCCGTGCTTTTCGGCGCTGCATACGGTATTTTTATGACGCTAAGACACGCGAGTTTTAGCCTATATAGAGACGTAGGTATGGGCTTTGGCGGCGATATATTCGGTGCGCATACTTATACTTGGGGTATTTTGGTGTATTGGATCGTGGTCGTAGCGATGGGGCTGATGATGCTTTTTGCCAAGGACAAGGTCGTCTCGGGCGATATCGCGCGCGCAGATACCAGGGTCAAGCCTCTTAACGCGTATTCAAAATTCGTGATCGCTTTGAGCCTATTTGTCATCCTATCAAATGCCGTTCAGGCGCTCATCTCGGCAGGCATCCCGCCGTATAGCGGCAAGGGAGATCCTGAGCGCATCAGCCTAAACAACACTTGGACCTCGGGAGTTTGGAAAAGGTTTGAAAAGCCGTTTTCATTCACCGGCGCAAACGTCGTCGAGGATCCGTTTATAGCGGGCGAGCCAAAAGATATAAGCGTCAAATTTAACTCCGATCCAAGCGCCGGCGCTTTTACGGACGTGAAGCCTGCGCTTAGCGTGAAAAACAGCTTCCCGCTTCCTTTTGAGACAAAGGGAATTTTTGGCAAAGGCGTAACGAGCGGCCTAGCGTATAACGCTAAAAACGATACTTTCGGTATCTCAAACACCGAAGGCGGAGTTTATTTTACGGACGCAAATTTTAAAGAGATCGCTCATGCTATCATCGACAAGCCAAACGGCCGCAATATCAAAAAGGCCGTCGCATCGACCTTTGTCGGCGATATGCTGGTGACTACAGGCTTTAACAAAACGACATTTGCCGTTAAACCTGCCCAAAATGTGGATGCGTATCACGAGTGGAGATATTTTAGAGAGAGCACCGGTCGGCTCGAGTCTGCGTGGAAATTCGACCGCCCTGCGCTTCTAACTATAAGGGCGAAAAAACAATACGTCCTAACGCTCGCAAAAGATCCGCAAAGCACCTATATGTATATGATCACGGTACCAAACGAGCGCGCTAAGAACTTGATCCTCATCAAAGTCGATAGCAAAGACAAGATGCTAAGCGGCGAAACTATCGTGACGTCAGCCCTCGCGCTAAAAGATAAACGCGATCTAAAGGACTACTACGTCACGGCTGGCGACGTCGCGGGCGGTAAATTTTTGGCCTACTCCAAAAACTACAACACCTTGCTCGTGATCGACCTTGCCGACGCAAAGGTGATAGACGCCTACGCGATGCCGCAAATCGGCGATATCTCGGGTATGGCGATAAAGGGCGATACCATCTACGCTCTAGCGCATAAGGACGGCAAAGTAAATGTCGTGGAGCTAAATAACCCTTTGGCTCAGTAAATTTAGCCCAAAATAACAAATTCGTCCGCTTTGCGCGGGCGAATTTGCCTCTATCCTGAATTCTTTTTAAGCTTAAATTCGGTCAAATTTTATATAATTTAGCGTAACCATAAAAACCAAAGGAGCGAAAATGAATTTTTTAGAATCTATGAAATTTCGTCATGCGTGCAAAGTTTTTGACGAGAACAAAAAGATCAGCGCGGGCGAGTTCGACTTTATCCTGGAGGCCGGCAGGCTAAGTCCTAGCTCTACGGGGCTTGAACAGTGGGACTTTTTAGTCGTGCAAAACAAGGAGCTTAGAGAGAAAATCAAGGCTGTTTCGTGGAATCAAGTGCAAATCACCTCTTGCTCGCATTTAGTAGTCATCCTTGCTAAAGTCGCCGAGGTTAAAAGCGTGGGCGAATACGTGGAAAAAATGATCGATCGCCGCGGTGACAAGGCGCCGGAGATGATCGCCGCGAGGAAGAAATTTTACGGCGATTTTCTAGGCGGCCGCTTTCACGGCGATGACGAGCTGGTATATCACTGGTCGAGCAAACAGTGCTATATCGCGGCGGCAAACATGATGACCGCGGCGGCGAGCCTTGGCATTGACAGCTGCCCGATCGAGGGCTTTGACGAGGCGGCTTTAAATAGAATTTTAGGCCTTGATACGAGCAAGCAGCGCGTGAGCCTCATCGTGCCATTTGGCTACCGCCTAAACCCACAGCCGATAAAATACCGCCGCGAACTAAGCGACGTCGTGAAGTGGATTTATTAAATTTAGCAGCTACGTAAATTTGAAATTTGACACGGTCGGCGCGAGCTTTACGCGGTTTTGACGCCGGCTATAGTTTAAATTCGAGTTTTGTTGCTCAAATTTGAGGCAAATTTAAATTTGCCTAGACGGCGAAAATAAAAAACGAACCGATAAAATCTACGTCGATAAAGAAAGCGCGCACCGCAGACGACGTAAAGGCGCCAAGCGCGGTTTGTCCGCGTTTCTAGCGATTTTGACGATTTTGCGGTAAAGTTTTGCGGCAAAATACCGTTTTGTATCTAGGTCGGACAGTAAAACGTCGGCGGGTTTGGCGAAATAACCGTTCGAGGCAAAAAAGACGGCCGCGCGCTTATTTCGCGCGATATTTTATTTTATACGAGCGAGCATTTGGCCGCGCTGTACGGTGAAAGTCGGTGTAAGCTAGTTGGGGCGCGCCCGTATTTATTTTGCGAACGGCTCGGCAAATTTGCTCAAATTTAAGACGCAAAATTCGGCGAAACTTCAAATTTATAGATTCTACAAACTCCAAATTTTAAGAATTTCCGACCGTGAAAATTTACGGAGCTTGCAAATTTATCCAAACTCAAATTTGACTAAAAATTATCGCTCTGCCCGTTTAGTAGCTTATCCACGACGTAGACGGCAATCTTTTTGGCGCCGTTCATGCTGATGTGCATACCGTCGTCCTTGCGTAACGGCTTTTTGTCGGCGCCTTCTTTTAGATATTTACCGTTATCGCAGATCGCGCCGCTGATGTCGATGTAGCGCGCGCCGTATTTTTGCGCCGCGTCCTTGTAAATCAGGTTTAGCGCCTTCATTTTTTTGTCGAATTTCTCGCTTTTCATACACGGCACTCCCAGCCACACGACCTGTGCGCCGTGCTGCCCTGCGATCTCGTAGATCTCGGCGATCCTGCCCTCGTAGGCCTCGCGCCACGCGTCGGTGCCAAAGTCCAGCGCCTGTTCGTCAAATGTATAACTATAAGCGTCGTTTGCGCCAAAAAGCGCGAATATCAGCAGATTTTGCGGGCGATTTTCTAAGCTAGCTAGCGCCGTTTTTAGCTCCTCGCTCCAGTCGTAGAATTTCTTATTGGTTAGTCCAGTGCTTGCTTTTGCCATATTTTTGATTGAGATTTTGCTCGTTTTTAGCGCGTTTTCAAAGCCCCAGCCAAAGCCTTGCATTATGGAGTCGCCTATCAAGATGACACCCAAATTTTCGTTTAGTTCGATATCAAAAAACGCGGATTTGCTTGTTTTGCTCGGAGCGCTCGGCGTTAAATTTGAGGCTAGCGAGCCGTTTTTATCTAAATTTGAAACTGTTTTAGTAGGCGCTTGAACGCTTTGAGCCGTTAAATTCGCTTCTTTTACCGGACTGATACTAGGCGTTAAATTTTGCGCATTTTGGGCGTTTAAATTTGACGGTTCGGTTTGCGATACTGTTAAATTTTGCTCCGTTTTAGCGCTCGTTGCGGTCTGTTTTTTATCGCCCGAAAAAATACCCGTAAATTTATCAAAAGCCGATTTTGCGCTCTGTAAGCCGTCCTCGGCGATGTTTATAAATTTATCGCTCAGCGCCATCGCGCGCTCGTCTGCGATGAAAAAATCCTTTTGATATTTGGCTTCGTAGTAGTTTGACAGCGGTCGCAAAAATAGCGCAATCAGCGTAAAAAACGCGAGAAATACCCCAAAAAACGCTCTCATTAAAATCCTTGATATAT
This sequence comes from Campylobacter showae, assembly GCF_963515975.1. Lineage (GTDB taxonomy): Bacteria > Campylobacterota > Campylobacteria > Campylobacterales > Campylobacteraceae > Campylobacter_A > Campylobacter_A showae_F. Next base: position 52,987 of record NZ_CAUPZM010000005.1, read on the forward strand.
AAAATTAGGCATACCAGACGGCATCAAAAAGTAAATAATTATCCCAAAAATCGCCAAAAAAACGGCTGAAAAAATAACGTTTATATTCTCAAAAAATTTAACCAAAATCGGATAAACGTCAAGCGCGGCGTATAAAAATACAAAAGCAAAAACGCCCGCAAACAGCGCGCAAATCGCAAGAAGCTCGCCGTCCGAGTTTCTAAAAACCGCCCCGATATATCGCACCGCCCCTTCAAAATCCATCGTGAAAAACACCCAAACCATGCTCACGAAAATAAACGTCAAATATCGTCCTAGTATGGCCGAATTTAGCCATTTGCGCTCGTCGGTTAAGTTTAAAAACACGACGCCAAGACCGTGGATGAGCCCCCAGAGCAAAAAGCTAAGCCCCGCGCCGTGCCAGATGCCCGAGATTGCAAAGACTAGCATCACGTTTAGCTGTGTTTGCGCTTGCGTGCCGCGACTGCCTCCCAGCGGGAAATAGACGCACTCTTTGAAAAAATTCATAAGGCTGATGTGCCAATTTTGCCAGAAAATTTTTAAATTTCGCGCCGTAAAAGGGCGGTTGAAGTTTTGCGGCAAAACAAAACCGCACATGAGTCCTAGCGCCGTCACGAAGTCCACGTAGCCGCTAAAATCGGCGTAAAGCAGTACGCTGTAGCCAAAAAGCGCGCCTAAAAGCTGCGAGGCGGGCAGTGTGGGTGCGGCAAAAACGGGATTAACTATCTCGAAAAGATGGTTTGCGACGATGAGCTTTTTAAAAAGCGCGGAGCATAAAAGCGCGAATATAACGGGGCTAGCGCGAAAAACCTTGGGTGAATTTAGCGTCTCGAAAAAGGGCTTTGGCCGCAAAATCGGACCCGAAATAATCGCGGCAAAAAAGCTAAGAAAAATCAGCGTATCAAAGTAGCCGGGCGCCTCTAGCTCGCCGTCTCGCACGGCCTTTAGCAGCAAGATGCTCATAAACGAATAAAACGAAATGCCAAGCGGCAAAATGATGGTTTCTAGTCTCATGACGCCGAATTTGATCGTAAAATACCCGCCGTATTTAAAAAACGCAAGCGCGCAAAGCACAAAAATAACGCCCGCGGCGAACGGAATCGCTGAGTCCTTGCTCTGAGCTGCCCTCACAAAAAGAAAAACCGCGGTGCTAAAGATAAAATTTATGATTAGAAATTTAAGCCCGAACGAGGCTAAAAATAGGTAAGAAAAGGCGAGTAAAACGGCTTTTTGCAGGTGCGGGCGCGCGTTTAAAAAATAATAAATCGGCCAAAAAATAAAAAAGCACAAGCCAAATTCTATGGAAAAAAGATTCATATCCCGCCTAAATTTTTGCGTAATTATATAAAAAAATTATTTTGGGTTAGGTTAAATTTGCGTTTGACGGGAATTTAAAATTTGACTTGCGGTTTTACTCGCGTGCGTTTTAAAATTAGCATCAAATTTGGGTTTTTAATTTGAGTTTAAAACGGCTCAAATTCGCGTCCAAATTTGAGCCCTAAATCTCTCGCCCTCTTGCGAAAATCAGCTAAAATTTAAAGCCGCTCTATCGCCACTAGCACGTTTGCCGCGTCGTTTGCGGGCTCGGCTACGTCGTTAAATCTTTTTACGACTTCGCCGTTTTTGATGATCAGCGTTTGGCGGCGGTAAAATTTCTTGCCGTCGTTCGTGATAAAAGTTTGCAAATTTAGCGGTGATTCTAGCTCGAAGTTTTCGTCGCTTAAAAAGATAAAATTCGCGCCTACGCTTTGTTTAAATTCATTCATCTTTTCTACGCTTTGAGCACTGGCGGCTATTAGCGTAAAGCCTGCGGATTCTAGCTTTGCAAGGTTTTCTTGATAGGCTTTGCACTGAAGCGTGCAGCCGGTTAGCCCCTTTAAATCCTTTAAATTTTCCGGTAAAAACTTCCCGCTCTCGCCCATTTTCGGATATGTAAAAACGATGCAGTTTTTGCCGTCTGTTAGCTCGCTAAATTTGACCGGATTTGCGTTTATATCTTTCATTGCGTCCTCTTTGCGTGTGAATTGTTGAAAAAATAGACTAAAAATAGCACTGCAAAGCTTATAAACAGCATAATTGCCGAATAAACGTGCGCCTTTGTATAGTCCATGAGCTCGACGGCCTCGTAGATGGCGATGCTAGCGACTTTGGTCTTGTCCCCCACGCTGCCGCCTATCATCAGCACGACGCCAAACTCGCCCAAAGTATGCGCAAAACTCACTATGAGCGCGGTTAGAAGCGAGGGTTTGATGTTTGGCAAAGCGACTCTAAAAAGCGTCTCCCATTTTCCTTTACCCAGCGAGTAGCTCGCCTCAAAAAGGCTCTTTGGCAGGCTCGCAAAGCCCGCCTGAAGCGGCTGAAACATAAAAGGCAGCGAGTAAATGCAGCTAGCGATGATGAGGCCTGAAAAGTTAAAAACCAAGCGGATATCAAAGGTTCCCTCAAAAAATTTGCCCAAAAAGTTGTAAGGCGAGAGAAAAACAAGCAGATAAAATCCAAGCACTGAAGGCGGCAGCACGAGAGGCAGCGAGATCACGGCCTCGAGCACGGGTTTAAATTTAAAACTCGCTCGGCTAAGCCAAAACGCAACCGGCAGCATGAGAAAAAATAGGATCGCAGTCGAGATAAAAGCAAGCTTTAGCGAGAGGTAAAAGGGCGTAAAGTCGATACTCATTTTGGCTCGCTTTGCGCGTAAATTTGATCGTTTCGCTCGTCAAATTTACCTGATTTCGCACCGTAAAATTCGTCGTTTTCGCTACCGTTTTTTTGTAAATTTAGCCCAAACGCTTTGGCGCTTATCGCCGCTTCGTCGCCTGATTTTAAATTTGCGGCTTCCGCGGCGCTTAGCGCTACTTCGCAAAGCTGCTGACCTACGGAGACTACGGCTACGTAGATGGCGTCGCGCTTTGAGATCTCTAAAATTTTAGCCGGCAGGCTAAATTTCTGCGAGCCGCTGCGTCTCAAAAATATTTCGCCCGGCCCGCCTTCTTGCGTTATTTTGCCTCCGTCAAGCACGAAGACTTTGGACGCGAGTTTGTAAATCTCCGCGACGTCGTGGCTAACCAAAATCGTCGTCATATCAAACTCGGCGTGCACCTTGGCAAGGTAGTCTTGCAGTTTTTCGCGCATGGCGTTATCAAGGGCTGAAAGCGGCTCGTCGAGTAGCAAAATTTCGGGCTTTCGCATGAGTGCGCGGGCTAGGGCGGCGCGCTGCTTTTGACCGCCCGAGAGCTGCGAGATGGCGGCGTTTTCTAGCGAGCTCATCTCGACGAGACCCAGCAGCTTGCGGGCTAAATTTAGGTCGTCGTTTGCAAAAAGCAGATTTTTCATCACGTTCATATTTGGAAAAAGCGCGTAGTCTTGAAATAAAAACCCGATATTTCGGCTTTGCGGCGGAGCGAAGTTTTTACCCTCAAAAAGCGTTCTTCCGCCTGCTTTTATCGTTCCGCTATCAGGCGTTTCAAAGCCCGCGATTAGGCGCAAAAGCGTGGTTTTGCCGCTGCCGCTTTTACCGTACAAGGCGACGAATTCGCCCTTTTTTACGTTCAAATTTACGTCTAGATCAAATTTCCCGTTTGCGCCGTTTAGGCTTTTTATGCAGTTTAGTTCTATCATGCGATGTAGAGCGAGGTTGCCTTGACGTAGGCGTAAATTTGATCGCCCGGCGCTAAATTTAGCCGCTTTAGCGATGCCGTAGAGATGATGCTTTCAAACTCAAATTTGTCCGCGTTTAGATGTAGCGAGCTTGTGATCTTGCCTTTTTGGATGTCTGAAATTCGCGCTTTTATCTCGTTTGAAACAGAGCAGTTTAAAAGCGGGGAAGTAGCGACGAATACGCCCGAGCTTTTAAAATTTAGCAAAACTTCGTCGCCGATTTTTAAATTTTGTAGATTTTCCAAAGAGAGCATTTTTAGGCTTAAATTTTCGGCGCTAAACTCAAAAACGCTAACACCGTCATTTTGCTCTATCGCCGAAATTTTAGCCTTTATCATTTAGATGTTGTATCCAAATTTTCTAAAGATTTCCTTCGCGCGGTCGCTTCTGATGAAGTCGTAGAAAGCTTTTGCTTCAGGATTGTTTTCGCCGTGTTTTAGGATAACCATGCCTTGGTCGATCGGAGTGTAAAGCGCAGGATCTATAAGGATGAAGTTTTTGCCCTCTTTGTACTCGGCCATTTTTTTATCGTACATCGCAGAAGCCGCGATAAATCCTACATCCGCAGCGCTTAGAGCTTGGCTTAGAGCTTCGCCGATAGATTTTGCTAGGATCACGTTTTTTTCGACTTTATCGTAGATGCCCGCTTTTTTTAGAGCTTCGACGCTAGCTTTGCCGTACGGAGCGGTCTCAGGATTTGCGATCGCGATGGCTTTTAGGCCTTCTACCGCATTTATGCCCTTAGCTAGATCGATATCTCTGATCGTAAATAGCGCAAGCGCGCCCTGGGCGTATACTACGGGCTCTGTTACGGCAAATTTGGTGTCGTATAGATCCTCTACGAATTTCATATTCGCCGCCATGAAAACGTCGGCAGGAGCGCCGTTTTTGACCTGGGTAGATAGCGCGCCGCTAGCTCCTAGAGTGACGGTTACTTTGGTGTCGGGATTTGTTTTAGCAAACTCCGCTTTTAGCTCGTCGAAAGCGTAAGTGACGTTTGCTGCGGCAAATACGTTGATCTCGCCAGCGTTTAGATGAAAAGCCGCGAGAGCCGCGACGACTAACGAAAAAAATGTTTTTTTCATTTTTATACTCCTATTATGATTTGACTTGCTTTGATTATAGCGGTGAGCTCGTCGCCCACGCCGATGCGCATTTGCATCGCGCTTTCTTTGGTGATGATGGAGGTTATCGTCTGATGATTGCTGATTTCTAGCACGATTTCGGCGTTTACGGAGCCGATTTTAGCCTCGATAACGCGTCCTTTTAGTAAATTTGCCGCGCTTAGTTTTAGATTTTCCTCTTTTGCGAGCATTACGCTTGGGGCTTTAAAGATAAATACGACCTTTTTGCCTACCTTTAAATTTAGATTTTTTTCAGACTCGACCGTGACGTTGGCGCGTAAAATTTCGCCGTTTGAGAGTTTGGCGCTTATTTGCGAATTTACCGCGCCCGTTTTTACGTCCGTGATCTCGCAGCTTAGCTGGTTTCTGGCGCTTAGACTCATGCTCATGCGTTGTAAATTTAAAATTTCGTTCGTATCGACGTTTATATTTGAACAAACTTTTTCTAAAAATATCTTTTGGCTCTCTAGCATCGCGTCGTATAGCGCGATCATCTTTTTGCCGTATGGCGTGAGTTCCGAGCCGCTGTTTTTCTTGTTGCCTTCGGCTCTTGCGATTAGCGGTTCATCCGAGCGGTTATTTAGCGCGTCCAGGCTATCCCATGCGTTTTTGTACGAGATGCCGACGTACTCGGCGGCTTTGGTTATGCTTTTAGTGTGTTCTACGGCCTTTAAAAGCTCTATATGTTTAGCCAGCACCGATACGCCGCTATCTAAAAATAGCTCTAAACTAACGTCTGCTTTCATGAAAATCCCCCAAATTCTATCAATATAAAAAAATAATTTGCTAGGAAGTATATTTAAATATATATGAAAAATAACTTAAACAAACTTCGTAATACCGGGCATTTTGAAATTTATAAATTTAAAAGCTACATTGAGATAAAATCTCAGGTTACTGCCTTTGCAGACTTAAAATTCGGAGATTTGATGAGAAAATTTTTACTCTCTTTTTTGCTCATTTTTAGTTGCGTTTTTGCCGAACAAACGCAGGAAAAGAGCGAATTTGACGACGAATTTACGCAGCCTAGCGAGATTTTCGATCCGCTTAACGGCTATAATAGAATGATGACGGGGTTTAATGATTTTATGTACGTAAACGCCATCCACCCCGCGATAAAAGGCTATAACTACATAGTGCCCGAGGCCGCAAGAACCGCTGCTGGAAACTTTTTTGACAACCTTTTATATCCCGTTCGCTTCGTAAATAATCTCTTGCAGTTTAAATTTAGCGAGGCCGGTGAGGAGACGCTGAGATTTTTGGCAAATACGATTATCGGCTTTGGCGGGCTAACCGACGGCGCGAAATACTACAATCTGCAACGCCACGACGAGGACTTCGGTCAGACGCTAGGCTACTGGGGCGTAGGTAGCGGCTTTCACGTGGTGCTGCCTTTTATCGGACCCTCAAATTTACGCGATATCGCAGGCCTAGTCGGCGATTATTACCTTGATCCCATCAGCTACGTAAAGCCGGCGCTAGACTCCTTTGCTATAAAAACATTCCGTCAGGGTAATCTTTTGTCTTTGCATCCAGACGCTTACGACAAGCTTAAAAAAGACGCGATCGATCTGTATCCGTTTCTACGCGACGCATATGAACAGCGCCGAAATCATTTAATAAAGGAATAAAATGAAGTTTTTAAAAATCATCCTACTTGCGCTTTTTAGCGCGGTTAGCCTCTTTGCGATCAGCGAAGAGCAGATAAAGCCTACGATGCAAAAAGCGACGCAAGACGCCATCGAGGTGCTAAAAAATGCAAATTTGAGTAAAGACGAGAAAATAAGCAAAATTTTCGCTGTTTTTGACCCGTATTTCGACTACGAGCAGATGTCTAAAATTGCTCTAAGCAAACGCTATAACAACCTAAGCGCCGAGCAAAAGGTCAAATTTAACAAAGCTTTTGAAGAGAGATTGAAATCAAGCTACGTCGATAAGCTTTTAAGCTACAAAAACCAAACTATAAATTTTAAAGACGTAACCAAGCCGAACGAAAATCGCTACTTTCTAAACGCAGATTTAGTCGGCGAGGACGGCAAAAACTACGGCTTTACGTATAAATTTTACAATGCTAAAGAGCGCGGTTGGCTCATCTACGACGTCGAAATTTTAGGCGTTAGTATCATTCAGACCTACCGCAGCCAGTTTGACAGCCTGATGGAAAACGAGAGTTTTGAAAATTTGCTTAGCAAGCTAAACTCCGTCCAAGCTCCGCAATAAGGCGCTGATGAAGCGGATTTTTAAATTTATCGTCGACTTTCCAAAAAGCGTTATCGCGGGCGTACTAGCCGCGACGCTGGTTTTTGGATATTTTAGCGCCAAGCTCGAGGTGGACGCCTCTACCGAGACGCTGCTACTTGAAAACGATAAAGATCTAGCCGTCTTTAGAGACGTTTCTAAACGCTACGTTAGCCCAAACTACCTAGTCATCGCCTATACGCCAAAAGACGATCTGCTCGCGCCTTCCACGCTTAAAAAGATAGAAAATTTAAGCCGCGAACTTGAAAAAAACGAGCTCGTCTCAAGCGTTATTTCGGTACTAAACATCCCGCTGCTTCAAAGCGGGACTAGCGATCTTAGCGAGCTGGTTAAGCATGTACCGAGCCTCGCCGATGCCGATATAAACAAAACCTTGGTGCGCCGCGAGTTTGAGGATAGCCCGCTATATACGAACAACCTCGTTAGTCGCGATCTAAAAACTACCGCGATCGTGCTAAATTTAAAGACCGACGAGAAATATCAAAGCATACTAAACGAGCGAAACACCCTGCTAAACGCCAAACTCGACGGCAATATCACGAGCGAGCAAAAACAGCGTCTAAGCGTCGTAAATGCTCAGTTTAAGGCTCACCGCGACGAAGCGCGTATAAAAGAGCACGCCGCGATCGAGCAGATCCGCGAGACGATAGCGAAATTCGGCGGGGGCGAGAGTCTGTTTTTAGGCGGGGCAAATATGATCGCCGATGATATGGTGAACTTCGTGCGCTCGGATCTTGCTACATACGGCATCAGCGTGACGCTGCTTTTGGTCTTTTGCCTTTGGCTGTTTTTTAGGCAGATTCGCCACATCGTTATGCCGATTTTTATATGCGTGATTAGCGTTATTTGGGCGAGCGGGCTGTTTGGGTTTTTTGGCTGGGAGATTACCGTCATCAGCTCAAACTACATCGCTCTTCAGCTCATCATCACCATCTCCGTCGTCATCCATCTGATCGTGAGCTACCGCGAGTTTTGCATCACAAAACCGCATCTTAGCAACCGTCAGCTAGTCTATCTCACGCTGCGCGATAAGGCCAGTCCGTCGTTTTTTGCGATATTTACGACCGTTATCGGCTTTTTGTCGCTTGCGCTTTCTGATATCAAGCCTATCATAATGCTAGGCATCATGATGAGCGCGTCGATCTCCATCTCGCTCGCGCTCGCGTTTTTGCTATTTGGCTCCGCGATGGCACTGATGCCAAAGCTTGCTCCGGTTAGGACGTTTGAGGATAAATTTAGCTTTACTAAGCACTGCGCCGCATTTGCGCTAAATCACAGCCGCGCGGTTTACGCAATCAGCATTGCGGTGCTTATTTTCGGGCTTTACGGTATCTCAAAGTTAAAAGTCGAAAACAGCTTTATAAGCTACTTTAAAGATACGACCGAAATCCACAAAGGCATGCAGGTGATCGATACGAAGCTAGGCGGCACGGTGCCGGTCGATATATTGATCAAATTTAATAAGCCTAAATTTGAGCAAAGCGCGACCAAAAACGAGCCTAAAGACGAATTTGACGACGAATTCGCTGCTAGCGCGAACGAGGATAAGTATTGGTTTAATCAGCACAAAATCGACGTCGCGAAAAAAGTACATAACTATCTAGAAAATAAGCGCTTCGTCGGGCACGCCAGCAGCCTAAATACCGTCGTAAAGATCGTCGAGCGCATCACGCAAAAGCCCGCCGACGGCCTCATGCTCTCGATCCTATACGAACAGATCCCGCAAAAATACAAAGACATCATCCTAAGCCCCTACGTAAGCATAAAAGATAACGAGCTTCGCTTTACCGCGCGAACTCTTGATAGCGACGACGCGCTACGCAGGGACGAGTTTTTGCGCGAGCTTAGAACCGATATCGCAAATTTGATCGCAAACGACAATGCAAGCGTTCAAGTTAGCGGCGCGATGGTGCTTTATAACAATCTCCTTCAAAGCCTCATCGCCTCGCAGGTGGATTCTTTCGGTTTCGTGATCTTGTCGCTTTTTATCGTTTTTTGCATTATTTTTAAAAGTGTTAAGCTCGCCGCCATTGCCATCGCGTCAAATTTGATCCCGCTTTGCGCGGTGTTTGGCGTCATGGGCGTGATGGGTATCCCGCTTGATATCATGAGTATTACGATAGCAGCTATCAGCATAGGCATCGGCGTGGACGACATCATCCACTACATACACCGCCTAAAAATCGAGCTTCGCAGCAAAAACGTCGCCGAGTCGATCAAGGCCTCGCACGCAAGTATCGGCTATGCGATGTACTACACCTCGTTTGCGATTATCCTCGGCTTTAGCATAATGGTAACTAGCAACTTTATCCCGACGATATATTTCGGACTTTTAACAGATCTTGTTATGATAATGATGTTGCTGGGGGCGCTGGTGCTGCTGCCGACGCTAATCAAAACCTTTTACCGGCCTAGAATTCCCCGCTGATTCCCCGTAAACGACGGATTTCTAATAATTTTTGGCTAGGGTGCTCAATCATGTATTTTATATACACTCATATCGCACCCGCCAAAAATTATTAAAACTACGCCTATTCCGTCTGGAATATTTTTCTCTTGTCCTGGTAAATTTGCAAATTTGGCTTCTAATTTTAAACGTGCGGTGTGTGCCTTGGATGATAAAATCTTTAAATTTAACTCAAATTTGAAGGAGAAAACTACTCTTTCATGACCTTAAGAAAAGAGTAAACGTCTCTCACCCCGTCGATGTGCTTGGCGTACCAGATCGCGTGTTTTTCCTGCTCGATATCGGTGATGATGCCCGTAAATACGACGTTGCATTGTACTACGCTTACTCTTACGCTTGTGCCGCTGATTATGCTGTCTTTAAAAAAGCTATTTTTTAGTTTTAGCATTATGGCGAGGTTGCTTTCGCATTCGCCGCCGTCGCTAGGAAAGCGAATATAGGTGTAAATTTTGCTCACGCCGTCGGTGTTTTTGGCTAGCTCTACGAGTTTGGTTTTGTGCTCGGCGTCAGGCACCACGCCGATGAGATACACATCGCCGTAAAAGCTCTCGACATCCACGTTTAGGTTGCTAAGCCCGCTTGAGGCTAAAATTTTAGTCTGGATTTTCGTTTTTATAAATTTATCTTTCGTTATCGAATAGATACCGCGCTCGTCTTTGCTGATCTGGTAGGCGTCGTAGACGTTTATGCCCGTTAGCGGCGTCACGGTCGTAAAGAGCTCGAGGCAACCGCCAAGGAAAAAAATCGGTGAAAAAATGAGAAGGTTTTTAAAAAAAAATCGCGCAAATAGCTTTTTCATCGCCGACCTATAAAATTTTCTCCAAATACTATAAAAATCAAACTAAAATTTATATAAATTTAGCTATAATCGCGCTCATCATCCAACGACGCGGAGGATAAAGCGATCTGGTGGCGCTCGCGGACTTCAAATCCGATGGCGGGGCGGTTGACCGCTTCGCGGGGAGTTCGATTCTCTCATCCTCTCGCCAAAACTTCTACGTTTATTATCTTAAAACAAGCAAAATTCAGCTACAATAAGCCGTTTATATTAAATTAATTTAAGGTTTTTCTTTTGGCTAGTTCATCCGCCTCTAAATTTCCTCTCGCACGCGCCGTTTTAGGCAGGATATACGTGGTGCTTTTTGCTACCGCCGTATTTCTCATATGCGCGGCAAGCTTTGGGTTAAATTTAAAATTTGAAGGCGTAAAAGAGGATATTTACGCTGCGAATTCTAACTTTAAAATTTTCCTCAAAGAGCGCGCCTCAATCATAAATAACGAGCTAAGGCTCATCGAAATCTACATCGACGCGCCCGAATTTGACGCAAACGTTATTTTCGACTTTGCCGTAAAAAATAATAACGAATACATGGCCTTTTTCGTCGTAAACGAACGCGGCGAGATAGAGTTTGTCAGCGATGAAAATTTGCGCGATACGTATTCCGCCTTTTTCCTATCAAAGCCTTGGGAAAACGAGCCTGAGGATAAAATTTTAAGATCAGAGTTTATGTTTGACAAAAGCGACGTACCGACGAGACTCGTCGCAAAAAAGATGAAAAACGGCAAAATGGTGGCTACGCTCATACGCTTTACGGCGATTTACGAGGAGTTTGCGCGCGGATACGAGAGGATCGGCGTAAATTCGTTCGCGATAGACAAAAGCGGCAGAATCGTATTTCACCAAAACCCCGAGCTAGTTTTAGAGCGCAAAAATATCTTTGATCTTTACGACGTGGACGTTGATTATCTAGACAGCGACGAAGTAAAATTTGCAAATTTAGGCTCGCTAAATAGCGAGATTTATTATATCCAAAGAGTTCCCGGGATCGGTTTGGCCGTGGTTTCAAGCTATTCTATGGGTAAATTCGTAAAAGAAAATTTAATATTTTTACTAATCTGCGTCGCATTTTTGGCCGCGGGCGCTATCTTTACGATTCGTTACGTCAAATTCGTCAAAAACTCCGTCATAAAGCCCGTTTTATCTATCAAAAATTTAGTCGCAAAAGCCGGCGACGGCGAGGAGATCAAGACCTACGCGAAGTTCGGCTCGGTAGAGGAATTTGATCAAATCTCGGACGAGATCGTCAAATTTTACGGAGATTTCGGCGAGAAAAAGGCGAAATTTGAAGAGTACTCGCGCAAATTCGGATTTTTGTTTGAAAAAGGACCTTTTATCTTGCTGCTAATCGACGCAAAAAGCGGCAAGATCGTCGAAGCAAGCGCAAGGGCGTGCGAGTTTTACGGATTTAGCGAGGAAGCGATAAAAAGCAAAAATTTAGCCGAGCTAAACGCGTCAAATTTGACCGATATGAAAACGCTGCAAGAAGACGAAGGCGAAATTTACGAAACGAACCATTTTGTCGCGGGCGGCGAGATAAAACAGGTGCGCATCTACAAGCAAAACTACGAGCTATCTAACGGCGAAAAGATCGGCTTGTGCGTCGTAAAAGACATTACGAAGAGCAATACTCTAAAGAAAAACGCGCAAAAACAAAGCGAGATAGACGCCCATTCACCGCTGTTTAGCGTAGTTTGGAAGGACCGCTTTATAGGCGATATATCAAGCGTTTCGGACAATATCGAGCGCGCGCTGGGATACAAAAAAAGCGAAATACTCTCAAACGAATTCGAGTTTAAAAACATCATCCATCCAGAAGACCGAGATAGGCTCGCGAATGAATTTAACATCAAATTTAGCTTATTTAACGCGGCTTCGCTCAAAAAAGAGAACGAGTCGCTGCAGTCTTGCAGGCTGATAAGGAAAAATCTAGAGGTCATAAACTGCAGCGTATTTATCAAATTTATCTCAAAAGACGGCAGAACCGTGGACGAGGTGATCGGGTATTTTATCGAGAGCAAGCTAGCGGCAAATTTGACCGCAAAAACCGGCATGGAGATAGCGCGACTAAACGATAGCAAAGAGTACGCGTATAAAAATACCATTTTAAGCCTATTTGCAAACGCGCAAGAAGCCGTCGCCGTAGTCGGGCTAGACGGAGTATTTTTAGACGCCAACGAAGCATTTTGTAAGATGAGCGGCTACACCAAAGAAGAAGCCATCGGCAAGCCGTCGAATTTACTAAAATCAGGCGTGCACGACGCTAAATTTTACGAGCACATGTGGCAAAGTTTGCTAACGAAGGGCTTTTACAGCAGAGAAATTTACAACAAGCGCAAAAACGGCGAAATTTATCTTGAGCAGCTTGACATCGCGACCGTTTATAGCGGCTCAAAGCCTAGCTACTTCGTGGCGGCGTTTCACGAGCTGCCGTGGAGAGAGCCGGAGGCAAACCCGGACGAATCAAAAGCAAAGGAGCAAGAGTGAGCGAATTTGACGCAAACGTTTACGAACACGAGATACCGAGCGGCACGAGGCTGTATTTCGGGCAAAGCGCGAAACTAAAAAGAAAGATCGAGCGCACGGCGAGCGAAATTTTGGAAAAAAACGGATTTCACGAGATCGTGACGCCCTTTTTTTCGTATCATCAGCACCTAAGCGTGCAGCCCACGGCTCTGGTACGCTTTAGCGATCACGAAAATCACCAAATCAGCCTGCGCGCCGATAGCACCGTAGACGTCGTTCGCATAGTGCTTAGGCGCCTAAAAGACACCGAGCCTAAACGCTGGTTTTATATCCAGCCCGTTTTTAAGTACCCGAGCGCCGAAATTTATCAAATCGGCGCCGAGCTAATCGGCGAAAGCGATCTGGCTACTAGCGTCAAGATCGCAAAGGAGCTTTTTGAGTCGTTTGACCTCGCGCCCGTGCTGCAAATCAGCCACATCGCGATCCCGCAGATCGTGTGCAGGCTCTTAAATTTACCTATTTCGATATTTGAGCACGGCGAGATCGAAAAAATCCTAAATCAAAACGAGGAGTGGCTAAAAAGGCTAGCCTTCGTAAATACCGTCGCGGATATCGATGAGATTTTGCCGCTAGTGCCGAACGAGATAAAAACCGCGCTACTTGAGATAAAAGAGCTGGCGCAGGCGGTAAAATATGAAAATTTAAGAATTGTTCCGTTATATTATTCAAAGATGAGGTATTATGACAAGCTGTTTTTTAGATTTTTAGACGGCAACGCCGTGCTAAGCGGCGGCGGCAACTACGAGATAGAAGGCATAAAAAGCAGCGGCTTTGGCGTATATACCGACGCGTTAATCGAAAATTTAGATCAAAAGGAGAGAGAGTATGAGCAAGGCTGACGTGATAGTGGGCGTGCAGTGGGGAGACGAAGGCAAGGGCAAGATCGTAGATCTGCTAAGCGGCGGCTACGATATGGTGTGCAGGTGTCAAGGCGGGCACAACGCGGGCCACACGATCGTCGTGGATGGCGAGAAAATCGCGCTGCATCAGGTTCCTTCGGGCATACTTCATAAAAACATAATCAACATCATCGGCAACGGCGTCGTGCTCTGCCCGGCCGAGATAATCGAAGAACTAAAGCAGTTTGGGGATGTCTCGGGGCGGTTATTTATCAGCGACAAGGCGCATTTAAATTTGCCTTATCACGCGCAAATAGACCAAGCCAAAGAAAAGGCTAAAGGCGTACACGCTATCGGCACGACGGGCAAGGGCATAGGGCCTGCGTATAGCGACAAAATCAGCCGCAGCGGACACCGCGTAGGGGAGCTAAAAAACCCCGAAAAGCTTTGCGACGCAATTTTGGCCGATTTTGCGGCAAATAAAGCGTTCTTAGACGTTTTAGGCGTAAAAGCGCCCGCGCGCGAGGAGCTTTTGGGCGAACTAAAGAGCTATGAGGCGGCGCTGGGTAAATTTATAGTAGATACCACGCACATGGTGTGGGAAGCTATAGACGCGGATAAGAAAATTTTACTCGAGGGAGCGCAGGGTACGCTGCTAGACATCGATCACGGCACCTATCCTTTCGTAACCAGCTCAAACACCGTAACAGCAGGCAGCTGCAGCGGTATCGGACTAAGCCCTAAAAACGTCGGCGAGGTAATCGGCATCATCAAAGCCTATACGACTAGAGTCGGCAACGGCGCCTTCCCGACCGAGGACATGGGCGAAGACGGCGAAAAGATACGCGATATCGGACGCGAATACGGCGCAACGACTGGCAGACCGCGCCGCACGGGTTGGTTTGACGCGGTCGGCGTGAGATATGCCGCTAGGCTTGATGGCGTGGATAAATTTGCGCTGATGAAGCTTGACGTTTTAGACGGCTTTAAAAAGGTAAAAATCTGCAAAGCCTACGAGAAAAACGGCAAGATAATCGAGTATTTCCCAAGCGATTTGGAGGGCGTAAAGCCGGTCTACGAGGAGCTTGACGGCTGGGATAAGGTAGCTGGAGCGCGCAAATTTGACGATCTACCCGCAAATGCCAAGGCCTTTATCAAACGCATCGAGGAGATCACGGGCGTAAAGGTCGGCATAGTATCTACTAGCCCGGAGCGCGAAGACACGATAGTTCGATAAGATGAAAAGCAAATTTACGCAAATCGTAAATATAAAAAAGCGAAATTTAGACAAAATCGAGCTAAATTTGGCAAGAACCAGAAACGAAGCGGCGATGATAGAGGGCTTCATAGCGCAGGCCGCCGAGCAAATTTCAAAATTTGAAATGCCTTCAAGCGGCTCTGCGGCCGATCTGCGCGGTTCGCTAGAGCTTTTGGGCGCTATGCGGCGAGAGAAAAATCTGCTAACCGAGCGGCTCGAGCTAACGAAAAAAAGCATCGCGCACCTCGAGCGGCAGTACAAGGCGGCCAATCTGGAGTACGAAAAGATGAAATACCTGCAAACGCAGGACTTTAGCGCGCAAATAGAAAAGATAAAAAAGGCCGAAGCGGCGGCTCTGGACGAGTTTGCGACGATGAATTTTACTAGGCAAAAAGAGGCGAAGGCTTGAAAAAATTTTTGATTTTACTAACTTTAAATTTATGCGTTTGGGGCGCAAACGACGTAAACGCTCAAAGCGCGAGCCAAAGCGGCTTTAAGATCCCGGTGGACTGCGTTTCGATCTTTGAAACCAGAAAAGACGAGCTAAAAAGAGAGCTTGCTAAAATAGACGAAGCAAGGCAGGCTTTGGAGGCTTTTAGAGCGAGTTCGGCGGCGCTTTTTGAGGAGCGAAACGCCAAACTAGCCGCCAAAGAGGCCGAGATAAACGCGACTCTAGCCCGCGCGCAAGAGGAAAAAAAGCAGACCGAGCAGCTGATAAAGAAAAACGACGAAATCCTAAAAGAGCTAAAAGCGATGACTAGCGACAAGGTCGGCGAGACCTACGGCAAGATGAAAGACCAAGCCGCCGCCGACGTGCTAAGCGCGATGGATAGGGCGGACGCGGCTAGCATCATGTACTCGCTAAGCCCTAAAAAAATCTCCGCCATAATGGCTAAAATGGAGCCTGCCGCAGCGTCTGAAATCACGCTTTTAATCAAGCAGGGCCCGCCGTTTATAAAGGCTGAGAAAAACGTAACGCAAGAAGTCTCTCCAACCTCGCCAGACGGCCCTGCTGGAAATCTGCTAAATTTGTAAATTTAGAGCCACGGCGCTCTAAATTTATCTTGGCTTGCGTCTAAATTTGACCTCAAATTTACTGCGGTCAAATTTAACGCTAAAGCCTAAATTTAGCTAACATCCAGTCTTAAAAACACCAAAAATGCTTTTATCCGCGCGTAAAATTTGGATTTGAATTTTACTAAAAACAAACGCCCGCCAAAACAAAAACGCCGTGAGATTTTAGGTATTTCTTACCAAATTTTGGTTAAAATCAAGCCCAAAAAGAGAGGTAAAAATGCGTATAAAACTCCCACACACACCCTACATCGCGCACAAAATCGCTATTGATTTATTGAAGTCCGGATTCGTAAATTTAACGCGCGGAGTAGAGCCCGTAGCGGCATGCGCGAAAGAAATTTTAGATAACGATTTACAAAAAGAAAAATCTCTTGAAGAGCGCGTAAACGAGGTGCTTGCCGAGAACGAAGACGATATGGAGAGCATGCAAGTCGATAGAAAAAATATGTTTTGGCTCGTAAAAAAGAAACTCGCCAAAGAGTACGGCGTGATACTTACGTACGAAGACCGCTTTAGCAACGTCGCCCACCTCGTGCTTGAAAGTGCTTGGAAAAAGGGACTCATCGACTACACGGTCTCTGAAAACCGTATCAAAAACATCATCTACGGCTCGATCGAAGAGTATCTAAAAACGTATGAAATTTTACAAGACGTGGTCATCGACAAGATCGACGGCTACAAGCGCAAATTGATCCCGGGCACCGAGGAGTACGACATCGTATTTGAGCGGCTGTACGAGGACGAGCTAAGAAAACGAGGCATGTTGTGAGAGCTTATATCTACCTTGAAAACGGCGTTTTTTTGCAGGCTAAGGCCTTTGGCGCGAGCGGTACGGCTAGCGGCGAAATGGTCTTTAATACAAGCCTAACCGGCTATCAAGAGATCATGAGCGATCCTAGCTATGCGGGGCAGTTTATCGTCTTTACGATGCCCGAGATCGGTATAGTAGGCGTAAACGAAGACGATATGGAGAGCGCCAAAATCCACGCTAGCGGCGTTTTGATGAGGGATTTTAACTCTACCGCGTCAAATTTCCGCTCACAAAAAAGCTTGGAAGAATTTTTCAAAGAGCAAGGTAAATTCGGCGTTTACGACATCGACACGAGATTTTTAACCAAGATGCTACGCGATAACGGTGCGTTACATGCAGTGATCTCGACTGAAATTTCAGACGAAAAAGAGCTAAAAAAACTGCTCAAAAACTCGCCTAGAATCTCAGAGATAAACTACGTAGCAAAGGTGAGCACCGAGCAAATTTATGCTCACGAAAAGGGCGGTTGGGATCACGCGAGTAAATCATATGCTCCGCTAAAATCAAATGGCAAAAAGATAGCCGTCATCGACTACGGCGTAAAGCGCAACATCCTAAACGAGCTTTGCGAAATGGGTCTTGAGACGCAAATTTACCCGCACGACGTGCAAGCAGACGAGCTCATCGCTAAATTTAAAAGCGGCGAGATAAACGGCGTGTTTCTCTCAAACGGTCCAGGCGAACCAAAGGCCCTAAAAAACGAGATCGCGCAGATAAAAAAACTGATCGAAGCAAGGGTGCCGATTTTCGGTATTTGCCTCGGCCATCAGCTACTTAGCAACGCATTCGGCTTTGAGACGTACAAGCTAAAATTCGGTCAGCACGGCGCAAATCACCCTGTTTTAAATTTGCAAACCAAGGCCGTCGAGATAACGGCGCAAAATCACAACTATAACGTTCCAGAGGAGATCGCGCAGGTCGCCGAGATCACGCATAGAAATCTTTTCGACGGCACGATCGAGGGCGTGAAGTACAAGGATTATCCCGTATTTTCGGTGCAACACCACCCCGAGGCTAGCGGCGGACCGAGCGAGAGCAAATATATTTTTAAGCAATTTTTAGAAATTTTATAGTTGCTAGTTGCGGTCAAATTTGAGCAAAATTTAGAGTTAAATTTGCGAGTCAAATTTAACTCTAGCGCGGCTAAAATTTATAAATGAAATTTTACGGTCAAATTTGATGAGCGGTGCGGAGTTTGTTTCGATTTTGAGCGTCGCGGCGCTTAGCTCGGTGGGCCACTGCGCGGGTATGTGCGGCGGTTTTGCTATCTTGCTCGCGCGGTTTTTGAGCGGTAAAGGTAAATTTTTTAGCGCGGCGATGATAGCGGGATATAACCTGGCTAGAATTTGCGCTTATATGCTACTTGGCTTTATTTTCGGGTCGTTTGGTGGCGTATTTACGCTATCTCTTGCGGCGCGAGGCTACTTGTTTTTTGCCGTCGGCGTTTTTATGGCGGTTTTGGGCGTCGCGCTCATTAGACGCGGGACGCTACTTAATTTCATCGAGAAAAACGCGTTTTTATCCAAAATTTTAAACGAAAAAATGAAATCCGCGATCGCGAAAAATAGCGTGCTCGGGTTTTTAACGCTTGGGTTTTTAAACGGACTGCTGCCGTGCGGAGTGGTTTATTATTTTTTAGCTTTGGCCGTAGCTAGCGGCAGCGGGGCAAAGGGCGCAGCCATCGCAGCGACTTTCGGCGCGGTTAGCTTTTTTGCGATGAGTTTTTACGCGCTGGTTTTAAAAGCCGCGAGTGAAAAATTTAAAAAACACGCGCTAAATTTAAGCGGCGCGGCGATAATAATTTACGGAATTTATCTGGCTTTTATAGGATTTACGGCGAGCAATGGATAACATCAAAGCAAGATTTAAGCAGTATCAAGAGGCTATCGAGGCTAGCAACATCGTCTCAAAGACCGACACCAACGGTACTATCACCTTCGTAAACGACGAGTTTTGCAAGATGTCGGGCTTTACGCGCGAGGAGCTAATCGGTGCAAATCACAACATCGTGCGACACCCTGAGGTGCCAAAGGACGTTTACGCGCGGCTTTGGGAGACGATTTTAGCTAAAAAAGTGCACAAAGGCACGATAAGAAACCGCACCAAAGACGGCCGCGACGTCTATCTAAACACGACCATCATACCGATTTTAAATTTAAGCGGGCAGATCGAGGAGTTTCTTGCGATCAGGCATGACGTGACGGACGTGATAAACCTAAACAACGAGCTTGAAAAGGCGAAAAAAGAGCTGCTAAATTTAAACGAAAATCTCGAAAACAGAGTCGCCGAACAGACGGCCAAGCTCGTAAATTTAAACCAAAATCTAGAAAATTTGGTAAAAGCCGAGATCAAGAAAAACGAGGAAAAAACCAAAATGCTCTTTTTGCAGTCGCGTCTAGCCTCGATGGGCGAGATGATCGCAAACATCGCTCACCAGTGGCGCCAACCGCTAAACGAGCTTAGTATCACGCTTTTTAAACTAAAAGAGGGCGTCAAAACAAACGAGAAATTCGAGGCTGGCTACGAGCACGCAAAGCGCGTGATAAAGGGCATGTCGCAGACGATCGAGGATTTTAGGAACTTTTTTAACGTCGAGCGCGAGAAGGAGACTTTCTTGCCCTCGGCCGCGATAGAAAACGCGCTAAAGATGGTGCAGGGAACCTACGAAAAAGAGGGCATAGACGTAAATTTGGAGCTAAAAAGCGAGGGTCAAATTTACGGTTTCGAGTCGCAACTTTGCCAGGCTGTGATCATACTGCTTTCTAACGCCAAAGATGCGCTGGCAAATAAAAAAAGCGATAAAAAAGTAACGCTAACGTTAGAAACAAAGGATAAATTTGCTATCATAAGAGTAACGGATAATGCAGGCGGCATAAAAGAGGAGATAATGGATAAGATTTTTGAGCCGTATTTCACTACCAAGCACCCAAGCTTAGGCACCGGTATCGGCCTATATATGCTAAAAAGCATAGCCAAAAATCACGGCGGAAGCGCCGGCGCTAAAAACGTAAAATTTGGAGCGGAATTTGAGATAAAGCTGCCGCTAAAGGATGAAAAATGAAAAATTTTAAAGAGCTAACGCTACTGCTAGTTGAAGACGAGGATAGCATAAGAGAGTCGATGCAAGAGGTTTTCGCAGGCGTATTTCAAAAGGTCATATCGGCCTCAAACGGCGACGAAGGTCTTAAGAAATTTAAAAAATTTAGCCCCGATATCGTGATAGCCGATATCATGATGCCTATCATGGACGGACTTGAGATGTCAAGGCAGATAAAAGAGTTCTCAAAAAACACGCCCGTAGTAATCCTAAGCGCGTATAGCGAAAAGGAAAAGCTGCTAAAAGCTATCGACGTGGGCATCGATAAATACGTGATCAAGCCAATCGACATGGACGAGCTTTTTGCCCTGCTGGAGCAGATCGTAAAAACTAAAATCATAGGCGCCGATATCATCGAGATTTCGGGCGGATATTCGTTTAATCAAACCAAAAAAGTGCTCGTAAAAAACGGCGTCGAGATCGCGCTAACCAAAAAAGAGCTGGCCTTTATCTCGCTTTTAGTTAAACGCATAGGTACGCTCGTTTTAACCGAGGAGATCAGAAACGTGGTGTGGTTTGGCGAAAAGGTAAACGATCCGGCCGTTAGAACATTTATCAAGCGAATACGCGATAAAGTAGGCGCCGGTCTCATCAAAAACTCGCCCGGCCTAGGCTATAAAATCGAGCTGAAAAAGTAAAATTTAAAGTAGCGTAAATTTAAAACGATTAAGCGATTTTGTGGTTAAATTTTAATAAAATAACATTTTCGTAATAAAATAAACAAAGGAGGATATCGATGCGACTAGACAGGGCGCTAAGCTACGACTACACGGTCGCCAAGTATTTTATGTTCGCGACGATACTGTTTGGGATAGTCGGCATGGGCATAGGCGTGCTGATAGCCTTTCAGATGGCATATCCCGATCTAAACTATCTCGCGGGCGAATACGGCACATTTAGCCGCCTAAGACCGCTACACACGGCGGGCGTGATATTCGGATTCATGCTTTCGGGCGTTTTTGCAACGTGGTACTATATCGGACAGAGGGTTTTGAAGGTCTCGATGAGCGAGTCGCCGTTTTTGATGACGGTGGGCAAGCTACACTTTTGGATATATATGCTCGTGATGGCCGGCGGCGTGTTTAGCCTCTTTGCCGGCGTTAGCACGTCAAAAGAATACGCCGAGCTAGAGTGGCCCCTAGATATCGGCGTGGTCGTGCTTTGGGTGCTTTGGGGCGTTAGTATATTCGGCCTTATCGGTATCCGCCGCGAGAGGACGCTTTATATCTCGGTTTGGTACTTTATCGCGACGTTTCTGGGTATCGCGATGCTTTATTTGTTTAACAACATGGCCGTGCCGACTAAGCTGGTTTCGGGCTACGGCAACTGGTGGCACTCGGTCTCGATGTACGCGGGAGCTAACGACGCGCTAGTGCAGTGGTGGTACGGGCATAACGCCGTGGCGTTCGTGTTTACCGTGCCGATAATCGCTCAAATTTACTATTTCCTTCCTAAAGAGAGCGGTCAGCCGATATTTTCTTACAAGCTTTCTATTTTCTCGTTTTGGAGCCTCATGTTCCTTTACCTTTGGGCGGGCGGACACCATCTGATCTACTCTGCGGTGCCTGACTGGATGCAGACGATGGGTTCTGTGTTTTCGGTGGTTTTGATACTACCGTCTTGGGGATCTGCGATAAATATGCTTCTAACGATGCGCGGCGAGTGGCAGCAGCTTAGAGAAAACCCTCTTATCAAATTTATGATTTTAGGCTCGACATTTTATATGTTTTCAACTCTTGAGGGGCCGATTTTAGCGATCAAGTCCGTAAACGCCCTAGCGCACTTTACCGACTGGGTGCCGGGCCACGTGCACGACGGTACGCTAGGCTGGGTCGGCTTTATGACGATGGCGGCGCTTTATCACATGACGCCTCGCGTATTTAAACGCGAAATTTACTCGAAATCCTTGATGGAAACTCAGTTTTGGATACAGACTATCGGCATAGTGCTTTACTTTTCGTCGATGTGGATCGCGGGCATCACTCAGGGTATGATGTGGCGCGCGACGGATGAATACGGAAATTTAGCCTACTCGTTTATCGATACGGTGATAAACATAGTGCCGTACTACTGGATCAGAGCCGTGGGCGGGCTGCTATATCTGCTTGGATTTTTTATATTTGTTTATAACATCTACAAGAGTTTTGGCGCCAAAGCGCTCGTAAAAGAGCCGCTAAGCGCGAGTCCTGCGGGCGTAAAGGAGGTTGCTAATGTTTAGTTGGTTAGAAAAAAATCCCTTCTTTTTCGCGGTTATGGTTTTTATATTTATCGCCTATGCGGGCGTGATTGAGATTTTGCCTGATTTTGCCAACAGAGCTAGGCCGCTTGAGGGCACCAAGCCGCCGACGGTTTTACAGCTTGCGGGCAAACACGTGTATATGAAAGATAGCTGTAACGCCTGCCATACGCAGCAAATTCGCCCTTTTAAGGCAGAGACCGACAGATACGGTATGTATTCGCTTAGCGGCGAGTATGCGTTTGACCGCCCGCATCTTTGGGGTTCAAAGAGGACCGGCCCCGACCTTTGGCGCGTGGGTAACTACCGCACCACCGACTGGCACGAAAATCACATGAAAGAGCCGGCCTCTGTGGTGCCCGGTTCTATAATGCCTGCTTATAAGCATCACTTTAGCAACAACGCCGACATCGAGACGGCATACGGCGAAGCGGTAACGACGAAAAAGGTATTTGGCGCACCGTACGACGTAGAGGGCATGCCAAAACTCGGCACCTACGAGCAGGCACAAGCAGCCGCCAAAGAAGAAGCCGCCGCTATAGTTGAAGAGATGAAAGATGAAGAGGTCAAAAAGGCCTTTGAGCGCGGAGAGATCCGCGAGATAGTGGCGCTCATCGCCTATCTAAATAGCTTAAAATAGGCAAATTTATGGACGCGCAAACTCTAAGAGAGCTCCAAGGATACGGAGCTTTTATCTTTCTAGCCGTGTGCGCCGCGCTTCTTTACGGGTACTATTTTCATCTGTATAGATCCGAAAAGAGCGGCAGGCGAAACTACGAAAGATACTCCGACCTCGCCCTAAAAGACGGTATCGACGAGGAAATTTTAGAGTCTGCGTCCATAGAGCAAAACGCTAAAAAGGAAAAATAATGCAATGGTTTAATTTAGAAGATAATGTAAATTTACTGGGGCTTATCGGAGCTATTGCTATCGTTTTAGCCACGGCTTTCGTCGTAAGTCGCTTGGTCGGGCAGATGAAGGTAGCAAAACCTAAGGCCGAGCTAAGCGAGCATAGCTGGGACGGCATAGGCGAGTACAAAAATCCTCTGCCGCTGGGCTGGGCGATAGTTTATGCGATATGTATCGTCTGGGCCTTGTGGTATATGATCGCCGGCTATCCGGTAAACTCCTACTCGCAAATCGGCGAATACAACGAAGAAGTCGCCGCCGCAAACGCTAAATTTGAAAAACGCTTCGCAAACGTGGACGCCAAGACGCTTCACGCCATGGGCGAAAGCCTGTTTTTGGTGCAGTGTTCCTCCTGCCACGGCATAACGGGCGACGGTATAAACGGCAAGGCCGCAGACCTTTCCAAATGGGGTAGCGAAGAGGGGATATATGATACGATAATGAACGGCTCAAAAGGCCTAGAGTATCCGATGGGCGAGATGCCTGCCGGTATGGCCGACGAAGAGGGCGCAAAGGCGATCGCGGCCTACATCGCTAAGGAAATTTCCGGTATAAAAAAGACTAAAAACGAAAATTTGGTAGCTAGCGGCAAGGAGCTATTTGCGACCTGCGCAGCTTGCCACGGCGAGGACGGCAAAGGCATGGAGGGCAACTCTCCCGATCTATCTAAATACGGCACAGCCGAGTTTGTCGAGGACGTGTTGCAGCGCGGTAAAAAGGGCGCTATCGGTACGATGCCTAAATTTAGCGACGGCAGGCTAAACGCCTTGCAGCAAAAAGCCGTCGGCGAGTACGTCATCTCGCTTTCTAAAGGAGAATAAATGGAAAACACGAATCGAAATGTTTTTGGCCTACACGGCGTGACCGGGCTACTCATCGCGACCGGGCTACTGCTAGCGATCCTGGCGGCACTCACGTACTACGCGATCAAGCTGCAGCAAGAAGTCGCGCAAAAGCCTTACTCGCTAAACGCCTCCGAGCTAAAGATGAAAAGCGCGGATAACGCCAAACAAGTGCGCGTAAAGGAGTAAATATGCAAGCGATTTTGGAGAAATTTATCGTCGCGGGACTCATTGCGGCGGCGGCATTTACGGCGTGGGCAGTGCTAACGCCAAATCACCTTTTTGTAGGATGAAAGTTGATAAATCAAAGAGCGCAGAATTTGCCGCTCTTTTTCAAATTTTAAGCTTAAACCATAGAGGCGCGCTTTGCTTTTTGCTCGAAAATGCTCAACTTGGCCGATGCAATTTATAAATTACGCTCGCTCAAATTTAACTATCCTTTGCCGCTTCCTCGCGCTCAAATTTTCAAATTTAACCCGCGCATTTTTTATCTTTTTGCTTTTTATTTACGGCGCGGCGACTCTGTATGGCTTAAATTTGCCCCGCGAGATAGTTTTAGTAAATCAAAACATCCTAAGCCCGGCCGTAAGCGAGAAAGTCGCGGTTTTAGGCGAGGAGCTAGCGAGTAAAAGCGGCGTGTTTGCAGGAGTCGCGGTTTATGAGAGCTTGGATGGCAAAACGCTAAAAGAAGCGGCCGCGCAGTTAAATTTGACTCCGCCTTACGCTCTTTTGATGCTTGCTAAAACGGAGCATAAGGTGGAAATTTTTGCCGACCCGCAGACGCTTAAGCTTTTTGATAAAGAGAAAATTTTAAGCCCTTATCCTAGCTCGGGCTCGATTTTACCGATACTAGCGTCCAAAAACGGCAAAGATATCTTTAACGCTGCCGTACTAAACGGCTACGCGGATCTTGCCGAACAGATCGCCGCGAGCAAGGGCGTGAGCTTGCAAAACGCTATCGGTAGCCAAAATCGCCGCACGCTTGATGCGTTTAGGATTTTTATCTACGGCTCTATCGTGCTTGTCGTTTGCGTCGCCGCGTTTAGAAAATTTAGGAGGAAAAATGGCTAAAAACTACTGGCCTCACGCTATCGTTATATCGCTTATTTTGATAGTCGCCTCCTGTGTAGCGACGGTCGCCCTGGCCGTGAAAAACCCCGTGGAGATGGACGAGTTTTACTTCGAGCGCTACCAAAACGTCGATGAAAATATAAACGAGATCGAGGCTAGCCAGCGCAGGTTTGACGCCAAGTACGCCCTTAAATTTGAGCCGGAATTTGACGGATTAAGCGGATACTTTAAGATCGCCGTCACGCCAAAAAACGGCTCGCTAGCGTCAAATTTCACGCACGAGATGTTACTAACCAGACCCGCTACGAACGAGCAAAATCAAAATTTAAACGCCAAATTCGACGGGCAAATTTTAAAAACTCAGCCCGTAACGCTCCCAAAAAAAGGCAAATGGCAAATTTTGCTAAAAATCTCCGACGCAAACGATACGGGCTTTTATAAATTTAGCTTCGAAGCGCGCTAGTTTTCTTTGATTTTCAGCCGTTCTGGGTTATCATTGCGCCAAAAAACAAAGAGCCTCTATGCAAAATTTAGACAAACTTTATATCTTTACCAACTCCCGAAAGATCCGCGAATTTAACGCGAAATTTCAAAACGAACTCGTGCCAAAGGCCATGACGATAGCGCAGTTTGAGCAAAAGGCCGTGCTGGTGCCGGGGCGCTTTGAGGCGGACGAGGCGTACGCGCTGGTGCTGATGCAGCGAGCCTGCGCGAGCGTGAGAGAGGCCTCCGAGCGGCTGCGTATCCCGTCCGAGTTCTTCGCGTTTTTAAAAAACAACGACTATCTTTTTAGCTTTTTTAAGGAGCTAGCCATCAGCAAAAAGAGCGTGGCGGATCTGAAATTTAGCGATATTTACGCCGATTACGAGGAGCATTTGGGCATCCTCGAGGTGGTGCTTGCGCGATATAAGGAGCTGCTCGCGGCCGAAAATCTATACGACGGCATCGCGCTGCCTGAAATTTACGAGTTAAACGGCGGATTTGTAAAGGAATTTCGCGAGATTTATCTTGAAGTAGACGGCTTTTTGAGCGAATTTGAGTGGGAGCTGTTTAGCGAGATCGCAAAGCTAACGACGCTAAAAATCATCTTTCAAACCAGTAAATTTAACAAAAAACTGATCTCAAAACTGGCTGAAATTTCCGGCATTGAGGCGAGCGAGTTTAGCCTATACGGCGAATTTGAGCTAAATTTGAGCTCGCGCGAGCTAAAAAAAACGGGCGCCGTGCGCAAAAATCCGCTCGTTTTAAAAAGAAGCTTTAGCGCTAGAAGCTTGCAGGCGGCCTACGCGATGGCAAAGGCTAGCGAGTTTGTGGCTGATGGCATCAAACCCGAAAACATCGCCGTTATCCTACCCGATGAGAGCTTTGCCGAGATATTGCGCCTGCACGACCGCGGCAAGATGTTTAACTTTGCGATGGGCGAGAGCTTCACGCGCACGCGATTTTTTCAAATTTTAAAGTGCCTGGCAACCGCGATAAACGACAAAATCCGCGTAAATTTGAACGAAGATAACTATAAAAATTTCAACGAATTTGAGTTTAATCTAAATGAATTTGGCGTTAGCGGCGAGCTGTTTGCGAAATTTAAAAACGGCTTTGAGGTGCCTTGCTCGTTTGAAGATTTTAGGGCGCTTATGGAGGAGATTTTGGCGCTTGAGAGCGATCACGCCGCCGCGCAAAAAGCGCGCGAGGAGCTATTTTACGCACAGAGTTTGGCGCGATATTTTAGCTTTACGCTGCGTCAAATTTGCGAGATATTTTTGATAAAGCTAGCTAGGCTTAGGCTTGATCACGTAGGCGGCGGTAAGATCGGCGTTATGGGCGTTTTGGAGAGTCGCGGGCTTAAATTTGAAGGCGTCATAGTGCTTGATTTTAATGACGATTTGGTGCCAAAGCGCAGCGTAAACGAGATGTTTTTAAGCTCGCGCGTGCGCCAAAAGGCGGGGCTCATCGGCTACGTAGACCGCGAAAATTTGCAGAGATTTTACTACGAGAGCCTAATCGGCGGCGCAAAAAAAGCGGCGATATGCTACGCGGCAAACGAGGAGAAAATCGCGTCGAGATTTCTCGGCGAATTTAACGCCGTGGAGGACGCGAGATTTAGCGACGAGAGCTATGCGGCGCTGTTTAACGGCGAATTTGCGGACGAGCAAAAATTTGAGGCCGAGACGAACCCGCATCTTGACGAAAGAAACGAGGCTAAATCTAAACAAGCAAAAACCGCCAAGGAGCGGAGTTTGTTTGAATTTGATGCGCAGGGCGAGCTAAATTCGGACGCAAATTTAGTTAGTAAATTTGACGAAAACGCCGCGCAAAACGAAACGTCGAGCCAAAATCCGCGAGCGCTAAATTTTATAAAATTTACTCGAAAAACGCCCGCAAAACCTAAAATTTTCGAGCAAGACATCATCGTCAAGCACGATTTTTTCGCTATCCCGCTCTCTTTTAGCAGGCTAAACACCTATTTGCAGTGCCCGCGGCGGTATTATTACAGATATATTTTAAACGTAAATCCGCCCGTTATGCCGCAAACGACGTCCGCGGCGGACTTTGGTAACTCGCTACACAGGGCGCTTTTTGAGTATTATTCCAAATTTGAGCGATTTGACCTCGCTAAATTTGAAACGGTGCTAAGAGAGCTAAATACTCCGCCGCTAGAGCGCGAGATAACGATGATAAAGATGGAAAAATTTAAGGCCATAGAAGATGCGAGATATGAGGCGGGATGGCGCGTGCAGGGACTTGAAAAAGAGCTTGATAGCGTGTTTGCAGGCGTGCGCATAGCGGGTAAAATCGACCGCATAGACGGGCGCGGCGGCGAGCTAGCGGTGATTGATTATAAAAGCGGAAAAATTGACGCAAAATCCTTGCAATTGCCGTTTTATGAGGCGCTCGTTGGTAGGCCTTGCGAGGGGTGCTTTTATGATCTAAAAGATAATATGAACTTGGTGGCGGGCGAAGCTAGCACGGAGACGCTTGCAGAGGCGATCGAGCAGCTAAAATCCATCAATAATACGCCGATAAATTTCGGGGAGGCCAAGGGCGCGATGAGCGAATACGAAGACTATAAAATTTTAGTGAAAGGTGAGCTATGAAGCCGTTTTTGGCCCTCGAGGCGAGTGCGGGTAGCGGCAAGACCTTTGCGCTTAGCGTGCGTTTTATCGCGATTTTGCTATCAGGCGCCGACGCGCGCGAGATCACGGCGCTGACCTTCACCAAAAAGGCCGCTAATGAGATGAAAGAGCGCATCGTGCAGACATTTTTGCGGCTCGAGGAAAAGGGCGCGGAGCTAGCCGAGCTGGAGCAAATTTTGGGCGCGGGCAGGGATGAAATTTTAGCTATGCGCGATGCTCGGGCGACGCATTTTTTAGAAAGCGATCTAAAAATCGGCACGTTTGACTCGTTTTTTGTCGGTATCTTGCGCAGCTTTTGTTTAAATTTGGGACTAAGCGCGGATTTTGAAGTGAGCGAAAATTTAAACGAACTGCAACGAGGCGAGTTTGTCGCGAGCGTGAGCAAGGATATGCGGCTGCTAAAAGCGCTTGCGAATTTGATAGCGACGGCAGAGCGCAGTCAGAGTAGCTTTTTTGAGAGTTTGGAGATGTTTTACGAAAATTTCGGCGAGCTTAAAAGCAGCGAAAATGCGGCGTTTCCAAACGAAAGCGGCGTCGCAGAAGCGCTAAAAAATATGCGCGAATACGTCCTAGCTAGAGGCGGCGGCAAAGACGCGCAAAGCGCCGTGAAAGAGGGCAGCCCGAGCGAAATTTTAGCTCGCTCTTTTATGTCGCGCGCGAGCCTTGATTATCGCACGTTTTCTAAAATTTATACGTCGGAGCTTGACGAGATGTTTCTTGAGTTAAAAGCGCGGCTAAAACGCTATTTTGACGCGCTTGAGGAGTATAAAATCGCCGAGCTGGCTAGGTTTTTAAAAATCTACAAAGAGTGCAAAATCTCGCTAAATAAAAGGCTAAATTCGCTCGCCTTTAGCGACGTGACGCGCCTAGTTTACGAGCTTTTAAGGGGCGGCGAGACGGACGCGCAGATGCTTTATTTTAGGCTCGACGGGCGTATAAATCACCTGCTCATCGACGAGTTTCAAGACACCAACGTAGCGCAGTACGAGATCATGCGTCCACTCATCGAAGAAATCGTTGCCGGATACGGACAAAACGGGCTTGGTAGCTTTTTTTACGTAGGCGACGTAAAGCAGAGTATTTACCGTTTTCGCGGCGGCAAAAAGGAGCTTTTCGGCAAGCTGATGCGAGATTTTCCGCAGATCAAAACGCAAAATTTGGAGGTAAATTACCGCAGTAAAAAGGCGCTGGTTAGATTTACGAACGCCGTGTTTGCGGGTAAAATCGAAAATTTTAAACCGCAAAGAACGCCGCAAAAAGAGGGCGAGCGGGTAAATTTGGTAGGGCAGATGCCGTATTTTGAGGCACAGGAGGACGATCTTGGCTTCGTGCGGGTAAGCAGCGGCGATGACGTGGCGATGGAGGCTGCGCAGCAGGTTAAATTTCTCCTGCAAAAAGGGGTCAGCAAGGACGATATCACCGTGCTTTGCTGGAAAAACGACGATATAAATAAAATCGCAAATTTGCTGAGCGAGGCGGGCGTAAAAAGCGTGAGCGAGGGCGTGATGCCGCTACTAGCGAGCAAAAACGCGCGCGCGGTAGCGGAATACGCTAAATTTTGCTTATTCGGCGAGCGAATTTACAAGCTAAATACCGAAGCGATCCTAGACGTAAACGCCGTAAAACTAAGCGTAAATCCGCAAAAATCGGCGCTTGAGAGCTTGCACTATCTAGCGGTCAGGCTCGGCGTAGATATGAGCGATGCGGACGTTTTGCGACTACTTGAGCTGGCGCAGCCGTATTCAAATTTGACCGAGTTTGTCTATAATCTTGATAGATTTGAAGCCAAAGCAAGCGCAAAAAGCGGCGAGGGCGTGAAAATCATGACCGTGCACAAGTCAAAGGGGCTGGAGTTTGAAAACGTGATCGTGTGCGATAAAATGGGCGCAGGGCGGCACGACGGGTCAAATTTTATCGCGGAATACGATGCGGATACGGGCTCCTGGCATGTGCGCCATAACGTCAAAAAACAGTGTATCGACGAGGATTTTGCAAGGTTAAAAGAAAAGGCGGCGCGGCTCGAGCGCGAAGAGGATATGAACAAGCTCTACGTCGCGCTAACTCGGGCGATTGGCGGGCTAATCATCGTAAAAAAAACGGGTGCAAACGGCAGAAATCCGAGCTTTTTTGGGGCGTATGAGAGTAGCGGCGAGGTTATAGAGTATCTTGATTTGGTCGATTTTAGCTTTGGCGAACCGACTCCTAGCAAGGCGCGAAATTTGACGCCGGCGGGCAAATTTGAGCCTATAGTGCTAGTTCAAATTCCAAAGCAAATCGTAGATGAAACGCCAAAATCCGAGGGCAAAAATCAAAAGGCGATTTATTTTGGTTTGGCGCTGCACTATCTGCTCGAGATGGCGGAAAAATTTGACGAGGACTCGCTAAAAACGGCGCAAATTTCGATGCGAAATGCGTTTTATAAATTTTTAGACGAGGGCGAGCTGGATGAAATTTACGCTCGCGGGCTAAATTTGATAAACGAGCCTAAATTTAAGCAAATGACGCAGGCAAAGAGGGTGTTTAAAGAACAGCCTTTGCGTTATGAAGGCATGCTAAAGCAGCTTGACCTGCTCTGTTTGGACGAGACCGAAATCTGCGTGATCGACTACAAAACGAGCGATAAAAATATAGATGAAAACATCGCGCAAGTAGGTGAATATAAAAAAATACTAGCTCAAATTTATCCGAATTTGAGCGTGAAAGCAGCGATATTTTACGCTTTGCGGGACGAAATTCGAAGCATTGATATTTAAATATAGCTTAAATTAAGCTATCTGTAAGGTGCATTTGAATACAATCACGACTTAAAATTATCTAAAGGGTAAGAAATGACGAAAATAACAAAACCAAACGAAGTGGAGCGCGAGTGGATCGTGCTTGACGCGGCAGGCAAGCGTTTTGGTAGATTGCTAACCGAGGTAGCTACGCTGCTTCGCGGTAAGCATAAACCAAATTTCACTCCGAATGTCGATTGCGGCGATTACGTTATCATAATCAACGCTTCTAAAGCCGAATTTACAGGCAACAATAAAGCCGAGCAAAAGCTTTATCACCGCCATTCAGGATATTTCGGTAGCACAAAAAGCGAGAAATTCGGCGAGCTTTTGGCCGATAAGCCGGAAAAACTGTTTAAGCTAGCCGTTCGCGGAATGCTTCCAAAAACAAAACTCGGCAGAGAGATGATAAAAAAACTAAAAGTTTACGCCGGCAGCGAGCATCCGCACACGGCTCAAATAGCTAAAAAAGAAGGAAAATAATCATGGCGAAAGTTTATGCAACCGGTAAAAGGAAAACTGCCGTAGCAAAAGTCTGGCTAAAACCGGGCAGCGGTAAAATTTTAGTAAACGGGCTTGATCTAAACACTTGGCTCGGCGGACACGAAGCTATCAAGCTAAAAGTGGTTCAACCTCTACTTTTAACAAAACAAGAGGGTTCTGTGGATGTAACCGCAACGACTCTAGGCGGCGGATACTCTGCTCAAGCTGAGGCGCTAAGACACGGCATATCAAGAGCATTGGCTCTATTTGACACCGACTTTAGAGCAACTCTAAAACCAAAAGGCCTACTAACTCGCGACTCACGCGTTGTCGAGCGTAAGAAATTCGGTAGAAGAAAAGCTAGAAGAAGCCCGCAATTCTCTAAACGCTAATAGTTTTTGGGGTAGCGCGAATTTAAGGTGCATTGATATTTGCGGTTGGTTTTTTGTAAACTCGCAAATATCAAATGTTTAAACGAAATTTATAATTTTTGTGTTATCATTGAAACATACATTTCACTTGAAAGGATTTTCTATGAAAAAGATTGCTATTGCTTTAGTTGCTGCTACAGCTCTTTTTGCTGCTGATTCAGCTTACAAATATGAATTAACTCCAACCATCGGCGGAGTTCATCCTGAGGGTAACCTTGGAATGAACGATCAAGCTGCTATCGGTTTAAGACTTGGTAGAAACCTTGAGAATTTCTTCATCAACCAAGTAGAGCTAGGTTTTAGCCATGCAGATAAGGTTAGAGAGTACGGCGTAAAAGGCAAAGCTACTAGATATTTCGTAAATGCCATCAAAGATTTCGGTATCACTGACAATCTTTCACTTTATGGATTACTAGGTGCTGGATATGAGGATGTTTCAAAAAGATTCGTTAAAAATGACGACGGCGGCTTCGGTCAATACGGTCTTGGTTTAAGATACCAAATCACCGACAACTTTGCGTTGCGTGCTGAAGCTGTTGATGCTATCAAATTTAACCACGGAGATCACAATCTATTCTATACTCTAGGTTTTGCAGTAGGTTTTGCTCCTAAAAACGCTCCTGTAGTTGCAGAAGCTCCAAAAGTTGAGCCTGCTCCTGCTCCTGTTAGCCTTGACGATGACAATGACGGCGTTTTAAACGATGTCGATCAATGCCCAAATACACCGGCAGGCGTAGTGGTTGACGAGACTGGATGCGAGAAGGTTATCGTTCTTAGAGATATCGGCGTAAACTTCGCATTCGATAGCTACAAAATAACTCCAAAATATCTTGAGGAGATCAAAAAAGTAGCTAACTTTATGGGTGAAAATCCAGGTTACCGCGTAGTTCTAAGCGGACATACAGATAGCGTAGGCGCTGAGGCTTACAACCAAAAACTATCTGAAAAAAGAGCAAACGCAGTTGCTAAAGCTCTTGAAGAGCTTGGCGTAAGCGCAGACAAGATCACATCTATCGGATATGGCGAGCTTAAACCTATCGCTTCAAACAAAACAAAAGAAGGACGCGCTGAAAATAGACGCGTTGAAGCTAGATTTAACAAATAATTAGCCTAGCTTAATTAATGCATGGACGAGATTAAATTCGAACTTATTTGGTCGTTAATCTCGTCCTATTCTTTAAAAATTTTAGGCTCTATCACCATATTGCTTATCGGCAAATGGCTAGTAGCTAAAATCTCAAATCTTATATCAAAATTAATCATTTCCTCTCGACTTGACGAAACTCTTTCGAATTTTTGCTAAATATCATCAAAACGCTTCTTATGGCTTTCGTAATCATAGCTGCGATTGCAAATTTGGGCGTCGAGACGTCTATGTTCGTTGCTGCGCTAGGTGCCATCGGTCTTGCTATCGGTATGGCGTTTAAGGATACTTTTTCAAACATCGGCGCAGGATTTTTGATAATATTTTTTAGGCCGTTTAAACTCAAAGACCACATCGAAGTCGCAGGCGTGCAAGGCGCGGTCAAAGAAATCAATATGTTTAGCACTGTTTTGCGTACGACCGATCACAAAACCATCATTATCCCAAACGGACGTATCATAAGTAGCAATATAATAAACTTCTCAAAAGAGGGCACTAGGCGGGTTGAGCTCGTATTTTCCATAGATTATAAAGACGATTTAAAGCTTGCAAAAGAGATTATTTAAACCTAGCTGACAAAAACAAAAAGATCCTAAAAGAGCCAAAGCCATTCGTCGGCGTCGGAAGTTTGGGTGAAAATAGCGTAAATTTGACCGCTAGATTTTGGTGCGCGAGCAGTGATTTTTCGGATGTGCAGTTTGCTATTCTAGAAAGCGTCAAGCTCGCATTTGACGCTAAAGGCATCTCTATACCGTCGCCGCAGCTTAGCATCCGCTATCAAGACAAAAGACAAGACTAGCAAATTTAATCACTCGGTTTTCTTGTATATTTTATACTTATTTGCTTGTATGGTTGATAGGTTAAATTTAACCTGCAATTCCGTGCTGTTAAATTTGTGTAAAAGTATATAACTATCATAAATTTTGCCTGCAATATTTTAAACAGTATCCTTACATAAAAGTTAAATTTGACATCATGGTATTTTAAGAAAACCGTAATTTCAGTACCTAGCCTACAATAAGGTAAAACGAAATAAAAACCCATAATGATTAAAATTTGAAATTTTGAAAAGCCGACTTAAGGCAAATTTTAAAATACAAAAAGTAAAATCAAAGTTTATTAAATTGTAAATTTGACGCGAAAATGCCGTCAAATTTGCTATATCACAATCAAAAAAACGAAAGAAGCAAGATGAAAAAAACCATATTTTTTGACCTAGACGGTACGCTTATCGACTCGACGCCCGCGATCCTTGATGGATTTGGCGCGGCGTTTCGCGCTCACGGTGAGCCCGCTCCAAAGCCCGAGGCGGTCAAGGCTCTAGTCGGCCATCCGCTTGACGTCATGTTTGCCGGACTTGGAGCGCCGATGCAGCTCGTGCCTGATTATATCGCCGCGTATAAGGCGCGTTATGAGCAGATTTTTTTGGAGCAAACATCGCTGCTTGAGGGCGCGGCTGGCGCGTTGTCGCTTGCTAGCGAGGTCGCGGACGTGGGCGTCGTTACGACGAAAACGTCGAAATTTTCGGTCATTTTGCTTGAGCACTTGGGTGTTATGAAATTTATCAAAACCGTGATCGGCAGAGACGACGTCGTAAATCCAAAGCCCGACCCTGAGCCCATAAACAGGGCTCTTGAGCGCCTAGGTAACACAAGCGCGCAAGATAAGGCAAACGCCTTTATGATCGGCGATACGACGATGGATCTGGAAGCAGCGAAGCGTGCGGGCATCGCGGGCATCGGGCTGGTTTGCGGCTACGGCAATGAGGCTGATTTGCGCGGGCACTCAAATTTGATCTTTAAAAATGCATTTGAGGCGGTTAAATTTATAGCGGGCAGATGAGGCTAGCCGATAAATTTAGAATTTTAGCAGCGATCAAAACCTGTAGCTAGATCGCTAAACGGTTATTTTTAGCGTTTGTTTGAGTTGTTAAATTTAATCACTTATAAAACGTAGCGACAAGTATGACAAGTCAAATTTAAATCAAATTTGTCGCAAGAACCAGGGCAAAGAGGCAAATTTGACTTGCCGATGCGCTCCCTTTTTCTCAAAGGGCTCAAGCGCATCGATTGTATTAAGATAAACGCCGTCAAAATTCGCATCTAAGGCTTTTTATACGAGACTCAGTGCCCAGATAGCCGATAATGGCTCGTTTTCTACCGAACCGTCTTTAGCAATAACCTCAAGCCTTTTTTGAGCGATGATGATAAAACCGTATCGCGAGATAGCAATGAAGAAGCAATATGTCTTCTTGCGCTAGTCTATCACAAATTTTGCTTCGTTCGTGATTTTTTCATTCGCCGCGACATAAAAGCATAAGACGAAAATTGCGGCTAACGCAGATAAATTTTTACGCATAGCTTCTTTGTTTTTTAAATTTATCGCTTAAATTTGAGCGGTTTTTAAAATCGGCCGACAAAACAAATTTGGGGCTTAAGATTATTAAATTTAGGCCTTTTTGAAAATGTAAAGCGACGGATTAATGATAGATTTTGGAATTTAGCTCTATAATAAAAGATTTTTAAAAAACATAAGAAAATTTAAGGCGGAAAAATGGCTAAAATAATGAAAACTATGGACGGAAACGAGGCTGCGGCGCACGCATCGTACGCATTTACCGAGGTTGCGGGCATATACCCGATCACTCCTAGCTCGCCGATGGCCGACTACACCGATATGTGGGCGGCTCAGGGTAAGAAAAATCTATTCGGTATGCCGGTTAAAGTCGTCGAAATGCAAAGCGAGGGCGGGGCTGCGGGCACCGTGCACGGCTCGCTGCAAGTAGGTGCGCTAACCACTACATACACGGCTTCGCAAGGCCTTTTGCTAAAAATCCCGAATATGTACAAAATCGCAGGCCAGCTACTACCCGGCGTTATCCACGTGAGCGCGCGCTCTATCGCGGCCCAGGCGCTTTCTATCTTTGGCGATCATCAGGACATTTATGCCTGTCGCCAAACGGGCTTTGCGATGCTAGCAAGCGGCTCCGTGCAAGAGGTCATGGATATCGCGGGCGTCGCGCATCTAGCGGCGATCAAGGGTCGCGTACCGTTTTTGCACTTTTTCGACGGATTTCGCACGAGCCATGAGATACAAAAGGTCGAGGTGCTTGACTACGCGTACTTTGATAAGCTTCTTGACCGCGAGGCGCTACAAAAATTTAGAGACGAGGCGCTAAGTCCCGAAAGCCCGAAAACTCGAGGTACGGCGCAAAATGACGATATCTACTTCCAGACGCGCGAGCTAGCTAACCGCTACTACGACGCGGTGCCTGATATCGTGGCCAAGTATCTAAAAGAAATTTCAAAAATCACGGGACGAGATTATAAACCGTTTAATTATTATGGCGATCCGCAGGCTACACGCATCGTGATCGCGATGGGCTCCGTTACGCAAACTCTAGAAGAGGTCGTCGATCACCTGCGCGCAAAGGGCGAAAAAGTGGGTGTGCTAAAGGTGCACCTATACCGTCCGTTTAGCCTAAAATACCTCTTTGACGTGATGCCTGAGACGGTAGAAAAGATCGCCGTGCTAGACCGCACGAAAGAGCCAGGAAGCCTCGGCGAGCCGCTATATCTGGACGTTAAGGCGGCGTTTTACGGACGCAAAAATCAGCCCGTGATCGTGGGCGGTCGCTACGGTCTAAGCTCAAAAGACATCGATCCTGCTCAGATGCTAGCCGTCTTTGAAAACCTAAATTTAAGCGAGCCCAAAAACGGCTTTACCGTCGGTATCGAAGACGACGTGACCTTCACCTCGCTAAAAGTCGGCGAAAAAATTTCGCTAAGCGACGCAAGCGTGAAAGAGTGCCTATTTTATGGCCTTGGCGCGGACGGTACCGTTGGGGCGAATAAAAACTCCATTAAAATCATCGGAGATAAAACCGAGCTTTACGCGCAGGCGTATTTTGCCTACGACAGCAAAAAATCAGGCGGCTACACTCGCTCGCATCTGCGCTTCGGTAAAAACCCGATCCGCTCGACCTACCTCGTCTCAAATCCGCACTTCGTAGCCTGCTCTGTCGCGGCGTATCTTGAAATTTATGACGTCATAGACGGTATCCGCGAGGGCGGGACATTCCTGCTAAACTCGATCTGGGACGCCGAGCAGACGGTTGCTAAACTACCGAATAAAGTAAAGAAAATTTTGGCCGCTAAAAAGGTAAATTTCTACATCATCAACGCTACTAAGCTAGCTCGCGAGATCGGGCTAAAAAACCGCACGAATACCATCATGCAGTCGGCGTTTTTCAAGCTAGCCGACATCATCCCGTTTGCCGACGCGCAAAAATACATGAAAGAGTACGCGCACAAAGCCTACGCCAAAAAGGGTGAAGCGATCGTGGAGATGAACTACAAGGCTATCGACATGGGCGCTGACGGACTGGTTAAGGTCGCGGTCGATCCTAGCTGGGCAAATTTGACGGATGACGCCGCTAACGAGGAGAAATACGTCGGCGACGAATTTATAGAAAAAATCGTTAAGCCTATCAATGCCGCTAGGGGCGACAGCCTGCCCGTTTCGGCGTTTGTTGGCTTTGAAGACGGACACTTTAAGTCAGGCACGACGGCCTACGAAAAACGCGGCATCGGCGTAATGGTGCCTAAATGGATTGAGGAAAATTGTATCCAGTGTAACCAGTGTGCTTTCGTTTGCCCGCACGCGGTCATCAGGCCGTTTCTTATCGATGAAAACGAGCTCGCCGCCGCGCCTCAAACCGTGCAAGATCACGTCCTAGACGCCAAGGGCAAAGAGGTAAAAGGACTAAAATACAAAATCCAAGTAAGCCCTTTAGACTGCACGGGCTGCGAGCTGTGCGCTCAAAACTGCCCGAGCAAGGAAAAATCGCTCGTCATGGTGCCTTTGGCCGAGGAGATGGAGCGGCACGAGCAGGAAAACGCCGATTATTTGTTTAAAAAAGTAACCTACAAAGACGACCTGATGAGCAAAGAAAGCGTCAAGGGCGTTGGCTTTGCGCAGCCGCTATTTGAGTTTCACGGTGCGTGCCCTGGTTGCGGCGAGACGCCTTATATCGGGCTTGTTACGAGACTATTTGGCGACCGCATGATAGTGGCAAACGCCACCGGATGTAGCTCGATCTACGGCGGTAGCGCGCCTTCGACGCCTTATACGACGAACAAAGAGGGCAAGGGCGTAGCGTGGGCGAACTCGCTGTTTGAGGATAACGCGGAGTTTGGTATGGGCATGAACGTTGCGGTAGAGACGCTTCGCCACCGCATAGAAGACGTCATGCTACGCACCAAAGATGACGCGCCAAATGCCCTAGCCGCGCTATACTCCGACTGGATCGCACATAAAAACGACGGCGAGAAAACGACGCAAATCGCTAAAATTTTGACCCCTCTTTTGGAGCAAAATTTAAGCATCCCGGGCGTAAAAGAAATTTTAGAGCTAAAAAGATACCTCGTCAAAAAATCCCAGTGGATCATCGGCGGCGACGGCTGGGCGTACGACATCGGCTTTGGCGGGCTTGACCACGTGCTAGCTAGCGGCGAGAACGTAAACGTGCTCGTGCTTGACACCGAGGTGTACTCAAACACCGGCGGCCAAAGCTCAAAATCAAGCCGCGCTGGCTCTATAGCACAGTTTACCGCTAGCGGCAAGCCGATGCAGAAAAAAGATCTGGGCTACATCGCGATGACCTACGGAAATATCTTCGTCGCGCAGATCAACTCAAACGCGAGCCAGGCAAACACGATAAAAGCCATCGCCGCAGCCGAGGCCTACGACGGTCCGAGCCTCGTGATCGCGTATTCGCCGTGTATCGCGCACGGTATAAAAGGCGGTATGGCCTACTCCGGCGATCAAGGCGAGCTAGCGACGAAATGCGGTTACTGGCCGACCTACGTCTACGATCCGCGCCTAATCAAAGAGGGCAAAAATCCGCTCAAAATGACCTCAAAAGAGCCGGATTGGTCGCTTTACGAGGAGTTTTTGCTAAACGAGGTTCGTTACAACTCTCTTAAAAAAACTAACCCGCAGCACGCAGACGAGCTGCTAGCTAAAAACAAGGCCGACGCGCAAAGACGCTACCGCCAGCTAAAACGCCTAAGCTTGGCTGACTTTAGCGATGAGGTCGAGTCTAGCTCGGAACAGGCTAACGAAAGCGCCGAGTAGGGCGCAAATTTCTCTCGCTCAAATTTGACGGGCGGGAGAAAATATCTGTAAATTTAGCCGCTCGTTCGGGCGGTTAAATTTGCTTTCAAATTTGAAATTTTAAATTTAACGCGGCAAATTTAAAAGGCGCAAAATGAGCCAAACCCATCCTTTTAAACCTATTTTCGATAAAAACTCTAAAATTTTAATCCTCGGATCCTTTCCTTCCGTAGTTTCTCGTAAATCTGGCTTTTATTACGCAAATCCGCAAAATCGTTTCTGGCGTGTTCTGGCCAGGATTTTAAACGTTCCGCCGCCTGTTAGCACGGATGAGAAGATAAAATTCCTGCTCGCTCACCGCATCGCCATCTACGACGCCGCGATCTCGTGCGAGATAAAGGGCTCGAGCGATGCCAAAATGACCGCCGTCGCACCTGCAAATTTAGAGCCGATTTTTAGCGGCGCGTGCATCGTGCAAGTATTTTCAAACGGCGGCAAGGCGCACGAAATTTGCGAAAAATACCTAAAAAATCAAATTTTAAACGCAACGGGTAAAGAGCCCGCCAAGCTACCCTCTACTAGCCCGGCGAATGCAAATTTTAGCTTTGAAAGGCTCATGCAAGAGTGGACGATCATCGCGGAAGCACTAAAAGACGGTTAAATTTGGCAAGAGCCCTTAAATTTAACTCATCCAAAATAAAAATAATCGCGCCTTCATCTTAAATTTAGCTTTAAATTTTAAAATTACCCAAATCAAACAAAACAGGAAAAACCATGAAAATCCTAAAATTTCTATTTTTACTTCCGCTTCTAGCCATCGGTGCGCAAGCTCTAGAGCCAAAAGTCGTAATGAAGCCCGAAGCGAGCCTAAAAAACGGGCTTTACTACGTAAAAGGCAAGCTCTACGACGGCACGCTAAAGATGCTTCGATACAGCGTCGAGGACCTATATGACGTAAATGCTATGGGCATGGTCTATCCGAGGCTAAAACCTCTGCCGCCCACGCTCATACGCGAGATCGACGTGCAGGGCGGCACGGCGGTGCGATATAGAGACTATTTTGACGGTAGGGACAAGCCCTCAAACGAATACCCCCTAAAAAACGGCGTCCGCGAGGGCACAGCGAAGCACTACCACGCAGATAGCGGCGCTCTGATGGGCGAGAGCGAATACAAAAACGGCGTCCGCGACGGGCGCTACCGCCGCTACTACTTTGACGAGGGTGGCGCGTTAAAGCAGGAGGGCACCTACAAGGCGGACAAGCGAGAGGGCGTGTTTACCGATTATTACGTTAGCGGCGAGGTTAGCGCACGCAGCCCATACGTCGGCGGGCTGCGAAACGGCGAGGACTTCGACTATTACAAAAGCGGCAAAATCCGCGGCGTGCGAACCTACAAAGAGGGTAAGCGAGAAGGCGCGGAGATGTGGTACTACGAAAGCGGCGCCGTGGAGGAGACGGGCGAATACAAAAACGACCGCAAAAACGGCGTTTGGAAGCGATTTTATGAAAACGGCAAAACGCGCGTGGTAGAAAATTACAAAGATGGCGAAAAGGACGGCGTCGTGCGCGAATACTACCCAAGCGGCAAGCTACGAGGCGAATACGAGTACAAAGACGGCCGCCAAACGGGCGCGGGGCTGGACTACTACGAGAGCGGGGCGCTAGCGGCGAAAGTGATGTTTAAAAACGGGCGCTATCACGGGCTATACGAGGAGTATCACGAAAACGGCAAGCTAAAAGCCAGAGTGATGTTTGAGGACGGGCTGGAGGTCGGCGAGGCGCGCCACTACTACGCAAACGGCAAACTCGAAGCCGAGGGGGAGTTTGAGCGCGGCAGGCTCATCCGCGCCAAAAAATACGACGAATCGGGTAAGCTAATCAGCAATAAGTCCGATAAAAACGGACTTCCACGGGAGTGAGGTTGGATAAAATCTAAATTTGAGCGGAGCTAAATTTGATCTATGCGGCTTAAATTCGTCGCTTGGTAAAATTTGGCTTTATAGCTTTTTAAAATTTTAAGCACATACGAGACGTCAAATTTGATCTGAAACACGCCGCATTAGTCTAAAATTTTAATAAAAATCAAAGTTACATAAAATAAGAGTAGTCTAAAAAAACTAAAAAATAATTTTTATTTTAGCTTAATATATCAGTATTTGTAGTAAAATTTGCTCTGGATTTAATACACAAAAACACTAAAAAGGAGCAAAATATGGCTGCTACAGGTATTATTATCGGCACGGTAGTGCTGTTTATCGTGGGCTGGGCGATAGTGCGGGGTAAGTACGCGCCGCTCGTGCTTTTTCTTTCGGGCGTTTTTATGTTGATTTGCTCGGTCGCGCTAGGCACGGGGAATTTTATGCCTAAACAGGCCGTAGCGACGGGCAACGCCTACCTAAACATTATCGAGTTTATACGATATATGTTCTCAAACAGATTTGCAAATTTAGGCCTTATCATCATGTTTATGGTGGGCTTTGCGAGCTATATGACGCATATCGGCGCGAACCACGCTTTCGTCTCTATCGCTACGAAGCGCTTTGCTAGGATCAAAAACCCATATGTCATGGTGTTCGTCGCATTTGCGGTGGCTAAACTCATCAGCATGGTTATCACTAGCGCGGTGGGGCTTGGCGTGCTATGTCTTGCGCTGCTAGGGCCCGTGCTCATCTCGCTTGGACTAAACAAGCTCACCGTAGGCTCGATCTGCGCGATGTCGGGAGCCGCCTCGATGGTGCTCATCGGCGCATCGACGGCCGCAGCGGCGAAGGCTACGCAGCTTAGCATTTTAGATTACGTTTTCGTCTATAAGATCCCGGCCGCGCTTCCGACCTCGATCGTGATGGGTATCGCGCTCGTTTTTTGGAACAGATATCTGGATAAAAAAGAGGGCTGGGTGTGCAGCGAGCACGTGGGCGAAGTGATGGAATTTGACGGCGCCGTGCAAAATCCCGAAGCCGCCGCTCCTAAAATTTACGCGATACTGCCGTTTTTACCGATGATTTTGGTGGTCGTATTTTCGCAGTACTGCATCGCCTCTATCAAGCTTGACATCTCTGCGATCATCATCCTATCAGTCGTCATCGCGATGCTTTTTGAAGCGGTTAGGTATAGGTTTAAATTTGACCCGATTGCCGAGGGGGTCAAGGTATTTTTCCAAGCGATGGGTAAGAGCCTAAGCGGCGTCGTGATCCTTATCATCGCAGCGGGCGTATTTGCAGAAGGCTTTAAGGCTCTAGGCATGCTCGATAGCATCGTAAAACTCGCAAATTCGCTTGGCTTTGGCGGCTTTGGCATGTCGGTGCTTTTCGTCGTCATCACGACGCTAGTTACGATCATCTCTGGCTCAAACGGCGCGAGCTTCTACCCTCTCATCGAGATGGTGCCGCATATCGCGGCTAAGCTAAACGTGAGCTCCGTGATGCTCGTGCTACCGATGCACCAGGCCTCGACTATCGCTCGCCCTCTCTCGCCCGTCGCAGGCGTGGTCGTCGCGATAGCAGGCATGCTAAAATGCAGTCCGCTCGATATCGTCAAACGTTGCAGCGTGCCGGCGGTCTTGGGCCTCGTTAGTCACCATATTTTCGTATTTTTACTCTCATTGTGAGGCGTAAAATGGAGCTTCCTAGATGGACGTTTGAGGACGCGTACGGCGACTTTGACGACGCGAGGTTTACGGACGCGCTGTCAAATTTGGACGAAATTTTAGGCGAGATAGAGGAGCTGCTGGGCTCTAGCGGCGGGCTAAATTTGCTGATAAACGCATATGAGTGCGGCTTTGAGGAGGTAAATTCCTTGCTCGCGTTTTGCCGCTGCAAATCAAGCGACGATACCAAAGACGAGCGAGCAGGCGCGGCCGAGGCGAAAATCAGGGAGAAATTTTTGCGTCTTGAGCAAACGAAAGAGATCATTTTTGAAAAGATAGACGCGCTAGATCCCTCCGATACCGCGCGCCAAACGCAGGAGTTTGCGCGGATAAAATTTCTTTACGACGAGCGCAAAAGTAGCTGGCGGGCAAAATTTGACGCAAAGGAGCGTAAAATTTACGAGGATACGGCGGCTAGCAGTTTCGCTCCGCTTTACGACGTATTTAGACATCTAAACAACCTCATCGCTGTGCAAGCTACCGATAAAAACGGCGTAAAAAGCATCTACAATCTCTCAAAATGCGCGGGCGTTTTAAAGGGCTCGCCCGATGCTGCGCTGCGAAAGAGCGTGTTTGAGGGGCTAGCGGAGCATTACGATAAGCACGCGAGCCTGTACGCCGACGTTTTAAATTTGCTTCAGGGCTTTAGGTTGGGCGAATTTAGGGCGGCGGGGACGGATATCCTCACGCCTAGCCTGCAGCAAAATAAAATCAGCGAGCAGGCCGTAACGGCGATGTTTGCGGCGCTAGATCGCAGATCGGACAAGATCAGAGAGTGCGTGAGCTTGCGCGCGAAGTACTTCCCGCAGGGTAAAATTTACGCCTGCGATCTGCTCGCGCCGTCTCCTTTCACTAGCACGGAGGAGATCCACTATGAGCGGGCGATAGAGACGATCTGCGAGGCTCTGGGCGAGGTTGGCGAGGAGATACCCGAATTTATCAAAATGATGCTGCAGAAAAACTGGATCGAGGCGCAGGTGCGCGAAAACAAAGCAGGCGGGGCGTTTTATACGAGATTTGATAAATTTCGTCAGCCGCGGGTATTTTCTAGCTACATGGGCACGCAGGCGCATATGATCCAGCAAGCGCACGAACTCGGGCACGCGTGGCACTACTGGATCATGCGCGATCTGCCCGCGCTGCAAACGCAGTTTCCTATGACGCTAGCCGAGGCTGCGAGCACCTTTAATGAAGCCGTACTGCGAAAC
Organism: Campylobacter showae; assembly: GCF_963515975.1. Taxonomy (GTDB): domain Bacteria; phylum Campylobacterota; class Campylobacteria; order Campylobacterales; family Campylobacteraceae; genus Campylobacter_A; species Campylobacter_A showae_F. Next base: position 96,933 of record NZ_CAUPZM010000005.1, read on the forward strand.
TATCTGCGAAAAAATAGCGCGGATAAAAATTTGACCTTCGACATCTTGTGGCAGGAGCTAAAATCTGCGGCAAATTTCATGCTACACATCGGCGTGCGGTTTGATTTTGAGATCGCCTTTTTAAAGGCTAGGCTAAAGGGCGCGGTCAGCGCTGCGCAGATAGAGGAGCTCATGCAAAAGGCGTGGCGTGGACGCTACGGCGATACGACGCAGGACGCGGAGGGCTTTTTGCCATACTTTAAGCTACATTTTTACAAAACCGATCAATACATCTACAACTACCCCTACACTGTCGGCTACCTGCTCTCGCAGTTTTTGCTGGGCGAGTTTAGGCGCGCGGGCGATAAATTTATCGGCGCGTACAAGGCGTTTTTGCGCGAGTGCGGCGTGATGAGCGTTGAAACTTTGCTACAAAAGCACTTCGGCAAGGACGCGCGAACGCTGGAGTTTTGGCTCGAGTGCGTCGATAATGCGCTAATTTATGCTGACGAGTTTAAGCGGCTCGAAAAGCAGATGGAGCTTGATAAGGCGGCAAAATCGGACGGGTAAAATTGAACCCAAATTTGATTTATTTTCTACCAAATTTAAGAGCAAAAACGTCGAGCTTTTTGCTCTTGTCGTCTATTCGTCAAATTTGAGCGCCGTTTCTTGATTCTAAAAGATAAATGAGTAAGTCAAATTTAAAATTTCCTCACAAAATTTGACATGCGTTACAAATTTGCACTTAACTGATAACAACTATCATAACTAAGCTATTTTTTAGCTAATCTATTTTATAATAATCACAATCAAATAAACAGGAGCCAGAAATGTCAGTTTTAGTTATCGGAGCCGACGAAATAACGCCTATAAAAGCAGTCCTAAAAGACCTCGGCGCGGAAGCGATCGAACACTGGGACGCGCGCAACGAAAACCGCGTAAATCGCAAACCGATCCCGCAAGATACCGAGTGCGTCGTGATGCTAACCAGTTTTTTAAACCACAACACGATGAAAACGATAAAAAACCAAGCTAAAAAGCGCAATATCCCGATCGTTTGCGCCAAAAGAAGCGTCAGCTGCGTGTTTAGCGAGTATTGCAAAGTCTTTGGGCTAGATAAGGAATTTGGATGCTGCAAGGTAAAAGACTAATAGATGAAATTCGGCTTTTTATCAGGTATTGGAGAAATAACTCCAAGTATTTTTTCAGGGCTTGATGCGGTAAATAAAGCCCGAATTTTTATAAATTTATACAACTGTTGCGCAGGTCGCGAGCTAAAAATTCCTCTTATTTATGCGTATTCGGGCTTAAATTTGGAGGAAATTTTTTTAAAGCGCATAGAGGATCTATGCGAGTTTAAAAATCCTAGCCGAAGTAAAATTTCAAGCTTTTGTATCGCCTCAAACGCCGTCATCTGCGCCTATAAAACGGGCAAATTCGACGCCGTTCCGCCGCTAGCCGTCTCCCCCAAACACCCAGCCGCCAAGCTAATCCTCATGCTAAAATCCCAAAACGGAATATGTTTTGACGCGGACATAATGTTTTCTCAGTTTGTTTATGATAAAATACGCGCCAAACATTTTGATAAAAACGTTTATTTTCAAGACGGGATTATCTTTGCCGAGCAGGGCGGGCGCAAGCTTTTCGGCGTTATGCCGTGCTTTAAGGAGATAACCAAAGAGCGGTTTCATCTGGCTAACTGCGAGATCGCTAGAGGCTTTGAGGCGCTTAGCGGCGGGGAGTTTGACAGGATGTTCATCGTAGCTCCGAGAAATGCGAATTTCTCGCGCTACATCGAGGTTAAACGGGAGTGCGGATGCGGCGGATCGCTGCGACTGGTGCCCTACACGATAAGTCATCATATTTTTTAAAGGAAATTTAAATGATAGGTATCATTTTTGGAAGCAGTATGGGAAATACTGAGGAGGCGGCGAGCTTTTTAGCCGAGAATTTGGGGCTAGAAAACGAGCTTTTAAACGTAGCAAACTGCGACGCGGCTAAGCTAAACGGCTTTGACAAGCTGATTTTGGGCGTTTCGACCTGGGGTACGGGCGATCTTCAAGACGACTGGGACGCGTTTGATTTCGGCGGGCTAAAGCTTAGCGGTAAGACGGTTGCGATATTTGGTACGGGCGATGCCGAGAGCTATGCGGATAGCTTTTGCGGCGCGATGGGCAAGCTTTACGATGAGGTCGTAAAAGCGGGCGCAAACGTCGTAGGCGCAGTGTCCGTGGACGGATATAAATTTGACGAATCGGAAGCCGTAAGAGACGGTAAATTCGTCGGCCTGCCGCTTGACGCCGATAACGAAAGCGAAAAAACCGAGCCTAGAATCAGCGCTTGGATAGAGCAGATCAAACCTCATTTTGCTTAAAATTTAATACTTCTAGTCGGGCCTTTTGCCCGATTTTTCTTTCAAATTTAACTCTTTTTTGTATCAAATTTGACTTTGTCGTACTAGAGCATTAAGGCGATTTTGGCGCGTGGCGGCTGCGCAAATTTTATCAAGACCGCTTAATAGCTAACCGAGCAAATGCGGGCTTTTAATCAACTCAAATTTGAGCTAAAATTTAGCAAATTTAGCTAAAATCACGCCGAATTTATGTTAAAAATAAGGAGAAAGTATGCCTCTACTAGATAGTTTTTGCGTCGATCACGTGAGGATGAACGCGCCTGGAGTGCGCTTGGCAAAGACGATGAAAACGCCAAAAGGCGATGATATAAGCGTGTTTGATTTGCGTTTTTGCAAGCCAAACGAGGAAATTTTGCCAGAAAAAGGCATCCATACGCTAGAGCACCTATTTGCGGGCTTTATGCGTGACCACCTAAACGGCGAAGGGACCGAGATTATCGACATCTCGCCGATGGGCTGCAGGACGGGCTTTTATATGAGCGTGATCGGCGTGCCGAGCGAGGAGGCGGTCAAGGCCGCGTGGACGGCGTCGATGAAGGATATCCTAGGCGTCAAAAACCAAGAAGACATCCCCGAGCTTAACAAGTACCAGTGCGGCACGTATAAGATGCATTCGCTTGATGAAGCGCATACGATCGCAAGCAAAATTTTAGAGCGCGGACTAGTCACGATAAATAACGAGCAAATCGCGTTAGACGTCGCTGCGATGGGGCTTAAAAAGCACTGATCGCTCTTTAAATTTAGCCGCCGTTTGTGCGGCTTTGCTCTCGCGGTAAATTTGAGCAAATTTTAAATTGGCTAGGTTTGCCGCTTTCTTGCTTCAAATTTTATCATTTTTAATATACAAAATCCGCTTCGTAATAAAATATAGCGATGTAATTTTAAGCAGCAAATTTATAAAATTACATTAATAATTTTTCTTAAGGAAGTGCGATGAAAAGTTTTAAATTCGTTTTGGTCGCGGCCTGTGCGGCGGCGATAAGCTTAAACGCCGAGGTTTTAACAAAGACGACCGACATATCGCTAGACGGTAAAAAAGTCGGCAAGATCGAGGTTTTGACGCCGGTTGAGGTTGTTTCTAAAGAGGGCGCAAAAGCCAAAATCAAGGTAAAAGGCGCGGTTTCGGCAAACTACCTAGCTCAGATACAGCGAAGCGTCAAAAACGCCGAGATTTTCACGGTTTTTGATGTCGAAAGCGAGGCGAACTTTAAGAAAATAAAAGAGGTCGAGGACGACTACGGCGAGCTTTGGTATGAGGTCGAGGGCATGTACGAAGTCGCCGCGGACGCGCTGGGTAGCGACGCAAACGCGCTATACAAACAAGCTCAGCAAAAGTACGAGGAGACCTGCTCGGCGTGTCACCGCTTGCACGAGCCAAATAGCTTTACGGCGGCTCAATGGCCGGCAAATTTGCAGTCGATGATCGATACGAACTACGTCGCGCTGGAGGAGACGGAGCTAAATTTGATAGTAAAATACCTGCAGCATAACGCAAAAGCGGTAGAATAGGGCTTTGCGCGGATCAAATTTGCCTGTCGCTTAAAATGTAAAATTTAGCGACGTTTGTTCTTTAAATTTGGATTTTATGTTTTACGGCGACAAATTTAACGCTAGCGGCTTAAATTTGCGGCATCTTGCTCGCTAAAGAGCCGCGTTACAAAAAAAGCGAGCGCCGCTAATAAAATATAGTTTTAAAAGTAAATAACGGAAAACGAGTCGCCAAATCGCGCCGGTGCCGCAAATATCGGCGATTTGGCTTTGCTTGGGTCTGCGACTTCGCGACTGCAAGCGCAAGGCGCGGGGGCTTGCTCCTGCGAGAATTAAAATAAGGGAGAAACCGATGAAAAGACGAGATTTCATCAAATTTTCGGCATTGGCGGCTACGGCTGCGCAGGCTAGCAGGATAGAAGGCGTTACGCAGACGATTTTCGATAACAAAAAGGTATTCGGCGCGAACAGATTCGGGCTTTTTTGGGCAAATACCAACTCAAATCAGATAGTTTCCGTTAGCGATTTCGAGGGCGATAAATTTCCTAATACGATGAATTACAGCCTGCCTGATTCCGTGCAAAACGAGGCTCGCGTGCTGTATCCGATGGTGCGCAAAAGCTATCTAAAAGCCAAGGGCGCGGCTAAATCCGAACTGCGAGGCAAAGAGGAATTCGTGCGCGTTAGTTGGGACGTCGCGCTTGATCTTGCCGCCAAGGCGTTAAAAGAAGCCCACGAGAAATACGGCAGCGAAGCGATCTACGGCGAGTGCTACTGGTGGGGCGGCAGCGGTAAGATCAGCTGGGGTAGGACTGTTGGTCACAGGATGCTAAAAGTGCTTGGCGGATATGTAGAAGAGAGCGGCGACTACTCAACGGGTGCTGGCCTTGTTATCATGCTTCACGTCCTAGGCAACAGCGCCGTTTATGACGCGCCGACAAAGTGGGAGGCTATCGCTAAAAACGCTAAAAACGTTGTATTTTGGGGCACTGACCCACTTGTAACTGATCAAATTTCATGGCAGCCACCAACACATGATGGCTATCTTGGCATCAAAAAGATAAAAGAGGCAGGCATAAAAACTTATAGCGTTTGCGTCTTTAAAAACGACACCACAAGATACCTTGACTCTGAAGCTATCATCGTTCGTCCAAATACCGACGTAGCAATGATGCTTGGCATGTGCCACTATCTATATGAAAACAAGCTTTATGACGAGGAATTTATCAAAAAATACACAGTTGGCTTTAATAAATTTAAAGACTATCTACTTGGCACAACCGACAAAGTGGTCAAAGATATCAACTGGGCGAGCAAAATTTGTGGCGTAAAAGCCGAAGATATCGCTAAATTTGCAACAGCACTTGCAAAAGAGCCAAGCGTCATCATCGCAGGCAGATCACTTCAAAGACAAGATCACGGCGAGATGAGCTTTTGGGGTATCGTAACACTTAGCGCGATGTTAGGTCAGATCGGCAAAGAGGGACTTGGCTTTGAGTTTAACCTCTACCACTCAAATGGCGCTACAGACAAGATCGCTCCGTCACTAAAAGGCATCAGCACTAGCATAAGCGAGAAATACGACAATGTAGATGGCGCTCCTTGGAAGAAATTTAAAAACGTCACCATCCCATCTTCAAGATCGATCGAGGCTTTGCAAAACCCTGGCAAAGAGATAGACTATGACGGCTCAAAAATCAAACTCCCACACATGAGAGTGGCTTACATGGCGTCTGGATCGATGTTTACAAGGCATCAGGATGTAAATAACGCCGTAAAAGCGTGGCGTAAATTTGACACCGTAATAACAGCTGAGCCATTTTGGACAAGCACAGCAAAACTAAGCGACATAGTCTTGCCAGTAGCCCTTGAAGTCGAGAGAAATGACATCAACCAAAGCGTGCCTACAAACGAGTACATCGTGGCTTACAAGCCTGTCGTAGAGCCTATGGGCGAGAGTAGGAGTGACTACTGGATCTGCTCACAAATCTGCAAACGCTGGGGCAGAGAAGAGGTCTTTACAGAGGGCAAAGATGAGCTTGGCTGGGCGAAAGAATTTTACGCAGACGCGGCTGAGCAAGCTAAAGGCATAAATGTCAAGATGCCAAGCTTTGATGAGTTTTGGAAAGAGGGATATGTTAGATTTGAGCAAGATGACGAAGCTAGCAGATACTACACAAGACTTAGCGCTTTTAGAGAAAATCCTCACAAAAACCGCCTAGGCACGCCATCTGGCAAGATAGAGCTCTACTCTCCAACTATCGCTAAATTTGGCTACAAAGACTTTGCGCCACACGTTGCTTGGATCGAGCCATTTGAGTGGCTTGGCAGCGAAAAAGCCAAAAAGTATCCATTTAGCGTCACAACCCCGCACTCAAGATACCGCCTCCACTCACAGCTAAATAACTCAATAATCAGAAACTACGCTGAAGTATGCGCAAGAGAGCCAATGCTCATAAACGTAAATGACGCCAAAGCAAAAGGCATCGCAACTGGCGACGTGGTGAGAGTATTTAACGACAGGGGCGAAATTTTGGTCGGCGCGCTTGTCACTGACATCATCCCAGAGCACGTCATCGCCATCTGCGAGGGTGCGTGGTACGATCCTGAAGTGCTAGGCGAAAAGAGCCTTTGCAAGCATGGTTGCGTAAATGTCCTAACTCGTGACAAAGGCACATCTAGCATCGCTCAAAGCAACTGCGGACACACGATCCTTGTAAATTTAGAAAAATACAAAGGCGAGATCAAGCCGATCACTGCATTTTCTAAACCAAAAATTTTGCAATCTTTGTAGAATTTATATAAATTTAGCCCTCGTTTGGGGGCTAAATTTGATCATTTGCTGTTTTTAATCAAAATCATCTTGTGGCTTAAATTTGATCCATAGTTAGTCTAATCAACCTGCCCTAAGGCGCTAAATATCACTTATCAGAAATAACAACTGGCGCTAGAATTTATCTATGAAACCAAAACGATCGCTACTAAATTTACATTTTCGTAAATTTAGGCACGCTTTATCGCCTAGTTAAAAGATACAAAGCAAACAAATTTCTATATCTTTAAAAAGGCAAACTACTATCTAAAGGCGCTTTTAGATCAAGCTGATTGCTGAGTAAATTTCGAAGCAAGTGTAAATTTGGCTAAAAATTTGCTAGTAAAATTTTAGATTTAAGTCCGATACGACTAAATTTCATCGTAAATTTTCATGCTGCTAAGTTTTTTCGTTAAATTTAATTAGAGCAGAGCAATCAACCAACTCCATTATCGCTAGCCCTTAAAACACTGCCACCAGCTAAAGGCAACCATTTTTCTAACAGCCCAAATTTATAATTAACTCTGTTTTTACTCTTTAAATTTAACTCAAGATACAAATTTACTAGTAGGATTTGGCTCCAAAAATGTTTAAATTTAGGCGCAAATTTCTATTTATGGTCAAATTTAGTAAGCGCTTATCAACCGTAACTCCTACGCCCCCCCCATTTTTTATTAACACGTGCCATTAGGGCATTGCCAATAAATCCTATATCTTCTCAACATTTTAAAAGCCAACTTATCACATTTATATCAACCGAACTTTCTGCCCAAGCCGATCGATCTTGTTTAACCCAAAAGTGCGTTATCAAACTTGTCAAAAATGGCTCATCAAGCCCGATAGCGCGCGCCTTTAAGCGTTACTAAAAGCGACAGCCAGCAACGCTACTACACTCGCTTTTAAATTTTTATTACCAAAAGTGTAAATTTAAGATTTTGATCTATAAATTTTATAAATTTAATGCGGATCATTTGATAAATGAAAATTTCTACTAAATTTTGAA
>NZ_CAUPZM010000006.1:0-98716 GCF_963515975.1 Campylobacter showae
CGGACTTGGCAAGATATACGGCGTGAAAATTTCTAGCTCGCAAACGACCTGCCAGATGGCAAAGATCACTAGGATCAAAATACTCTTTTTAAAAACCTCCCTCACAGCCCATCTCCGTTGTGACAGCCGTTTTCGCAGTATAAAAGCTCGATGATCTGGTAGTTTTTAAGCTCGCTAAATTTATATGAAAGGGCGTTTTCTATCTTCTCTTTACTGCTAAGGCTTAGTGTTTTTACGCCCAAATTCGTAAAAAAGCCAGGCGGTATCGGACTTTGCTCGATACTACGCATCTTTAAATTTATAGCGTTTTGCTCCCTAAAGCTTTTCCACGTCAAAAATGTGGTTCTCGCTAAATTTAGCCTCCTGCCAAGCTCGGCCAACTCCTCACAGGGCGTCGTCACGTAAAGCCACTCGTCCTCTTTTAGCTTTGAGCTAAGCTCGATGGCGCTTTCTATTAAAATAGGGTTTAAATTTGATACAAGGCTGGCGTGCTCTTTGAAATTTGCCCTGATGAAATTTGCAGCCCTAGGACAGCGACTATCAAAGATGAGCTCGCTTTGTGTAAGGCTATTTTTGTATGCGTTTTTGACGCTATTAACGTGATCTTTTTCGCACTGGGCTACGCTAAAACCTTTGTCTTGCAAAATTTCTTTAAGCGCCGCAAAGTCGTAGATGTTTTTTACAACAGGATTTAACCAAACCAGTTTTTTCATAAGAGCTCCCGTCAAATTTAAAGACAAAATGTAATAATTGAAATCAGAATTGTATCATTTGAAAGCAAAAAGACGGCTTTGGAAGCCAAATTTATAAGAAAACGGCTAGACTTTTACGTCCGGCTTTTGCTTTTTCTGCGATTTACCACGAGTCTTAGTATGCTTTTTTAAGCCTCATTAGCTCTTTTAACACGCTTTCTCGCGTGTTTTCTTTAAATTTAAGCCCAAAGCTTGCCGATAAATCAGTCAAATTTGACTAATCTTGCGTCGTTAAATTTAAATTCAAAAAGCACTCGCGAGACAAGCCGCTTTTAAATTTTACGACGGGAGCTACCGCGCGGGTAATGACCGAGCTAAATTTAAAAGCAGCGAAATATAAACCAAAAAGACGAGCCGTAAATCCTCAAATCTAAACGGCTTGCCTTAAGCCTAACGCCCTCTCTGCAAACCCCTCTCCCACGATAAACTCCGTCGTATAAACCAGCGCGCGGCCTTCCTGCGCGTCCTTGATTCGGATGATCAGGCGTTTGTTGTTTTTATCGGCTGCGGCGCGGTGTTCGCCGATGGCGGCGCGGTAAATTTGCGTGATGAGATCCTTGCCCGTTTCGTCCAAATTTAGCTCTAACACGAGATCCTCAAGCTCTCTTTTGACTCTGCTTTCGCTAGATGCCGAGCCGTTTTGGTAGCTACCGCCGCTACTTTCTTTACGCTGCTTAAAGCTTCTGCTTTGGAAATTCATATCGCGCGCGTCCTCTAGGCTCACGACGTCGATTAGATTTATGCGAGCGCCCTGATCGTCGCGGCTGTAGCGCACCTTAAATGCTAACGGAGCGTCCTTTTGTTCGCCCGTTAGGCTCTCGATGAGCCCCTTTTCGGAATCAAACGCCGCAACCTTAAACGTACTAAAAAGATCCATAATGCTTAGCATCATAAACTCTTTGCCGCTCTTTTTGCTCGTGATGCTGGCGACCTCTCTGATCTTGCCGACGACTAGGATCTCGCTCGTTTTATCTATCTTGCCGAAGTCCTTGCTAGGCGTGTGTTTTATCTGCTCGATTTGCTCTTTGTATTTTTCGAGCGGATGCGAAAAGTCCATGCCCATAGCCTCGTCAAGAGTCAAAATTTTATCCAAATTTATGCGCATAAACTGCCCGTCTTTGGAGTAGCGCACCTTAAAAACGTGCGGCAGATCGCGCTCGTCGGGGCTCATACTCTCAACTGCGCCAAGCTGCCTGTCAAACACCGCGATCTCGACAGTGCCGTACAGATCGAGCATCTCTATAGTGCCCATTTTTTTGCCGTTTTTCTTGCTGATCCTGGTGGTGAGGTCCTCGATCTTGCCCACGAGCAGCATCTCGCCGTTTTCGGGTAGCTCGTCAAATTTATCGCTCAAGGTGTATCTTATTTTTGAAATTTGCTCGCGGTACTCGTCTAGCGGGTGACCCGAGAGGTAGATACCCACGCTTTCCAGCTCAAATTTGAGCTTGGTTTTTAGCTCTAGCTCGGAGTCGTCGCGCACGAGACTAGTTTTAACCGTCGCCATACTCTCGTCGTCGCCAAAGAGGCTCTCGGCCGCGTTTTTCTTGATAGTCGCGGCGTTTTTGCACGCCTCTACGATGTTATCGAGGTTATTTAGCATCATCTTGCGCGTTAGGCCGAAGCTATCAAACGAGCCCGATTTTATCAGGCTTTCAAAGACTTTTTTATTTACCTTAAAGTTATCCACGCGCGAGACGAAATCATCGATATCTTTAAACTCGCCCTTAGCCTGCTCCTCTAAGATATTTTCTATAGCCGCGCCTCCGACGCCCTTTATAGCGCCCAGACCGTAGATGATGGCGTCTTTGCCGCCTTCGCTAACGACTGAAAATTCTTTGGCCGATTTATTGACCGATGGCGGCAGGATAGCGATATCTAGGCGCTTACACTCGTCGATGTAGCGCGAAATCTTATCGGCGTTGGTCTCCTCGCTGGTGATGAGAGCCGCCATAAATTCGGCCGGATAATAAGTCTTCAAATACGCCGTTTGAAAGGTCACGTAAGTGTAGGCCGCGGCGTGGGATTTGTTAAATCCATACGAAGCAAAGTGTAAAATAAGCTCAAACAGCTCGCCTGATTTTTTACCGTCTAGCCCCTGCGCCTGGGCTCCTTCGATAAATTTACCCTTTAGCCTATCCATCTCCTCTTTTATCTTTTTACCCATAGCGCGGCGCACGAGATCGGCGCCTCCTAGCGAAAAGCCGCCGATGGTCTGCACGATTTGCATAACCTGCTCTTGATATACGATGACGCCGTATGTGGGCTCTAGGATCGGCTCAAGCTCGGGGAATATATACGTGATAGGCTCTAGGCCGTGCTTGCGCTTGATGAAATCAGGGATAAGATCCATCGGACCCGGGCGGTAAAGCGAGATCATCGCGATGATATCCTCGAAGCAGTCCGGGCGCATATCGGCTCCGACTTTTTGCATGCCTTCGCTCTCTATCTGAAACAGCCCCAGCGTCTGACCGCTGCTGATCGTCTCGTAAGTTTTAGGGTCGTTTTTATTGACCTGCTCCCAGATGATCTCTTTGCCGAATCTCTTTTTTACGAGCTTGACTGCATTATCGATCACGGTTAGCGTCTTTAATCCCAGGAAGTCGAATTTGATTAAGTCCACGTCCTCTAGATACTTTAGGCTATACTGCGTGACGAAGTGATCCTCCTCGGCGTTTGGCTGGCGGAAAAGCGGGGTTTTGTTCCACAGCTCCTCGTTTGAGATGACCACGCCTGCGGCATGCATGCCGGCGTTTCGGTTTAGGCCCTCTAGATCAAGGGCGAATTTCCAAATTCTATTTGCATTTGAGTTGGTCGCTATCAGCTCCCCGATCTTTGGCTCTTTTTCAAAGGCTTGTTCCAGCGTGATGCCTAGCTCGTCGGGTATGAGCTTAGCCATCGCGTCGGCCTCGGCGTACGGCATATCGCATACGCGCGCGACGTCTCGGATGACGCCCTTTGCCAGCAGCTTACCGAAGGTAATAACTTGCGCGACGTTAAATTTACCGTACTTTTCGATGACGTAGTCGATGATCTCGCCGCGGCGGTTTTGACAAAAGTCCACGTCGATATCGGGCATGCTCACGCGCTCGGGGTTCAAAAAACGCTCGAAAAGCAGGTTGTAGGGCAGCGGATCAAGGTCGGTGATCTTTAGGCAATATGCAACCAAGCTTCCCGCCGCAGAGCCGCGTCCCGGGCCTACCGGCACGCCGCGCTTTTTGGCTTCGTTGATAAAGTCCCAAACGATCATCATATAGCCGGGGAAGTTCATCTTATTTATGATATCTATCTCGCGCTGCAAACGGGTACGGTACTCCTCGTGGCGCTCTAATGGGACGAATTTAAGCCTATCCTCTAGTCCCTGCCTGCACTCGTGCTCAAATAGCACGCTGTCGTTTGGTATGCTGTAGCGTTTATCAGGCTCCGGCAAGCTCAAATTTCGCTCGGCGGCGTACTCGAGCGTAAATTTAAAATTTGGCGGCGTAGCGTCGCCTAGTTTTATCGTGAGGTCGCATTTATCTACGATTTCTTGCGTGTTTGCGACGGCTTCGGGGATATCGGCGAAAAGCTCGCTCATCTGCGCGGGCGTCTTGACGTAAAACTCGTGCACGCTGTGGCGCAGGCGGTTTGGATCGTCAAGCAGTTTGTTCATCGCGATACACATAAAAACCTCGTGAGCTCCCGCGCGTTGCTTAAACGTATAGTGCGTGTCGTTGGTTGCGATTACTTTGATATTTAGCTCTTTTGCTAGGCGCAGGATTTCGTCGTCGATCCTGCGCTGATCGCCGATACCGTGGCGCATGATCTCAAGGTAAAAATCATCGCCAAAGACATCTTTATACCACAGTGCGGCTTCTTTCGCAGCTTCGTATCCGCCCGCGCCGAAACGCAAATTTCGCTCGCTTTGGTTGAGGTTCCAGTTCACCTCGCCTTGCAGGCACGCCGATGAACAGATGATGCCCTCGCTGTGCTCTTTTAGCATCTTTTTGTTGATACGCGGATAATAATAAAACCCCTCGATATAGCTCATGGAGCTAAGATACATCAGGTTTTTGTAGCCGATTTCGTTTTTGGCGATGAGGCAGAGGTGAAAGCGCTGTTTGGTGCTTTTATCCCCTAGCTCCTCGCCGTTGTGGATGTAGGCTTCGATGCCGATTAGCGGCTTTATGCCTTCATTTTTCATCGTTTTATAAAAGTCTATCGCGCCGAACATATTGCCGTGGTCGGTGATGGCCGCGGCTTTGACGCCTTGACTTTTTAGCGTTTTGGCTAGCTCTTTGATACGGTTGGCTCCGTCTAGCAGCGAGTACTCCGTGTGCAGGTGCAGGTGCGTAAAATCTGTAAAATCGCTCATTTTTCGTCCTTTTTAATGCTTTTGATTTTACAGAAACTTTGCTTTTAGGCGGATAAATTCGGCCCGGCTAAAATTTAAGCAAGCGCTGAAAATAGGCTATTTGGGCGGATTTTTGGCAAAATTTGAGCCGGAAATTTTTATAAAATGTCGGCTAGGCTTTGCCGTCAAATTTTAACCCGAATTTGACGCTCGGATTTTTGGGCCGGCGGCGTAAAATTTGCAGTCGGCGACGCGTATTTGATCTAAATTTACGACTCAAAATTCGGCTTAAATTTGAGCGGCAAATTTGACGCAATCTCGCAACCGGACGCAAAATTTTGCTAAAATTCGGGTAAATTTAGCAGTCAACGGGAGTAAAATTTGAATACAGCAAACGAACAAGACTCAAATTTAAACGGCGACTTTCAAAACTCAAATTTGGCAAATTCGGACTCGGACAAATTTGCGAGGGATTACGATAAGGAGCCGATAATTCTCAAAAACTACGAGAGGTTTTTTGTTGCAAATTTACTTCCGTTTTGTATTTTCGCAACGGTCGTTATAATGCTCGGACTTGATTATTTCTGGCCTGAATTTGACAAAACGCCTCGTCAGATTTTAGTAAATAACATTATTTTGGGATACTTTATCGTGCAAGGGCTGCTATATATCATCATCTCGTATTACGTTTGCGTGATAAAAAATAGATTTGAGGTGAAATTTACCTCAAATTTTATTTGCTTTTACAAAAATGATAAAATCGAAAGAAAATTAGCGTCCTGCGATCTAAATTTATTTAAGAGTTTTTGGCTAATGCCCTCTTCGCGCATTATAGAGATTATTTTTATACTCATGTGTATTTTGATTTTGTGCATAGGCCTTTGGTATTTTATTGTTATTCCTATTGCGCTTAATATTTTATTTAAGCTATTTTTTCATATCGTTTTTTCTGGCAGATTAAAGGGGTTTTCAATATTTTCAGCAATTGTGATTAACGGCTTGCCCCAAAGCGATCAACAGCTTCAATATTCTGGTTACTTGACTGGGCTAGTAGCAAACAAAAACTATCTTTTATACATAATCGATAAGAAAGCTTATATAGAAGTAAAGGAGTATTTTGAACAAAAAAGCAATATCGAAATAGATGAAATCAAAAAATATTATTTCTAGTGGACCATTTTTAAGCCAGATGCTTCATATCGTCAAATTTATCGTTTCAAATTTTATCGGCTAAATTTCTCTTTAAACATCTCAAGTAAATTTGACAAAGTGTCACATTTTGACGCGTCAAGGCCGAGCTTAAGGGCGGCAAATTTATAGTGGATTTTGGCACCGTCCGTTACGCTCACCGCAGGTGCGCGCGAGCTTTTGGATAGCTTTTTGCCGCCCTGCACTAGCAAGCCGTGATGGATGAAATTTGCGTTTTCAAAACCGTAGCCCAAAATTTGCGCCGCGTATTTTTGCGCCGCCGAGCACGCGAGCAGATCCTCGCCTCGCACGAGCAAATTTACGCCCAGCATCTCGTCGTCCACGAGGCTAGCGAGATTATACGCTGGCGTGTCGTCCTTTTTCCAAACGACGAAATCGCCCAAAATTTGCGCCAAATTTACGCTTTGAGTTTGCGCGAATTTTTCCGTTTCAAACGCCGATTCGTCTATCAAATTTAAGCCGTCCGAATTTGCCGAATTTAAAATGCGTTCTTCTAAATTTTCTACCGCGTTTAGGTTAAATTTCTTATCGCCCGGTTTGCCTCCGCCAAAGCCGCGCAAGTTTGTCAAATTTTTTAAACCGTTTGCCGCGCCGTCTTGCGCTTTTTGCTCATTACTCCAAAGCCCGCCCGCCATGCTCGCCTCCGCGCCAAAGCCGCACCCCAAAGCGTCAAAATTTATCAAATTTTGACGGACGTTAATTTGCGCTCGGTCGATAGTACGTAGCCGCATAGCCGTTTCGTCTTTTTTAAATTTAAGATTTTTCTCCGCGCAAACCCGCGCGTAAATGCCGTTTTTAAACGAGCTTTTCATAGAGTGCGAGCACTCGCAAGCGTAGCAAACGCCTTTTTGCTCAAGCGTTTTTAAAGCGTTTTGGTAAGCGCCGAGCCGAAATTTTGAGCTAAATTTACTCTCAAATTCCCCCACTCCGCCGGGCCCGCCGTCAAAATCAATGCCCAGCATATCAAGCACGCGAAAGATGTTTTCCACGTATTGCCTGCGGTAGCGCGGCAAGTCGTAGTCGTCGATCCTTAAGTATAAAATCCCGTCAAACGCGCGAGTAAAAAGATAGGTCAGCAAGAAGTTATAAACGTTGCCCGCGTGTAAAAAGCCGCTTGGCGTCGGAGCGATACGAGATGTGATTTTTTGGTTCATTTGGAGCGAAATTTTGACTAAAAAGCTTAAATTTAAAAATTAGTTAGAAGCCGCCAGATTTGACGGCCAAGATTATTCTTTAGGTTTAGATTCGTTTACTCTTAGAGCTCTGCCGCCTACTTCCTTATTATTTAGCGCTTCGATCGCTTTTAGCGCATCTGCGTCGTTTTCTATCTCGACGAATCCAAATCCCTTTGAGCGATTCGTGTCGCGATCTTTGACGATTTTCGCGCGTTTTACTTCGCCAAACGGCGCAAATGTATCCTTAAGCTCTGCCTCAGTCATGCGATATGACAAGTTACCGACGTAAATATTCACAGTAACGTTTCCTTAAATCAAATTCCCGATAAATCGGTTAAGAGATGATACCTGAATTTAAATAAAAAAGCTAGATAAAAATTGATATTTTTATAATTTTTTGTAAATTTAAACCTCAAGAAACGCTTTTAAAAATTTATTTTTTATTCGGAAATTTTGTGCTAGGTAAAATTTGCCGTAAATTTAAGGCGTTTTGGTCGTGAAACGTAGGCCGATCGGCGCAAATAAATTTTAATTGAGCTAAGAAGCGCGATTTTATCGGAGTTTTATACAACTTCACAACCGCAAATTTAACGTTTGCACGCTTTGTTTCAATTTAAGCCGCGCCTTCGCCAAAAGCAAAGCGCGCGGCATTCGTTAAATTTGAACCATCAAATCGTTATTTGACAAATAAAAGTCCGCTTTTCACTTCGTTATAAACTTGCTCGCCGCTTAAAACCTTAACCAGATCCAAAGCAAACTCCATCGCGGTGGCAGGGCCTTTTGAGGTTATGATATTTCCGCTTTGCACGACGTTTTTATCGCTCACGTACGTTCCGCCCTCGACGCTAGCCTCGCAGCTAGGATAGCAGGTATACTCGCCCCTCATGATCTCCGCCACACCAAGAGCTATCGGCGCGGCGCAAATGGCGGCGACGAATTTGCCTTTTTTATCAAACTTTTTGATCGTCTCTCTCATTTTTAGGTTACCCGAGAGATTCGTGACGCCTGTATATCCGCCAGGCAAAACTAGCATATCGTAGTCGCCCTCCTCAAGGTCGTAAAGCGTCATATCGCAGACGAATTTCACTCCGTGAGCACCCGTGATAGGTAGCTTGTCAAGGCCTACTATATGGGCCTCCACGCCGCCTCGTCTAAGCACGTCCACGATGCTAACGCCCTCTATCTCCTCAAACCCGTCGGCAAAAATCACGGCAACTTTTTTCATAATTTTCTCCTTAAATTTTCCATAATTATACTGCTATTTGTTAAATTTACGCTATAATCGGCGTACTTTAAATTCGAAAGGAAGGAAAATGGAAGTAAAGATTACGTATTGCAATTCTTGAAACTATAGACCGGTAGCTTCTCGTGTAGAAGATGAATTTTTAAGTCAAATCCCAGGCGCTAATATTAGCAAAATCGTCGGTAGCGGCGGAAACTTCATAGTTGAAGTAAACGGAAAAGTAGTATTTTCCAAAAAAGATCTGATCGGCACGGAAGTAAATGCCCTGCCAAATCACGAAGAGATCGTTGCTTTGGTCGATAGCGTTAAAAAATCAGCCTAAAGTCTAAGCCGAGGCTTAGGCCTTGGCTTTTATTTATTCAAATTTTATCTCGTCTTTTTCATATTTTTTCAGCAAGCCATTTATACGCCTCTCAAAAATTTTCCATCTAGCTTCGCTTCCATGTTTTTCAAACAAACTTAACGCTTGACGGGTCAAAATTTCTTCTTCATGCTTTATGAGTAGATATTCAAAAAGTTGATCAATCACCGCTAGGCCGTTTCGCTCCAGCATCAAATCAATCAAATTTCGTTTGGTTTTTATCTCGTCAAAAAAACTAAATACCGCTCTTAAATCGATTATTAAATTTTTGCAAAGCGCTGCCGTGTCGGTATTTTCGTTGATTTCATAGTAAGGTGTTTTAGAGTCTATGATAGATGAAATCCTATCTCTAAAATGGCATTCGTATTCTTTGGGTTTTTAGACGGTTTCTTTGCCGGTTGCGGCGTCTATAAACGCGCCGTAAATGCCGCAGTTTACGTAAAATCTAGTTTCAAATGCGGTATTGCCGCTACTTTTTTGAAAATTTACGACATAGATAAATTCGGGAGTATTTTTGTAGAAATTTAGCCCGTTTTTGGTAAAGCCGTTATCTTTAAACAGCGGCTTTACTTGGGCTATGAGCTCGTCAAATTTTGCTTTCATCAAATTTGACGACTGCGATTATTTATTTGCGCGCTCGATGTATTCGCCGCGGACGGTATCTACGCGGATAACCTCGCCCTCAAGCACGTGGAAAGGTATCTGTACGACCGCGCCGCTCTCAAGCGTAGCAGGCTTTTTACCGCCCTGGGTGTCGCCTTTGAAATTTGGCGGAGTCTCGACGATCTTTAGCTCGACGACTTGCGGCACTTCTACGCCAATAGCCTTGCCGTTGTGAAACAAAATCTCAACCATCATGCCGTCTATCATCCATTTTTTAACATCGCCTACGTCCTCGTCGCTGATTGCCACTTGCTCGTAGGTCGCAGTGTCCATAAACTGGCAGAACTCGCCGTCGTCGTAAAGATACTGCATCTCTTTTTCTTCCAAATTCGGCTGATCGCATTTGTCGCCTGCATGGAACGTTTTTTCAAGCACTTTGCCGTCGATGAAAGATTTGATTTTCGCACGAACGAAAGCTGCGCCCTTGCCCGGTTTTACGTGCTGATACTCGACGACTTTATACGGAACGCCGTCTAGCTCGATCTTTAGTCCTTTTTTTAGGTCGCCCATAGAATAGGTTGCCATTTTCTCTCCTTGTAGTTTTAAAGGGTGATTATATCAAAAAAGCTTTTAGTTTAGTTTAAGAAGCGGCGAGGAGGCAAATTTGACCGCGCCCGCCGAAGTAAAACTCAAATTTAAGGCTTAAATTTGAACTCGCCTTTTTCCTTGCTTCGCTCGGACTGCGAGTGGATTTCTCTCTTCATCTGTTCGCTTACGCTAGGATCGTCTTTTTGTATCTTTTGAAATTTCTTTTTTTCGGTCAAAATTTTCTCGAAATTTTTCGTAGTTTGCTTTTGCACCTCGCTCTCGCAACCCGCAAGCAAAAGCAAAATCGGAATAAAAAGTAAAAATTTCATATTTAAGCCCTCCTTAAATTTAAGCCCGCATTAGGGCTTAAATTTAGACAACTGCGTATTTTGCCCATACGCAAACGTCAAGATCGTTTAGCTTAGCCAGCGTCTCTTTGGTTATCTTTTCATCGACCAACACGACCGCTAGCGCCATACCGTGATCGTCGCGTCCTAGGCGGAAATCGGCGATATTGATCTTTTCTTCGGCGAGGATAGACGAAATTTTAGCGATAACGCCCGGAACGTCGTTGTTTTTAAAGATAATCATCTTGCCTTTAGGCTTAAAGTCGGTCTTAAAGCCGTTTATCGTCACTATGCGTTGCTGATTTTCGCCAAATACCGTTCCGCCGATCGTCACGACGTCGTTTTCGGTCGTGATACGAACGGTGATTTTATTTTTGAAAATACTATTGCCGCCGACGCTGCTCTCCGTCGTTATACCCTTTTCGTCGCACAAAAATTTAGCGTTTACGTAGTTTATCGTATCGCCCAAGCTCTCTTTTAAAGCACCCACGATCGCAAAGGTAAGCATAGAGTTGGCGTACTCGCTGATAGGGCCGTGCGTCTCGATACGGATAGCTTTGATAGCTTTTTTGTTGATCTGCGCGGCAAGGAAAGCCATCTTGCTCGTAAGCTCGATATAAGGCTCCACAAAAGGCGGTAGGTCTTCTGTTTTTATCGGTAAATTTAGCGCACTAGGATAGCTGATGCCGCGAGCCGCCGAGATAGCCTGCTCGGCTGCGGCGATAGCGATATTGGCTTGAGACTCCAGCGTATTTGCGCCAAGATGCGGCGTGACGCTGACGTTATTTAGCTCAAGCAGCGGATGATCCGTCGCCGGCTCCTTCTCAAACACGTCGATACCGGCAAACGCTATCTTGCCGCTTTTTAGGCCGTTATACAGCGCCTCTTCGTTGTAAAGGCCGCCGCGAGCACAGTTTATTAGGCGCACGCCGTCCTTCATCTTTGCGATCTCCGCCTCGCCGATCATATTTACGGTTTCTTTATTTTTCGGAGTGTGTATGGTGATGAAATCGCATGCAAGGATATCGTCGAAATTTCGCGTATAAACGCCGCCCATATCGGTTACTTTCGACGGATCTATATACGGATCGTAAGCAACGATTTGCATACCGAAAGCCGCAGCCCTAGTAGCCACGCGAGAGCCGATGTTGCCAAAGCCGATGACGCCTAGAGTCTTGTTAAAAAGCTCGACGCCGTACCATTTCTCGCGTTTCCAAATTCGGTCGATTTTTAGATCGTTGTGAGCGTACGGAAACGAGCGGGCGGCGGCTAGCATGTGAGCCATCGTTAGCTCCACTGCGGCGATCGTGTTTGCCGTAGGGACGTTCATCGCGATGATGCCGCGTTTTGAGCAACCGTCTATATCCACGTTATCGACACCCACGCCCGCACGAACGAGAGCTTTTAAATTTTTAGCCGCATTTAAAAACGCCTCGCCGACCTCGGTCGAGCTTCGCGTGATGGCCACGTCAGCCTCGCCTAAGATCTCCAAAAGCTTGTCTTTAGGCATACTTACCGCATCGATTACTTTTATATCCTCTTCGCGATTTAAAATTTCAAAGCCGACTTTATGTATTGCGTCGCACACTATTATCGTTTTCATAGCTTGATCTCCTTAAAGGTTGAGCGTATATCATACGCTTTAAGTTCGTTTATAACGCGGTTTAAAACGCCGTTATCTTGCGTGTTGATGTAAATTAAATTTTGCGAATTTTCTTTTACTACGCTAAAATCTACGGGTATGTTTTTTAATGTTTGAGTAAGGCAAAACATCGAATAGATATCGTTTTTATCGACTATTAGCTGATAGGCTGTTTTTATGACGGCTTTTGACTCGTCTTTAAATTCTACAAATATCTCGTTGCTTGCCAAAGCATATTTTCTAGGGGCTAAATTTGCCATCTCGCCGACCCAAGAAGCTGGGCCGCTAGACAAATTTTGCTCCTCGTTATTTTGCGATATCTTTAGCTCCGCAGGCGCGGGCGCTTTTAAATTTACATCCGCATACTTATACAGCAAAGCGCCGCATATACAGACGAAAATCAGTATAAAAGCCATCGCGCCCCAGAGCAGATATCGCTTCATTTATTTACGATAGCTGCTCTTTGATAATGTCGCCCAAAGTAACTTTATCGTCGCTATTTATCTCGTTTAACACCTCGCGCTCTTTTTGTCTCGCAAGGCGTCTTACGCTTAGGCGAATTCTATTTTTCTTCTCATCGATAAAGGCTATCGCAGCTTCGATATTATCGTTTATGTTTAGACTTTCAGCACTTACGCTACCGAGGTCTTCTTTGCGGATGAGCGCATCAACGTTATCGCCAAGCTCTACAAATACGCCGAATTCTTTAATGTCGCGAATTTTACCCGTCACGATGTCGCCTACGTTAAATTTCTTTGCATAAGCTTGTACCGGGCTTTGTTTTAGATCTTTTTGGCTAAGCGAAATTTTTTGCTCGTTAGAGTCTATTTTGATGATTTTAACCTCAATCTCATCGCCTACTTTAAATAAATCTTTGCACTTGTCGTTTCTATCCCAAGAAGCATCTTCGTTGTGAAGCAAACCTTCTACTCCACCGATTCTAACAAATGCCCCAAAGTTCGTCACGCTAGTAACTACGCCTTTAGTAACGTCGCCTTCTTTAAATTTAGCCTTAAATTCGTCAAACGGTTTTTTGAGCAGATTTTTTAGGCTCACTCTTAGGCGGCGATCTTTCGCGTCTATCTCGATAACCTCGACGTCAAGCTCCTCGCCCTCGCTGATGTGATCTTTTGGATTTTTGATATTTTTATCCCATGAAATTTCAGAAATGTGCAAAAAGCCCTCTATATCATTGCCAAGATCGACAAATGCGCCGTAAGGCTCTATGTTGCTGACCGTTACTTTTATAGTGTCGCCCACTTCTAGACCGTCTTTTATCTCATCCCAAGGATCGGGAGTTGCAGCCTTGATAGATAGAGACAGGTGCTTCTTCTCATTATCGTATTTGATAACTTTTACTAAAACCTTATCGCCCTCTTTGTAGATAGAGCCAGGATTTACCGGTCCTTTATAGCTTATCTCGCTGTAGTGTACGAGTCCGTCTACTCCGCCCACATCTACAAACATGCCGTAGGTAGTGATTTTCTTAACTATACCCTCTATTACGTCCGTATTTTCAGCGACTGCGGATATCGCTTCTCTTTTTTTCTTTCTATCTTCGTCGAGTAGTTTTTTTCTCGACACGATGATGCTTTGCTCGTCTTTGTCTATCTTTATGACTTTTACTTTAAAAGACTTTCCGATTACAGCATTATCTTCTCTGAAGCCGCTTTGTGAGCGAGGCAAGAAAAACTCGATACCGTCATTATTTTGAGCAACAAAACCGCCTTTGTTTTTACCGATTATTTTTACGTCGAATACGTCTTGATTTTCTTCGTTATATGAGTCTATGTAAGCTTTTACTTTTTCTTTTCTAAGCACTTTTTTGTGAGAAACGATAGGCTTGCCGCCTCTTGAACCGGTTATTACGACTTTTATCGTGTCGCCAGCTTTAAATTTAAGCTCTCCGTTTTCGTCTTGGATCTCGGAAATATTTAAAATTCCCTCTGATTTTTTACCGACGTTTACAAAAACCTCGTCGCCTTTAATATCGACGATTATTCCGTCGCTATCTTCTTCCGTCTTTCTAAAAGACTCCTCTAACATCGCGGCAAAATCGTCGTCTTCGATACCGTCGTTTGCCTTACTAAGCTGAACTTTTTTGTTCACCGCAGCCATCTTGTTCCTTTTGTATATATTTTGCTTTTAACACAATTAGACTTAATTTTACTTAATATTAACTTATTTGTAGATTAACTTGCGAAATTTCAGGGTCAAATTTAAAATTTTGTTTAAAAAAGTAATGCTTGTTTATTAAATTTGAAAGCTCTCTAGTTTATCAACAACTTTTTGGATAATCCAATCGGGCGTAGACGCTCCGGCGCTCACTCCACAGAGTTTTTTCCCCTCAAACCACGCGCGCTCTAGCTCTAGTTCGTTTTCCACGAGATAGCTATCCTCGCAGGCGGTTTTTGAGATGAGATAGAGCTGTTTTGTATTTGAGCTGTTTTTGCCGCCGATTACGACCATTACGTCGGCTCTAACGGCTAAGTTTTTAACCGCTTCTTGGTTTTCAAAAGTAGCATTACAAATCGTGTTAAAAACGCGCACTTCTTTTACGCGTAGCATCAAATAATTTACGATTTGCATAAATTTTTCAACCTTGCGCGTCGTTTGGCTGATGACGGCTACCTTTTGCGCTAGTTTTACGCCCTCTAGCTCGCTTTCTTCTAGTACGACGAATACCTTACCGACGGCATATGATTTCACGCCCTTTATCTCAGGATGTTTTTCATCGCCGAAAATCACGATGTCGTAGCCCTCTTTGCTCATTTTCTCGCAAATTTGCTGAGGTTTGGTGACAAAAGGGCACGTCGCGTCGATCACCTTTATATCGCTTTTTTTTAGCTCGGCCAGGTCGCCCTTTGTGATACCGTGCGTACGTATGATCGCCTTTTTTTCGCCGTCGATTTCATTTATGCCTTCAAGCGTTTTAACGTTAAAATTTTTATTTAGGCGGTTTATCTCGTCGTTATTATGTATGATAGGACCGATAGTTACGGCATCTTTGGCGTTTTCGGCAATTTTTATAGCGCGCTTTACGCCAAAACAAAAGCCGTAACTGCTAGCAAGCTCAATCCTCAACGCTAGCTCCCAGTTGTCTTAAAATCCCGCTAAAATTCGGAAACGAAGTCGCGATAAATTCGCTCTTTTCTATAACCATTCCGCATTTTAACCCAAGTACCGCAAAGCTCATCGCGATACGGTGATCGCCGTTGCTATCGATGATGGCACAGTTTGCCTCGCCGCCTTTTACGCTAAAGCCGTCTTCAAATTCTTCGACTTCAAGCCCGCATTTTCGCAGCCCTTGCACCATGATAGCGATGCGGTCGCTCTCTTTTACGCGAAGTTCTTTTGCGTTTCTCACGCTACTAGTGCCCTGTGCATTTGCAAATGCGATGGCAAGTGCTGGCACCTCGTCGATTAGCCACGAGATATTTTCGCTCACGTCCACGGCCTTTAGCGGCGCATGCTTTATCTCGATCTCGCCGATACTTTCGTATGTGCCGGAAGTCTCTTTAAACGTTACTTGCGCGCCCATTTTGGCTAAAATTTTAAAAGCCTCCACACGCGTTTTATTTAGCAGCATATTTTTTAGCACGATGTGAGAATTTGGGATTATCGCTGCGGCTACGGCAAAGAAAAACGCCGAGCTAGGGTCGTTTGGGACGCAAATTTCAAGCGGTTTTAGCGGCGCATTCATCGGTTCAACCTTGACGCCATGCGGTAAAATTTGCAGGCTCGCTCCCATGCCTTTTAGCATGCGCTCGGTGTGATCGCGGCTAAGCTCGGGTTCGCTAAGCTCGCAGCCGTTTGACTTTAGTCCAGCCAAAATCAGCGCCGACTTTACCTGCGCGGAAGCGATTTTGCTATCAAATTTAAAATGCTCCAGCTTCTTGCCGCGGATCGCCAAAGGCGCGTGATCTCCGCCGTTTGCGCCGTCTATCTTTGCCCCGACGCTGATCAGCGGTTTAGCCACGCGCGCCATTGGACGACGATTTAAAAACTCGTCTCCGCTTAGCACGAAAAAACCCTCGCTAGCAGCCAAAAAGCCCATAAAAAGCCTCATAGCCGTGCCCGAGTTTCCGCACTCTAAAACAACGCTAGGCTCTTTTAAATTTGCGCTCGGAGTTATGATTAGCTCGCCCTCTTTTTCCTCGATACGAGCGCCTAAATTTTTTACGATTTCTAGCGTATTTAGCGTATCCTCGGCCTTTAGATAGTTTTTCACGCGGCTTGGTTTATCGCTCAAAAGCGAAAATATCGCGCATCTATGCGAGATAGATTTATCGGCCGCTATGTTCTCCAGGCTCGCGCTTATCGGCGTTCTTAATGCGTAAACTTTCATCTTAGTCCGATATTTAAATTTTGCTTTAAAGCGTCCAAAATTTTATCCATT
Source organism: Campylobacter showae (assembly GCF_963515975.1). GTDB lineage: Bacteria > Campylobacterota > Campylobacteria > Campylobacterales > Campylobacteraceae > Campylobacter_A > Campylobacter_A showae_F. The sequence continues at coordinate 16,650 of NZ_CAUPZM010000006.1, forward strand.
ATCGCCGCTACTTCCTCGTCCTCAAGCGTTTTTTGTATATCTTGGAAGTTAAATTTGACACTCAGACTCACGTCGTCTCCGAGCTTATCGTCCGAATATATATCAACCGGAGAAAATTCTTTTAGACACTCGATTTTTAGCGCGTTTATACACTCTTTTATCGCTTCAAATTTCATGGTTTTAGGCACGATCAGGCTTAGGTCTCTACTGATAGCCGGGAATTTCGAGTAAGCCTTGACGACCGCACCTTCAAATTTAAGCTTTTCAAACTCTATCTCGCAAAGATAGGTTCGCGGTAGATCGCGCGCGGCCTCAACTCGCACGTCTACGCGGCCGATATATCCCACGCAAACGCCGTTTTGATAGATTTTCGCTTGTTCAAATTCGCTTAGATATTTTACGTCGTCGCAGGCTTTTAGCTCAAATTCGCCGATCGCGTTTCTAACCGCCGTAGCAAAGCCCAAAAAGTCGATATCGGCAGGCTTTGCACCGTTTAGCAGGCTAGGCTCTCTCGTTAGTCCGCTAGCTACGAAGCCAAATCTCTCGCTTTGCTCGCCGCTCTGGCTAAATACGCTACCGAATTCAAAAATTTTGACCGATTTTCGCTGATTTTTGACGTTTCGCTCGGCCGATTTTAGCAAGTGGTTTGCAAGCGTCGGCCTTAGCGTGTTTAGTTCGCTATTTATCGGGTTGGCTATCTCGGCCTTACAAGGCGCAAAACCGAGTGCGGCTAGCTCGCCGGCATCGTCAAATACATAATGCACGCTCTCGAAAAACCCGGCTGCGGCGGCTTTTTTACGCAAATTTAGCGCGTTTTTGTAGTCGGTAAAAGTATCGTTTATGCGGTTTGCTTCGCTGAAATTTAGCGGCTTTGAGGCGATATTATCGATACCGACCATTCGCACGATCTCCTCGCATACGTCCTGCGCATTTACGATATCGTGGCGAAATAACGGCACTTTCACGTTCGCACCCTCTTTTTCGGCGTTAAAAGTTAGGCTAAATCCAAGCTTTTTAAGTATCCTCACGACGTCGTTTTGTGCGACTTCTTGACCGATCATTTTTTGCATTTCGCTCATCGTAAAGCTCACGACCTTTGGTTCGCGCGTCATCACGCTTTGCTGAGAGCCCGCATAAAGCGCAACCGATTTTAGCGCGGCTAGCTGTTTAAATAAAAAATCGGCTCCAGAACCTACGTTTGGCTCGCTACCTCTTAGCGAGCGGTAAGCTTGCGCTTGGCGCGGCATTTGCTTATCCTCGTAAACGGTTGTCGCGATGACTTGAGGATCGGTGTAGCTAGCCTCTACTATGATTAGTTTGCTGTTTTCGTCAAGTCTAGCCGCATCCGTCTGATACACGCCGCCAACGCCCAAAAGCTCGCCGCCGGCTAAAATTTCAGTCGCCAAATTTGCGCCCTTTTGCAGATCAAAAACAGCGCGCTCGTCGTCCTTTTTGAGCTTGGCGTAGTCATACGCGCTAAACAGCACGCCGGTTGAATGCGTAGCGTAGTCTAGCAGACGCTCGATGCGGTTTTGTTTATCACATTCGATCAGCGCCAAACGGATCTTCATCAGCAAATTTTCATCAAAATACTCTTTTATCTCAAAAGCGCGGTACTGAAAGCTACTTTGTAAATTTTCCTCGGCGTGGATAGCCAAGATGCGCCCGATACCGAGCAAATTTTCGCCCTCTTCGTATCTGGCGGCATCTTTTAGCGGCAGATCAAGCGCCGCCGACAGATCCCTCGCTACGCCGTAGACGCTTAGGCAGTCGCCGCGATTTGGCGTTAGCTCGATCTCGATGATGTCGTCGTTTAGTAGCGGATATTCGCAAATTTCTTTACCCAGTTTTAGTTCGCCGATACTTTCATCTAGCGGCATTATGCCGTCGTTTGTTTTTACGAGGCCTAGTTCAACGGATGAGCAGATCATGCCGTTTGACTCCACGCCGCGTAGTTTTGCCCTCTTTATCTCTAGGCCGCTTGGCATAACGGCGCCTGATAGCGCCACCGGCACGAACTGTCCGGCCTCAACGTTTTTCGCGCCGCAGACGATTTGTAGCGTCTCGCCGCCTACGTCCACTTGGCAAACGCTTAGTTTCTCGGCGTTTTCGTGTTTTATCTTGCTTTTTACGTAGCCTACGACGATGTTTTTAGGCACCCTGATCTCTTTAAAGCTATCGACCTCAAGCCCGATCGAATTTAACGTCTTTAGTAGAGTTTCGCTGGTCACGTTTGAGATATCTAGCCATTCGTTTAGCCAATTTCTTGAAATTATCATTTAAACTGCTCCAATAATCTTAAATCTCCCTCGAAAAGCGAGCGCAAATCAGGAATTTGATGAAGCAGCATCGCAAATCTCTCGACTCCGAGTCCAAATGCGTATCCGCTCACGTTTTTGTAGCCGACGGCCTTAAAGACGTTTGGATCGACCACGCCGCATCCTAGCACCTCGAGCCAACCCGTTTGCTTGCATACGCGGCATCCGTCGCCGTGGCAGAAAATACAGCTAATATCGACCTCTGCGCTAGGCTCCGTAAATGGGAAAAAGCTAGGGCGAAAGCGTACTTTAACGTCGCCAAACATGTATTTTAAGAAATTTTCAAGCATTGATTTTAAATTTGCAAAGCTCACCGCGCCGCCCTCCTCGACCACGAGGCCTTCTACCTGATGAAACATCGGCGTGTGCGTTAGATCCATATCGCGGCGAAACACCGTTCCCGGCGCTATCATGCGAATCGGCGGCTTTTTGCTCATCATCGTGCGCACCTGAACGGGGCTAGTATGCGTGCGAAGGAGTCTAAAATCCTTAAAATAAAACGTATCCTGCATATCGCGCGCAGGGTGATATTTAGGTAAATTTAGCGCCTCGAAGTTATGAAAATCATCCTCTATGAGCGGCCCAGTCTCGAGCGAGAAATTTTGCATCATAAAGTACTCGATGATCTTATCCATCGTAGCCATCACTGGGTGCAATGCGCCCGCACCGCTTGGCTCGTTAAATAGCGTAATATCGATGGCTTCGGCCTTCATTTTGGCTTTTATCTCGCCGCTTTCAAGCTCGGTTTTTTTAGCCGCTAAAAGCGCTTCAAATTCGTCTCTTAGCTTGTTTAAATTTGCCGCAAATTCCTTCTTGGCCGCTTCGTCCATATCCTTAAGCTTAGCAAACTCCGACGTGATCGCGCCCTTTTTGCCTAGTAGCGCGACGCGAATCTTGTCTAAATCCGCCAAATTTCCGCATTTTGCGATACTTTCTCTATACTCTTGCAAGTTTTTACCTTTACTGAATTTTAGGATAGATTGTAGTCAAAATTTGATAAAATCTGCCTAAAAGGCGGGAAATTTTAACTTTTACTTGTTATAATTAAGCCAAATTTTAACCAGGAGAAAATCATGACGATATTCGAAAAAATCGTAGCGGGCGAGATACCTTGCAACAAAGTACTAGAAAACGACAAATTCCTAGCCTTTAACGACATAAATCCAAAGGCTCCGATTCATATTTTGATTATCCCGAAAAAACACTTTGAAAATTTCCAGGAGATGGACGGGGTGCTGATGGGCGAGATGACGAAATTTATCCAAGAGGTCGCGGTGCTGATGGGCGTGGATAAGAGCGGATACCGCCTAGTGACGAACTGCGGCGAAAACGGCGGCCAAGAGGTCATGCACCTGCACTTTCACCTACTAGCCGGAGCAAAGCTGGGCTGGGTTGATACCGCAACCGATCCGCAAAGCACGTTTTAAATTTCAAATTTACGCCCAAATTTGAGTGTAAATTTTACTTAGCGAGCCGACTGCAAGCTCGGCAAGCTCGCTAAATCTCTAAAAAGACCGCCGCTTTTGCTAAGTCGAGCGGTCAAATTTGACTCCTTAAATTTACCCTTTCAGCCACCCGTTTAAAATTTCAATCTGCGCCGCGACGCTCTCATTTGCCGTACCTCCTTGCGACTTGCGCGCCTCTTTAGAAGCGTTTAGATCAAGAAATTTAACCGCGTCACCGCCCAAGCTTTCATCCACGCTTGCAAGCTGCTGCGCATTTAGCTCGCTTAAATCCAAGCCCAAATTTTCCGCATACGCCACGGCTTTGCCCGTGATGAAGTGCGCCCGGCGAAACGGCACGTTTTTCTCCCGCACGAGATAGTCCGCCAGATCGGTCGCCGTGAGATGCCCGCGGCGCGTCATCGCGAGCATATTTTGCTCGTTAAATTTAGCCGTTTTTAGCATCTGTTTTAAGATTTCAAGGCTCGCAAGCGCGGTGGCGACGCTATCAAAAACCCCCTCCTTATCCTCCTGCATGTCCTTGTTGTAAGCTAGCGGCAAGCCCTTCATCACCGTTAGTAGCGCGACGAGATTGCCGTTTACGCGCCCCGTTTTGCCGCGGATTAGCTCAGCGACGTCTGGATTTTTCTTTTGAGGCATGATGGAGCTGCCAGTGCTATAAGCATCGCTAATGCTTACAAAGCCAAATTCCTGCGAGCTCCAGAGTATGAGCTCCTCGCAAAGCCTAGAAGCGTGCGTCATGAAAACGCTAATGTTAAATAAAATCTCCAGCGCATAGTCGCGGTCGCTCACGCTATCCATCGCGTTTGGCGTCACTCCTGCAAAGCCTAGCTGCTGCGCGACCGACTCGCGGTTTATAGGGTGCGGCGTGCCCGCAAGAGCGGCGGAGCCCAGCGGACAGAGGTTATTTCGCTCGCGCGAGCTGGCAAAGCGCTCGTAGTCGCGACGAAACATAAACGCATAAGCTAGCAGATGGTACGCAAGGCTCACTGGCTGAGCGTGTTGAAGGTGCGTGTAGCCGGGCATCAGCGTGTCCGTGTGCCTGCTTGCGATATCTCGCAACGCAGCGACTAATTCGCGGATCTTTTCGGCAACCTGAGCGCCGCTTTTAAGCACGTAGAGGCGAAAATCGAGCGCGACCTGATCGTTTCTGCTGCGCGCCGTGTGTAGCCTGCCTCCAAGATCGCTTCCGATGAGCTCGCTTAGGCGCTTTTCGACCGCCATATGGATGTCCTCGTCGGCGGTTTTAAACTCAAATTTACCGCTTTTTATCTCCTCAAACACGGCATCAAGCCCCGCGACGATCTTTTCGCTCTCCTCAGGCTTTAAAATCCCGCAGGCGCCGAGCATCCGAGCGTGAGCTTTGCTGCCCGCGATATCCTCCTGCCAAAGCGCCCTATCAAAGCCGATCGAGGCGTTAAACTCCTCCAAAAGCGCCGAACTCGCCTCGCTAAAGCGCCCCTCCCACATTTTTTTCACGCTCGCTCCTTCGTTTAAATTTTCGGTGATTTTATAAAATTTAAGTCGCAACACATTAAATTTACTCTATTATAGCAGTTAAATCTTTAAACTGCGAGGTATAGACATGAGTGAAATTTCTTTCTATTTTGAGGAAGGTGATTTCGTGTTAAAAGCCAGTAGAGTTGTTAAAGCCGAAAAGAGCGGCACGCTTGTCTTTCGAAACAAAATGAACTCTGTGTTATTCCCGGTTAATTTCACGGCTAGGGATTATGATATTTTCTTTACGATCTGCTGGTATGCAAAGCAGATGGGCTATGTTGAAAATGCCAAATTTATTGAAATGCCTTACTCTGAAATTTGTAGATTTATGCCGTCCGGCCTGAATAAAACCAGATTTAACGATGAAGTAAAGAATTTTAGAGCCAAAGTTCTAGGGCAAGACGGCGCTGCCATCTATAGGAGTGTCGAAATTACCGAAGATGATGAAATAACTACCGTAGGCGTATTTTTTACGGATATTCGGATTTTTAGAAATAAGCAATCATTAAGTTTTAGATTAAACCCGGTTGCTCTTGAGATTTTATTCAGTACCCTTAAATTTATGAAAATAGATTTAAACGACTTTGTTGCGATTAAGGGCAAATTTGCCAAGACTTTATATCGACTCCTGCATCAATACGAAAACGTAAAAGCCGATAAAGACGGCTTTAAGTGTGTAAATTTTAATAGAGACGACTTTGAAAGATTTATGAGTGCACCGGCTAAATATAACGCTTCCGATTTGGATCGCTTTGTAATTAATCCGTCTATAAACGAATTAAATGAAAGCTATTTCAAAAAACTTCTTTTTGAGAAAAGAATAGCTGACGGCAATAAAAAAGCGGTGGTCGGCTACTCGTTCAAATTTATTTTGAATGAAAAATCAGAAAGAATAGGGGCTTAAAACTGCGCCTCTTGTCGCTTTAGGCGCATAACCCTATTGCTTTGATCCTTATCGTCGCTTACAGGGCTTCTAGGGACTTAAAATTATTTTAAAACAATGCATTCCCGGTACAAATAAATTGCCGGGTTCTGCGCTATCCTCTTATTCTCATAGCGATGTATTCGTCCGTATCTAGGTCGTAGTTGTTCGCTTCGGCTTTAAACTGCATCAGTTCGTCAAAGGTAAAAATATCCTTTAGCTCGTATGTGGCTAAAATTTTAACGTCTGAATACGTCAGGATGCTTACTTCTAGACTCTCTGCGATCTGCCTTATTTTCTCTTTCTTGGAATCACTTACGAATACGATATAATTTTTTATATGCTGCACGTCCTTTGGATCGTTTGGCTGCGGCGCCTCGATAAGCCCCATTTTAAACCGCACAAACTCGCTCATGCTGGTGTTGAACCATTTGGCCTGATCATAAATTGTTATCAGCACATCGTCTTTTATATGCGGTATCGGCGTCGTTAGGGCAAGCTCTATAAATTTGGCCAGCGTATACGTCGGATATTTTTTTCGTATTTTTACGGCCAGTTCCTTTGAGAATTTCGTCCCTATCGCCACTTTGCTCTTTTTTGCCGGCGCTTCTTTTTGTGTGTCCGCCCCAGCTATAAATTCCTCTAGCTTGTCCGTAGAGTTGCTTGCTCTTTTAAAGTCCATTTTCTTCCCTTTTATTTTTTAAAATTCTAATCTCTTAATCTTAATAAAAAATAAAATATTAAAAATTAAGATAGCATTATTTTTAATTTTTCGCAAAACTAAAAATAATAAATTTCCTAAATTTATACTAAAAAAACGATAAAATGCTTATTTTTTACCCTTTTAAAAATATCTCTTCGCATAAGTTTTTGATTTCTTGCTCCGCCTTGTTGCCGTCATTCATCTCGACTACGCCGTAGCCTAGTTGTGTGGCTATTTTGTAGCGCTCGCGCTCAAATATGATCGTGCCCGCTAGCCTTATGTAATCCTCTTGAAGCTCCTCGATAAATGCTTTCAGGCTGTCTATTTTCTTGTATAAAAACGGGTTGGTCGAGGCTCGGTTTATTACAATATAGGCTTGCAGCTTTTCGTTTTGCTCTTTGGCCATTTTTACGATATTGACCATTTTGTCTAGGACGCTTACGTCAAACTGGCTTGGAATGGTCGGGATTATCACGATGTCGCTTAGAGCGATGGCTATTCGCATCTCTCTGCTATCTCGGCCGCCCGTGTCTACGACTATGTCTTTGCCGCGATCTACGTTTTGCAGAAATTCCTTTAAATTTTCGCCGTATTTGTAAGCAAAATCAAATGCCTTTGGATGCCCCTCTTCGTTTCGTATATTTAAAAACGTGGCGATCGACTTTTGCGGGTCGGTATCCAGCAGCAAAAGCGACTCGCCTTTTACCATGCCTTGATTTATGGCTATGTTCGTGGCAAGCGTACTTTTTCCGCTACCGCCTTTTTCGTTGCAGATCGATACTATCATCATCTCTCCTTTGTTTGCGTAAAAATTTAAAATGATTATATCGCCTTAAACTTAATAAATAATAAAATATATATTGTTAAAATAATATCTTATAAAATATAATAAAAAATATAAGATATATTTTAAATAAAATTACATAAAAATAGCAATAAGATTTTATAAATTTCTACTCTTTTCTAGTCGATAGTAAGAAGTGCATTTTTATGATAAAATAAAGCATTGCGTTAAATGCGATGTAGCAGATTGCGGCTAGCGTTATAAAGAACGCGTCCGCGTTTAGGATTGTTTCCACCTTATTGGGTAGTTTTAAGAAATATAAAACTGCATTCGTGCCAAAGCCTAGCAAATTTATGGCTAAAAATACCCACATAAATCGCTTGGCGGGGCTGTTAAATAGTTCTGTTTTCTTTGACTTCTTCATGATTTTAATAAATTTGCTCCCTAAATTTGATTTATTAGCCTAGTTCTCGGTTTAAGGCCGTTGATTCGCTGAATTATTATCCTGGTAAATAGTTCTTGTCCGTTTAGGACGGCCGATTTCGTGTTGCTTTGGGCATAGTCTTGTTTGACTAGCTCGGGGTATTTTTCCTTGATCTCAAAATCGCAGCCTAATATATGAAACTGCGCAGGGTTGTGTCGTAAAAAGAACGTAAGGGGCACGCCGATTATGCCATCATAGTCGATTGGTATGTTTTTATAATTGGTCACTTCTATGATTTTGTAGTTATCGTATTCCGGATATTCGTGCTCATTGCCTTTATATTTCTTCATTAGTCTTACGCCGGTTTGATGCTTTGTGCTTTTTAAATTCGTAAACCACGATACGTTGCTAAATCGCTTTTTGCTGCCGTCCGGGCGAGTAAAAATATTTACTTGGTGATTTCCTAGCCAAATTTGGTTATTTTTGTATAGCTCAAATATCTTTTTATAGGTAATCGAATACGTTCCGCCTACGATTAAAAATTTCTTTTGACCGCTTTGGGCTATATCTATAAGCTCTCTAAAAAGGGAGAAGGGCGGATTGGTTACGACGATGTCGGCCTGCGCGATTATCTCCTTTACTTCGTCGCTGCGAAAGTCGCCCCGACCGCGCAACTGTGTTTCGCTCATGCCGTCACTCGTGATCTCTATTTTCGTGCCTTTCGAGTTTAGCTCGTTGATGTTAAACGTCGTCGTAATCAGCTTTTTTAGCTCCAAAGTTTTAAAATTTAAGGCGAAATACCTATAAAAGTTGCTATTTTTGCCGTCATTGCACGGGCAGATCACGATTTTGTCTTTAAAGTGCGCTTTGTAATCTTGCAGCTCTTCTCTGATCTCGTCAAAGCTAGTATAAAACTCGTCGTCGATCTCGTATTTGGCTTTCATAAAATATACATTGGCTCTCTTTTCTTTATCCGCCATCCAGCCTTGCCCGACCAGCTCGTTTTGGGTTGAAATTTGGCTCATTCTTTCCCTTTTTGTTCCGTTTTGCTTTTTGTATCGAAATACGATTTTAAAAAGCAAATTTCAAAACAATCAGCTTCTGGATCATTTAAATAAGGCTCTAAAAATGAAATGAGTTCTGAACGTACGCTACCAAACTCTTTAATAAATTTTTTCTTATTTTTCGTTGCAAAGCATATAAATTCATCTTTGCCGATAATACACTCATAACGACTTTCTAAGTTTCTCCTGTATTTTTTAAAAATATCAAAAAATACAGGGTTTAACGTATCCTTATATTTTTTACCGAAATAAATCCCGGCTATATCTTGCTCTTTATCGATTGTCGCTTTACGGCAAACACGAAAAAAGATTTCGGTGTTGTCCACAACCATGTTATTTCCTCTTCAATGCCTTTTCTATAAACGCCTTACAAATTTTCAGATCGGTGTCGTAACCTTTGGGTAGCTCCAGCTTTTTGTCTTTTGCTAGATCTTGCGCTAGTTTGATTTGTTTGTCGCTCGGCGGGCGGATGGCTTTATCTTTATTTTTATTTATAAAATCCGAGCAAATTTTCCAGTCTGCTTCTATGCCGTTCGGCAATGCTATTTTTAAATCCGAAGCTATACTTTTCGCAAAATTTAGCTGGGCTTCGCTCGGAGGTTTGGTCTCACCGCTATTTAGCTCTTTAAAGCCCATTTTCTCGTGCAGCGGCTTTATAAAATCGAGATAATTTACTTTGCCGTCGCTTATCTCGTCTAGCACGCCTTCCATTTGCTTTGTAAATTCGCTTTGCGTGATCCACTCGTCATCTGCCTTAACACTTTCGATGAAACTTATCCCTTTACCGGTGGCCACTATGTTTTGATTTTTGCCTTTGGTCTCGATAACTACGAATTCCCGCTTTAAAAGCGTAGGCAGAAACGTAGCATACGTGCTTGGCCTACCGATGCCCTCTTTTTCTAAAAGGGAGATAAAATTGCTTTCCTTGTAGTGCTGCGGAGCTTGCTTTTTAACCTCTTGCAGCTCGAAGCCCAACACCTCGACTTCGTCGCCTTGATTTAAATTTAGCTCTATTTGGGCTACGTCTTTATCTTGTTCGTCTTCATCGTCCGCTTGCTCTTTCAAAGCCCCCTTAAAGCCTTTATAAATGCATTTGCCGGTCTTGGCCTTAAAGCTTAGAGCCTTGACGTCTATGTCGTATGTTTTGTTCTCGTTTACGGCATTTTTGGCTTGGCTTAGGACTGAATTTAGAAAAATGAGCTCATAAAGCGATTTTTCGTCGTCGCTTAGGCTTTCGCGCCCGGCGATCTCATCTATCTCGCCGTAACCATGCACGTGGCTTATACGGATCGCTTCGTGGGCTTCGGCTTGACTTTGGCTGCCGGCTTTATATATTTTTTTCTCGTACCACTCCTCCCCTTTAAATTTAGCTTCTACTTCGTTTATAAACTCGTCCGATATAGTGTTGCTGTCGGTTCTATGATACGTTATAAGACCTTTTTCGAATAGCTTTTGAGCTAGGCTCATGGTTTTATCCGAGCTAAACCCCAGCCTCTTATTCGCCGCTTCTTGCATTTGGCTGGTTCTAAACGGAGCTTGCGGCTTTATTTGGCTTTGTTTCGTATCTATTTGATATACTTTCGCCATGCTACCGCCAAGTTCGGCGATTTTTGCGTTCGCTTCGTCCTTTGAGCTAAAAATATTATCGTTTACGGCCGTAAATTCTACGCCGCTCCTCGTTTTTAGCTTTGCTTTGATTTTGTAGTCGATCTGTTTTGATGCCGAGCTTGCTAAAAACTCTTTTATTTCAAGCTCTCTTTTTACGATCAGGGCGAGTGCCGGCGTTTGAACCCTGCCGACGGATAAATTTTTATCATTGAGCTTGTTGATGTAAGCGGGCGACATGATAAAGCCCACCAGCTTATCGCCTACCGCTCGTGCTTTAAAGCTATCGAATTCCTTTAAATTTGAGCTTGCAAACGGCACGGCTTTATCTAGCCCTTTTTTGATGCCGCTTTCGGTTATTTCGTGAAACTCGGCGCGCTTTACGCTTTTGGCGATATTTTTAATCGTCTCGTAAACCATGTAGCCGATGCCGTATCCCTCTCTGTCCGGGTCGGTAGCTATGATGACGTCCTTACCTTTGCAATCGTTAAAAATTTCGTTCATTCTATGCTTGCTTTGCTCTTTCATCTCAAATATCGGCTCATAGCCGGTATAATCGGCCACTATCTCCTTTGCAAGCTCTTTAAAATGTCCTTTGGTAGCATAAACCTTTGCGCCGGTTATATGTTCTATCTTGTCGCACTTGTTTGGGCTTTCAATGATGATTACGGCATTGCTCATTTTTCGCTCCTTAGTTAAATTTATTGCTCAAACGGCGCATCTTGCGCGTTATCGATATATTCATTGTCTATCTGCGACGCAGAATGGTTTTGCTCGTTTTGCCCGATTTCTTGCCTATCTTTGGTATCGAGCATTATCATCTTATCGACGACTACGCTATGCTTGCTTCTGTTTTGTCCGTTATTGTCCGTCCATCGGTCAAATTTCAACCGCCCTTCGATAAATATCCTTGAACCCTTAGCCAGGTACTGATTGGCTATTTCCGCGCTTTTACCCATAAAAGTTACGTCTATAAAGCACGTCTCTTCCCGCTTCTCGCCGTTTGCCGCATTAAATTTGTGTGTCGAGGCTATTGCGGTATTGCCTATGGCCATACCACTTGCCGTGTATCTGAGCTCTATATCTTTGGTTAAATTTCCTATGATCGTAGTTTGTGCGAACATTTTTACCCCTTTTAAAAGAATTTTCTAAATTTTAGCCTTATGGCACCGCGTATCCGCCGCGAAATACTTTATAAGCATCATATACGCCTTTTCCTAGCATTTTCGTGCCCTTGCCTATATCTTTTCCAAGATTTACGCTTGCACCTATTCCGGCTTTCGTGATTTGTCCTACCGCATTTCCGCCGGTGGCCTTGCCGAAGCTTTGCAACGCTCCGCCGATAAAGCTGCCGCCGGTCGCTTTTCTAGCTAGTCCGCCCAGCAAAGTCTTTCCGGCTATGCCGCCTGCTACCGCGCCTGCCACTACTCCGCCTGCTCCGCTTTCCATCTGTGTTCCTAGTACCGCATTTATCCAATTTGGTATTTTTCTGATTATGAAAAGCGCAGTTATGCAAGTGATCGCACCGGTTATCAAGTATTCAAACTGCTTTATAAATAATTCACCTATGACGTTTTGATATTTCTCAAGCTCTATGATCGGATTCATTGCTAAATTTAGGGCTATAAATGCCAAAGGAGCTATTATGGCGTATGATAGATATAACTTGTACCAGCTCCATAAATACGGCAAAAAGCGCGGCGTAATCAAAAACGGCAGCACCAATGGCAGCGTGCTTAATATCAAAAACGCTACGAATTTACTAAAAAATATAACGATCGTAATGCCGATTAGTAGAATAAAAAATACTAGGTAAAATATCCAAAATGGGATCATTAAAAATGCCGTTACGACGCTTGCCATTATGTAATCCGTCGGGCCATTAAAACTTAATCCCAACATAGACCATTCTTGCGATTTTAAATAGGTCTTGGTTCCATATTCCCACATTAAAGCCCTTAAATTATCCACTCTATTGGCCGATTCCGTCACGATTGTTCCGAAATCTTGACTCTGAAAAATCGAGCTTACAGTCGCGGTTATCATATTTTCAGGTATGGTTAGGATGTATAGGGCGCCGGTATATGCGCCAAATGAGCTAAGAACGGCAAAAATAAAGCAAAGCTTGATTATATATTTTATAGCGTTAAACGTCTCCTCTCGCGTCGGATAGCCGTTTTTTAGCTTATCCAACAGCCAAAATACGACTATTAAGATTACGATCGTCGTCGTGGCGGTCGAATAAACTAAATCGTGAGCTCCTTGATAAAATTTTTCAAATAAACTCATCACGTTTTCTTGCATAACTGCTTGAGTCTTGTTTATCCAATTGCTATCTGTTAAAAGCGTTTTTGCTACTTGCTGCTGTGCCATTTTATGCTCTCGTTATATCTTTTTTATAGGTTTTTATCGATATTAGTGCTTTATTGTTATCTAGCGGCTCTGAGATTTTTATCTTTTTGATTTCTATTTTTTTGCCGTCTTTCATTATCGTCTCTGTCGTGATCTCCTCTTGAAAATACGGGCTTTGCATCTCGATGATAAACTCTTCAGCTCCCTCTTTTATACTTACATCATCCGCGCTTATCGGTTGCTTTTTGGCGGTCATTCCGTCGCCGACTCCTAAAAAATTCAAAAATTCAAATAACATTTTAATTCCTTTAAATTCGGGGCTTTCGCCCCGTCTACCCTAAGCTTGGTTTAGCTTACCTGCCTTGTTCCATGCCCTTATCTTTTTGCCTAGTCAGCTTTTTAGCTTTCTCAGCTTCTTTGGACATATCAAGCCTTTGTGCCGGGTTATAGTAGTCTACGCCTTTGATTTGAGCCATAGTTAGGTTGTCTAGCTGCTTTGCTAAATTTCCGCCTATCCCCAATGTCTTGCTGTAGTCTATTCTGACTTCGTATGCTTGGTTCTTGGCCGCCTCTCGGTAGTTTTGGATGGCAGTTAGATCCCGCTCCTTGATTTTTTCTTCGTTTAGCCCGTCGAATTGACTTACGTGATAGAGCGTTTTCGTCTCCAATCGCGGCTTTATCGGGATTTTTTCCTTGACTACGTACGTGATCGCCTTGCCGGTATTTTCATCGAGTCTAACGTTGCCGTCTTTGTCTTTGACTGCTGCTATAACCTCTTTGCCGTCTTTGTCCAGTTTTGGCCTTAGCTCGTGATCTGCGATATAAAGCATTTTAACGCCATCCACTCTCGCTTGTAGGCCGTTTTTGGTTTTTAAAATTTCGCCGGTTTGCTCGTCGTGTTTGAGCTTTAGCACCCCGCCCATCGCGTTGCCTTGCTCCATCGTTACGAATTGAGCCTTGTCGTAGCCTTTTATGGCCATCTCCGCCCTTAAAAGCATGCTGGTCTCTCTTGAATACGTTTTGCCGGTTAAGGCGTTGTAAGGCATGGTGTTATCCACCTCTTCCTTGCTCATATCCCTTTGCCAATCCGCTTTTGCGGTCTTATGAGCTTCAAAAAGTTTATACTTCATATATTTATCGAAGCTCTCTTTTTTCTCGGCATTACTCATCTGCTCCCAACTCTTTTTCTCTTGTTCCGTTGCCATTTTTTATCCTTACGTCTGTCGTTTACTCATAGCTTTTGGGCTATGAGTCGGTATTGGGCTCGTCTTGATCGGCGACCTCCATGCTTTGGTGGGACTTATTTAAATATTCCCATTCCTTGCTCTCGCCGTCGCTGATTTCAAACTCACCGTCTTCGCTTGTCGCAAATCGCTCGGCAAGATTTTTCTCATACTCTTTGTATGCTTTTTCTTGCTCTTGCTTTTCTGCATAGGTCATTGCTTACTCCTTAGGGTAGATTTTAGAGCTTTGAGCTCTAATTTAAATCTTTGATAAAAATTTAGATTAGAGCTCTTAAAAAATAATAAAACATCTAAAAATAAAATTACATATAATTTAAATTTAGCAAAAATAAAAATATTATATTTTTAAATTTTTTGCTAAATTTATTATAAAAATTTATAAAATTTTACTCCCTATCCACTTTAATTTTTAGAGCTTTTAGCAGCTCGTCTCTTTGTTGTCTTTTATCATCCGCAGGCTTGATCTCGCTTGAGTCGTTTTGTGCCGTATTTACTTCGCCTTTTGCCTCTTTTTCGCCCCCTTTTTTGGCCGTATAGGCGTCTTGCTTGACGGCAGCTTCGCTTTGGTCGTCCTTTGCCTCAACTTCTAGCTTATCCGCCCCTTTCCACTGTGCCATCTTGAACCAATAAGGTACTTTTGCCTTGATGGGCATCTTGTAAAAGCCTTTAACGAGAATTAAAATATCGCTACTATCTTGATTTTTCAAATCTTGGGCAGTTACTAGCTTTTTGGCTTCTTTGCTCTTTGAGATATTGCTTTTAAACAGCTCCATATTACCTTGCGATTTGCTGATTTTGATATTTGTGTAGTCGCCGATTAACTTGCTCGTATCCTCTGCGTCTTTGTCACTATTCATGTTAAAAATTACGTGATATCCGCTGTTATTTTTTACGATATTCATATCGTCTTCACCGTAGTATTTTTTGATCTGCTCGTAGCTTTGCGTAACGAAAACCGGTAAAAGTCCATAGCTTCTGCAAAGTGCGGGGGCTTCTAATAAAAACGGCATCTTGCCGAAGCGCACGAACTCATCCCCGAAAAAGTATATAAATCTCTCGGGATCGCTGCACTCTTCTCCGCTCATTAATTTCTTAAATAATGTTTCTATAAAAATACGAATTAAAGGAGCTAAAATTTCGATATCTTCGGTTTGAACGACTACGTACATTGATATTCTTTTCGCTCTTAAATCCTCGAACGTAAAGCTCATCTTGCTGGTTGCGTTGGCTACTTGTGGATTGCTAAAAACCGTCATAAACGTATCGTATGTCGATTTTATGCTTGCAAATTCATTATCTGCGGCTCTTGCATACGCTCTAGCCTGATTTCTCGTGCTTTCGTCGATACCTTCGTCAAAGCTTGTCTGTTTTAGCCAAATTTTAAAAGTATCTACGTCATAGTCTCTCTCTCTTTCTTTGTCCGGGTCGTCCTCGTCTATCTCTTTCATTGCCTCTTCGCCGAATTTTTCGTCCAAATACTCGAAATAATCGGCTTTTGGAGCTTGTGCAAGTTGGGCTAGCGTAGCGTGTTTGTCTTTTTGCATAAAGTATTCGGCGAAAAATACAAACATCGTTCTTGCCGATTTTATCCAGTGATCGTTTTCACTGCCTTTTTCGCCTACGAAAATGGTAGAAGCTATCTGCTCGGCCAATTTTTTGATATGTATATACTCCATGTCTTTAACGATTGAACGATCGAACGGGTTAAAAAATAGCGTATTATCCCAGCTAAAAGGGGAGAATAGCTGAATTTCGTTGTTAAAATATTTTTGCCTATACCCGGCTGTTTTTTTATATAGTTCGCCTTTGATATCTAGCGTTACGCAAGAAGCCGGTACGCTTAGTAAATTTGGAATGATCATACCCGCCGTTTTACCGCTTCCAGGAGGCGCTACCACTAGCGTTGAGAGCGGCTGCGTAGCCCTTAAAAACTGCGGATTATCGCTATCTATATTGTGACATCCTAGCACCAAGCCGTTTTTATAGTTTATATTCATTTTAGGGAAGTCTTCGGGCGTC
Source organism: Campylobacter showae (assembly GCF_963515975.1). Lineage (GTDB taxonomy): Bacteria > Campylobacterota > Campylobacteria > Campylobacterales > Campylobacteraceae > Campylobacter_A > Campylobacter_A showae_F. Next base: position 33,048 of record NZ_CAUPZM010000006.1, read on the forward strand.
GCAAACCTTGCTGAGCCATAATCTTCGCCGTCTCTAAAATACGGCAATAGCCACCACGTAAAGACTACCAAAAACGGGGCGATCAGCGTAAATAATGCAACGTAAGCCTTTAATTTTAGCGTCGGCGCGCCTATATTTATTAAAATTTTATACGCCACTGCGGGTACTTTTATCAAATCCGGATTAAAAATAACCTTGACTACCGCCAAATATAGCACTACGCCCATTATGAGCGAAACGAAGAAAGCCCAAGCCCATCTTTTAGCGGTAAATTCTTTTGAACTATCCATTTTCCTCCCCTTTTGCCTCCTCATTGCTCGGCGTTTTAGTATGTTTGACATCTATTTTTATTTTTAAATCTTCCATTTTTGCGCTTAATTCTTTTATGACTATTGCGAAGCCCCGCATATTTTTTTCTAGGTCGTTTTTGGCTTCTTCTGGGCCGGTAATGTTTGCATTTAGATGATAGGCAATCTGATTTAAATTTACACCCAAGCGACCGAATTCTCGTAAGAATTCGCTTATTATTTCGTTGTTCGTTTCTATCTGTTCTAGCACATCAGCGTATTTTTCTACATGTATCAACTTTCGAACTACTGCCGATTTACTTTCATTGCGTCTTTGAGATATGCGTTTTAGTACCCTTGCGTCGGCTTCGGTAAAGTATATAAAATGTGCGGCTACTTTTCTCATGCTACGATCTTTGCAATGTCCAGTTCTTTTAAATTTAAGATATCCGTCACGACTCTTTGATTTTTAACCCTAGCTATTTGGATAATGTAATCGATCGCCGTAACGATAAGGCTATCTAGCATGCGATCGTCCACGCTTGATAGGCCACCTCCTAAAATAATATTGGTTTTAATGGCCTTTATGGCGTCTTTGGGATTATTTGCGTGCAAGGTACTTAAATTTCCGGCATGCCCGGTATTGTTTACCCTTAAAAACGAAAAGGTATTGCGGATGTCTATCTCGCCTAAAAATAGCCTATCGGGTCGTAAGCGCATCGCATTATCGATCGCTACCTGATAGCTGTAAATTTCGGTGGCGATTTTGGGTACGGCCAGCTGCGTTTTATTTACGTTTTCTACCCTAAGCTCTTGGCTGTCCTCTATGGTGACTACTCGCTCGCCCGGGTCTATTTCTCCCATTAACGAGTTTAAAAAGCTGGTCTTCCCGCTTCCCGTTCCGCCGCTTAAAAGTACGTTTTTCTTATCCCGGATCAGCTCTTTGATTTTTTCATAAGTCCAGCCCTCGTTTATCACGTTTTGACTTAAGGTAAAACTTTCTAATTTAAAGGCCTCTTTGCTGGGTATCCTTATACAAATTGCGATATCGCTATTAAACAGACTTGATTTATGCTGCGCTTGGACTCGGTAACGTAAAAACGGATCGGGCAGTTCGCATGAAAGGTGGCAATGCGTTTCATCGAAGCGCTGATTTCTTCTAGTGGCCAGCTCGATCAAAAAATTATTTAGAAATTTTATATCTAGCTTTGGGTCTTGCACTATTTCCCAGTGGTCGCCGTAGTCTATGTTTATTTCGCACGGCCGATTAAATATTAGTTCGTTTGCCCGCAGGGTCAAATACGGCTTTAAAACGCCTAAAATATTATTTAAAATTATGCTTTCACTCATTTTACTCTTCTTGGCTTGCTTCTGTTGTGCTCGTGCTTACCAAATCGTTTTTTTCTTGCACTAGCTTTTCTAGCTTCTGCCTTTCTTTTGCAGCGTTTGCCTCAGCCTTTTCGGTAATTTTTAGCTGATTTGCTATGCGTTTTAGTAGTCTATCGTTTGCTTTTTTATTTTGTAGCTCAGTCTTAACTTGGCTTTTGATTTGCTCGTATTGCATCGGCTTTCCCTTTAATCGTTAAAATATTGCATCATCACTTCGCCGTTTTTTGGTTTTGCAAACCACATATGATTTGTAGGCACTAAAAATATACGGCTTCCGCTTTTGATTTCTATGGTTGGCTTGATTTGGCTTTGCTGCTGGATTATGTCTTGCACTACGCTGCTTACGTCGCTTCTAGCATTTGAGTAAATTTCGGTGGCGTAAGAGTTGTTTGAATTTCCCATTTTTGAGGCTATACCTAAAAGCAAAGCGTTCGTAATCGTTGAAATTGAGTAGGCTATGCCGTAGCGTTCCCAATATTTATTATTTATCGCTCCTACGACTCCATTCATTCCCATATTATCGGCGGCCATTGCATCTGTTAGCATTATATTAATGCCTTGCGGCGTGATTATCTCGCGCCACCTGATTTCCAGCCTTTCATGCCCGATTTTGGTGTCGTTGGTGTAAAAGCCTATCACTTTACTTCCGCGAGGGATCAGCACCGCTCGCCCCATAGCAGCATATATGTCTTGCTCTATTTGAGCCGTTACTATTCCGCTCAAATCCGAACTTATCGCGCTCGTTAGAATTGCCGGGATCAGCCGCCCGGCTCTAATAGTGCGGTATAGTCTGTGTTCATTCGTGCTGACATCTAGGCTTTTTTGATTTGAGAAGCCATCGGCGCCGTATTTTAATGAGTTTTGATTTACGTTTTTTATCTCGTTGTTGCGATTGGCTAAAATTTGAGCTCTTATTAGCTCGCGCATTTTGTTTTCGTAGGCGGCCTGGTTGTCTCTTCTTATTTCTTGTTTTAGACTCTCTTGCTTGGCTTTTAGCTCTTCTTGTTTATCTCTAGCGCGCTGCGCCATCTGCTCTTGCTCTTTCGTCATATCTTCGGGCGTAGCGGCCGGCACTCCTGGCGCGATCTGCCCGGATTGCTTTTTATTAGCTTCGAGTTCTTCTAATTTCTTTAAAATTTCGCCTAAATTTTGCCCGTCCTCGCTCGGCATTTTCTTTCCGGCTTTATAAATGTAATCGTCGACCGGAAATTTTGAATTTTCAAAAAGATGATTCAGATTCTTTTGGTTTTGTAAATTTCTTATTTGCTCGTCTTGCTGCTCTTGCCCGGCCGCCTCGTTAAAAATTTCCTCCGCCAAAAGGGGAGAGGAAATTATACTAAGCGTCGCAAGGCTTAAAAGCAGCGTTTTCTTCCCCTTTTTCATTCTAAAATCCTCTTGCTTTCTTTGTGGATTCGTTATATTTTTCTTGGTTTTTCGTTATTGTTTTGCTATTCTCTTTTTGTCTTTGTTTTACGGCCTCTTCATCTGTGTTTAAATTTTTTCTTATCTCTTTTCTTAGTTTTTCGGCCTGCGTTTCTTTGCGTTCTACGCATACGTAGCTATCGCCGCTTTTAATCGTAAATTTCGGATTTATAGTCTCTGCGATTATGTAATCGCCTATTACCCTCGTTTCTACCGGGCTATCTTGTTTATCAATGACTGCGTAAATAGTAGGGATTTGCGGCATTTCGTCTTTGGAATACTTAAAATACGTAAATTTCTTATCGCTAAAAATTTCAGCCGATAGCAGCCACTCGTTTTCTTTTTTGGCTTTTTGCGTATATCCGCTGTAAATATCGCTCTTTTTGACTTTCAGCTCGGCTATGCCGTCTTTTATTGTTAAATACTCCTTGCCATCCTCTTCAAGCTTAGCAAGCTTAGCTTTTTGCGTTTCGCCGTCTTTTATACGAACTATGAAGCTTGGGTCGCTTGAATTTTTATAATCCGTCGAAAAAATATAAAAGGTATGGATTTTTCCATCACCCGTAAAAATCGTTAGGCTAGTATCGATGCCGATTAGTTGCGGGATTATTGCGATAGCATTAGGTTGGCTTGGGATTTGCTCTATTTTAAAGCCGGTCTGGTCGCCTAGCACGAAATTATCTATCTCGCTATCAAATATCAGCGTAGTGGCCATTGCGTGGCGCGTGCGAATTTTGATGGTTTTATCGGGCTGATATTTGACTACTTGCGTATTTTCGTATCCACTGTATTTCTTTGAGTGAAATTTTTGCTGCAATGCCTTTAAATCTTGATTGCGGATGGCGTTTTTCATAAGCTCCAGCTCGTCTTTGCCTATCTGCCTATCCGAACCATCGGGCTCACCGCCGAAGTCTATTACGTCTTGTTCGGGAATTTGCCCGCCGTTAGGGTCGTTAAATTTTGCCCCTTGCGGCTGCTGCCTTTGTTTGTATAGTCCGAGCGGATTTATTTTAAAATTCGATTGTATATTGTTGTTTACGTCTTTGTTTTTATCGTTAAATATATCTTCGCCCATAGAGCCGTTTTGCTGCTGCTCGTTTACCAGCTCTTGAGTTTGGCGCATAATGGCGCGGATTTGATTCATCTGTTCTTCGCTTAGTCCCTCTTGAGGCTCGGCCGCGCTTAAATTTAAAGCAAGTGCCGAGACGATCGAAAGTTTTATTAAATTTCTCATTTTGAGCCCTTTTCGTCCAAAATTTGCGTTATTTGATATTTACTTACGATAAAACCGGTAGGATTTTTCATCGTATCGGCGTATGTGCCGCTTTGGTTGCGAAAGTCGTACTCTATCGCGCTTCTGTATTTTTTATAGCTTACTTCGGTGCGCGTAGGATTCGTGATCTCGGCCTGGAAGTCGACCGTCGCTACGTTTTGACTTAAAACGGCTACGTTTAAAATTTGAATGTTGCGGAAGTAATTTTTAGTCGTATAAATCGAGTTGGGATCGCTTACTAAACTTTGAAACGCTTCCCATACCTGCCTGCTGCTTTGCGTGCGTATCTCGTTGTAGCGCTCGACATCGTCTATGCGATTTATCATCTCTCTGTTTTTAACGTATCCAGCTAAAATGCTTTTTAGCAGCTCTTCGTTGCTGCGGACATTTAGGCTCGTATCGTCTATAGTCACGAAGCGGGAGTCGCCGTCTGAAAATTTAAGTAAAACCGGCTTTGTTTCCTTTAACGGCGTTAAAAGCGCTATTGCTACCGCCAGACTTACGCTTACGACCGCGAGGGCTATGATCGTATAAAACATATACGCTTTAATGTTTCTTTCGGCTCTAAAAATAAAATTTGGGTCGATCTTTCTCTCTTCAAACGCCATTTAACCCACCTTTATAAAATCGTAACAAGCGCAGGGGCTTATTCTTTCTATTTTGCTAGGTTTATCCGCGCATCCGCTTAAAAGCGCCGCTAGTATCGACGCCGCCATGATGATTGCAATCTTTTTCATCTTTAACTCCTCTTCCCTTTAAATTCTATGTAATGTTTTCGCCAGTGAATCGGGCTATCGTTTTTAAGCTGCTTTAAAAGCATTACGTTGTCCGAGCTTGACGAGAATACTCGCAAGTAGCTTCCGAGCCTCGATAAATCTATATCTAGCTTTGCGCTCTCGTTTCTTAATTTCATATTTAGCAATATTTGCCTCGCATTCGAGTTTGTCTCTTTTAAAAATTTGGCTTCCGTCGGCGTTAATCCTATCATCGCGTTTAACTCCGCCAGCGTCTCTTCGCTATTGGTCGGAAATATGACAAAATTTGCGATATTGTCCAAAAAAGACGAGCCGCGCTCAATGTTGTTAAATAAGCTCATATTTTGAAAGCCCATACACATTACTCCGCCGATTTTTCTAACTTCCAGGATTGCTTCTAGGATTTTTTCTTGCATCGTCTCATCCTGCAAATAATCCTTTAACTCGTCTATAAAGCAAAAGAAGCCGCGCTTATCCGCGCTATTTTTGGCTTTATTTTTTAGTTTATGAAAAATATATATAGCCGTAAGTCCGGCGGTTTTTTTGTTTTGCAGTATGCCATCCATATTTAACACTGATAGCTGCTTGGTAAAATTTAGGGCGTCTTCTTTGTTGTCGAATATCGAACCCTTATAATTATCAAATCTGATTTTTAGTCTTGATTTCTCGTTATTGTCGCTTGGAAGCGATATAATAAAATCGCTTAGCGTTAGCGTTTGACCATCTTGCTTCATGTCGTATATACGGTCTATCGTATTGTTAATATCGTTTATGGCTTCATGCTCGTCGTTTTTAACTTCGGCCATAAAGCGCAGCCATGATTTTAAAAAGTCTCTATTTTCGTTTGTGTCAGCCAGACTGAACGGATTTAATTTAAAGCCGTCGCTCTCGCTATCGTGGTATTCGCCGTCTACGTAGTTCGTGAAGTTATACATACCGCGCAGCTTATCCATTGCAAATATATCTATGGGGTATTTAAATAAATTTGTCATTAAAAATTGCGCCAGCGTCGTCTTTCCGCTTCCGGTTCCGCCCACTATCATCGTATGCCCGGCTGGGCGATCGCCGTCTGGCTGCCAGTGAAAATTGAATAAATACGGCGTGCCGTTTAGGTGCTTAAATGTCGTTATCGCTTCGCCACCCCAGTCGTTTTGGTTAAATCCGGTTACTTCGTTTTCAAAATTTGCGATCGTGGCTAAGTTGCTGATATTTAGCGTTTTCTTTCTAGCGTTTAAATTTCCGCGACTAGGAAAGAAACTAAAATAAAGGGCTTTTTGATTTAGCGTTTCTCGGACAACATTTAATCCTTGATTTTCTAGGATATTTTTTAGCTCATTCGAGCGGTTTTCCAGCTCTTTGAGGCTATTGGCTAGGCAATATACCGAAAAGCTCGTTTCCACTAAATTTTCTCTGTCGGCTTGGATTAGCTCCATTAACTGATCTAGCTCTTGGCGGACTAGCTCTACCGCAAACGCTTTGGTGTCCTTTATCTTCTTGATCGCCTTGCGCTTTTCGTAGGCTTTTAGATAAATCATAGCCATAAATTCGTTATTGCTTTTGATTAAATTTGAGGTGATGATCGACTTGATTTGCTCAGTTTCGTAGGCTTTTACACTGATAAATCTAGCGTATTTGGTCGTGCCGTCGTTGCGGTAAAACTCTATGTAGTCTTTTTTAAATTCGACGTATGAGCTTATGTAACTATCTGTGATCAGCTCATTCGTATATGCAAGGTTCGTCTCTTTCGCGTTTGAATACGTGGCATAAAAATTTATGATCTCATCGCCGCTTAGTTGTCTTGGCTGATAAATCGAGAAGTAGTTTTTGATGTTCGAGAACGTATCGCTTAAAAGCTCGATTTTCTGCTTTAATTTTGCGCTTTCGTTGCTTTCGTCGCCCTCTTCGCTAGTCATTTTGGTTTTAAAGCTTTCCAGTAGTCCTGTGATATTTTTCGTCATCGTAGAAATTATTAAAAAGTATCTTATAGCGTATATATCTTGATCGGTTTCCCATTTTTTTATGATCTCGTTCGCATACGGATTTATATTTTTGTCTGTATATTCTTTGTCGTCTTGCTTTGTTTTTTTGATGATTAAATTTATTTCTACGTCATCTTTCAAAGTCGTAAAAAACATAACGCGGTTTAAAAGGTAGTCCGTCTCGTCGTCTAGGCTGATTCCGGCGTAGCTTACCCCTTTTAGCTCTACTGCTATACTTGCGTTGCCGTCTTTGGTGATTATTATATTCTCGCCGTATTTGCAGGCGATGTTGTTTTCCTTTGCCAGTGTATAAATCTGCGGTTCTGCTATCATTAAAATTTCATCCGCTTTTTTATTGATCTTATTGATTTTTGATAAAACGTCGTTTTCCGTTTTATTTTTAATGCTTGGTTTTTCTTGGCTTACGTCAATGCCAAGCTCTCTTTTTAGTTTTTCTTTCTTTTTGTTTTGATTCCACTCTTTGATTACGCCTATTATTCCGCGAGCCATTTTCTAACCTATGCATAAAATTTGTTTTGCGATATTTTCATTTTAGAACCGATGATATCGTATATGTCTTCATCAAAAAATTCTAAAATAAAGAAGAAGCAGTATAAAACAGCAACGACTGCTAGCGAATATAAAATCAAGATAAACCACGAGATAAATCCAGCGATTATAATCGTGAATAGACTCGTGGTTGTTAGACCTATGATTTTCGTTCTTTTGGTTAAGTCCATATAGCAGTCGGTCACTATCATTCGCTTTTACCTTTTACATTGCTGCGGCAGATAAGCCGTATGCAATACCAAGAATAATCGCGATACCAAGTAGCAATTTTATATTATTTTTTAAAGCCTCGATATTTACGAACATTATCGTTAAGAATACTACGACCCAAATAATACCGAATACGGTGATTACCGTATTGATAACGCTTGCGGCACTACTGCCGGCTTCAGTGATTTGTTCGTTTGCCTTTGTTTCCAAAGTTTTTAAAACGTTTTGGCCGCCCGCTCCGAATAAATGAAACGGCAAGAACATTAAAAAGTAAAAAATACTTTTCGCCTTTTTTGAGACTTCTCTCATTGTTTGCTCCTTTTTGATTAGAATATTTTCGATTTCTAGCACTATACTATTTTTCGAAAAGCGAGATTTTGTAAAAGTGATTTTGTGAATAGCGATTTAAAGGATATACAAGCAATTCTTTTAAAAATTTTATAAGTATTTATTTACTTTTTTACTTTTTCATATTGATTATTTTATAGGCTTTTTGCGATTATTTTTTTAAAAAAGTCTTTTTACAAAATTACGCTTTTCAAAAATTTTACAAATTCTTTTAAAAATTTTCTCTTCCGTTTCGTTTTGCTTATCTCTGAATACTTTTGCTAGATATTTTTAATTCTTTCTTATATTTTGTTCATAAGCTTATCCGAATAAAATTTTCTTGTTTTATTTTTACGCATTGCGAATATAGTTCTAACTTTTCAAATATTTTTGCGCTCTTTTTACGCTTTCCCCTTTAAAACCTACTTGCTTTTTCTCAAAAATAAAATGCTCTGCGTTTTATTTTATTTTCGGTAGTTGCAAAATTACCGAAAATCACAGCTTTTTTAAGTTTAGTTTCCCAATTTTTAGGCGTTTTATCGCCGTAAAATGGGCTAAACTTAAAAAAGTGATATATAAAGGCGGTTATCCTGCCTTACTTCTGGCATTATCTTTTCTTAAAGCTACTTACACTAACATCTTTTGCAAATATCTTTAAAAGCTATGAATACTTTTTAAGAATTTAAAAGGGAGAGAATTTGGCAAGACGCGATTGGGATGCGTTTTTCGAAGAACTAAAAGCTATCAGAGCCGGCTATACTCGTACGGCAAAATCGGAGCATAAATACGTTTCTTTTGGAAGCGGCGTAGGATTTTCTCGCTCGCATATTCCTTTTCCTAAAAATAACTTTGCCAAGCAATCAGTCGTAAAGATGATTTCAAATTTGCCTAAAACTTCCATCAAGCGTTGTATCGACTACGCTCTTAAAAACTCTCTCGACGGCGCGGCTATCAATGAAAAAGGGGAGAGAGTAGGCAGCGATGAAGTTTTAAAAGATTGGGGCAAGGATTTCGGCGATAATACAAACTCGAAGGACGCGTGGCATCTAATTTTTTCTATCAACGAGCCTTGCGACGATCAGCAAAAATTAAGAGCTTTGAGCGAGAGTGTACATAACGTATTAGGTCTAAATTTTAGCGGACACAAGTATGCTTTCGTGCTACACACCCATCAGAATAATCCGCACGTGCACGTGGTTTTAAATAAACGAAATAGCTTTACCAATAAAAAAATCCACTTTGATAGCAGAAGCGAAATCAGAGAGTTTTTTGACGACGTGCGGACGAATTTCGCTTACTCTCTCGGAGCTCGTGGGCTAAAATACGAGAATAAAAATTTCTTGCAAAAGGATTTAAAGCTCGAATTTAACAAAGTAAAATCCGCCGTGAAGCTGGAAGCGGACGACTATACGGCAAAAGATAAAATAAACGACTATTATTCAAAAATGCAGGATAAAAATAAGCAAAGCTATGACGCTACGGCAGGGCGAATTGAAGCTATGAATAACGAACTTGCCGCGCTTAAAAAAGATAATGAAGAGCTCTTACGGCTCTTTATGCTTTATACTAAAAAGCGAAATAAACGGGCGTATAAGCTCGCTCGTGAGTTAAAAGAAAGTAACCGAGTCATCAAAGAAAAGAGCAAGGCCGTGCTATCTGAAATCGACAAAATAAATAAAATTTCCAGTCAAGCTACGCAGCTTAACGAGATGCGATTGGCTCACTATAAAGACCACTCCGCAGGGCTAAATTTACTTGAAAATTTTAGCTACAACTACAATAAAATTTATCCGAAAAATAGGGGCGCGAGCAAGGCCGATGTCGAAAATTATAAAAAAGTGCGACGCGCTATCGCTATTCATCGCGGCCGCGAGGACGATGCGGCTAGGAAGTATTTCGAGGATAGCCTGCTAGTTACTCGCATGCTCGGGCGTAACGAAAGTCTTTTTAAATTAACCGCAAAGCTTGAAATTTTAGATAAAAACCTTTACGTCTTGCAGCACTCGGGCATAATCGGCGAAGAGGCTACCGCTTTTGAAAAAAGGCTAAAAAGCAATAAGGAATTTATCGCGGATATTTGTCAAAAACGCTTCGACTACGTCGGCAAAAAGCTTTTAAATAGCGATAAAATCGATAAGGACGGTTTTTTGTTCAAAGAATATTTTAAAGGCGTATCGGTGCTGGGCGTTAAGCCTGACGATCGTCTAGTAAAAATCAAAAACGAAAAGAGGCTTTATAAAGACGTCTTGGCTGAACGATCCGGTAAGACTAAAACTCAGGGTTCTCGCCCGGCGGATCAAAATAAATTTAATAATGAACTTGGCGGTCGAGAGTAGATTATATTTAAGAAATAATAAAATATTTAAAAATAAAATTATATTTCATTAAAATATAGTAAAATTAGAAATATCATATTTTTTAAATTTATGTAAAAAGAAGTATAAAAAAATTAAAATTTAGAAAGGGAAGGAAGCTTATTTTCCCCTTTTTAAAAATTCAAACGCAAAATTATTTTACGTTTTCGTTCGAGTTGCTTTTGATGATGCCCTTGAGCTTGTCTGCATATGATTTATCAAGCTCAAGTCCATTTTTTCGTAAGTCGTTGTAGCCTTTTTGAATATCTGCCCCAAGATCGCTCTTGGCTTGCGGGGTTAAAATATTCTGCTTCTTAACGAAGCGATCGATCTTTTTTTGTAAATCTTCGCACAGCTCTTGCTTCGTTTCTTTTATGACTTTCTGAAGATTTTCTTTGAGATTAGGAAGATCTGTGCGTATAACGTCTTCTATGATCTCGTTTTGTATATTGTCATAATTGTGAGAAGACCAATTTCTGATATCTCTTATCCCTTTTATATCTTCTTTTTTAAATTTATCTAATATATGGTATTCCTGCGCTTCTTCAAGCTTCTTAAATTGCTGGTATACGACGTCGATATGTTTCATTATCGCTGGCTTTGCAAGTAGCTCGTCTTCTAGTGCTGCTGTAACGCCTTTGGGCTTACAAATTTCAAATACTTGATCTATTTTTTCTACCGCCAGTTCTAATCGATATATAATTTTTTTATCAGACATAAATCGCTCCCCTCACTATCTTGTCGTCTTGCATTTTTTGTTCAGAATAGAAATCGCAAATATCTACCGATTTATGAAATTTGCCCGCGATCTGCTCTTTTAAATCATTTAAATACGCAAGCGCTTTAAACGCGTGCAGTCTATCCAAAAAGTCCTTTTTGTCGGCCAAAACGACTATATCTATATCCGAGTCTTCACCCGCATAACCTTTGGCATAGCTTCCGAAAAGTCCTATCTTTTGGATGCCGTCTTTTTCAAGACCCGGCTTGAGCTCGGATAGATATGCGAGTATCGATTCTTTGGTTAAATCGGGTAACGTCGTCTTCATTGGGGATTCTCCTTTTTCTATCTTTTTCCGTTTTCAAGAACCGTTATATATTCTGGATCGCACTCAAATTTGCCCCATTTTGTACATTCGACCTCGTATGCCGACCCTACTTTTTTATTATTTTTATCTACGACTACTACTACGAGTTTCTCATTGTTTATGAGGTCGTTTTGAGCTTTCCATCTTGTAAATTTGGCAAAGCCCTGCTCTGATGTATAATTTTTCCAATTTTCGCCATTAAATAAGGTCTGTGCATGATAAAATTCAAAATCTACATTTTTAACTCTCTCTTTTAGCTTATTGACCATTGCATCGTAATTTGCTTGTTTTATTGCCGGATTTGCATTCTCTAGCTTTACAAGCCCATCATCTTCACCGCATCCTGCCAACATAAGCCCGGCTATAACAGCCGCCGTCAGCAGTTTAATTTTCTTCATTTTTCATCCTTATTTTTACAAATTATAGCATATTTTGCTATTTACTTTTGCCGCCTCTCGAACTCCTCGTAAATCGGCATCAGGACTTCCTCTTTGTGGCCTCTGAAATCAAAGCCCAGCGAGTCCAAGTAGTCCGCCATCATCTCTACGCTACTCTTCAAAAAGCCAAGCTCCCTGTCGCTAATGTTGCCAAGCTCCACCGGCTCAAGAGGGAGTGGGGCTTTGATTAGCTCCGCCATTATATCGTGTGCCCTTTCAAATTTATTATAGTTCTTGTTCATTGACTCATGCTGCCCTTCGTCTATTTGACCCCTAAAGGTTTCGCGGCGCCCAACCATCGGTCTGTCTAAACGTTTGCGCCAGCTTATCTAAAATAAAAACTTTAAACGGATCGTGGCTAAAAAATACGCCATAGCTTTCAACGTTCGTCGCGTTGCCTATAAATTTAAGCTTTATCGCCTCCGTGTATTCACCATCCCTTTTTAAGGAGTATCGCCCCTCATCCATCGAAGAATTTAAACGGGCGTAGTCTATTTCCGTTAAATAAATTTTCATTGTAATCCTCTTGCTATGCCGTTGCCCGGATGTATCTATCCATGCAATCTTTAAGTCCTTTTAGCGTGTTATATGAATAAAAGTGCCTATCCCGCGTGTTTGTACCGCATTCACAATATAAAAATAGAACCTCTTGCTCGTTCCAATTCGTGCTAGCGCCGTAAGTCCAGCCGTCTATTTCAATTCTTGCTCCGGTTTCATCTTGTTTAACTTCGCCGTATTGGCTAAGTAGTTTAATCGCATTCGTTAATTTCATCTTTTTAAGTTCCTTTCTTCTTAATTTATAAAACGATTATACCACTTTTTAACTTAAAAAATAATAAAATAATAAATAATAAAATATCAAATAATTAAAATATATAAAAATATAAAATAGCAAAAAAGCAAAAATAACCTAAAAATAAATTAGAAACCTAAGCATTATTTAAGCCTAAATTTGATTTTCTTTCCCCTTTTTTAATTCCCGCTGCCGTCATTGGCGGCAGCTTCTGTATTTAGGAGGGGCGTTGCGGGGTGCCCCCCGCTTAAACCCATAGAAGCCGAGACCTTAGGCTCGGCTTCGGCGCGGCAGCACCTTAGTGCAGACCGCCAACAAGAACGGCATTTTGTAAAAATTTTACTCATCCCAAATCCGAGCAAACCCCCAAGAATAGGAATTAAAATGTAATTTTTAAAATCTTATTCAAACCTTAAACTTTAAAAAGCAAGCCAAATTTTCACCGCTCTGGCCGTGCTACCAATTCCAATCCGGACAGCCTAAAATTTGACCGCCCGAACATCTGAGAGCTACCGCTTTACTTAACCCGGCAGCGGGACGTTATGAGCGAGATTTTGTAAAAAATTCACTTGCCGTAATCTCTATCAAACCCCCAAATAAAGGGGATAAGATATAAATTCCAAAAGCTTATATAAACCTTAAACTTTAAAAACCAGCTTAAATCTTGATTGCCCGAATTAATCAATATTCTATAAATCATATAGCCCTAGAATACTCCCTGCCGATTTTTTTTTCGACGAGATTAAGTCGCTTAAAGCATTCTCTCATTCCGGGCAGACGCTGCACCTTTGGGGCTATCTCTTTAAATTTTGAAGGATTAAATCTTAAAAGCTCATTTACGCGCTCATTCTTTGCGCAAGGCTCTAAAAAATCATATTTCTTTGATAAATACTCTACTTTCTTGCCAAGCTCGCTCAAAGGCTTTAAAATGTTTTCTTTACTAATATTGCGCGCTGCTAGCCCCAATGCTTTGCCGACTACCAAATCATCGTTAAAGTCCTTTAATATAGGCATTTGCCTGTCAGTATTCGGCACTATTTGCTCTACGATCTTGCCAAACTCTTTGCCGCGATCGTCATTATCGAACGCTAGCGTAAATTTTGCATCCGGGGCGAGCTTGCGAAGCGCTTTAATCGCATCTTTTTGCGATGTCGATATTTGCCCGTTGGTCGAGCATAGCAGCGTCTCTTGCAAATTTATCCCTTTCATCTCGCAAAACGATAGCGTGTCGATCATGCTCTCGCTGATTATTATATTTTTAAATTCTTTGGGGCTTTTATGTGCGTTATCGGCTTTTAAAATTTCTAGCCCCTTATTTCCGTTGCAAAGCTGTTTGATAGGCTTATCGTATGCTTTTCCTTGCGGATCGTGTGTTAAGGGCTTTGAGAGATAGCTTATCGTTCCGCTTTGCTTTAAAAACTCTTTCGTGCCGGCGTCCGTTTGCACTGACGTTAACGTGTACGTCGGTACGACCGCGTTTTGGTATTTACTGTCTTGTTTTAGGCTGCTAAATTGTGCCAATAGTTCTCCGCTTAGCTTCCTACGGCTAATTAAAAATGAATTTTTATCCGTCTTATCTAATTTTTTAAATTTTTCTATTATTTCATTATCGATTTTTTTAGTAGTTGCTTTTGGTATAGTATTGTTTTGTAACTCCTTTATATCTTTTATTTTGTCTTCGTCTATTAAATCTTTTACTTCTACTCCGCGATTTTTAGCGAAGCTGTAAATATTGCCCCGATCGGTACTGTCATTTGGATTAAAATATAAGTAGTGGCCGTTTGATTGGCGCGATACGACTATCGTATCTCCGTAGTCGTTCGTAAGCGTTTTGTAGTTACGGCTACTTTTGTCTCTTTTTTCAAAGTAGCCGTTATTTTTTAAAATTTCATCGAGCGCGAGCTCGACTAGATTTTCTTTCATCTTGGACACAGATCTAAAAATGCTTGTCTTTTTTGAGCCTGCTTATGCGCCTTTTTAGCCGTAATCGAATAGTACTTTTTAAGGCTTGCGGCGCACTCCGGCGGGCGAGTAGCGCTTGCGAGGCATAGCACCGCTTCGCATGCCAGTTTCTTATCGCCGGTAAATACGTCGCCGAGCTCTTTTGGAGCAGACGTCTTTGTCGCCGTATCCTTTGCGCTCGTCTCTTTTGCGGTCGCGCCGCTTGCCGCAAAAATTGCACCTACGATCAAACTAAAAACTAGTTTTTTCATTCTTTCCCCTTTATTTGAAATATACGAATTTTGGTAGTCCCAGCTCATCTTTCGGGAGCTGCTTGGTTTCTGGCTCAAATATGGCGTCGTTGCGCTTATATTCTACGACCGACTGATTAAAGCTCTCTTCGGTTAAATTTTTATTGCTGCCGCTTTCGTTTAGCTGCTTGCTAGTAGCCATCGTGCTGGTATAGTTGATATTCAGCTCGTATTGATGCTGCAAATTTTCTAAAATTTTAAGCAGTATCGAGTTCGTGAGGGCTTGAGCTTGCTTTTGGTTGTTTGGTTTGCTCAGCTGCTTTGAAAGCTGCTTTAAATCGTCGTTCATTTTCGCTTTTGAGTAAGGATTGGTCTTATCGTCGCTATGAAAGGTATCTTCAAAGGCTAACAAGGCGTTTGTTTTCTCGATATTATCCCTTTCTTGCAGGAATTTCTCGGCATTTTTTATGTTGTTGATTTGCGCTTGATAGTTCGCTCTTTGGATAGGATCGACGGCTTTATTCATCTGCTCGGTCAGCTCGTCTATGCTTTTGCTCAAATTTGCGCCGTCTCGCAATGCGTAAGTGCAGCGATTAACCTTGCTTTTGATTGAGCTCTTGGTTTTTCCTAGCGTCATTCCGAAAAATTGGCTATTATTTTCCAAAAACGAGCACGCGTTTTGCACTCTCGCTATATCGCCCATTATGTCATTGGGGATATTTTTGACGTTATCGTAGATACTTTGCATTTGACTGATCATGCTTTGCGCATCGCCTAGTATATCGTAGATGCTGTTCATATCTATGCCGAGCTCGGCCATCTGTTTTTCAAAATTTAGCGTATCTTTGACCATTTGCTCGTACTGCTTGATTTGCTCAGCATAGTCTTTTAGCGTTTGAGTATAGCCCATTACCGCTTGAGCTATCGCGGCCACGTCTATAACCGGAACGCCTCCTGCGTTTGCGCTGCTAAAAAATAGCGCCGTTGCCGCACCAATAGATATTAATGTTTTCTTCATATCTCTCTTCCTTTCTGCTCGGTATTTTCTTTTTTAGTTTCCTTTTCTGCCCATTTTTCGATGGTTTGTTCTAGCGTTTTGGTAGCGTTTGGATAGCTATACCTAAATCTATCGGTATCTATCGGCTTGCCCACCTCGTCTCCGTGTTTTCTTTTTACATCGATTTGCCCCTCTTGCAACTCTACGTAAAGCGGCGTTAATTTATCTATGCCTTTGTCTTTGTTGTCTTTAATTTTTTCGTATAACCTTGCTTCGTTATTCATGAGCTCTAGCTCGTTTTGTAGCTGCCTGAAAAGGAGCGGGTTTTCCTTTTCGAATTTGGTTTGAAATTTTTCGTCGTCCTTGTGCGGGGTCATCACTTTTTTGTTGTTATCCTCGTTTATTTCCCACTTTCCCCTCTTGTCCTGCTTATCTTCGAGTCCTTGTATCTCTCTGGCTGCATCTAGGTACTTTTTTGCCCTTTGTTCGTCGTGCTCGCACGCTAGGGCTAGGCTAAAATTTAAGTCTATAAAGCTCTTTCTTAGGCTCAAAAAATCGTTTTCGCTTTTGACATAATTTTCCAAGTCACCCTCAATCACGTTTCTTCTTTGTTTTGGCGTTATATTGCTCATTATAGGCTCCTGCCTCTGTCATTTTCATTTTCTTGCCCTTTGGCCTTGTTTAAAATTTTGTCTTTGGTCTGCACTAGCGTATCGTTTACCTTTTGATAAAATTTAGGGTAGCTGTCTTTAAAATTCGGCGTTTCTTTTTCGATGTCACCCATCATCTTTTTTAGCTTTTCGTATCCTTTGACGTCAAGCCCTTTTTTGGTTTCTTTTTCATAGGTCGTTTGTAATTTAGCGTAATTAGCCCGCTCGTTCTCCATCTCTTTAAAACCGCCTTTGACTTTTTTGCGTTGCGTATAGACCTCTTTTACCAAATCGCCGACAGCCTCTTTAAATTTAGGACTGTCAAAGGCTAGATCAAGCTTTTCTTGGCGCTGGCGATCTTTGGCGATGCTTTCTTCTTTACCCTGTTTTAGCATCATCTCAAGGCTTCTGTCCATCTCTTGCAGCGCGGTTATAATGCCGTTTATCCCATCGCTATTCATTAGGTTGTCGATCGATTTTTGAAAATTCGCTTCAAGCTTCGATTGCTTATCTTTGAGGTCTTCGAGCTCCTTTTCGTGCTGCATTTCTAGCTCGTCGGCTCTCTTATTCCAGTCTTCTTGCTCTGCGCCGTTTTCTCTGCCCGGCTGTGGTTCGTTTTGCTCGGGGCTTGGCTCTTTTTCTTCCCCTTTTTCCTTTTTGGCGATTTGCTCTTCTTTTGCCTTGATTTGCTCTTCTATTTTTTCTTTCTCTTTTAAAATTTGCAGACTCTCTTTTAAGGACTCATTTTTTTCTACGCCGTCCAATCTGTCTTTTACGAATTCTCTTTTTGCTTTCGGGCTTTTAAATTCGTCCAGCTCCGCCTGTCTTTCCCTGATTCTCGTATCTAACAGCTCTTTTTCGCCTAGTATTTCTACGGCTTGCTGCGCGTCTTTGCTTAAATTTGCAGCTCCCGTTACTTCGTAGGCAAATTTTTTGTTAATGTCTCGTATGGTGTATTCTTTGCCGTTGTCGAAGTCCTCTTTTAAGTCCATATTCATTTCTCTTAGGGTGAGCTCTTTTATTTCGGTCACATCCCTTAGACTCATATTGGTTTTATAAATATCGTTGATCGCTTCTTGAACCTTGCTATCGTCGTCCGTTCCGTATGCGGTATAAAATTCTCTTACGCAAGCTACTGCGCTTGTTTCGCTGCTTTTAAACAACCCGGTGTTTTCTATGGCTTCTCGACAATCTAAAATTTTGTCTCTCGTGTCGTCTATATCTTTATTTTGCGTTTGCGGCTCGTTTTCTTCCCCTTTATGTATACTTGAAGCTGTAAGCGTCTGTTCGTCCTCGCTTAAATATGCCCATTCAGCCATTTGCTCTTGCGTCAGCTCTTCTGCCACCTTAAATCCTTTTGCTAGATTATTTTTCATCAGTCTATCATTTGTTAAATTTAAAAAACTTTTAAAAAGTGATATATAAAAAATCGAAAAATGCTAAAATTCAAAAACGCTCACAAATGCCTTTTAAATGCTCTACAATCAAAAATAAGCTTTTTCCCCTATTTCTTTCTTATTTTTTATCTATGCGGCTTTAATAGCCTTTAAAATCGTTTTAAATACCTAACTGATTTAAATTTAAAAATCCGGCTTCTAATTTAAAATTTTCTCATCGCATTAAGTAATAATTCTTTAAAATTTCCTCTCTGCATATATAAATATATTTTTAAGAAAAATTTAAGTTATCTAAAATTTAATTAAAATTCTAAAAATTTAAATTTTCAGCAACACAGACTCTATCTAAATTTTATTTTTTCCCTTTTTTAAATTTGTTTTTTACACTATGGTAAGGGCGGGCGAGATTTTGTAAAAGCTTAAACTTTTTATGTAACTTTTACTTAATTGAATTAATGGCGATAACGATTTTGTTTTATGAGTATTTTATTATATAAAACTTAAAAATAAAAATTAATTATTAGCGAGATTTTGTAAAAAATCGCTTTTCTTAATTGATTTTTTGCTTGTTTTGAGAATTTCAATCTCCGTAAAATCGCACTTTAAGCAAAAAATTTTTATTTCAAAAAATTTTAACCTTAAAGGCGGCGACTTTTCGCTTACTTTTAATTAAATTTTGATAAAGTTACTCGTATGAAAAATTTAGAAAAAAATAAAAATATCTACGTGCAACACGGACGTTTTTATATCGATTGTCAAAGGGACGGCGTTAGAATTCGCCGTGCTACGGGTCTTAAAAAGTCACCTTTGGCGTTTGATTTCGTTCGTAAAAATTACGATTTATTTCTCGGCTCTAAATCCGATATCGCGGAGGCTAAACGCCGGTATCGCGAACTCGAGGACTTACAAACCGACAGGCTCCTTAGAAAAGGGGAGAAAGACGCCGGCGCTATTAAAAATTCTAGTGAGTTTAGCTTTGATAGCGTGATCGATCGTCTCCTTGCCGAGAAGTCGTTTTTAAAGGATAAAACTAGGCGGCTTTACGTGATTATGAGCCATACGATCACGGAATTTTTAAACACTAATGGTATCTTCTACCTAGCCGATTTTGAGAGGTATCACAGCGTAGAATTCGTTAAATTTTGTAAGAATAAAGGATTAAAGGATAGCTCTATTAGCGGCTATTGCTCCTTTTTTAAGATGATTTTTCGATATGCCGTAAGTAATGACATAATCTCCAAAAATCCGTTTTTTATCCCTAGATTTAAGCAACACCTCGATGAATTGGAGGATGAAAAATTTCCGCCGTTTAGCCTTGATGAAATTTTGAAACTCATTAAAAACGCTGACGACGAGCTGCGGCTGTTTTTGGTCGTGGCGTTCTTTACTGGCGCTCGAACCGGTGAAATTTTAGCTCTTACTTTCGGCGATCTAGACTTTGAAAATAGGCAAATCCGGATAAATAAAACGCTTTCGGACGTCGGCATCGTGGATTCGCCGAAAACTAAATCCAGCAACCGCACGATCGATATGCTGCAAATCGTCTATAATGAACTCATAAAGCTTGATAGCGGCGACAAAAGCCAGCGGATTTTTAGGCTTTCTCGGTCTATGATGCGGCTTAAATTTAATGATTTGCAAGTAAAACTTGGTTACAATACTCGCAGGCTTTATGATACTAGACACTCCTTTGCTTCCGTCATGCTGAGCCGCGGCGAGGAACCTATGTGGGTGGGCTGTAAAATGATGGGGCATAAGGACTTGAACGAGACTTATCGCTCCTATGCGAAGTATCTGCCGAAAGAAGTTAAACAAAGGGCGGTTTTTTTAAATGATATCGTCATTTAAAATTTAATATTAGACATCTTATTTTAAAAAATATGTTATAATAAGATTAAATTTTACTAAAAATAGATTAAAATTTTACTTCTTTTAATGGGTAAAAACGCCGTTTTTACGGCACTGCGACTTATAAAATTTAAGCTAAAATAGCGCAAAATTTCGGCCTTTTGAAAGGAAAAACGATGATAGAGATGTTTTTATGCTCCTATTTTGCGGGTGCGGCGACGCTTTTTGAGGACTATGCGAGGCAAAATATCCGCGCTAAAGAGGTGCTTTTTATCCCGACCGCCGCAAACGTAGAGGAGTACCGAGACTACGTGGACGAGGCGAAAGAGGCGTTTGCCAAAATGGGCTTTGAGGTTCAAATTTTAGACGTTTCCAAAGCGAGCGAGGCCGAAGCGAAGGCAAAGATCGGCGCAGCGCAGATGCTTTACGTAAGCGGCGGCAACACATTTTATCTTTTGCGCGAGCTTAAAAAGAAAGGTCTAGCAACCCTCATCGCCGGTCGCGTCCGAAGCGGCGAGCTCGTGTACGTGGGCGAGTCAGCGGGTGCGATGATAGCGGCGCCTAGCATGGAGTACGCGAGCGTGATGGACGATGCGGGCGACTACGGGGCCGCGGCGCAAACGGGACTTGATCTGGTTAAATTTTACCCCGTGCCACACTACGGCGAGAAGCCGTTCGTGCAAAGCGCGGCTGAAATTTTAAAAATCTACGGCGGCAAGCTAAATTTGGTACCGATAAATAACGCCGAATCGATCGCGGTGCACGGCGATAAATTTGAAATTTTAGGACGTTAAATTTAGACGCACAGCATTCTAAGAGCATGCCTAAATTTAGAAAAACGGCGTCTGAAATTTTACGCGCTAAAGCCTGCGTAAAATTTAAAATTTAAAAACGGCGGCGGCTGAAGCGAGCTAAATTTGGCGTCAAATTTAAGCAACTTTCGCCCGCCCTTTCGCCGTCAAATTTAGATCAAATTTAAATTTATGCCACCCCAGAGCGTAAAATTTCGCTGTGAATTTTGGGAGGCATGCCAAACATCCTTGCGTATTCGCGGCTAAACTGCGATGCGCTCTCGTATCCCACGTCAAAAGCAGCCTGCGCAACGCCGATATTTTTGGTCGCGAGCAGGTTTTTGGCCTCTTCCAGGCGGATCTTTTTTTGAAAAGCTATGGGACTTAGCGAGGTTACGATTTTGAAGTTATGATATAGCGAAGACTCGCTCATATCGCATTCGCGTGCGACATCTTTCATATTTAGCTTTTGCGAAAAGTCGTTTTTTATCTTTGCTACGGCTTTTGAAATTTTATTTGAAACGCTGCCTTGCATCGCAAATTTACTTAAAAAATAGCCACTTTTGTCGTTTGTTGCGAGCATGTAAAGTATCTCTTTTTTAGCAAGGTCTGAGAGAAATTTAACCTTCTCTTTCGGCTTTTCTAGCAGCCAGACAAACCTCAAAACAGGCTCTAAAATTTCATCCGTTAGCTCGCCAAAGAATATGCCTTTTTCGCTTTTTTGCAGACTCTGCTCTTTTACGTCCACGCCTTTTAGCACTTCATAGACCTCGTCTAGGCTAAATTTAATGCGAAGCGAGATGTAGGGTTTCTCTTTTGAGGCGTCTGTTAGGCTTACATTTAACGGCACATGAGTAGAAGCTAGCGCATAGGTCTGCTCGTCGTATCCGTGCATATCATCGCCAAAGCCGATCGCCTTTGCTCCTTGCAGCATTATGCACAATGACGGCTCATAAACCGCGCTGATAAAATCATGCGTTTTGTCGCTGATATAAAAGTCAAGCGAGCCAATGTCGCTGCGTTCTAGGCAGTTTACGCCGCATCTATCTAATAAAAACTCTTTTGTCTGCTCTTTTAGTAAATTTACATCAGCCATTTCACTCTCCGAGTCAAATTTTGTGAAGTTATACAACTTTTTAGAAATTTTGCAGAATTAGGCATGAAATTTAGAGGATCGTTCTAACATAAAATTTAAAATACAGATATAATACGCCCAACAAAACGATATGCTGGACAAGGAAAATCCAAAGCTCGCCAAAACATCAAAAAATTTTAAGGAGAAGAGGTGAATCTTAAGAAATTTGCGGCGACGCTTGTAGCGTCAAGTTTTATTTTAGGAGGCAATGCAATGGCAGGTACGAATGTAGTAAAATCACCGCTAGAGGCGGTATCGATGGTAAGCGAGTGGGACAAAGTTTTCGCTAAAAGCGATAAGGTAGATCACAAGAAAGTTAAATTTAAAAATCGTTACGGCGTGGAGATCGTCGGCGATCTTTATACGCCTAAAAATTTGCACGGCAAAGCTGCTGCGATCGCAGTTAGCGGACCTTTTGGCGCAGTCAAAGAGCAATCAAGCGGTCTTTACGCTCAAACTTTAGCCGAGCGCGGCTTTATCACGCTTGCCTTTGATCCAAGCTACACCGGAGAGAGCGGCGGCGAGCCAAGAAATTTAGCAAGTCCGGAGATAAACACTGAGGATTTTAGCGCTGCGGTGGATTTTCTAGGCACCCAGGGCAATATAGATCGAGATAAGATCGGCATTTTAGGCGTATGCGGCTGGGGCGGTTTTGCTCTAAACGCAGCTCTTGCAGACCCTCGCATAAAGGCGGTTGCGACCAGCACGATGTATGATATGACGCGAGTGATGGCAAAAGGCTACAACGATAGCATAGGCGCCGATGAGAGATATGAAACTAAAAAGAAGCTAGCCGAGCAACGCTGGGTCGATGCTAAAAATGGCAAACCGGCATATACTGGCGCGATAAACGTTGATCCAAAAAAGATAGACGTAAGCACGCCGCAGTTTATCGCTGAATATGCGGACTTTTACCGCACGCCGCGCGGATATCACAAACGCTCTGTGAACTCAAACAGCGGAGAGAGCGGCTGGATCGTCACAAACCCTATCTCGTTTATAAATATGCCGATCCTTGCCTACGCTAGCGAGATGAGAACTCCGACTCTTATCGTAGCCGGCGAGAAAGCGCACTCAAGATACTTTAGCGAGGACGCTTTTAAATCGCTTGGCAACAAAAATAAAGAGCTAGTTATCGTCCCTGGCGCCGTGCACACAGACCTATATGACAATAAAAATAACAAGATCCCATACGATAAATTTGAGGAATTTTTCAAAGCAAATTTGAAATAAACCGCTGCCCCTGCACATTGCGGGGGTAAATTTAAAAAAGAAAAACAATGGAAAATTTTACATTTTATAACCCGGTAAGAATAGAATTTGGCAAAGGCAAAGAGGCTCATATCGGCGAATATATGAAAGAATTTGGAGTTAAAAAAGCCCTTGTGCTATACGGCAGCGAGCGCGTAAGAAAGAGCGGTTTGCTTGGCGTAGCTACCGATAGTCTAAAAGCAAACGGCATCGAATTTACTGAGCTTGGCGGTGTGAAGTCAAACTCGGTGCTAAGCAAAGTAAACGAGGCAATCAAAATAGCCCGCGAATTTGGTGCCGATAGCGTGCTGGCTGTTGGCGGCGGCTCGGTGCTGGACTCTGCAAAGGCAGTCGCTGCCGGAGCTAAATATAGCGGCGACGTGTGGGACTTTTTCGTAGGTAAAAATCCGGCCGAGTCGCTTATGGTATTTGATATCATCACGCTAGCGGCAACTGGCTCTGAGATGAATCAAAACGGCGTTGTGACCAACGAAGCGGCTAAATTAAAGCTTCATCTGGGCGCGCCGTGCCTTTTCCCAAAAGTATCTGTCGTAAACCCGCAGCTACAAGCCACCGTCAGCCGCGACTATCTAGTTTATAGCGCAAGCGACGTTATCGCGCACAGCATCGAGGGCTATTTCACGGCTACAAACTATCCGCTAATCGCCAGAATGCAGGTAGAAGCAAACATAAAAAACCATCATCCGAACGACCGAAATTTTACTCGCAAACCCTGATGACTACGACGCTAGAGCTGAGTTTGCCTGGGCTGCGACGATGGCGCTAAATGGCATAACTATGGTTGGCACTTCAGGCATCGAGTATCCAAATCACATGATCGAGCATGCGATGAGTGCGGTAACGGACTGTGCGCACGGAGCGGGGCTTAGCGTAGTGATGCCTGCGTGGATGAAGTGGTATAAGGATAGAAATTTAGGCGTATTTGAGCGTTTTGCGAGGGGAATTTTTGGGCTTAAAACCGCAGATGAGGGCATAGAGGCGCTAAAAGCGTGGTTTGACAAAATAGGCACTCCAACAAGACTATCACAGCTAAAGATAGATAGCGAGGCGCTTATTGACGAGATCGCTGGTGTTGCCTATGAAAACGCTAAAGCGTGGGCGATGCAAGAGCTCTATCCAAAGAAAAATATCGTCCAAATCCTTGAACTGGCAAAATAAATTTAAAGTGAGTCAAAATGAGAAAAATTTAGCCGTCTTTATGCTTTTTTGCGGGGTTAAATTTAGCAGCAGGAGAGAAAATGCAAAATTTAAAGATAATCCTAAAGACTTCTAGCGGCGAAGCGACGGCTATCCTAGATGATACGGCAGCAGCAAGAAGCTTTGCCGCACAGCTGCCGCTAACGCTAAATTTAGAGGACTACGGCGGACGCGAAAAGGTAGCTAAGCTGCCAAAACGGCTTGATATAAGAGGCGCTCCGAGCGGCAGCGACGGCAAAAAAGGTGAGATATCTTATTTTGCTCCGTGGAATAACTTTGTCATCTACTACGGCTACCAGCCTTACTACGAAGGTCTCGTGCGCCTGGGCGTGATCGAGGGCGATGTGAGCTCGGTCGCAAAAGACGGGCAGATCAGGATAGAACTAGCAAGATAAACTCGCCGTAGCCGCAAAAGCGATAAATAATAAACTTTATTTCCGCTCCTCGCGCCAAACTTTTTTATAGTCGCAGCACTATCCACGCGGCGGCGGATATAAGCGTAAATTTTGGCATTTATACGCTCATACGAAGGTTTTACGTCGTTTAGTTGCAGATACGCAAGTCGGTAAAATTTATAAATAGTTAAGCGCGGCGGACTTATGATATAGTCCGAATTTACCGCCTCATCTTTCTGCCGATTAGCGCAAAAATCACTATCACGCCGGCGATCATCACTCCCGCCTTCACGTAAAACGCCCTCCTCTCGCGCACGGCTTCTGGCGAGCTGGTTTTGAGCCGCACCTTGACGCTCATGCCGCCCGCCACGATACTTAGCGTATCGCCGGCCATGCCTTTTAGCTTCACGCTTAGCGTGTTCGTGCCGCTTTGCGCGACCGTGGGCGTCATAAAGCCCGAAGCCTTGTAAGAGTAGCGCGTCATGAGGTCGTTACAGTCTTTGGGGCGGAAAAATATCTCGTAGGTCTTATCCGCATCCACGCCCAGCACGTCACCGTCTCTCGCGTCGAAATACGGATTTTGCGGAGTTTTGGTTTTAAAGCTCCATTTTATCTGCTTTACCTGCGCGCCCGCGTTTTGGGCGCTTTGATTTCGCGCGCCTGCTTGCTCGTAGCTAAAAACCGCCTCGTACTGCGCGCCGAAGTCAAAAACCTCCCGCGAAAAAGCCGCAAACTGCTTGGACGAAAATTTAGAATTTATATCGTTGGCACTCGTGATGACGTGCAAATTTTGGATCTTTCGCCCGTCTTTAAATATCTCAAAATCCTTAAATCTTACCTCGCTTGCATTTGCGTTAAACTCGATACTAACGGGATTTGCCGTGATCTTGCACTCGGGGAAGGGATCCGGGATCTCGCCGCTAAAATAGGGCGTCACGGCAGTAGCGTCGGGAAATTTGACGAAAGGCTTGCTAGAGCCGATGAAATTATCAAATTTGGCGTCTTTTATTTTTAGATTTTTATCGGCGCAGACGTTGGTATAAAACCGCCCCGCGCCCGTATCGCTCGCACCCTTAGCGCAAAAGGCGTTAAGCCTAGAGTTGCCCATCTCAAAGACGAAGGCGTTAAATTTATCCTTGGACGCAAGTGCGTAGCCGACCTCGTCGACGCTCAAATTTAAAAATGCGAATCGGTGATATATCGCCGAAAACAGCCCATCCACCGCCTCTTTAAAGTCGCTTTTATAAGCGATGTTTTCAAGCACCAGAGTTGATTTGTAGCCCACGGCTAGAGCTCTGTCGGCCGGAGTCGCGCCGCTAAATTTAGCCCGTCCGGCCGTCTCGTCGTGGCCCATGTATTCGTTTTGAGCGCTATAGTCGGCGTGATTTTTGGCGGCTTGGCTTAAAATTTGATTTTGTCTTAGACCGGAGAGTCCGGAGCCTCGGCGGTACTCGTTTAGATATGCGACCGCGTCTGAATCGGGAACAAAAGAAAACTCGGGCTGCTTGGCGGACTTTAGCGCTGAGTCTTTGCCCTGTCTGCCCAAGATATCGCAACCCGCAAGAAAAAGGGCGCAGGCTAAAAGGCTAAATTTAAGCCCGCGTTTTACAGAGTAAAATCTCAATCCCGCGCCCTTTAAATTTAAGCCTTAGGGCCGGCTTTTGCGTATTCTACGCCCTCTTTTACGTCCTCGTAGCGTTTGAAGTTCGCCTCAAACATGCTCGCTAGTTTATCGCGAGTCGCGACGTATTCGTCCTTATTTTCCCACGTGTTGATAGGATTTAGTAGCTTCGTCTCGACGCCTGCTAGCTCTTTTGGGATGGCTAGATTAAATTTCTCAAAATTTTCAAATTTGCACTTTTTGATGCTGCCGTCAAGGATCGCGTTTATGCACGCGCGCGTGGCTTTGATGCTCATTCGCTTGCCCACGCCGTACGCGCCGCCGCTCCAGCCGGTGTTTACGAGATAGACGCTGACACCATGTTTGTCGATCTTTTCGCCTAGCAGCTTAGCGTAAACGGTCGGATGCAGCGGCATAAACGGCTCGCCAAAGCACGCGCTAAATGTCGCTACAGGCTCGGTGATACCGCGCTCGGTGCCTGCGACTTTTGCCGTGTAGCCGCTTAGGAAATAATACATCGCCTGCTCTTTGCTTAGCTTTGCGACCGGCGGCAAAACGCCGAATGCGTCGGCGGTCAGGAATATTATGTTTTTGGGGTGGCCGCCCGCGGAGCTTGGCTCGTAGTTATCGATATGATAGATCGGGTAGCTAACGCGGGTGTTTTCGGTCTTGCTGCCGTCTTTATAGTCCACGACGCCAGCCTCATCCGCGACCACGTTTTCAAGCAGCGCGTCGCGTTTGATCGCGGCGTAAATTTCAGGCTCGCTGCTCGGGTCTAAGTTTATGCACTTCGCGTAGCAGCCGCCTTCGAAGTTAAATATCCCCTCATCGTCCCAGCCGTGCTCATCGTCGCCGATTAGCTTGCGGTTTGGATCTGTAGAGAGCGTCGTTTTACCCGTGCCGCTTAGGCCGAAAAATAGCGCCGTGTCGCCCTCTTTGCCCACGTTTGCCGAGCAGTGCATACTTAGCTT
Source organism: Campylobacter showae (assembly GCF_963515975.1). Classification (GTDB taxonomy): domain Bacteria; phylum Campylobacterota; class Campylobacteria; order Campylobacterales; family Campylobacteraceae; genus Campylobacter_A; species Campylobacter_A showae_F. The sequence goes on from NZ_CAUPZM010000006.1 coordinate 60,395, forward strand.
GCCCTCAAGCGGCAACCAGTAGTTCATCATCGAGAAAATTCCCTTTTTCATCTCGCCGCCGTACCACGTACCCCCGATAACCGCGACGTTTTCCTCGACGTTAAAGATAACGAAAACGTCGGAGTTTAGTCCGTGCTCTTTGCACTCTTCGTTTTTGCATTTGCACGCGTTATAAACGACGAAATCAGGGCTAAATTTAGCTAGCTCGGCCTCGTTTGGACGGATGAACATATTTTTAACAAAATGCGCCTGCCACGCGACTTCGGTTACGAAACGAACCGATTTTTTGCTCTTTTCGCTCGCGCCGCAAAATGCGTCTTGGATAAAGATTTCCTTGCCGCTCAGTTGGGCTTTTGCTTTAGCTAAAAGCTTGTCGAAAAGCTCTTTTGAGATGGGCTGATTTACCTTGCCCCAAGCGATGTATTTTTGGCTCGGATCTTGTTTTACGAAGTACTTATCCTTTGGGCTGCGACCCGTAAATATGCCGGTATCGACCATAAAAGTGCCGTTGCTTGACACGCGTCCCTCGCCCATAGCCTTTTCAAGCTCGAAAAGCTCGTCGTAGCTTAGGTTGTGGTTGATTTTTTTGATATCCTTAAGACCTAGTTTTTCTATTTCGTTTACCATTTTTCTTCCTTTTTTAGATTAAATTTTCGCTAAAATTTGACCGTTTGCTACGGTTTGCCCTTGCTGTACCTCTATAGACGTTACCAGCCCGTCTTTTGGAGCGTTTACGTCTATTTCCATCTTCATGGCCTCCAGCACAAACATCCTTTGCCCCTTTTTCACGCTATCGCCCACTGCGACTAGGATTTTAAACACGTTTCCCGGAAGCGTGCTTTTCACCGGCTCGCCGCTGCCGCCGGTCGTTTTAGCCGGAGAGAGCTCAGGGGGCGGCATGTGCGCTACGCTTGCCGGTTTTACGCTTTTTATCTCGGCTTTGCCGTCAGCGTCCGCGACCTCGACGTCAAATTTCTTGCCGTTTACGGTGACGCTGTATTTTTCGTTTATCGGAGTTTTCGCGCGAGAGGTCGGCGCGCTCGTTTCGCACGCATTTGTCGATTTTTTTCGGATATTTACCTTACCTTCGCCTTTTAAAAACGCGATGCCCTTTTCCTTGCACGCCGCAGCGATAAAGATATTTTCCTCGCTAGGCTCGATGCCCTCTTTTTTAAGTAGCTCGCGCGTAAATTTAAGCGACTTGCTCTCGTCTTTATCCGCGATATCCATGGCGTGTTCTTTGGTCGGTTTTAAGCTTAACTGCTCGCTAGCTAGCTTAACTACGCTCTTATCGGGCTCTACGGGCGTCTTGCCGAAGTAGCCTAGCACCATTTTGCCGTAGCCCTCGGCGATCTTTTTCCACGGGCCGAACATTACGTTGTTAAACGCCTGCTGGAAATAAAACTGACTCACCGGCGTCACGCTCGTGCCGTAGCCGCCTTTTTGCACGACTTCGCGCATCGCGAGGATGACCTCGGGGAATTTATCCAAGATATTATTATCGCGCATCATTTGGGTATTTGCCGTTAGCGCACCGCCGGGCATCGGGCTAAACGGGATGAGCGGGCTAACCTGCACGGCCTCGGGCGGCAGGAAATAATCTTTCAAGCATTCGCCGAGTACGCTTTCGTATTTTAGAATTTTCTCCACGTCAAGTCCGCCCAGATCGTAGTTTTTGCCCTTAACGGCATGCAGCATCGTTAGGATATCTGGCTGGCTGGTACCGCCGCTAACCGGGCTTGCGGCTAGATCTATGCCGTCTGCGCCGGCTTCTAAAGCAGCCATATAGCACGCGACGCTAACGCCTGCTGTTTCGTGAGTATGGAGTCTGATGTGGGTATTTTGCGGGAGGAGTTTGCGAGCCATTTTGATGGTCTCATATACTTTTTGCGGACTAGAGGTGCCGCTAGCGTCTTTGAAACAAACGCTGTGATACGGGATGCCCGCGTCTAAAATTTCGCGCAAAATCCGCTCGTAAAACGCCACATCGTGCGCGCCCGAACAGCCTGCAGGCAGATCCATCATCGTGACGACCGCTTCGTGCTTTAAGCCGTGATGAGCGATACGCTCGCCTGAAAATTTTAAATTTTCCACGTCATTTAGCGCGTCGAAGTTTCGTATCGTGGTCGTGCCGTGCTTTTTAAAGAGCTTTGCATGCAGATCGACCAGCTCGCGGCTGCCTGTGTCTAGCGTCACGGTATTTACGCCGCGGCTTAGAGTTTGCAGGTTTGCCTCGGGCCCGACCGTTTCGCGAAATTTATCCATCATCACAAACGCGTCTTCGTTTAGGTAAAAGTAAAGGCTCTGAAACCGCGCCCCGCCGCCAAACTCAAAGTGCGTTATACCGGCCTCTTTAGCCGCGCTAACCGCGGGCAAAAAATCAGCCATCGCCACGCGCGCGCCGAAAACCGACTGAAAGCCGTCTCTAAAGGTAGTATCCATAACGTCTATAAATTTTTTCGCCATTTTGCCGCCTTGTCAAATTTCAAAATCGTGCTAATTTTACCTAGTTTTAGATTAAGTGGATATAATAAAATCAAAGCATTATCACAAAAATGTTTAACGAGGGGAGCAAATGCAAGAGCGCACGCTAGAAGAGCTATATAAAAAGCTAAAAGAATTTGATAGATTGGCAGGTAAAGAGGAATTTTTATTTGACGCGATAAGAGACGCCGTAGAAGCGGAAAATTTCGAATTTGCCGCGCAAATTTGCGACTTTGTGCTAAACGAGGAATTTGAAAAATTCGGCGCGGTTTTAAGAACGAGGGCGCTAATGTGGCTCACGGGCTACATCGCGCAAAATTTAAAAGATAGCGAATACCCGAATTTCGGCGACTTCGAGAGCTGCCTGTGGAAATTTAAATGGATCGTCTCGGGCATCGCCAAAAGCTCCGTGATAGAAAAAGAGCTCATAGACGAGGCAAACGAAGCGATGCTGTTTTACTACGAGCGCTTGGAGCTTTCGCTGGCGGCCTACTACAAGGCCTTGATGAATCAAAACATCGATATGGGCGACGCTAGGGAGGCAAGGTCCAACTACGAGCTGTGGAAAAAGCTCGCCAAGGACGATATGGGTGACTGCGAGGCGTGCGAAGCAAGCGATGAGATCGCGTATTTAAATTTTGCAGGCGAGCACGAAGCGGCGCTGGGGCTTGCCGAGCCGATACTTTCTGGCGAGCTAACTTGCTCCGAGGTGCCACACATAACCTATGCGCCGATACTTTTTAGCATGATAAAGACGGGCAAGATAGAGGAGGCAAAAACCCTGCTGCCAAAGGCCGCGGCGACGATCGAGTCAAATCCTCGCGTCATAAATCAGATCGCCCCGCTAATCGAGATCGCCGTTAGGCTGGACGAGCGCGAGACGGCGCTAAGCTTGGCCCGCAAGCACTCAGCAGCGATCCTTGACGGCAACGACGATCTAAACGACCTGCGATTTTTCATCGCAGTTAGCGCATTTGGCGACGAGAACGACTACAAGATAGCTCTAGAGATAGCGGGCAAATTTGACGCTAGAAACGGCAACACATACTACTCGGACTACCTGAACGAATTTTACGCCGAGTTTGGTTTTTAGCTTTTTACGGGTTAAATTTTATGGACAAATTCGGCAAATTCGACCGAGATAAACTTAGCAAATTTTACTTGCCAAGACCTGCATCTTTAAGGTGCTAAATTTGGATTTGTCAAATTTAGCGTCGCACTCTTAAATTTTTTAAACAAACATGATTGCTTGAAGTCGTCTTGCTTCTTTGTTAAGTGGGAGGAGCTTGAATTGCGCCCTGCTAGCAGCTCTCAAAGAGAGTGTGTCCTAACAGTAGCAAACAAAGTGTGGCTAAGCACAAGGCGAGGTAAAGCCGAAACCAAAGAGCTCCCTTCTATATCCGCCTTTTCTTTTTCTTGGGAGGCGGAAGGGGTTTCTACTTACGAAGCGTCGCCCCTTCCGCCCCCACACCCTCTCCAACCCCACTGCACGTGAGAAGTTGCCGCACTGCGTGCAGGTTAAATTTGGCGCACCGCGCCGCAAATTTTAAATTTGAGTTTTCAAGATGCGGGTCTCGGCTGGCAAAATTTGCAAATTTAACCAAATTTGACTTCAAATTTGAGCGTAAAACGATAAGGCGAAGTATCTTGCGATGAATCTAAATGTTGCGACGAAATTTTCGACCGAAGATAGAACATATAGTTCATCGAGGGAGAAAATTTCTAGCTCATTTAAAGGCGCTCGCGAGACAAGTCGCAACAAGAAATTTACAAGTTTATTCGCTAGGTTTAGTTAGCTCATAGGAGAAATTTATCTCCTTGCTCTCATTTGGCTTAAGCGCAAATTTCCACGTTACTTTGCCGTCTTTGCCGATTTCGTTTTCTTTCGGGTCGTTTTTCACGCTCACGCTTACGCTCTCATGCGTGCTAACTGGCGCTTGCTCCTCTAAAACCAAGTCCCATGCGAGTTTTGAGCCGTTTTTGACGCTAAATTTATACCCGCGCGAGATCTTGTTTTTCGAGCCGAAAAACGACTCTTTCGTATATTCGCCGTTAGCTTCTTTTTTCACGCTAATAAGCTCGTTTTTGCCGAAAAACTCCTTCGCCTCCTCGCCGGCGGCGTAGCCTACGTATCTTTTGCCGATATTTATGCCGTCGATTTTAAACTCGCTTTGCGCGCTCTCGATGCTACGCTCCGGCTTAAACGCGGCTCTAACGAACGCGCCTGCGCTGCCGTAGCCGTCGATGACGAGGTCAAATTTAGCATCCAGACTCTGCTTGTCGTAGGCAAAGTCCGCCGTTTCGTCCGCTTTTAGACTCACGCCCTCTATGCGCCACGCGTTTGCGAGCGCGTTTTGCTCGTTGATTGACTGCACGTCTTTGACGCTATTTTTCTTTGCGTATGCCTTTCGCGGCGCCATATCGGCACTAGCCTCCATCATCGGCGCGGCCGCCAGCGGTATCATATTTCGTGGCGCCGGCTTGCCTTCGTAGCGCGGATAAAACGGAGCGGGCGTCAAATTTGACGAGTAGTAAAACGGATAAAGCGCGATAGTAAGAGAGTTTAAATCTATACCCAGCGGATTTGTCACGGTTAAATTTTGCGAGATTTCGACCTTGCCTTTTGCGACGTCGGCATGGATTTTATTTTTTAAATTTACGTTAACGCCCACGGGATAGGAGATCTTGACCTGTTTTGGGTCGCATTCGAATTTCAAATCAAGCTTTTGAAAATTTTTAACCTCGGCCGCGTTCATTTTCTTTTTCAGCTCGTCGATTTGCTTTTTGGTTTGCGAAATTTGGGCTAGGTTTTTTAGCACCGCTTCGTAAAATTTATCGCCGTCGGCGTCCAAATTTGCGACGCTTTGCTCTTTAAAAGCCGGAAAATTATTTAAAAAAGCGTTTTTGGAGTTTAGCGCGTTTAGCTTGTCGTTTAGCTCCTCAAGCTCTTTTTCGTTTTGCTTAAATTTAGCGTAGGTCTCGTTTTCTGCGGGCTTTGCTTCGTTTAAATTTAGACTTAGCAGCTCGCACGACGCGGCCACGTCGATATCCTCAAGCTCGACGAAATCGGGCAAATTTAGGCTAAATTCGCTTTTTTGATTGCTAAAGTTTTGATGTATAAATGAGGCGTTTTTGTAGATTTCTATCAGGTTGCTTTCGGCGCTCGCGATCAGGGCAAACGCCGAAACTAAGGCTATCTCTCTCATTTTCTCTCCTTTGGGTGGATTTAAGAGATTATAGCCTTACAAAGATAAATTTTAGCCTAGCAAGATAATCGTAAAGATGATCAGAACTAAAATTTGTATCGCGATAAAAGGCACCACGCCGCGGTAGATGTCGGAGGTCTTGACCTCTGCCGGCGCCACGCCTTTTAGGTAAAAGAGACTAAAGCCAAACGGAGGCGTGAGAAACGAAGTCTGTAAGTTCATCGCGATAACGATAGCAAAATATAGCGGATTTATGCCTAAATTTACGGCAATCGGCGCCAAGATCGGCAGCACGATATACGAAATCTCGACGAAGTCTATAAAAAATCCTAGCGCAAAAATCGTAATCATAGCTAAGATAATAAAACCCCATTTTTCGCCCGGCAAATTTGACATCACTTCCTCAACGATCTCGTCGCCGCCGGTGTAGCTAAACACCATCGAAAATGCGGTCGCGCCGATAAGGATAGTAAAGACGACGGCCGTGGTTTTGACGCTCTCTTCGAGAGCTTCTTTTAGCATTTTAAACGAAAAAGTCCTGTAAAAAACAGAAAGCAAGATCGCGCCCACGCAGCCAAACGCCGAACTCTCCGTCGGCGTAGCGATGCCCTCAAATATCGAACCAAGCACCAGCACGACAAGTACTAGCGGCGGCAAAATCGCAAGGATAGCGTTTAAAATTTGCTTTGATTTAGGCACGTCGCTTTCTACTACGACGGGCGGCGCGTAGTCCTTTTTGACGTAAGAGACGATGAGGATATAGGCTATATAAGCGCCCACGAGCGCAAGACCTGGGTATATCGCCTCGCGGAAAAGATCGCCTACGGGCACCGTAAAGACGTCGCCCAGGATAATCAAAACGATCGAAGGCGGGATGATCTGTCCAAGCGTGCCAGAAGCGCAGATAGTGCCGCAGCCTAGAGCTTTGTTGTAGTTGTACTTTAGCATCACGGGCAAGCTCATAACGCCCATAGCTACGACGCTAGCGCCCACAACGCCCGTAGATGCGGCTAGTAGCGCGCCCACTAGCACGGTGCTGATCGCCACGCCGCCGCGAATCTCGCCGAATAAAAACGCCATGCTCTCGAGCAATCTCTCGGCTAGCTTGGTCTTTTGTAAAATAATTCCCATAAAAACGAAAAGCGGTACGGCGATGAGGATTTTATTTTCCATTATCGAGTAGATGCGGTAAGGCATGAAGTTAAAGGTCTCTTTAAAGATCTCAAGCCCGCCCATAAAGCCGTTACCGTCGCCAAAGCTCTCGACCATACCGCCGATGAGTCCGAAAATGACGGCTATCGCGCCAAACGTAAATGCTACGCTAAAGCCGATAGCAAGCATAAAAAGCGCGGCCAAAAACATTACTATGCCGGTCATTTTCCCTCTCCTTGTTGCGCGGTTTTGCTTAAATTTGCGTCAAATTTGCCCGCCTGGCTTAAATTTGACCGAGCGTCCAGATAGACGTTTAGCCACTTTATAAAGTATTCGACGCTAAAAAATATAAGTAACCAGAAGCTAAACGGGATAAAGGCCTTGATGACCCAGCGATACGGCAAACCGCCCGGATCTGCGCTACCCTCGCCGCTCTCGTACGCCTCCACGACGTAGTCCCAGCTCAGCCACGCGACCAAAAGCGCAAGCGGTAGGATAAAAAGGATGACGCCCGCCATATTTATAAGCGCCCTTTTCTTTACGCTCATCTTTTCGTAAAATATATCCACTCGCACGTGCGCGTCGTCTTTTAGCGCGCAGCTCATGCCAAGCAGGATGATGATGCTAAAAAAGTGCCACTCAAGCTCCTGGAGACCTACGTTGCCGTATTTGAAAAAATATCTCGCCGTGACGTTAAAAAAAACGTCCGCGATCATCAAAAACATCACGAGTACACAGGCATAACCCACGATGTCGCCTAATTTACCGAAAAATCGCTCTACTTTTTTTAAATTTCGTTCCATTTAACTCCCCAAAATTTGTCTTATCATTATCGCCAAAATGCAAATCGGCGCAACGAATCGCAGTAAAAAATACCAAATTTCAAAAACCGCCCTACCCATATACGGTAAAAATAGCTCCTCTAGGCTGCGTCTTTTCATAGCGTAGCCGACAAATACCGCGATCACGATACCGCCCAGCGGCAGCATGATATTTGAGCTTAGATAGTCTAAAACGTCGAAAAATCCCTTGCCGAAAAACGTGAGCGCGTCTTTAAATTCGGTAATATTTGAAAGCGCGCAAAGCGTGCCTAGGCAGTAAACGCAAACGCCAACGATCGCGATAGCGCGCAGGCGAGGGATCTTAAACTCGTTTATGAGATAAAAAACGAGCGGCTCGACCATCGAGATAGCCGACGTAAGCCCCGCAAAAATAAGCGCGGTAAAAAATGTAAAGCTTAAAACATTCCCCATCGCTCCCAGCTTAGCAAACAGCGTAGGCAGCGATATAAACGCAAGTCCCACGCCCTGGCTAGGCTGCTCGCCGTACTCGAAAACGAATGTAAAAACGATGAGTCCGATGACGACACTAACGATGATGTTTAGCGCCACGACGTAGAGCGAAGAGGTGAAAAGATTGGTCTTGTCATCCAGGCTCACCGAATACGTAGCTATCGCTCCGATACCCACGCACATCGTAAAAAACGCAAGCCCCAGAGCTACAAACACCGCCTCGCTCGTGATCTTAGAAAAATCAGGCACTAGCAAAAACTCCGCCGCCTGCGAAAATCCGCCCATCTGCATCGAGTAAATCAGCATAAAAATAAGTAGCAAGAAAAGCGTCGGCAAAAGCCATAAATTTATGCGCTCGATGCCGCCTTTTATGCCCTTTGAGAGGATGAAAAAATAGGCCGCGAACGCGATGCTAAAGTATAAAATTTGGCCCGAGATATCAGAGCTTATAAATTTGCCGAAATTTTCGCCCGAAACCGCGATACTTTGCGGAAGTTCGCCAAGAGATAAGACCGAGTACCTAATAACCCAGCCGATGATGACCGTATAAAACGACGCCACCAAAACGCCCGTTATCATTATGACGCCGGCGTAGCCCCAAAATTTGCCGTTTTTAGGAGCGAGCGAGCGAAAGGCGTTAACGGGATCGGCGTTTGAAATTTTACCCATCGCCATCTCGGCAAAAAATATGCTAAGCCCGACCGCAACGGCAAAAACAAGATACAAAAGCACGAACGCCGAGCCGCCGTTTGCGCCGACCATGTATGGAAATTTCCACGCATTGCCAAGTCCGATCGCGGCACCCACGATGGATAATATAAATCCGATTTTAGAAAATTTATCGCTTGACACGGTTAGCCTCTTAGCGCATTTATGGTGATAATGACGATGCTGATAGGAGCTACGAACCTAATCATAAAATACCAAATTTCAAAAACGGCCCTGCTCATATACGGTCCAAAAAGTATGAAAAGTGCGTCTTTTTTGATGACAAACCCGACGAAAATCGACACCGTGATGCCGCCGATAGGCATGATGATGTTTGAGCTAAGAAAATCAAGACAGTCAAAAAAGCTCTTGCCGAAAAATACCAAATTTTCTTTAACGCCTTCGATGCTTGAAAGTATGCACAAAATGCCCATGCAGTAGATGAAAGCGCCGATTAGCGCGAGGGCTTTTTTACGAGAAAAGCCAAATTCGCGGATAAGATAGTGCGTGAACGGCTCTAGCATCGAGATAGCCGAGGTAATGCCCGCAAAAAGCAGAGCAGAGAAAAACGCAAACGCAAGCACGTGTCCGAGTGCGCCGAGCTTCGCAAATAGCGTCGGTAGCGAGATAAACACGAGGCCCACGCCCTGACTAGGAGTCGCGCCGAACTCAAACACGAAAGTAAAGATAACAAGTCCCATCAAAATGCCCATCACGACGTTTATCACGACGATTATGATCGAGGAGCTAACGAGATTGGTATTATCGGGCAGCGACGCTGAGTAAACGATAATAACGCCCACACCCAAAGACAGCGTAAAAAACGCGAGTCCAAGCGCGGTTAGAATGCTGCTTACGCCTAGTTTTGAAAAATCGGGAACCAGCAAAAATTTAGCCGACTGCACGAAGCCGTCCATCGTAAACGAGTAGCTAAGCATAATGATAAGCAAAATAAGAAGCGATGGCATCATCCATACGTTTACGCGCTCTATGCCGCTTTTTATGCCCTTTGATACGATAAAAATACAGAGGAAAAACACGATCGTAAAGTAAAAAATTTGAGATGCGGCGTCATTAGCGTAGAAATTTCCGAAAATTTTCTCCGAAGCCTCGACGTCTTTTGGTAGCTCGGTTATTACCATTACTGCGTATTTTAGTATCCATCCGATGATGACCGTGTAAAAAGAGGCGATAATGATCGCGCCTATCATCGTAAAACCCGCAAATTTCCAGGTTTCTTTGCGCTTTGGAGCAAGCTTTTTAAAGGCGTTTACGGGGTCTGATTCAGAAAGCTTACCGATAGCTATCTCGCCGAAAAATATCGCAAGTCCGACAAAAAACGTCATAAAAAGATACAAAAGCACGAAGGCTGAACCGCCGTTTTGACCGACTAAATACGGGAATTTCCACGCATTTCCAAGCCCCACCGCAGAGCCCGCGACGGCTAAGATAAAGCCGATTTTTGAAAATTTATCCTGCGCCAAATTTAACCTTAGTATTTAAAATTTCAGAAGCGAGGCTAGCATAAAAAAGCTTTTAAAATTCTAATTTTTAAATAAATTCGTGGAAAAACGAAACATCGCTGAAATTTTTTGTAAATTTGTAGCACTACGCGGCAGCAAATTTGACTAGTAGAAAATTTATGAAAATTTTCTCGGTTTTAAGTAACTCAAAGCTAAATTTTTATAAAATGCGCTCTCAAAGCTTCAAAGTAGGGGTCTGATCCGAAATGGCTTAAATTTACAAGGAGACTTTATGAAAAAAGTTGTTTTCTTAATGATGGCTTTTGCTAGCTTCGCGTTTGCGGACGGCGGCGAAATGCTAAAATCTTACTCTGTTCTTGCGGCAGCAGTTGGTCTAGGCCTAGCGGCTCTTGGCGGCGCTATCGGTATGGGAAATACCGCTTCTGCAACTATTTCTGGTACGGCTAGAAACCCTGGCGTGGGCAGCAAGCTAACTACGACGATGTTCGTTGCTCTTGCGATGATCGAAGCGCAAGTTATCTACGCACTAGTTATCGCGCTAATCGTTCTTTACGCAAACCCAATGTTATAATCTCGGGCGGGCTCGTCCCGCTCTTTGTTCTTTAATCCACGTGCGACCTTGGTGGAACGGTAGACACGCTACTTTGAGGTGGTAGTGCCGAAGGGTGTGCGAGTTCAAATCTCGCAGGTCGCACCATAATTCTTATTAACTTCTAAAAAACTCTTAAAGCCATCAATAATCTGCTAGCCTAAAATCTAACTGTGCGAAACAGACAATACGTACAAGCACTCTTGCAGTTGCGCATAATGCATTAAAGAACTTAAGTCTATTAGATGTTTTAGTAGCCGCCACACTTCTTTATACGATCAAATTTAAAAAGCGGTTTGCAAATTTAAATAAGCGCAAAAATTAAATCAAAAAAATTAGATTTAAAAAAATGCCAAAAACAGTGGCTTATAAGACAAATCTAATCGTTTCATTTATATCTAAATTTACAATAATAGTAGAGCACAAAAAAGGAAAATCTCAAATTTAATCGGCAAGCGCCCGAAGTTAATTCTAAAATTAAAAAGCAACCAAGCTCCCATAAGAAGCCCGGTCGCCTAAATTTGCATTGAAGCCAAACGTCAAATTTGAAAATTCGGCTCCAAATTTTGTCTTACATAAAGACCGGTATCGTCGTATTTTTAAGGAAATATCTCGAAGTACCGCTCAAAAATATCTCCAAAAAGCCGTTTTCGCCGTATCTGCCCGCTACGATAAGATCAAATCCGCCCTCTTTAGCGCTTCGCAGCAACGCCTCGCCCGGCACCGAAGTCGTGCTCACGACCTCGTAAGTCGCCTGTATGCCGTGCAGCTTTAGATACTCTTCTAGTTTTTTTAGATTTTCCTCTGCGCTACCGTCGCCAGAATGCGGCATGCAAGTGATGCAATGCACCTTTTTAGCTTTTTTTAGCAGCTCGATCGAGCTGCTCACGGCGCGAGAGTTTTGCGTCGAGCCGTTCCAACTAACCAGGATATTGTCAGCCTTAAAGCTCGTTATGCGCCTTGGTATCGTGATAGCCGTTTTGCCGCTTTTTAGCACCGCCGCTTCAAACGTACCCGTGATCTTGCCGTCAAGCGGTACCGCGGCAACTACCATATCGCAAAATTTAGACTCCTGCTCGACCACAACGCTTCGCTTACCGCTTTTTGTGGTAAATTTAGCCGTCGTCTTGCCCTCGATCGGCTCGTCGCTGATCTGCACGTCTAGCTCTTCGCAAAGTTTATGAAAAATGGTCTCGTTGCGTTCGTGCTCGACGCCAAGCTCCGCTTTCGCCGCCTTTAAAAACTCATCATAAAGCACGCCGCCTCGAAGCGTCATTTTCATGTTATAAACGACGCCTGGATCTAGCTGGCAAGCCAAAATCTCGATGTGGCTGTTGAAATGCTTAGCGACCAGCAAAGCTCCTCTGATACGCTCTTTTACGTCGTCGCCCGCGCCGATTGGGAAAAATATTTTTTTATACTGCATCGGTTCTCCTTTAAATTTATTGCGCTAGAGAAAGGGAAATTTTGTGCCCTTTTTGCTCGCTGATTTTTACTTTGACCTTATCGCCGGCTTTTAGAGGCGTTTTGATTTTTGAGATATGCAAAAGTCCGTCCACGCCGCCCGGAAGCCCGATAAAGGCGCCAAATTCTACCACGCTTTTTACTTCGCCCTCAAATTCGTCTCCGACATTAAATTCAGGCGTTTTGTGAGGCTTGCCGTCTCTGCCGCCTCTTTTGCCGCCAAAGCCCTTGCCGCCGTCTTTTGAGACGATTTGTATGATGTAATCTTTAGCCGCATCTACGCTTGATTTTTGCGCACCGGCGATCTTTACCTCGCCTTTTTCGCGGTCAAGATCGATGGCGACGTCAAATTTTTCGATGATCTCTTTTATCGTTTTGCCGGCTTGCCCGATGATGTCCACGATCTTGCCAGGATCAACGCTAAAAAGCTCTAGTTTAGGCAATATGTCTTCGTTTACGGAGATATTTTCGTTTGCTTTTTCCATCAAATTTAATATATGCAGCCTGCCCTCGCGCGCCTGCAAAAGCGCCTCTTTTAGCACGTCAAGGCTGATACCGCCCAGCTTTATGTCCATCTGAAGCGCGGTTATGCCGTCTTTGCTACCTGCGACTTTAAAGTCCATATCGCCGTCGTGATCCTCTAGCCCCATTATATCGGTTAGAACAGCGTGTTTCTCGCCCTCAAAAATCAGTCCCATCGCAACGCCAGCTACTAGTTTTGGTGTATCGACGCCTGCAGCCCTTAGCGCCAAAGAACCGCCGCAAACGCTAGCCATCGAGCTAGAGCCGTTACTTTCTAAAATTTCTGACACGAGTCTAATGGTATAAGGCGAATTTACGTCGATACTAGGTGCAAGGGCGCGTTTAGCGAGATTGCCGTGACCCAGCTCGCGTCTGCCCGGAGCCTTTAGCGGACTAGCTTCGCCGACGCTAAAGCCCGGGAAGTTGTAGTTAAACATAAATTTATCCGTCACGGCGCCTTTTTCCGTTAGCATATCATACATCTGCGCGTCGCCGTCGGTGCCTAGAGTCGCCACCACGAGTGCTTGCGTCTGGCCGCGGGTAAAGAGGCAGCTGCCGTGAGCGTTTGGCAGGATATTCGTCTCGATGCTGATCGGGCGGACCTCCTTGAGCCCTCTGCCGTCGGCGCGTACGCCCTCGTTTATGATCTGCTCGCGGACGATCTTTTTCTTAAATTTAGCTAGGACGTTAGAGATGACCTCCTCCTCCCAGCCCTCTTTTTGCGCTACTTCGTCGGTCAAGATTTGTTTAGCGATCTTTGTTAGCTCGCTGGCGCGCTCGCTTTTAGCCATCTGATTTATCGCAGCTTTTACATCATTTTTGTAAAATTCGTTTAGATAAACCGCGACGCTCTCGTTTTCGATCTCCGGCTTTAGCTCTAGCTGCGCGTCTTCTTTTTTATGCTGACTAAACGCCTCCTCGTAAGCATTTGAGGCGCGAAGTATAGCCTTGCCCGCCTCCGCGATCGCCTCCGCGATGAGATCTTCGCTAAATTCATTCATGTCCTGCATCGCTATCACACCGCCGCCCAAATTTGGATCCATCATAGGATCTAGCGCGATAGGCACTATCTCGTCTTTTTCCGTCGCGATACTTCTCATCTCGATCATCAAAAGCTCGTCTTTAACGCCTGCTACGTAAAGATCGAGCGCCGAAGTTTTTAACTCGGAGTTGCTAGGGTTTATCACAAATTTGTTGTCTATATATCCCACGCGCACGCCGCAAACAGGCGCATTTACGGGGATGTCGCTAAGATAAAGCGCGACCGAAGCGGCATTTAGACCGACGACTTGCAGATCGACTTCCGGATCGCAAGATAGCACCATAACGACGATTTGCGTCGGATATGCGTAGCCTTTTGGAAAGAGCGGACGAAGCGAACGGTCGATGATACGCGAAGTTAGCGTCTCAAAATCCCCCGGCTTGGTTTCTCTTTTTACGTAGCCGCCGGGAATCCTACCCGCTGCGTACGTTTTTTCGATATATTGCACCGTTAGCGGTAAAAAATCCTCGCTAACTTGCGTATCTTCGCGAGCGACGGTGGCTAAAACGACGGTGTTTTTTACGCGCAAAAGCACTGCGCCGCTAGCTTGCTTGGCGACTTTGTCTATATCGTAAATTTCAACTTGATTATTGACTTCTATTGAATACTGCATGCCCTAATATCTCCTTGTTTTTGTAATGGTATATAAAACGGACTCTCCTCTAATATGGAAAGCACGGTTTCTGGTTTTGGTTCGATTTTGTTTTCGTAGTAAAAATCCACTTCGATAAAATTTGCGATCTTGTGCACGGCGTAAATTTCATCCACCAGCGGCGCGATAGCTGCGGCGACGTCGGTAGCTATGAGCGGCGTAGCGTATGTGACTGATTTTACCCGCTCGCGCATGAGCGTTTTTAGGCAAGTTAGCGCCGTGAGTCCCGTCTCGCAGCCCTCGTCGATGAGCAGGATGTTTCTATCCTTTAGATCGCCGATTAGATTGCCTTTTCTAAATTTATAGACGTTTTTTAGGATCTTTTCGTCGTACTTACGGTCAGCCTCGCCGTAAACGAAGTCGTAGCTAATGCCAAAGCTCCGAATCAGCTCGTCGTTTAGCACCACGTCGTCCTTTTCGCTAACCATCGCTATTTCGCACTCGGGGTTATTCGGCGCAAAAATGCGCTCGCAGAATAAAATCTCGTAGCTCAAATTTAGTCCGCGAGCCACGCTATCGACCATGATGACCGAGTCTATAGAGCTACATATCATCAGATATTCGCCCGCGACCAGCTCTTTTTTGGGCAAAATTTCAAGTAGCTTATCGGCTGCTTCGAGCTGATTTTCAAACATAAAGTCTTCGTAGCTACTCATTGCCGCCCTGCGTTGTCTGTCCTACCGAAAAGTCGTAATGCACGCCGCCCATCGGATAGAAATTTATAAAGAAGTAAACGCCTCTTGATTTTTTGGCGGCTGTTCCTCCTTTAACAGTAATCGGTTCAAGCTCCTCTTCGTAGACGAAGGTGTAGTTCCAGCACTTTCTGCGGTGAGAGACGCCTAGCTGCCACTGTTTGTTATAGTCGCGCTCGAGGTCGTACTGAGTACCGCTAAATAGTCTATAGTTATGCGGAAGCTCGACGTAACCGTTTAGGTGCAAGTAGTTTTGTTTTTCCTGCGCATTTTTTCTTTGCATAGTGTGCCAGAGGCTAGCGCCGAATTTATCGTGCGTATAGCTCGCGCCGCTTTGGACTTTTTCAAAGTATTTATTCACGTACGAATACTCAAGTCTGTTGTAAAAAGACAAATTCGCCAGCGGATACCAGCCGATGATGTTTTTCAAATTTGAGCGCTTGTTTTCTTTGGTGTAATAACCCTGCGAAATCGTATGGCGTAAAAATTTCCTTCCGTCTTCGTTAAAGAAATACTGCGTCGCTCTAGCCAAAATTTCATCTCTAGTGTGTTGAGGGTTGATGAAGCTCTGATGTTTTCGTCCGAGCATATCATAGACGTATACGTTGCCGTCATCTTCGGCCGTCTCGTATCTGTCTGGCAAGTCGCCTTCATTATATGCCTTAACCACATAATCTACGCCCAAATTTAAACTATGATAAAAGCTCTCATAAGCCTTAGCTAGGTCGGTGTAGAGCGAGAGTTTGTGGTAGTTTTCTATGTAGTTTGCACTCTTGTCCTCATCTCCGGTCGGGCGGTACATTTTGTTTGTATAGTCCACACGAGTGGCGTATAAATAGTGATAATACGAAAATTTAAGATAATCGTCCGCTAAAGGTAGGTGAAAAGAAGCCGGCAGGTTAAATTCGTACTGCGTCGCTTTTACGCCGATTTTTCTCGTGTAGTTATGCGAGTAGAGATCGACAGAATAAAGCACGTTCGGCAAGATGAAGTTGTCGGTAAATTTATGATACTGAAAGCTCGGATACTCTTGAAGCGTATCTTTGTTTTCGTTTGGACTACCGATTTTTGAGGTATCCGTGTAGTACCTAGCATATGCGCCGAAATAGTGCTTGTCGCTGCTTAGAAAATAGTTTAGTTTTGAGGTTACGAGAGGGTTATCGTCGCTACCCGAGCCTCGTTTTTTCAAATTTATATAGTCGACGTCGTTTAGCGCCGTCGCATCGAGCCATAAGCCTTCCTGTAAATCCTCGTTTATTAAGTGCTTAACGAGTCTATCTCGCTCATATTTTATATCAGCGCCTTTATGCGTTTTGTTTTTCAGAGGGAGTCTTAGCGAGTTTTTCTCGATCTGTCTTTGGCGGTAGCCCTCGGTATCTCTAAAAGCACCAAGCGTCACCGAGCCTCTAGAATAGGGCGAATCGGCAAATCTAAACGTGCCGTAGATACCCGTACCGCGTCTAGTGCGAATTTGCGGATCAAACTGTAAGTCCCAGCTGTCGTATTCGGCGATATAGATCGGTTGTTTGTAGTAAAATCCATCGTTTTTACCGTAACCAAACTCCGGCGGCAAAAGCCCGGTACGTCTGCGAGTATCGGTTGAAAAGCCAAAATACGGCAGATAAAACACGGGGACGTTTCCGACGTAAAATACGGGGTTAAAAAGGTGTAAAAATTTACTCTCTCGGTTTAGTTTGCCGCTGCTAAATTTGATCTTCCAGTCTGGGTCTTGGACGTTGCAGCTTGATACGACCGCACCGTTTACTCTGTAAAATTCGGACGTACTGTTGCTCTCGTCGCTTTGCATCCACACTTCCATGTCGCGGTTCATCATAAATAGCGTCTCGTAGTTACTATCTTTGCTGTTTAGATCGATCTTTGCGTACGAGCAGCGCGAGATTTCGTCCTTATTTCTTATCAAATTTACGTTACCGAAAAGCTCCAAAATCTCTTTTTGCTGATCGTAAACGGCTCTATCCGCGCTCATCAAATAATCTTGCGAATAAATAAGCACGTTTTTATCCGCCGTAACAACGCCGTCGTCGCGCTTTACGTCATCGGCTAAAAGCTCGAAATTTTGAACGGCATAGCAACTAAAAGCCCCGAAAATAAGCGTCAAGAAAATTCTAATAAACATTTATAACTACCGTTTTTGCGGCCTTATCTTGCCACGTTTGAAATAATGGATTTGAAAACGCCCAAGCAAAACCTAGGAAAAATGCGTTTTCGCTGATAATGCGTACCAAAGAGCGAGTGAAAGAATTTAACAAGTCAGGCTTATCAAGCAGATCGATATCCACGCACACGATCTTCATCGCGACCTTGCCGATACTAGCGCCGCAGTACCACGTAAAAAACGTCTGGTAAATAACCTCGAGCAAGACTATCTGCGGTATCATTTCCATAGCTAGTGCACTGATCTGCTCGTAGTCTAGACCGTCAAATTTCTCGTAGTAAACGGCATAAAACAAAAACGAGATGAGAAATTTATCTATCCCCCATGCGACGGCTCTTTTGCCGACGCTAGCGAGCGTGATATTTTCGTTTTCGAGCTTATCTATGACGCTCCTGCTCATTCGCGCCCTTTTAGCATTTGCCATGCGATATCTTTTCGGTACTGCGCGCCGTCAAATTCTACGTTTTCGCAAAGCTCATAGGCCTTTTGTTGCGCTTGTTTTATGCTTTTACCAAGCCCCACGCACACGAGCACTCGTCCGCCGTCGGCATATATCTCGCCGCCCTGCTCGCTCACGCCGGCAAATGCTATGTGCGAGTTTTTAGGCACGTTTTTTACGCTGATTTTGGCCCTAGGCGAGCTTGAAAAAGGATAATTTTTACTAGCCATCACGACTCCGACGGCAAATTCGTCTTTTAGCTTTACGGGTTTTAGATCGCCTTTCGCCGCGTTTAGTAAAATTTCGCCCAGATCGCCATCGATCAGCGGCATTAGCACTTCGCACTCAGGATCGCCGAAACGCACGTTAAACTCAAGCACGTACGGCACGCCTTTAACCACCATAAGCCCCACGAAAAGCACGCCGCAGAAAGGATTTCCTTCGGCCTTCATGCCTTTTAGAGTCGGTTTTACGACCTCTTCTTCGACCTGTTTTATTAGCTCGGGGCTTGCTAGCGGACTAGGGGCGTAGGCGCCCATGCCGCCGGTATTTGGTCCCTCGTCGTTATCTTTTAGGCGCTTATGGTCTTGCGCTACAGGCAGGCTAACGAAATTTTCGCCGTCGCAAATCGCAAAAAAGCTAAGCTCAAATCCGTCCAAAAACTCCTCCACGACCACGCGTTTGCCCGCCTCGCCGAAGCTCTCTCCGCTTAGCATACCCTTAGCCGCGGCCTTTGCTTCCTCGCGGCTTTGCGCGATTATCACGCCTTTGCCCGCGCACAGTCCGTCGGCCTTAACGACGACCGGAGCGGCAAGAGAGTCGATAAATTTAGCCGCAGCGTCGTAATCGTCGGTATTTAGATAGGCCGCCGTTCGGATAGCGTTTCTAGCCAAAAAGTCCTTCATAAACGCCTTGCTACCCTCAAGCCTGGCCGCAGCCTTGCTCGGTCCGAAAATATTTAAATTTCGCGCCTTAAAGATATCCACGACGCCGTCGCTTAGCGGCGCTTCTGGACCGACGATCGTTAGTTCTATCTGCTCCGTCTCGGCAAATTCTGCGAGCTGATTATAGTCTTTGGGGTTTAGATTCGTGCCGAGTTTTGAGGTGGCTCCGTTGCCCGGAGCAAAGAAAAGCTCGTGTTTGCGGGATTCTTGAAGTTTTAGAGCTATGGAGTACTCGCGCCCGCCGCTTCCGATTATCAAAATTTTCATAATTTCTCCAAAAATAAAAACCCAAGTGAACGGTGCGCATATAAGTGGCCCGAAAATTCAAAGCCAACCTTGCAAATAGGCGGTTCCTTTAGGTCGCAACTTCTCGCGCTCGCACGCTCAAACGAAGCCACGTCACACAGTTCCGCACATCTTCGCCGATACTAATGTGTTGGACCCTATAAAAATACGCTGCCAAATCACTCAGGCAAGGTTATTATATAAAATTTTAGCTTAAAGTAGCGTTTTTGCGAGGCTTACGCAGGAATTTATATTTTGCTGAGCACTCACTGAGGGCGAGGCAAAAATTTCCAGCTCTTTTGCCGTCGTAAGCCCGATAGCGACGGCTTTATAGCTCTCATCCCAGCCGAAATTTCGAGTAAAATTTCGCACCGCCGAGGGAGCCGTAAAAATAATCATAGAGTTTTTGGGCGGTTTTTGCTCCTCGTTAAGCGGTTTAAAAACGTTTTCGTAAGCGATTATTTGCGTCAAATTTACGCCGTTCTCTCTCAAAATTTCGCCCACGCTCGAAGCCGTCTCGCGTGCTCTTAAAAATAGCGTTTTTTTGCCCTTTAGAAGCGGTGCAATCTCGGCGGCAAAGTCGTTTCCGTGAGCGTTTTTTGCAGTGTAAATTTGAGCAAAGCCAAGCTCGCTAGCTGCGCGGCTAGTGCCGTCGCCGATGGAGTAAATTTGCAAACTAGCGGGCAAAATTTGATTAAATTTTAGCGCGTTTACGGAGTTTTTAGAGGTTAGAACCAGTGCGTCAAATTCAGCCAAATTTACGCTAAATCTATTAAATTTGATCTCGTTTAAAACCAGCGTTTTTACGCCCTCAAATTCCAAATTTGACCCGACCAGATAGATCATTTTCGCCCTTAAATTTATGATTTTACGACCAAATTTTACCGCAAATCCTCAAATTTTAAAAGCTGCAGCAAAAAGCAAATTTTATTTCGCCGCGTCGCGCCTACTTAGATACTCTTTTGTCTTTTGTTTTAGCGCTTTATACAACTTGCCGGCATCGTCTGCGCCGTATTTTTTCACCAGCCCGTTGTGAAAATCGCCCAAATTTTTACTCTCGAATGCAATTTTTCTAATCTCTTGCTTTTTTACCTCGTCTATCTTGATAGAAAGCTGCGGTTTTGCCGCATTTTCAGCTTTATTTTTTGCCTCGTTTTGCGACGCGGGAGCTTGCTTTGATTTTTGCGGCGGACGCTTGTTTGATAAATTTTGCCCTTTTTCATCCGCTTTAATATCCTCGCTAAAAGCTTTGTCGCTTAAATTTTGCTCCGCGTCTTTTGGCTGCTCGGCAGGACCTAGATCATCGCTCAAATTTGCTTCTACGGCCTTTGCCTCTTGCAAATTTTCATTATTTGTCGCCGCGCCGTTTTCGCTCTCTAAAGGTTGCGGTTTTTCGAACTCCGAATTTTGCGCGATTTGCGAGCTATTTTCTAAATTTTGCTCTTTTGTCTGGGCGATTTGAGCCTGTAAAATCTCGCCGCTTAAATTTGACTCGGTTTGCGGTTTTTCTCGCTCGTCAAATTTTTGCTCGTCGCCTTGAGTTGCCGGCCTAGATTTTGCGGAATTTGGTGCTGCAATACGCTTTACTTCGCCTTTTTGCGAGTTTTCTATTTGAGGTTTTTTGTAAATTTTCCTCGCATCCTCTTTTAACGCGTTATACACGCCGGCGCCGTTTTTGCTGCCGAATTTTGAGATAAATTTCATATGAAGCTCGCTCAGGCTACCTGAGTTTCGTATCAAGATCGCGATTTCGTCTTGATTTTCTTCTATGAGCTGTGCCGTATGCGAGCGGTTGAAGTCAAATTTGAGTTTATGAAATTTGCCGCCGTTTTTATCTTGTTTATTAAAAAACTCTATCACATCGTCGTAAAATTTATCGTTACTGACGATGTAAATTTTGCCTTTTTTGCGCGAGAGTTTGCCCATTAGAAACGTAATTATTTTATCGGCGTAATCCTTGTGAGCGCTTTGTAGGAGTATGATTTTTATTTTGATTTTTCGCGCCAAAAACCACGCCAAAACGGAGATGCTTAGCTTTTGTCTATCGTTAGTTACGATATAAATTTTATCTTTTTCTCCTAGCTTTTTTAGCGTCGCTAGATTATCTACGCTTATGTTTTCATCGTCTATTATAAATCTTGCCATATATTTCCTAAACGAGTCGGGGCAATCGCCCCGAAACTCTACATCTTATCTTTTGTTACGATAAGCAACATTTTAAATTTTTCCGGGATCTTTAGTCCGTGCGGGATTTTACCCGGAAGCACGATGGTATCGCCCTTTTTGATATCAAAATGCTCGTCGCCTATAGTTAGTTTCATCTCGCCGTCAAGCGCGATCAAAAGCGCGTCGCCCGGAGCCGCGTGAGTAGAGAGCTGTTGGTCCTTTGAAAACGATAGTAGCGACATCGAGCCGCTTTCGTTTTTGACGAGCGTTTTGCTCACGATTTTGCCCTCTTCGTATTCGACTGCGTCCACTAGGCTAAAAATAGCCGCCTTAGGTAAATGATCTATCATTAAGTCCTCCTTAAAATCGATTGAGACGTATTTCGTCGGTTCATTGAAAACTAGTTTTCGCCATACTTTTTTCTCTATCAGGCAGGCCTGTTCGCTGCCTAGATGCATTTGCTTTTCGCCGTAGTGCAGGCTCGCGCCGCCCTCTACGACCCACGCGAGGCTGTCGCAAAATAGCATCTCGTGATCTAGCTCCTCGCCCGTATCGAAAGCAAACACGTCGACGTGAGCGTTCTCGCAATCAAAAATTCTCTTGCTAACGACGCTTTTTGCGATCACTTTCGTGTCAGCGTTTAGATTATAAATTTTACTCATTTTTCTTCCTTTCGTAAATTTACGCGTCATTGTAGCTAAAGTTTTTGGACGATTTATTGATAAGGATTATCTCTTTTTGTCAAATTTGAGTCGTTTTAAAATAAAATTTAGGCGCAAAAACGCCTAAATTTTACTCCCACTCTATCGTTGCAGGCGGTTTGCTCGAGATGTCGTAAACTACGCGGTTGATGCCGTCTACTTCGTTTATGATACGGCGTGAGACGTTTTCTAGCAGGTCGTACGGCAAGCGCGAGAAGCTAGCCGTCATACCGTCGCTGGCATCCACTACGCGTATGCACACGGCGTTTTCGTAGGTGCGGTTATCGCCCATAACGCCTACTGAGTGCACGTTTAGCAGCACGCAAAACGCTTGCCATGTTTTGTTATACCAGCCGCTTGATTTTAGCTCGTCGCGTAGGATCACGTCGGCTTTGCGTAGCAGCTCGAGGCTCGGCGTATTTACCTCGCCCATTATGCGGATCGCAAGGCCCGGACCGGGGAATGGGTGACGGAACACGAGCTCGCGCGAAAGACCTAGCTCAAGACCGAGCTGGCGTACTTCGTCTTTAAAAATCTCTCTTAAGGGCTCGATCAGCTCAAAGCTCATCCAATCAGGCAGCCCGCCCACGTTGTGGTGGCTTTTGATCGTCTTGCTCGAGCCTACGACCGAGCTTTCGATAATGTCGGTATAGAGCGTGCCTTGGGCTAAAAATTTGACATTATCGTGCTTTTTGGCCTCTTTTTCAAAGATTTCAATAAAAGTTTCGCCGATTATCTTGCGTTTTCTCTCCGGATCTGTTACGCCAGCAAGCCTTTCTAGGAAAATTTTACTCGCATCTATGCTAACTAGCTCCACGCCAAGCTTTGTTCTAAAAGTCGCCTCGACCTGCTCGCGCTCGCCCGTCCTAAGTAGTCCGTTGTCGACGAAAACTAGGATCAAATTTTGCGGTATCGCAGCGGCTAAAAGCGCGGCGGTAACAGAGCTATCCACGCCTCCGCTAACAGCACAAAGGACTTTTTTGTTGCCCACGGTTTCTTTGATTTTAGCGATCTGGTTTTTGGCAAAACTGCCCATATTCCACGTGCTTTCGCAGCCGCAGATATATTTGGCGAAATTTTTTAAAATTTGAGTACCGAACTCGCTGTGTTGCACCTCCGGATGAAACTGCAGAGCGTAAAATTTGCGTTTTTCATCGCCAAATACGCAATAAGGCGAATTTTCGCTAGTCGCGATCGCCTCAAAGCCGTTAGGTAGGTTTTTTACGAGGTCGGAGTGGCTCATCCAGACGATTTGCTTTTCAGGCGTATCGGTAAAGAGCGGATGGGATTTTAGAGCGTTTAGGCTTGCCTTACCGTACTCTTTGTGAGAAGCTGGAGCGACCTCGGCGCCGAATTTATGCGCCAAAAGCTGCATGCCGTAGCAAATGCCTAAAATCGGTAGCTTTAGCTTAAATACGCCCTCGTCGCAAAAATACGCATCCGGAGCATAAACGCTAGCAGGACCGCCGCTTAGGATTATGCCTTTTGGTTTTTTCGCTTTAATCTCCTCGACCTTGACGTTAAAAGGCAAAATCTCGGTATAAACGCCCTGCTCGCGTAAGCGTCTAGCGATGAGCTGGGTATACTGCGAGCCAAAATCCAAAACTATTATCGTGTTATTCATGAGCGTCCTTTAAAAATATAAATGCAAAATTTCAAACTGCACGTACCAAATCGCCACGGATACTACGTAGCCGACTACTACAGTCCAAGCAAGCCTCATATGCGCACCGAAGGTATAGATGCCCTTTAGTTTGCCCATAACGCCAACGCCTGCGGCAGAACCGAAGCTTATCATCGATCCGCCGATACCCGCAGTCAAGGTAACTAGCAGCCACTGGCTTAAATTTTCGCCCACATCCGCGCCCATCATAGGATTTGCTTTTAGTACGGCAGACATAACAGGGACGTTATCCACGATTGCAGATAGGAAGCCGACGCCGATATTTACGGCAGTGGCGCCGAATTTATCATAAAGAGAAACGGCGTAGTTCAAAAATCCGACGAAGTGTAGCGCGCCGACGGCGGCAAGGATGCCGAAGAAAAAGAAGAGCGTGTTGTTTTCGATCTTTGACATATAGTGAAAGACGTGCATCGGCTCTTCGTTTTTATTAGTTTTTTTGTAGATATAGGTATAGATGCTAAGAAGCGAGAAGCCAAACATCATGCCCCACATCGCAGGCAAGTGGAAAAGCTGGTGCATCATAACTGCCGAAAATATCGTAAATGCGCCAAGACCGATAACGACTTTGCCGCCTTTTTTGATGCTTACTTTCGGCTCTGTCGCAGGATCAAAGTGCGGGCTACCCGCAGGTACGATGCGCGCTAGCAAGAAAGCAGTAACTAGCCAGCCGATAAACGAAGCCGGGAAAAGCGCGAAAAAGTCGATAAACGGAGCTTTGCCCGCAGCCCAAGCCATCAGAGTCGTGATATCGCCGAACGGACTCCATGCGCCGCCCGCGTTTGCGGCGACGACGATGTTTATCGCTCCCGCAACTAGGAAATTCGTATTATTTCTATCTATCGTTAAAAGTACCGTGGAGAGGATGAGAGCGGTAGTTAGGTTGTCGGCGACGGGACTGATGAAAAACGCCAAAACGCCGGTTAGCCAAAAGAGTCTTTTGTATGTGTAGCCCTTTGAGACGAGGTTGTATTTTAGCGCATTAAACACGTCTCGCTCGATAAGCGCCTCGATATAGGTCATAGCAACCATGAGGAAAAATACGATCTGCGAAATCTCTAAAATCAGGTGATTTACCTCATTTTGTAGCAAATGCACATCTAGGCCGTTTGCCAGCATATAAAAGCCGATGAGCAAGAACATAAAAGTGCCGATAAATATGGCCGGCTTAGCCTTATCGATGTGAAAATTTTCCTCCGTAGCGATGAAAAAATATCCCACCACGAAAATAATTAGGCTCGCGATACCCACCCACGTAGTCGTTAAATTTAAAGCCTCGCCCGCAGCGTCGCCGCTACCAAAGGCCAAAGCGAAAAACAGACTCAAAAGTCCGACGATCTTCATTTACTCTCCTTAATTTATAGTTTATTTATTTTTTCGGTTTTGCTGTTTGATGGCTCGGACGGCGCTTCGTAGAACGGATCGCCCTTGTGGCCGCAGCCCGCTATAAAAATTAACAAAAAAAATGCTAAAATCGCCTTATGAAAGACGCTAAGACTATTATTCGACATATTGTTGATAATCCTTTTTATAAAGAATTAAAAAACCGTAGCGAATGCGGGGAATTTTTACAGCTTTTAAGCCTAAATCATCGCAGACTCATCGCCTTTTGCTACGAGAAAAACGGAGTTTTGTTTTTCGCCCTGTTTCATCCGTTAGGACTTCAGGAATTAAAAAGCGATAGTAGTATAAAAATGTTAAAAGGCTTATTAAAAATCTATTCTAGCGTAAATTTTGACGGCAGGCTCGCTCGCGTAACGGACGTTAAATTTTTTGTGACAAAGCATTTAAAATTTAAAAAAGCGACCGACCCATACGAAAAAAAGCGAATTTTTACCTACGCCGAGCCGGCCAAGGGAGAGTTTGTCAATTTAGCCAAAAGCGAGCGGATTTTCGAAGGATTTGAAAAAATTCGCCTTGCTATAAAGCAAAATTTAGCCAAAGAATCAAGCGGGGCGCGATGAAGCAAATTCGGCCGAATTTAACCCCAAACGGCAAAAGCTCAAATTTACTAGCGGGAGTCAAATTTTGCTAATCGACGAGATCCGCTCGCTACCCGCCCAGCCCGGCGTTTATCAGTATTTCGACAAGGCCGGCAAGCTTCTTTACGTCGGCAAGGCTAAAATTTTAAAAAACCGCGTCAAAAGCTACTTTTCATTTACGCCAAGTCTCGCCCCCTCGCCCAAGGTTAGCCCGCACATCCACAAGATGATCAGCGAGGCCGTACACCTCGAGTATATCGTGACTCCCAGCGAAGCCGACGCGCTGATACTGGAAAACTCCTTCATCAAGCAGCTACGGCCAAAATACAACATCTTGCTGCGCGACGATAAGACCTATCCGTACATCTACGTAAATTTGGACGAGGATTTCCCGCGCTTTGAGATCACGCGCAAGATCGTCAAAGGCAAAAACGTCAGGTATTTCGGGCCGTATTTTCGCGGCGCGCGCGAGCTTTTAGATGCGCTAAGGCTGAGCTTTAAACTCGTGCAAAGCAAAAGCGCGCTCAAAGCCACGGGCGCATATCTGCCCTATCAGATCGGCTACTCCGAGGCCCCGCTTATCAGTAAAATTTCGCCCGCAGACTACGCCAAGGTCGTAGAGGGCGCGATCGCGGCGCTAAACAATCCGCTTTCTATGCTGCCAAAGCTCGTAAATTTGATGAACAAATATGCCAAAAACGAAAACTACGAGCAAGCCGCCCTCGTGCGCGATAAGATCAACGCGATCAAGGATCTAGACGTCAAAATCGAGGTCGATCTGGCTAAACTTGAGGATTTTGAGGTTTTTGCCGTGGGCGCGGAGCAAAATTTGCTTTGCGCGGTGCGTTTTAGCGTGCACGGCGGCAAAATCAGCGGCGTGTATCAAAATATCACGAACGCCAAAATGAGCTCGCAAGGCGACCTAAACGACGCGTACAAACAAATCGTTTTAGAGAGCTTCCCGGCAGGCGCGCCCGTCGTGAGCGCCAAAATTTACGCACTCGAAGCATTTGAGGATGCAAGTCTAGTAGAGGAGATTTTGACCGCTCGTCACGGCCGTAAATTTAGCATCTCCGTGCCTAAAATCGGCGAGAAAAAGCACATCTGCGAAATGGCGCTAACAAACGCGCAAATCTTTATCCAAAAATACCTAAAAACCCACGACGACGCATTTTTGGACGAGTTAAAGGAGTATTTCGGCCTAGCCTGCGCGCCGTATGCCATCGAGACTTTTGACAACTCGCATATGTTCGGCGCGGCCGCGGTCGGCGCGATGGTGCGCTTTGAGCACGGCAACTTCGCCAAAGAGCACTACCGCCACATGCACCTCTCCCACGCAAACGACTACGATCAGATGCGCCAGATGCTTACAGAGCGCGCTTTGCGGTTTGACAAGCTTAGTCCGCCCGATCTCTGGCTCATCGACGGCGGCCAGGCGCTACTGGACCTCGCCTCGGACATCATCGCTAGTAGCGGCGCAAATGTCGATATACTAGCCATATCAAAAGAAAAAATAGACGCCAAAGCCCACCGCGCAAAAGGCGGCGCGAGGGATAAAATTTACGCTAGTGGCGGCGTATTTACGCTACCAACGGGCGACAGACGGCTACAGTTTTTCCAGCGACTTCGCGACGAGGCGCACCGATTTGCCATTACCTTTCATCAAAAAACCAAGCGCAAGGAGGATCTAGGCGCTAGCAAGCTAGCAGACGCGGGCGTATCGGCTGGCAGCATCGTAAAGCTCGTTAAATTTTACGGCAGCTTTGAAGCAATAATGACCGCAACGAGCGAGGAGATAGAAAAGGTGACGAATAGGAGCGTGGCGGCTAAAATCGAGCAACTAAAAGAGAGTGAAATTTGAAGAAATCTCGGGCTAATTTTGTAAATTTGCTCTCAAATTTTGAGCCAAATTTAACGCGTTCGTTTTTGTCAAATTTGGAAGCGTAAATTTTGGCTTGCCGTTTTTGAGTAAATTTCGCCGCAGTTATTTGCAAATCAATCCGTCAAATTTGACACAAAACGCAATCAAATTTGATCGCTAAACCTAAAATTTACGCGAGCGATTACGTAGCGCAAATTTAAATTCCGCGCCGCCGAGAAGGTCTGCTTCGACAAATTTAGCGTTTCGCGGCTTTTTCTACCGCTTGCGCCGCGTCGCAACCATCTTTCCAGCCGTAAGCGCACGCCTTTTGCAGATAGTTTTTTGCGCTAGTTACGTCTTTTTCGCCAAGCATCGCGTTGTAGTAGAGTACGCCGAGGTTAAAGCAAGACATCCCGTCCTTTGCCTCGCAGGCTTTGCGCCAGATTTCGCCCGCTTTTTGCGCGTCTTTTTTGACGCCAAACCCCTGCTCATAAAGCGAGCCTAAGTTCGCGCAACCTAGCAGATAACCGCTATCGCAGGCTTTTTTATAGAGCTTGGCAGCCTTTGGCTCGTCCTTTTTTACCCCTTCGCCTTTGCTATACGCTACGCCCAAATTTACGCAGGCGCGCACATACTTCCCGTCGCAAGCTTTTTTAAACAGCGCAAACGCCTTTTCGTAGTTTTTGTCCAGGTCGCACTCCTCAAGCTTGATGCCGATGTAGGCAAGGCCCAAGTTGTCGCAGCTCTCAAAATCGCCCGCGTCGCAACCTTTTTGCAGCCAGCTCGTATCGCACCCCGCCGCGTTTAAAGAAACAGCCGTAAAAGCGGCTAAAAATATAAATTTATTCATCTTGTATTTTAACGTCAAATTTAACGCACCACTTTTGTAGCCGGCGCAAATTTAAGCCCGAGCGACTGAGCAAATTTGACGAAATATTGCACTCGTCAAAAGTCAAATTTGACCTGAATTTACGCCTTTTTGCCCTTTTTCTTGCCTTTGTCGCCAGGCTCTTCGCCCTTAAACCACCCTTTTATCTTGTCCAAGATTCCTTCGTCTTCTTCTTCGTCGTAGCTTGCTTTGCCTGCCTTGATACCAAAGCTCTCTTGTAGCTGATTTAGTAGAGAGATTTGCTCACCCGTTAGCTCTTTTGGCGTTTTTATGGAGATTTGAGCTACGAGCCTGCCGTATCTTTTGCTATTTACGTTTTTCACGCCAAGGCCGTCAAATACGAACTGCTGCTTGTCTTTTGCGCCGACTGGTAGCTTGAGCTCGGTTGTGCCTTTTAGCGTCGGGATCGTGATCGTCTCGCCCAAAATCGCCTGCGTGAAAAATACCGGAATCTCGATGTAAACGTCGCTTTCGTGACGCACGAAATGCTCGTCGGCTTCAACCTCGATATGCACGTACAGATCGCCTCTGGCGCCCGTTGAGGAGACGTTGCCCTTTTCGCTCACGCGCATACGCATGCCGTCGTCGATGCCCTCGGGGATATTTACTTTGACGCTTTGGCGTTCTTCTTTGTAGCCGCTACCGCCGCAATCAGAGCATCTATCCTTGACCGTTTCGCCCGTGCCGTTACAGTACGGACACTCCTGCACGAAGCTCATAAAGCCCCTTTGCTGCGATATCCGGCCCCTGCCCTCGCAGTGCGGACATACGTGCGTTTTGCCGTCTTTCGAGCCGCTGCCTTTGCATGTCTGGCAAGGCTTTTTGATCGTAAAATCTATCTCTTTTTCGGTGCCAAACACAGCTTCGTTAAATTTGATCCTAAGAGCTATCTCTAAATCGAGCGGATATTTGTCGCTGCTTCTTTTATGACTGCTTGCACCAGGGCCAAATCCGCCGCCAAAAAACGAGTTAAAGATATCGCCCAAATCAAAATCCGCGCTAAACCCGCTAGAGCTAAAGCCGCCCCTGCCCTCAAGCCCGGCTTTGCCATATCTATCGTATATCGCGCGCTTTTCCTCGTCGCCTAGCACCTGGTAGGCTTCGTTTACCTTTTTAAAATTTTCTTCCGCCTCTTTGTCGCCTTGATTGCGGTCCGGGTGGTACTTTAGCGCTAGTTTTCTAAATGCTTTTTTTATGGTTTCAGAGTCGCTATTTTTGCTGATTTCTAAAATTTCGTAGTAGTCTATTTCCACAAAATCTCCTAAAATTTTATATATTTAAAGGGGCGATTTTAGCTTATTATTTATAAAAATTCAAAGCGGGGGAGAATTTTAAACAAGGATAGTAAATTCGGAAAAAAAATTTAACTTTTTTTGGTTATAATCATTTTCGTTAAATCTATTTGAAAGGCTTAAAATGATTAATGTTTTAATGATTGAAGACGATCCGGAATTCGCGCAAATCCTATCCGAGTACTTGAGCGATTTTAATATAAAAGTAACAAATTTTGAAGATCCTTATTTGGGACTAAGCGCCGGAGTGAAAAATTTCGACCTGCTCATCCTAGATCTCACCTTACCAGGCATGGACGGCCTAGAAGTGTGCAAAGAGATCCGCAGCAAATACAACATCCCTATCATCATCTCCTCTGCTCGCAGCGATATCAGCGACAAAGTCGTAGGCCTGCAGCTAGGCGCGGATGACTATCTACCGAAACCGTACGATCCAAAGGAAATGTACGCGCGCATAATGAGCCTAATCCGCCGCTACAAAAAGACCAACGAAGTGCAAGAAGAGGTCGTAGATACGCTATTTAGGATAGATGAGCGCAGACACGAAATCTACTACAACAACGAAAGCCTAACGCTAACGCCGGCAGAGTATGAAATTTTGAGCTATCTTATCAAACAGCACAGCTTTTCAGTCTCTCGCGAGCAGCTAGTTTATAACTGCAAAAGCCTAAAAGACAAGGACTCAAAGAGCCTAGACGTCATCATCGGCAGACTAAGAACCAAGATCGGTGACAGCTCAAAAGCGCCTAAACATATATTTTCGGTACGCGGAATAGGCTATAAACTCATAGGATGAGATACTCCTTAACCACGAAGATTTCGGTAGTTTTCGCGCTGGCGTTTTCGCTTGTTTGCATTTTGTTCTATACGTTTGCGAGCATACAGCTAGATAATGCGTTAGAAAAGATAAAAAACAAGCAGTTAAACGCGATAAACTACCTCATTGCCTCATACGAAAAATCAAATCCGCCTAGCGATTTGACTAATTATTTTAGAAATTTTGGACTAACCTACGTTAAAAGCGACAAAACCGTCGCAAACGTCATAAGCACGGGTAAGACTGTCTTTGCCAAGCAAACGCAGCTGGGACTATTTCAGTCGCTGCTTTTTCAGGATAGTTTGTACCTACAGATCAAAAATCCTTCGTTTCAAATTTTACTCGAAAGCGACGATACGAAAAACATAAACGATCCGATCTGGGTTGGTTTTATCCTCACGACGGCGCTTCTTGTATCGCTCTACGTTTCGGTGATGAAGTCGCTGATGCCGCTTAAAAAACTAAGCTCGGATATCAGGAAATTTGGCGCCGGAAACATGGACGTAAATATCGCCAAACCCGACTCCGACGACGAGATTGCCAAGGTCGCGATAGAATTTGACGCCGCAGCTAGCAAGATCAGGGAGCTTTTGCGCTCTAGGCAGCTGTTTTTACGCACGATCATGCACGAGCTAAAAACTCCGATCGGCAAGGGGCGCATAGTCTCAGAGATGGTGCAAAATCCTACGCACAAAACGCGCTTGATAGCGATATTTGAGCGGCTAGATATGCTCATAAACGAGTTTGGCAAGATCGAGCAACTACTATCCAAAAACTACGCGCTAAACTATCAGGAGTCATACTTTTCAAACATCCTTGATCAGGCGCGCGACATGCTGATGCTCGATAAATTTGAAGAAAAAGTGAGCGTAGATATCCGCCAAGATATCTTGTTGCGCGTGGATTTCGGACTCTTTTCGCTCGCGATAAAAAATCTCATAGATAACGCCCTAAAATACGCCGACGACAAAAAGGCGCAGGTTATTTGCGACATAGACGGTATCGTCGTGAGAAATCTAGGCCAACCGCTACAAAATCCTATCGAGTACTACATGCAAGCCTTTATCCGCGAAAAGGGCAGCAAAAGCAGCGGCATGGGGCTAGGCCTTTACATCATCGACCACATCTGCCGCATGCACAAATTTAGTCTAAAATACTCCTATGAGGACGGCTTCCACTCATTTAAAATTTGCACCAATCCAAAGGAAAGCGTTGAAAAAAGGGCTTGAGAAATTTAACGAACTCGTGGCGGCCTTTGAGCGGCTACCTGGCGTTGGCAAAAAGTCCGCCCAGCGCTACGCCTATCACGTCTGCCTAAAGGATAGCTTCGGCGGACTAAAGCTCGCGCAAAGCATTGAAGACGCCGTGAGATTTACTGGCAAATGTCAAATTTGCGGTGGGCTTAGCGAAGATGAAATTTGCGACATTTGCAGCGATGAAACGCGCGACAAGGAGCTGCTAGCCGTCGTAGAAAGCCCAAAAGACATCCTAGTTTTCGAGCAAAGCGCGATCTACCGCGGACGCTATTTCGTACTCGAGGAGATAACGCCGGAGCAAACCGAAAAACTACGCGATGTCATCCGCCAAAACGGCGTAACCGAGATTATTTTTGCACTAACGCCGGGACTTAGCAGCGATGCGGTGATGATATTTATCGAGGATAAGCTAAGCGGTTTGGGCGTTAAATTTAGCAAGATAGCCCAAGGCGTACCTACGGGCGTAAATCTCGAAAATATCGACCTTCTCTCGCTTATGAAGGCGCTTGATAGTAGGACGGAGCTGTAAATTTAACTCAAGCGCGTGAGGCTTTTTATAAATTTAACGCTACGTTTTTAAATTCGCTCGAATTCAAATTTAAGACTAGGCGAGCAAATTTCCGTCGTATTTCAAATAGACAAACCGCTTCAAATTTAACCCATTACCAAAACTAGTTAAATTTAGCACGCAGTCCGAAAATCAAATTTGATATACAACAAAGAACAAAAAGAGAAATTTACGACCCGAAGGCCGTAAATTTAAGCCGCCCGAAATGAGCGAGAGAAGTTATTTCGTAGTTTTTTGGATATACGAGAACTCGGAA
This sequence comes from Campylobacter showae, assembly GCF_963515975.1. Taxonomy (GTDB): domain Bacteria; phylum Campylobacterota; class Campylobacteria; order Campylobacterales; family Campylobacteraceae; genus Campylobacter_A; species Campylobacter_A showae_F. The sequence goes on from NZ_CAUPZM010000006.1 coordinate 92,995, forward strand.
ATCTTCGTCCACTCGCGAGCTTTAGCCAAAAATGCTCTTTGCGAGTCCAAAATCTCCTTAAATAGCGGATCTTTGGCTGCTTCTTCGTCTAGGATCTCGTCGCTTGCTTTTCTAAGCGCGTCCATGACGTCCTGCGGGAACGAGCGAACCTCGATATCAGGATACTCGGCTTTCATCTTCGCCCAGTACTCGGCGTTATCAAAGAACGAGCGGCTATTTAGCATGCTAGCTACCTCGTTAGCCGCGGCCTCGATCACAGCCTGAAGGTCGGCAGGTAGCTTCTCGTAGGTCTTTTTGTTTACGAAAAACTGAGTTTGGCCGCTCGGCTCTTGCCAGCCCGTGTAGTAGTATTTAGCAATCTTGTGGAAGCCAAGACCCATATCAAACGCAGGGCTCACCCACTCGACCGAGTCGATCGTGCCCATCTCTAGAGCCATGTATAGCTCGCCGGTTGGGATAGTGTTTATCGTCGCTCCCACGCGCGCCATAACCTCGCCGCCAAAGCCGGGGATCCTGATTTTTAGGCCTTTTAGATCATCTACGCTTTTGATCTCTTTTTTAAACCAGCCGCCCATTTGCGTGCCGGTATCCCCCGCAAGGAAAACTTTGATATTGTATTTGTCGTAAACTTTTTCCTCTAGCTGCTTGCCGCCGCCGAATTCATACCAAGCGCGAAGCTCGGTCGCGGTCATACCAAAAGGCACAGCAGTGAAAAACATAGTGTTTGCGTCCTTGCCCTTGTAGTAATAAGACGCAGTGTAGCCGATATCGTACTGACCTCCCTTAACGAAGTCTAGGATACCAAACGGCGCCTTGTGCTTAGACGGATAGTCTATCCTCACCTCTAGCCTGCCATCACTTAGCGTCTCGACTACGCGTTTAAACTCTTTCGCCGCGTCGCCCAAAACCGGAGTCGTGCTCTCCCAGGTACTGGCTAGCTTTAGTTTATAGGTTTTGTCCGCTGCGTTCGCGCTTAGCGCTAAACCGAAAGCAGCCAAAACCGCTAAAAACTTTTTCATTTTTGCTCCTTAAAATAAATTGGCCGATTATACTTATTTTTTTTAAAAATTTGGTAAAATTGCGCAAAAAAGGGGCATCCATGAATAAAAAAACCAAAATCCTAGCCACGGTCGGACCGGCCAGCGAATCCATAGAGGTTATGGAGCAATTAGTTTTAGCCGGAGTCAATGCTTTTAGGCTAAATTTCAGCCACGGCACGCACGAATATCACAAATCAAATATCGACAAAATCAGGCAAGTAGAGGCGAAGCTCGGGCGCAAAATAGGCATATTTCAGGATATCTGCGGCCCTAAAATAAGAGTCGGCAAGCTAGACAGAAGCGAATTTAAACTAAAAATCGGCGATACGCTTATCTTCGTAAAAGAGGAAATAATCGGCGAGCAAATAGACGAAAATCACTATAAGCTTTGCATAAATCAGCCTCAAATTTTAGCCGCGCTAAAAACGGGCGAATACATCTACCTATGCGATGGACAAATCCGCGCCAAAATCACGCAAGCAAGCGCCCAACAGGTGGAAGCCGTAGTCGAAAACGACGGAGTGCTTCGCTCGAACAAGGGCGTAAATTTCCCAAATACCAAGCTTAATATCGAAGTTATCACGCCTAAAGATTTAAAAGATTTGGAATTTGGCGCCAAAAACGGCGTTCATTTCGTCGCGATCTCTTTCGTTCAAAACGCAAACGACATAAGAAAAGCTAGAGAGATACTAAAGGGCTTTGGCTCCAAAGCTCAAATTTACGCCAAAATAGAAAAATTTGACGCCGTGGAGAATATCGACGAGATCATCGAGGCCAGCGACGGCGTGATGGTCGCTCGCGGAGATCTGGGAATCGAGGTGCCCTACTATAAGGTGCCGACGATCCAAAAACTCATCATCAAAAAAGCAAACGAAGCAGTTAAGCCAGTCATCACGGCTACACAGATGATGCTAAGTATGGCCGAGCACGAAACAGCTACTAGAGCCGAGATCAGCGACGTGGCAAATGCCGTACTAGACGGCACCGACGTGGTCATGCTAAGCGAAGAAAGCGCGGTCGGCATAAACCCGGTCGCCGTAGTAGAAGCGATGAGCAATACCATAATCCAAACGCAGCAAATTTATCCTTTTAACAAATTTGATTTTGACCGCTACGACGATACGGATATGATGGCATCTAGCACCGCAAGGCTCGCCTCAGCGCTAAAAGTAGACGGCATAATAGCGCTAACCTCATCGGGCGGCTCGGCGGCAAAACTAGCCAGATACCGCACCGACATAGATATCATCGCCATAACGCACAACGAGCAGGCCGCGTATAGGCTAACTCTTTGCTGGGGCATAACGGCAGCGTTCGTGATAGAAAAGGAAGAAAGGCTGCACACGCTCATGGCCAAATCAATCAAAGCCGCGGTCGAAAAAGGCTACATAAAAGACGACAAAAGCTACATCATGACGGCTGGCTATCCGACGGGAGTGGCGGGCAGCTCGGACCTGATCAGGATTTTAAGAAAAGCTCAGATAGATTACTATCTAGAAGAAGCCGATAAGTAAAGGGCTTTTCGCATCGAGGCCTCGATTTTGGCCTCGTCAAGCGAGCCCTCGAAAAATAAATTTAACGCTAAAACCGCCTGAAAAAGTAGCATCTCAGCGCCGTCTTTATGCGCGAGCCCGCTAGCGGCGGCTAAATTTAAAAAAGGCGTTTTTTTACCGTAAATAACGTCAAAGGCAAATTTGCTTTCATCAAAAATCGGGCGCAAAATCTCGATCGGTGCAGGCAAATTTTCGTCTTTTAATCCCGCCGAGGTCGTATTTACGACGAGATCAAATTTGCCGCCATTAAATTCGGCAAAATTCATCCAGCTAAATTTTTCAAATTCGGCAAAATTTGCCAGCCTCTCCTCGCTTCTATTTAGTACGCAAACTCGCACGCCGCGGCTTTTTAGCGCATATGCGACCGCTCTAGCCGTTCCGCCGGCACCCAAAATGAGAGCCGAATTTATATGTCCAAAACTCTCTATCGCTCGCAAAAATCCCGGCGCATCGGTATTGTAGCCGTAAATTTTATCGCCGCGAGCTACGAGAGTATTTACGGAGCCGATTTTAGCAGCCGTTTCGTCTGGGGCGTCGCACTGCGCTAGCGCTGCTTCTTTGTGAGGTACGGTGACATTTGCGCCACTTAATTTTAGTTCTTTAAATTTAGAGATGAGTTGCGAGCCGTCTGCTAGCTCGTAGCGAGTATATAGGGCTTCGCGAGATAGACCCAGCTCGCCGAGAGCTAGGTTGTGTAGCCTCGGCGAAACGGAGTGAGAGATAGGGTTGCCGAAAACGGCAAAAATCATCATTTTATATTTACGATAAAGGCGTTTGAAGCCGCGCTTTGCTTGATTTTAGCAAGCTCGCTTTTTAGCTGCTCGCCGCTATAAGGACCAACTAGCACTTTGATAATCTCGCTACCGTTTACGTTCGTCCTATATAGCTTATACGCGTATCCTGCGGCCTTTAGCTTACCAAGCTCTGGTGCTTTTTCGTTAAAGTGCTTGACCGCAAAAACCTGTATGTAGCTACCGCTGTGAGCCTCGCCGCCGCTAGCTGCAGGAGCTTGTTTAGCCGGCTTTTGTTTAGCCGCATCGTTTTTAGGCTGTTTTGCAGCTTTTTCTTGTTTAGGCTCTTTTTGCTTTACTACGTTTACGTGCTGCTTAGGCTCGGCTTTTGGCTCGCTTGGTTGAGCGTTTGGCGCGTCATTTTGCTTTAAAGCACCCTGTATAGTAGAAGGCTCGGTCGGCGCAGGAGCTGCCGAGCCTGCATCTTGCTGCCTTTTGTCCTCTTTTTCCTTGAGCGCTTTTACCATATCCTCAAAGCTATCTTGACCTTTATTTTCAGGCACGATAGGCACCTGCTCAAAAGTAGGATTTGGCTGCTGCGCTTGAGGTTCGGACAGAGGAGGCGGAGCGACTGGAGGGACGTTAGTTTGCGCTACCTGAGGCGCAGGCTCGCTAGGCGGAGTGGTAGGCACACTCACTTGCTGCGGGATGCTTCGCGTATTGTCTGGCTCAGGCGGTAAAACCAGTCTAGAGTCGGTTTGCGCGACTTGATCGTTAGTCTCCGGCGAATTTAAAAATTTCATCACGATGAGAACAGCTAAAAAGATAATGACGAAAACTGCGACGAGGATGAGGATCCTCTTGACGTTTTTGCTCTTTTTATCCTCGTTGTTATCAAGCATGATGTCTCTTAGCTCGTTATACTCCATTTTTACTCCTTACATATGTTTTGACCAGCTTGCGCCGCGCTCTTTTTGATAGACCTTATACGGCAACGTCAAGATGTTAAATTCTTTCGGCATTTCCATCGTCGGAAACACTCTCCACTCTTTAACCAAACGCGAACTAAGCAGCATAGATAGCTTATTTGCGATCTGATAGCCCTCGTTTAGCGTCGTGTGGCCCTTGTGCACGTAAAGGTGCAAGTGTCCCGGCGTCTTGCTCTCGTAGGCGGTAAAATTTATAAACCCCTCCTCGCGGAACAAAAGCTGAGCTCGGTGCCAAAAGCGCTCAGGCATCCTGCCGTTGTAGTCAAAGACGATATTTTCGACCTTGTCGCCCGGCAGTATCAGCGAGTGCGCGACGGTAATCTTGCCCTCGTCGTGATCTTTTGTCACCTGATAGCTTAGAGGCTCGTTTATGAGCTCGAATTTATTAAAAAACGTCCGACCCTTATACTCGATCTTGCTTACGATATTATCGCGCTTGATCCAGTAGTGGCTCGTGTTCATTTTGATTAGCGCGGTGTCTATGCTCTGCATCAATAAGTCGCCCTATCGTAGATGATAAATTTGCTCGCAAGCTCTTTTAGCTCGGCTTTTACCCTGCTTTGAAGCTCGGCGTTATTGATATCGCTTAGTACGTCGGCGATTTTATTTGCAATGATCTCAAATTCCGCTTCTTTCATGCCGCGAGCCGTAAGAGCCGGGCTTCCGATGCGGATACCGCTCGTAACGAACGGGCTTCTAGTTTCGCCAGGGACCGTATTTTTATTTACCGTTATACCCGCATTTCCAAGAGCAATATCGGCGTCTTTACCGCTAAAATCGCGATTTAAAAAGCTCATTAAAACTAGATGGTTATCGGTACCGCCGCTAACTAGATCAAAGCCGCGTTTTACTAAAATTTCGGCTAGTTTTTTGATGTTTGCTTTGACTTGCTTGGCGTAAATTTTCCACTCCGGACTTAGGTTGTGTTTAAAGCCTACCGCCTTTGCCGCGATGACGTGAACTAGCGGTCCGCCCTGGATGCCCGGGAAGATGGATGAATTTATCTTTTTGGCGTACTCTTCGTTGTTTGTCATGATGATACCGCCGCGAGGTCCGCGAAGCGTCTTGTGCGTCGTCGAGCTAACCACGTCGCAGTGCGGAAACGGACTCTGATGCTCTCCGGCTACGACTAGGCCCGCGATGTGCGCCACGTCGGCAAAGAGTATAGCGCCTACTGCATCGGCGATCTCGCGGAATTTCTTAAATTCGATCTCACGAGTATATGCGCTTGCGCCGCATACGATCATCTTAGGTTTTACGATTTGCGCGATTTCCATCACTTTGTCGTAGTTTATGCGTCCATCAAGCTCCACGCCGTAGAAAAAACTCTGATAAATTTTACCCGAGCTGCTTACCTTTGCGCCGTGAGTTAGGTGTCCGCCGTGGCTTAGATCCATGCCTAAAATTTT